>CAWJYQ010000020.1:0-203484 GCA_963847045.1 uncultured Alphaproteobacteria bacterium | reverse complement strand
CTCGGGAAACTAAACAGGCCCTCGGACTTGTCGAGGAGGCCATCCGCAGACGGCTACTGTGCGCAAACCCGGAAGTCGACTCCAGACCAACAGCAGTAGCCTAGACTATGTCCGTCCGCATGGAAGTGCGCACGCTCGAGGGTCGGCTTCTTCCCGATCTGTCGTTGGAGGTTCAATTTTCAAATGGCACAGACTGGTCGCAGCGCGCCCGACTGGCACTCGAAGATTTCCGGAAGCATGGCGGGCATTCCTTGGCCCATAGCGTCCACTTCCTTGTGGAGGACCACGAAATAGGGTCGTGGTCGTTTCTCTAGGATCCTGAGAGGTAAACGGCAATTATGGCGTAGTGACTCGCAGGGCTGCTCGTCACAAGCTGCCAGGATTGATTTGGCCATGGGACGCCCGCTCCACCCTTGCTGTTCTTGCGACCTGCCGAGACGGCCCATCAACGTGGGCCCGTCAATGGGCGATATGAGATCGCGTCGATGACATGTCTCCGCTGCCACACGGTTGTACGACTGGTTCGGAAGCGACACGTGAAAAAGGACATCACGGCCCTCTTTCCACACCTACGACGCGCTGTAGGTGATCCACCCAAGCCCCCCGGGCGGCTTTCGTGGGTAGAATTGGCTTGTTTCCGACCCCGTAAAACTACGGCAGCGCACCGCGACATCTGTCATGCCGGAAGTCCTGATGTGCTCTTGATGGATCGGCGCAATACGGGGTCGACTGGGATTGCTGGAACTGTCGTATTGGGATTTCAGCCGTTTCTACCGCCGTCATTGGCTCCGTTGTTTGGTGGATCATGGAGTGAGGCGGTGCTGGCCCTTTCCATAGGGCATAACCCCAATTCGCTTGACCTGGATCAAGCGAGGTCGACGGCAGCACCCAAAGTTCGCGCCATGACGCGCGATAATTGGCTCTTTGTGATCTCGATCATCTGGTGTGCCGTTCTAGTCGGCGCGATCCTGGTCATCGCGTCCGCGCCCTAAGGGCGCTTTCCACAGCCGCTGCTCGCTCTAGCTGCTCGTCAAGCCGTCACGGCAGGCCTTTGCACTCCGTGTAATGCCCCCGTCAGCATGAAGGTGTAAGCTTTCGTCATTGTAGATGGGGAGGGCATCCTCATGAAACGCGATGTTTGGATGTTTGCTGTATCGATTGCATGGTGCGTGCTGGTTGCGTGGATGATGTTGATGATGCATTGACACATCTACGACGCGCTGTAACTCGGCACCGTTTCCGGCCCCAAGGGATTGATAATTTGCGCGCTATGTCGGCCTGCGGGATCATTGGCGATGTCCGATCGCCCGGTAAAGAGCACCTTTGCCCTGATGCGCAACAGTTGTGTTCGCGGGATCCTCGTCTATTGCTGTGACTGCAAGTGTAGCCACTCGCTTGCGATCAGCGGCGATGCCTGGCCGGATGACGTGAGGCTATCGGACATCGAGCCGCGATTTGTCTGCACTGCTTGCGGCAAGCGCGGCGCCAACGTACGGCCGGACTTCAATTGGAAGGAAAAGCCGGTTGCGATGATAGGGTATCGATAACGAGCAACTCCGTAACCAGGGCCGACCTGACGATGCTGCTCGGCTGCCTAGACCTGCTGATCGTCGGGGCCGGTACTTGGTCCGTCGACGCGACGATGCGGAGATAATGCGATGGCACATCCAAAAACGGCCGTCAGCCATACCTCGCCAGCGTTCCTGTTCGTCATGACGACCGGAATTGTCAATCTCTTCGGAGATATCACCTACGAAGGCGGCGCCAGTATCAATGGCCCCTTCATGGCCTCGCTCGGTGCGAGCGCCGCCATCGTGAGCATCACGGCGGGGCTCGGCGAGTTTCTCGGCTACGAGCTGCGCCTACCGGCTGGCTACGCGGCGGATCGGACGGGGCGCTACTGGTCGATCACGTTCGTCGGCTACGTCATCAACCTGTTCGCGGTGCCGGCCATGGCGCTCGCCGGAAGCTGGCAGGTCGCGGCCGCTCTGGTGCTCGCCGAGCGCATTGGGCGGGCGCTGCGCAAGCCCACGGTCGAAGCGATGCTGTCCTACACGACGGGCGAGCTCGGCAAGGGATGGGTGTACGCGCTGAACACAGCGCTCGACGAGACTGGCGCGACGCTCGGTCCGCTGATTATCGCGCCGGACCGGGTACGCCTTTTTGACGATCTCGGCCGTGGCGGCGCTCGTCGCGTTGCTGGTCGCCCGGGTGAACTTCCCGCTGCCGTCGCGCCTTGAGCAGGGAGATACAGCGCCGGCCAAGGATTTCGGCAGGGCCTATTGGCTGTACATGCTGGCCGGGGCCCTCTTCGCCGCCGGGCTGATGAGCTTTGAGCTGATCTCATACCACCTGACCAAGGCGAAGATCGCGCCCGAGCAGTGGATTCCCGCAATGCTTGCGATCTCGACGGCCTTTGGCGTGCTGGCAAACCTGGCCTTCGGAAAGGCCTACGATCGCGTCGGGCTTCCTATCGTGATTGCCGCGGTGTGTGTCTCGGCCGCGTTCTCGCCATTCGTGTTTCTCGGCGGCTTCTGGCTTGTGCTGTTCGGCATGCTCCTCTGGGGCGTCGGCTACGCGACCCAGGATACCTTGCTCAAGGCCATCGTCGCCGAGGTGCTGCCCGAGGGAAAGCGCAACTTCGCGTTCGGACTGTACTATGCGGGCTACGGCGTCGGATGGCTGGTCGGCAGCATCGTGGCCGGCTTGTTGTACGAAAATTCGCTCATCGCGCTGATCGCGTTCTCGATCGTCATTCAACTCGCGTCGGTGCCGGTATTTATCGTGGCGAGGCGGCAAGAACGCTCAAGTTGATCGCCGCCAAAGCCTCTCTCGTCGCCGAATTTGGTATGGTAGGCCGCCGCGGGATGCAGAGTTGACCCGGCGCCATCGGAAGGCGACATGATCACACGTCGAGCGCTAACATTGGGAGCGTGTGTCATAGCATCGGCGACCGCGCTGGATGCGCGGTTCGGCCGAGGCGAGAGAACACGCGGCGGTGGCCACCTTCCCATTCCACCAATGATCGACGCAAGCCGGCAGAATAACGTCGTCAAGCTCAAGGCGGCGGCCGGCTTCCATGAGTTCTTTAAAGGGAAGCCCGCGAAGACGTTCGGCTATTCAGGGCCAATCCTCGGACCTACCCTTCGCTTCCGTCGCGGAGATCGTGTCGAGATGATCGTAGAGAACGCGCTCGACGTGCCCACGACTGTCCATTGGCACGGCTTGCTCGTCCCCGGCGCAGAGGACGGCGGACCTCAAGGCTGGATCGAACCCGGCGCCGCCTTGAAAGAACGCGGCCCCGCGCTTGGCCCATACCTCCCTCTTTCCGGCGTCCTTCGTCTCGGCTAGCACGATCAGCGCGCCCGCCAGTTCATTGGCGCTAAGAGTATCAGCTCCAACGGCGATCACCAGTTCGCCAAGCTGCTGCACCTTTCGGCTCTTGAGTTCACGCGCCTTGTCCTCAAGTGCTTTCAGTTCCCCGTCAAAATCCCGCGGCTTGCGCATCATCGTTCTCCATCAGTGTTGATGGAGCATTGATAGTCCAGCGCACGCTGTAAGGTCGCCGGGACGGTCTGAGACCGTGTAATCCCGCCCGAGAATTTTTCGAGGGAGGGCGCGCTTATACGTCGTTCCGACGTGCGCTCTGCCGTGCCACTGATCTGATCGCGATGGCGATCTATCATCTTCACGTCAAGGTCATTGGCCGCAAGTCCGGCTCCAGCGCGGTGGCGTCAGCCGCCTACCGCTCCGGCTCGCGGCTGCGCGACGAGCGGCTTGATCGCAGCCACGATTTTTCCGCCAAGCGCGGCGTCGTCCATTCCGAGGTGATGCTGCCGGAGAATGCGCCGGAGGCATGGAGCGACCGGGAACGGCTTTGGAACGATGTCGAAGCGTTCGAAGTCCGCAAGGACGCCCAGCTTGCCCGCGAGGTCGAATTCGCCATCCCGCGCGAGATGACTCAGGCGCAGGGCATCGAACTGGCCCGCGACTTCGTGCAGGCTGAATTCGTGGACCGGGGCATGATCGCCGATCTCAATGTGCATTGGGACATGGCCGAGGACGGCATGCCCAAACCCCATGCCCATGTCATGCTGACCATGCGCGCGGTGGACGAGAACGGTTTTGGCCCCAAGGTGCGGGACTGGAACCGCACGGAGATGGTCGAGCGCTGGCGCGAACGCTGGGCGGAGATCGCCAATGAGCGCCTGGCCGAACTCGACATCGACGCGCGCATCGACCATCGCAGTCTGGAAGCCCAGGGCATCGCGCTGGAGCCGCAAAGCCAGATCGGCGCGCCCGCTAAACGTATCGAAGTTCGGGGCATCGAAGGCGAAGGGACTCGAAGCCGACCGCGCCGAGATGCACCGCGAGATCGCGCGCGGCAATGGCGCGCGGATCATCGCCGATCCCTCCCTTGGGCTGGACGCGATCACCCAGCAACAATCGACCTTCACGCAGCCGCGACATGGCGAAGTTCGCGCATCGGCACAGCGACGGGATCGACCAGTTCAACGCGGTCATGGGCGCGATGCGCAGCGCGCCCGATCTCGTCGAACTCGGCAAGGACGCTCGCGGCGAGGATCGCTTCACCACCCGCGAGATGATCGAGGCCGAACAGCGCCTGCACCGCGCCGCCGAACTGATGGCGGAACGGGAGCGCCATGAGGTGCGTGACGCGGACCGCGAAGCGGCTCTGGCGCGTGCGGAAGCGCGCGGTCTTGTCCTTTCCGGCGAGCAGGCCGATGCGCTGGCGCATATCACGGACGGGCGCGATCTTGGGCGTCGTGGTCGGCCATGCCGGAACGGGAAAGAGCGCGATGCTGGGCGTGGCGCGGGAGGCCTGGGAAGCGGCGGGCTACGAGGTCCGGGGCGTGGCGCTGTCCGGCATCGCTGCGGAAAATCTCGAAAGCGGATCGGGCATTGCCTCGCGCACCATCGCCAGCATGGAGCATGGCTGGCAACAGGGCCGCGACCTGCTCACGACCCGCGATGTGCTGGTGATCGACGAGGCGGGCATGGTCGGCACACGGCAGTTGGAACGCGTGCTGTCCCATGCTGCCGAAGCCGGCGCGAAGGTCGTGCTGGTCGGCGATCCGCAGCAGTTGCAAGCCATCGAGGCGGGCGCGGCGTTCCGTTCGATCCATGAGCGCCACGGCGGCGCGGAAATCGGCGAGGTGCGCCGCCAGCGCGAGGACTGGCAGCGGGACGCCACGCGTGATCTCGCCAATGGCAGAACCGGCAATGCGCTGGAAGCCTATCGCTCCCACGGCATGGTGCATGAGGCCCAGACCCGCGAGCAGGCGCGCGGCGATCTGATCGAGCGCTGGGACCGCGACCGGCAGGCATCGCCGGATCAGAGCCGGATCATCCTCACCCACACCAACGACGAGGTGCGCGCCCTCAACGAGGCTGCGCGCGAGCGGATGCGGGCCGCCGGCGATCTGGGCGATGAGGTGCGCGTGACGGTCGAGCGCGGCGCGCGAAACTTCGCCAGCGGGGATCGCGTCATGTTCCTGCAAAACGAGCGCGGCCTTGGCGTGAAGAACGGCACGCTCGGGACCATCGAGCAGGTCAGCGCGCAATCCATGACCGTGCAGACCGACGATGGCCGATCCGTTCGCTTCGACCTCAAGGACTATAACCGGATCGACCATGGCTATGCGGCGACCATCCACAAGGCGCAGGGCATGACGGTAGACCGCACCCATGTGCTGGCGACGCCGGGCATGGACGCCCATGGCAGCTATGTCGCCCTGTCGCGGCACCGCGACGGCGTGGACCTGCATTATGGCCGCGACGATTTTGCCAATCAGGACCGGCTTGTCCGCACCCTGTCGCGCGATCGCGCCAAGGACATGGCCTCGGACTACGAGCGTGCCGATCCGGCACAAAGCTACGCCGAGCGGCGTGGGATCACCTTCCGCGAGCGCGTGGCCGAGATCGTGCGCAAGGTCGTGCCGGAGAAGCTGCGCGACATGTTCGACGGCCTTCGCTCTCCTGCAGATGTGCCCGGCCCGGATGGCGGACGGAGGCCGGAGCGGGAAACGCCGGAAAGGGAAAGGAGCGGTACGGGAGCCGAGCGGCGCGAAACCGAAGCGCCGGAAAGGAAGGTGGCGGAAGACCCGGAAAAGGAATTGCGTCGCGTGCGTACCCGAGCGCTTGTGCGCCATGCCCGCGCCGTGGATGCGATCTTCGAGGCGCAGGAGATGGGCGGCGAGGCAAGTCCCGAGCAGGTGAAAGAACTACAAAAGGCCCGCCAGGTCTTCGAGGAGGTGCGGCCCTATGGCTCGCACGACGCCGAAGCCGCCTACAAGAAGGATCCGGAACTTGCCCGCGAGGCTGCTGGCGGCCGGGTCAACCGCGCCGTCCGCGCCCTCCAGCTCGAAACCGAACTGCGCATCGATCCGGGCCGCCGCGCCGACCGCTTCGTGGAGCGCTGGCAGAAGCTCGACCAGTCCAGCCTGCGCCAATATCAGGCCGGCGACATGTCCGGCTACAAGGCCACGCGCTCGGCGATGGGCGATATGGCGAAAAGCCTCGAACGCGATCCGCAACTGGAGTCCATCCTCGCCAATCGCAAGCGGGAGCTCGGCATCGCGTTTGAATCAGGTCGCCGACTCGGCCACGAATTGGCCTTCACTCACGGCATCGACCTCGGCAGAGGCCGGGGCCTCGGAATTTGATCCATCCTATTTTCCGCCGGCTCTACGCCATAGTACGGCGACGTGAAAAACTCTATTGCGCGCCCGCAACGGCTTTTCCTGTCTGGTCTCAGAAGCAGTCAGAAACAGCCAGCAGGAGGCAATCGCTGGATCGCCGATCCCGTCGCGTGGCGTCCGAAGCGCGAGTCAGATGCAGTTTGACGAGGTCTGTGGTCGCTTGCTGCTGATGACAGTGAACCGGACCGGCGTCAGGCCGTAAAGGCTGGCGCTGTTGAGCACCCCGGCTTTGCGGCTTCGGCCCTGACGGCCTGACGTCGCCTCGGTTTGGGCTCTCCAAGCAGATAAGGGCAGATTGGGAGCGGTGCGCTTCCAATTCGGAACAGAGAGCGGCGGAGCGCGCGGCGAAAAATTGCCCCAGACTAAATCCCAGACTAAAAGCAAATCTTAGTCTGGGGACATTTTAGGCCGCTCCGGAAATCGATGGGATATGAATGAGTTAGCTGGCGCGCCCGGAACGATTCGAACGTCCGCCCCTCAGATTCGTAGTCAGTCGGCGGCTCGCGCAGGCGGAGTTGAGCTCAACGACATTCAGAGCAACCCACCTATCTGCACGACTTAGCCGCCGATTCAACGACCTCAGCATTAACTTGTTCACCTCGGGTCAGCCCTCTGCGACCGTGATGGGTCGCCCGAGCAACATTCCTAGATTAGCCGTGAGAGAGATTTTCGCCTCCAACAGGAACGGCGTTGGTTGTGGCCGATGCACCCACATCGACGGGTTCAGCGAGAACGTCATCCGCTACATCCAGGAGATCGAAGCCCGCGACTGATGATAGCTGGAGCACCGATGAAGAGGAGACGGGCCATGACGGGAATGCACAAGGCGCAACGAGAGGTGCCAGCGCCAACGCAGCGGCTGTTCCTGACACGCCGAGAGGCTGCCATCGAATTGCGGATGTCGCTGGCAAAACTGGACCGCGTAATCGCGCGCGGCGAGCTGAAGGCCAAGAAGCACGGACACTCGGTGGTGGTGATGGCGAGCGAGATCACGCGCTATATCGAGCAATGGCCCGACGTACAACCGCGCGCCGTTCGTGGCGCGCGGTGAAGACTAATTTTCAGCTACGAGCCTTCCGTTGCGTCTCCAACGCCGCATATTCAGGCGACCGCCTTGAGCTGCGGCCTCGGCCGCGCAAGGTGGCGCTCCCATGCATTCATGATGCCCATGCGGGGCTTCCAGAGCCGATTGCGCCGGTAGGCGCGCTTGACCTTATCGCCCGGATTGTGCGCCATGCAGTAGCCGATGGCGTCGGGATTGAACTTCATGGTTTCGCCGTCGTCCTGCAGCTCATTTTCCGCCCACGTCTGGAAGGTGGCGCGCATGCCGTGCGGCGTCGCGTTCTTCTTCAGCGTATCCACGAGCAGATCGCGCATGGTGTTTTCCGAGATCGGCTGCTCGAACGGATTTTTGAGCTGACTGGCATCGCCGGGCCACAACAGCCCGACCGGCTGGCCGGGGAAGGTTTCTTGCAGGTACGCAATCTGCTCCTTGAGCACGGCGACGAGACGCGGCACCATCGGCAGGATGAACGGATGGCCGTCGTCATCGACCTTCATCAGGTCGTTCGGCACCGTCCATTTCGGTCCCGGCCGCAATGGATCGTCGGCACCGCCTTCCAGATCGAGATGGTCGATGTGCAGATAGCGCACAGCATTGGTGCGCAGGTTGGAGAGGATCAGCGCTTCAAGCGCGCGTGCCGACTGGCTCTTGATGGCGCGCAGCTCGACCATGAACTCAGGCATCTTCTCTCCCTTGAGCGCTTTCATGGGTCCGCGAATCCGCCCGCGCTTTTTGACGGGCCTGCCGAGCACCGCGACGATAGCCTCAACGCTTGCCGGATCGCCCATGGGACGCAGTTCTTCCCTCGCCGCCGCCTTCAGGACGCGGGCAACCAGCGCACGCACTTCCTCGGCCATCGCCGGCTTGGCGTCCCAGATCGGACGCATGACGTCGAGCACCTCGGGCGTGCCGATTTTCTCAATCGGCAGGTTGTTGATCGCCGTGCAATAGATCGGAATGATCCGCTTCATGCCTGCGGCATCCTTGGCGTTCTTGCGCTTGTCAGCCCACCCTGCGACGACTTTCGTGCCATAGGTTTCGAAGTTCGGGCCGGTCTTGCGGCGGCCCACGCCTTTGGTGGCCTCAGGATAGATGCCCTGCTTGATGTCGTCCTGCAGTTTGAGATGCGCGGCGAGCGCGGCGCTGTAAGAGAAATCCTCGACGCTGCCGAGTGGCGTGAGCTTGGGCTGGCGCTTCTGGCTCTCCTTCAGCATGTGCTTGGGCTTCTCCCATTGCGAATAGAACAGACGCGAGTTGCCGGTCACGAGCAGTTTGAAGCTCCGATGGTGTTCATCGGTATAGAGCTTCTGCTTGCGCTTGCCTTTCTCGTCCAGCCCCCCGTCCGGCAGGGAGTGAAGATTCTTGGCGTTGAAAAACTTGGTCATAATTTCGGAACTTCCAAGTTCGATTGGGCGCAATACCCAGTCACCCTTCGAGGGATTATCTAGTTTGATTCCGTTTTTAATTCAAGGCGGCCGGAGGCGGGTGATGAGAGATGCGGACGCAAGACATGGCTTGAGGAGAAAAGTCTCAAATTAACAAAGTCTTGTCGTAAGGCGCGCGATGCGAGGGAAGCAGATGGGAGGAGGATTGAGGAGGCTTGATAATACCGGTGGCTGGGGCGGGAGGGATCGAACCTCCGAATGGCGGAATCAAAATCCGCTGCCTTACCGCTTGGCTACGCCCCAACTGGCCTTCAAGGGAACGGCGGAAGAACAGGTTACCCGCAGATTCCCCGCCGGTGCCGGTCTATAGAGAGAAGGCGGCCAATTCAACCACGCCGGGGTAAAATTCGCGTCTCCAAAACCCGCCCCGCGACCCTTTATTTTAGCATGCGGCGTGCCGTCTCCCCGCCCCCTTTGGCTCCCCGGTCATGGTCATTGGCCGTTCCGGCAGTTGAGACGATGGCGGTTTCGTGGGAAGACAACCCTAGAGCGCGATGGGATCAGGTTAAATCGCCATCGCGCTCGAGATTCTAGTTTGAGCATGATCTTTTCGGAAAACCGGTGTCCACTTTTCCGGATCATGCGTCGACCATCCGGGAGCTAACGCCATGACCTACCGCGCGCCGATCAACGACATGCTGCTTGCGCTCAATCACGGCGCCGGCCTCAAGGCCGCGATCGAAGCCGGCCATTACGGCGATTTCGACGCCGACATCACCGAGGCCGTGCTGGAGGAAGCCGGCAAGTTCGCGAGCGACGTGCTTGCCCCGCTCAATCGCGTCGGCGACGAGCACGGCATCAAGCTCGATGCCGGCAAAGTCACGACCGCGCCGGGCTGGCCCGATGCCTACAAGCGCTGGACCGACGGCGGCTGGAACGCGGTGTCGGGACCCGAAGCCTTCGGCGGCCAGGGCCTGCCGCTCGCGATCAACGCCGCCTGCACCGAGATCTGGAGCGCCTCGAACGTCGCCTTCGGCCTCTGCCCGCTGCTCACGCTCTCCGCCATCGAGGCGCTCGATGCGCACGGCTCCGACGAGTTGAAGCAGATCTACCTCGAAAAGCTCGTCACCGGCGAATGGACCGGCACCATGCAGCTCACCGAGCCGCAGGCCGGCTCCGATGTCGGCGCGCTGCGCACCCGCGCCGAAAAACAGGCGGATGGCACCTACCGCATCAAGGGCACCAAGATCTTCATCACCTATGGCGACCACGACATGACCGACAATATCGTGCATTTCGTGCTCGCGCGTCTGCCCGACGCTCCCGCCGGCACCAAGGGAATCTCGCTCTTCCTGATTCCGAAGTTCCTGGTCAATGCCGACGGCTCGCTGGGGCAGCGCAACGACATTTTCCCGTCCGGCGTCGAGCACAAGCTCGGCATGCACGCCTCCCCCACCTGCACCATGACCATGGGCGATCATGGCGGCGCCATCGGCTATCTGATCGGCGAAGAGAACCAGGGCATGCGCTGCATGTTCACGATGATGAACCAGGCTCGCCTCGGCGTCGGCCTCGAAGGCGTTGGCGTTGCCGACCGTGCCTACCAGCAGGCGCTGGCCTATGCCCAGGAGCGCAAACAGGGCCGCGCCGTCGGCAAGCAAGGCGACGGCTCGGATGCGATCTTCGTCCATCCCGACGTCAAGCGCATGCTGATGCAGATGCGCGCGATGACGGCTGCCGCCCGCTCGATCTGCTATGCGACCGCCGTCGCGCTCGATGTCGCCGTGCGCGCCAGGGACGCTCATGTGCGGAGTGAGGCGGCCGCGCGCGGCGCGCTGCTGACGCCGATCGCCAAGGCCTGGTCCACCGACACCGGCAACGACGTCGCCTATCTCGGCGTGCAGGTGCATGGCGGCATGGGCTTCATCGAGGAGACCGGTGCCGCGCAGCATTACCGCGATGCGCGCATCACCGCGATCTATGAGGGCACCAACGGCATCCAGGCGATCGATCTCGTCACCCGCAAGCTCGCGGCCAATGGCGGCGCCTCGGTGTGGGCGCTGCTCGCCGAACTCGATGCGACGGTGAAGCAGGTCGAGACTTCGAACGATCCCGCCTTCGGCACGGCAGGTGCGAAGCTGCGCGAGGCGCTCCGATCGCTGGAACGCGCCAGCCACTGGCTGCTCGAGCGCGTCACCTCGAAGCCGAACGACGCGCTCGCCGGAGCCACGCCCTATTTGCGGCTGTTCGGTGCGACACTCGGCGGCTGCATGCTCGCCGGCGAAGCCTTGGCCGCGCGCAAGATCGGCGACGGCGAGCGTTACGTCACGCTGGCGCGCTTCTTCGCCGAGAACGTCACCGTGCAGGCGCCCGCGCTGGAAAAGACGGTCACCGACTCCGCGGATGCCGTGAACGGCGCGGATGCGGTGCTGCTGGCGTAGCACCTCTGCCACCCTCCCCTGGAGGGGGAGGGTCGGCGCGCATGAGCGAAGCGAAATGTACGACGGGATGGGGTGATCTCTCCGCTCGGGCACCGTTGGGTGTGGAGAGACCGTCACCCCGCCCCGCCGCTCATTTCATGAGCGGCGACCCTCCCCCTCCAGGGGAGGGTGAAGAGCGCGGACAGCGCGTCGCGCCTTCACGCCAGCGTATGCACGATCACGGGACCCGCGATTGCGGTCGCCGGCCCGACCAATAGCGGTCCGAGATTCTGGTCGATCCAGGCCAGCGCGCGCTTGTTGGCCTCTTCCGCGCCCGCGAAATTGTTGAACAGGCTGATCGCGGTCACGGTGTCGTCGCCGGCATAGACCACGTAATAGGCCCGAAAACCCTCGACATCGCTGATGATCGGAATGGCGCCTTCCTTGATCCGGCGCGCGAGCTCTTCCGCGCTGCCGGTCTTGGCCTTGGCCTGACGGATGGCGGCGTACATGGGATCCTCCTTCCGGCTGCTTTTTTCTGGTGCGGGTTCGTGGCCCGCATCCGATCCTACGCCAGGCGGCGCAGGTGTGCCATTCGCTTTCTGATTCATCTGTCAAACAGCCCGACCGTCATTGCGAGCGAAGCGAAGCAATCCAGAATATTTCCGCGGAGATAGTCTGGATTGCTTCGTCGCTTTCGCTCCTCGCAATGACAAGCGTCAGCATTCTCGCGGCACGATTTGCCCGAGTCTTGCCAAGCATCACCCTCGGAAAATCAAGAGGGCGCAGGGAATGCCGGGTGATGGCCTCACCCATGGCCCGCCTGCAACAAAAAAAGCAGGCGGCAGTCACCACAGGTTTAGCCGGATCAACCGGCATTCCCTGCGCAATGGTTTAGCGGCTTATAACGCGCTCTCCCCGGTGTCCGGGCTTTGATAGCCACCGTCCCCCCGGGCTCTTGACCCGGGGGTTGATCCCAGCGTCGGGGGATCAGGACCACACGCCTTTGCCGTCCGCGTGGCCTTCCTCGTCTGCAAAGCCGCCGCGTCCATCGCATCCCGCGCCCAACACTCGTGACGATCGCGAAGCGCCCCTCTTGAGGGAACGGGACGGCGCAAACCATACAACTGATTTGCGCTTCTTATAAACAGAAATATTTTTGGTTTGCAGGCTTGACACGAATTCGGAAAATCAGACCGTCGGGCAAATCGATCACGCTAACTCGTTGAACAATATAGCTATGTCGGCATGCTCCAGCACAATGGGGAACCTCGCAGCGCAGTCGGCTTTCGAGCAGACCGCGCTGCAGAGTCAAGCGCTCAACCTCGCGAAAGCGAGTCAAGTCTTCCACGAAGCTCATCAATTGCTGGCTGCGCCACGCTTCCCACGCCTGGGGTCGCCACCACCTTGTCGCACATCTGGTTGATCGTCGGCGTTGCCGCCACAATCAGCTTGGCAAGCGCGCTCCTTCCCTCGGGACTGAGCTTTCCCGCGAGATTGCTGACTGCATTCAGTTGAGCTGTTGCTTCGCGAATCTTGGGCAGGGCGGCTTGAGCTGAGGCTGCATCCGTGATGCCTGGAAGCACGGACTTCAAGGTGCCCACTGAAGAGTTGATCTGGTTCACCAGAT
Source organism: uncultured Alphaproteobacteria bacterium (assembly GCA_963847045.1). Lineage (GTDB taxonomy): Bacteria > Pseudomonadota > Alphaproteobacteria > Rhizobiales > Xanthobacteraceae > Bradyrhizobium. Next base: position 190,264 of record CAWJYQ010000020.1, on the reverse strand, counting down.
TCACCCCCTCAACCGTCAGATTCGCTGGCGCCATACCCACGGTTCCGGTTGCCGGCTGCGTCGCGGCGGGAGGCGGCAACTGAGCGACCGTCTCGCCAGCCGGACGCAAGGCATACCAGGCAAGACCGCCCAGAACCGCCAGAGCGACTAACCAATAAGGCCACTGCGACGATGCCGCGCTGGTTGCTGCGGAAGCTGCCTGACTAGCACTGGCAATCGTGCGTTCCGAAGCGCCGGCAATTCGGCTTCCGGCGGTCGAAACTGCCGCGGCTCCGGTACGGAGCCTTCCGGCTGTATTGTCGATCAGTCCGGCCGCGCTCAGCTGATCGGCCAGGCCGGACGGAATCGCCGCGGCGATATGCTCTCGCTGCGAGCCAAGAAGAGACGCCAGCCCGGTCGCGTCGAGGCCGGCGCTGCGCTGCTGTTGACCAAGCGCGCCGAGCACAACGGGGCCAAGCATACCGACTATCGACTTGCCGGAGCCCTCGCCAATTCCTGCGAACTTGCCGATCGTTTGCGCCATGGTGTCCATTGCTCCGCCACCGAAGAGGCCTGAGAGCATGCTCGAACCGGTTTCTGCGAGCGTCTTCTGACCCGAGCCCGCGATGAGGCTCTTGAGGCTCTCGAGCGAATCGGGTTTTTGCTGCGCCAACGTATTGGTGAGCTGGCGTGCGCCACTGGGCGTGGAAGCCAGGTCCGCCAGGCTCGACAGGAGTGCGGGAACCGCGCCTCCAATCGCCTTTTGAGCTATGCTGCGATCAATCCCCAAGGCAGAAGCGATCTTTGCGATCATGTCAGGGGTCAAAAATTGCATTACAACGGCGACGAGATTGGTGGCCATGGCGATCTCTCCTTCAAGGGTTTGCGATGTGATGCCAAGTGTGGTTCTGCGGCTTGCATACCGACTGCGGAATGATCGGCAGACGACGACATCGCGCGACAGATCCGATGTTGTAACGACGCATGCCTTCCAGCGAGACGCTTGATCTGAGTCAATCTGCATCGTTTGCGTCTCTGACTAGCACGCAACCCAGGGTACGATTGATCGTGGGCGGTCTATTGGACAACGAATGCGACCTATGACTGGCCAAGTCCAATCCCTGCTGTTCCGTCGCAGCGGTTAGGGTAAATCAGACTGTCCTTTTGCCCGCGCTGCGCCCCCGGTATAGACGTGGCTCGGACAACGGATTCTCTTCTCCAGTCACGCAAGCTGCGCAAGCCCCAAGAGAAGACTAATAGTCATGAGGATGCATTTCCTTTCGTGCGGCCGCATCAGGATGAGGAAAAGCACCTATCTTCCGGATGCGGATCGGAGCGAGATGATCGACCTGCCGGTCGCCTGCGCGCTGCTTCGGCATCCCCAGGGCAACGTGCTGTTCGATACCGGATGCCATCCATCGATTGCCGAGAATCCCGAGCGGCGGTGGGGAGCACTCACCAAGTTCATGACCCCGATCATGACGCGCGACGATAACGCCGTCAGCGGGCTCGAGGCGGTGGGCCTTGTCCCCGATGACATCGATGTCGTGATCTGCTCGCATCTCCATACCGACCACTGCGGCTGCAATGCCTTTTTCAAGAAGGCGACGGTCATGATCCATGCGCGCGAGCTCGAGGCGGCGAGATCGTCCGACGCCGCAAGGAATGGTTATGTCAGCGCGGACTGGGATCATCCGATGCCGATGACCGCCGTCACCGGAGAGACCGACGTCATGGGCGACGGCAAGATCGTTATCATCCCGCTGCCTGGACACACGCCGGGCATCGTCGGCGTCCTGATCGGACTCGATCGAAGCGGCGGGTTTCTGCTGGCCTCCGACGCGCTCAGCGTCCGTGAGAACCTCGATCGCGACATCATTCCCCGCAACACCTGGAATGCCGACCTTTGCGCGCGCTCCTTCGACGAGATCAGGAAGCTGGAGGCGTCGGGACTCAAGGTCATCTGCGGCCACGATGCCGCGCAATGGGAAGGGATGCGCAAGGGCCGCGAGGCCTATGATTGACCTGGAGGCGATGGAGGCTGGTCATGAGCGACGACGTGGCAGGATTTGTCGGCAATATACTGCAGCACTACGATCGAAACCTGGTCCCCCTGCTGTTCACCGACTATGCCGCGGACATCTCTCGTCGTGCCGCCGCCTGCGAGCCTCGGCGGGTGCTGGAGTTGGCGGCCGGCACCGAGATCGTCACGCGCCATCTCCGCGATCTGTTGCCGGAAGCAGCCACTTTGACTGCGACCGATCTCAATCTATCGCAGGCCGCTGATTGATCATATCACGCAGCATGGCGCGTTGATGCCAAGCACGTTGTTGTTGCCATCATGGACGAATACAGCAGGGAGTTCGGAGCCGACCCGGCAATCATCCCGCTCCAGCGCTGAAAACTCGGGCATGCGCGTCGTCGTCGCGTCGAACCGCCAACTCGTATACGGGGACTGATGCGATCCTCGGCATGCTCCGGCACAATGGCGGTCGACGGCAAGAAGACGATCGCAAGTGGACCACGCCGTCGGCCGAGCCAGGCGTGGCGATTGCGCTGTTGAAGATCACGCAGAGCCAGCAGCAGAGGGCGACGAAGCATCATCCCGGCCTTTCCGCAGGTGATCTGCTCTCGCAATGGTCGGCTATCAGCAGACGCAACGTAGTTCTGAATGGAATGCTCCGCTTGCCGAGCAGCGCAGTGTTATCGTTTTCGGCGCCGTCATCCGTGTAGGTCCCAGTAAAGCCGATGGTGCCTACTTTTCGTGCGAAGGGCCGTGTCGCCAAACCCAGCGTGTGCTCCTGGGACGTGACCTCACCCTTCCACTTGCTGCCGCAGCAGACATAGCTGCCGGTGAAGTAGAAAAACGAGTCGCCGCCGCGGATCGTACCGTCGCGCAGCACCAGAACACCGTTGCCACCGCCTTCGATGCCGTCCTGCAATTCGACGGATAGCGCGTACAGCCCGTTCCTTATCATGACGGCGTCCCTCCGGTTCATGACGTGAAATACAGGTAGTCCAGCTTGTGATCCGCATCAGCGCCATTCGAATGACACCGGCGATCCGAACGTTGCCGCCATGGATTGCCGCATCCCCTTTGCCTGCGGGCAACTTCAATCATTCCGCGTCGTCGGCGCAGTGACCTGCTGAAGCTTCACCTCGACCTTTTCGATCTTGCCGTCAAACTTGAATGGGCGCCGATCGAAATAATCCAGCGAAACCGTCGAACCGAGGTCCACACCCACGTCAAACGTTTCGCTCGCCGAGAACGCGGCGGGCACGGTGCGTTTGACCGAAGTGCGCGCAACTTCCTGTCCGTCCACTTTCAGCACGACCTCGGCAGGAGAAAGGGGCTTCGGGCTCGCAAGCTGGGTCGTGACCTCGATGTGCCGTTTCCCAGGCGCGATCTTCGAGGCGGAGCGTGCGATGTAACGCTCGATGATCATCATGTTGTACTCGTAGACCAGAGCTCCCTTGTCCATGTACAGCGTGACGCCGCCGCCGGCCCCGCCCAGCGCGTAGAGCACGCCGGACGTGTTCTCTCCGATCTCGGCATCGATCGTTACGGTATTGTTTTCGCGGCCGATGCCCGGCGCCGAAAACTCAGGCATGCGCGTCGTCGTCGCGTCGAACCGCCAACTCGTATACGGGGACTTGATGCGATCCTCGGGATGCAGCCGAAGCCAGATGCCGGCGCCGAGCGGGTAGACCCGGTTGGCTCTTGCCTGTTCGTCGAACACCTGCTGCAATTCCGCCAGACGCTGCGGCTCCTTGCCGGCGAGATCGTTGGCTTCGGAGAAATCCTTGCTGATCTGGTAGAGTTCCCATTTGTCCTGGGCCGAATCCCACTCGGCGAGGCCGGGTGCGCCTGGTAACCACGGGACCAGCGGGCCGAACGCCGCCGCGATCCAGCCATCCCGGTAGATCGCGCGGCTGCCGTTGTTGTCGAAATACTGGACCTTCTTGCGTGAAGGAGCCTTTGGATCATTGAAGGTATACGCAAGACTGATGCCATCGATCGGATCCTGGACAAAACCGTCAACCACCTTCGGTGGCTTGATGCCGATGGTCTCGTAGAGGGTCGGTGCGATGTCGTTGACGTGGGCGAACTGGGGCCGCGGCGTGTGATCCGGCTTGATGCCCTTCGGCCAGGAAATCACCATCGGATTGCGTGTTCCGCCGAAATGCGACGCGACCAGTTTCGTGTGCTGGAACGGCGTATTGCCGGCCCACGCCCAACCGGCGTGATACATGCTGTCGGTCTTGGGCGAGCCCAGCGCTTCGAGGCCGCCGATCTTGTCCAGCGCGGCAATCTGCTGTTCAACGGTATTCGGAATCCCGTTCTGCGCCAGCAATTCGCTGATCGTTCCGTTCTGGCCCTCGGCGCTCGCGCCATTGTCCCCGAAAATATAGATCACGATGGTATTGTCCCGAATGCCGAGACGATCCAGTTCGTCCACCACCCGGCCGGCCTGAACGTCGACATGCTCGACGAAGCCGGCGAAGATTTCCATCAGTCGCCGCTGGAACGGGCGCTGCGCCTCGGGAATACTGTCCCAGCCTGGCATTGATTCGGCGCGCGGAGTGAGTTTGGTGTCAGCCGGAATCCAACCGAGTTGCTTCTGTCGTGCGAACACACGCTCGTGATAGGCATCCCAGCCGTCATCGAACTTGCCCTTGTACTTGTCGGCCCACTCCTTGAAGATCTGATGTGGCCCATGTCCGGCGCCCGGCGCCCAATACAGCAGAAACGGCTTGTCCGGCGAGAACGCCTGGTGGTGACGCAGCCAGTCGATCCCGTGTTGAGCGAGATCCTCGCTCAAATGATATTTCTCATCATGCGGCGGCTCGATCTGGTTGGTATTCTCGACCAGCCGCGGCTCCCACTGCGACGTCTCGCCGGCGAGGAAGCCGTAGAAATAGTCGAAGCCATGCCCGGTCGGCCAGCGATCGAACGGCCCCATCGAAGTGGTTTGATCAGCGGGAGTGTTGTGCCACTTGCCGATAGCCGCCGTCTTGTACCCGTAGTGACGCAAGACCTCTGGCATCGTCGCCGAAGTCTTCGGAATGATGCCGGTATAGCCGTCCCAGTCCACCGCGCGTTCGGCAATCGTGCCATTGCCAACACGCTGATGATTGCGCCCAGTCAGTAACGCCGCCCGCGTCGGGGAGCAGATCGCAGTGGTATGGAAGCCGTTGTAGCTGATGCCCTGGTCGGCAAGCTTGCTGAGCGTCGGGGTGTTGATCTCGCCGCCGAAAGTTGCAGCCTGTCCGAAGCCGACGTCATCCATCAGGATGATCAGCACATTGGGTGCATCCTTGGACAACAGATGGTTCTGCTCCGGCCGTCGTTGATGCCTGGAGTCCTGCAACCTCGGCGCGGCGATGCTTGCCGACGGCACCGGCGGGAACGGAAGCACGGAGCCGTCCACAGGCGTGCCAGCCTGCACGCCTTGCGCAGTTGCGACGTCGAGAGACCATAGCTGAGTTGTCCCAAGCGCCATGGCCAGAAAAAGCCCTGCCGATCGTACGCTCATTTTCGCCCTCGCTCTGTGGCTGGCTAAGTCCAATCTCTGAAGTTCTGTCGCAGCGGTTAGTCGCTTGAGCGCGATGAGCGGCACAAGGTTGCGCCGAGCTCACCACTAATGCTTCGGGAGCGCGATCCTGGCTTGTGGCAACCCTGCGTCATCAATGTCGAAGTCCGGGTCGAAGATGGTCTGTCCCTGCGCGCCCAGATAATCCGGCTGTGCCTTGAGCCATTCACTCATCTTCTGCTGCCTGGCATAGGCCAACAGGCGGCTCTCCAGATCGCGCACGACATCGGCGTTCTGATCCGCGACATTGTTCTTTTCGCCCGGGTCGGCCGTCAGATCGAACAGTTCGGTCTTGCCCGGAAGCAACGCGATTTTTACCAGCTTCCATCTGCCTTTGATGATGGCGCCACGAAATGCCTCGACGTTCACCAGGATATCATCGTGCGGCGAAGGCTTTCCCTCGGCGACAGTCGCCCAGATGTCCTTACCGTCCAGCGGCTTGTCGGCGGGATTGACCGTTGCGCCGGCGAGTGCAAGGGCGGTAGGCATGATGTCAACCATATGAAGCGGTTCATCCACGACCCTTGGCTTGAGCTTTGCCGGCCAGTTGAAGATGGTCGGCACGCGGACACCGCCCTCGTAGAGGCTGCCCTTGCCGCCACGCAGATTCCCATTGCTCGCCGGCAATGATCCTTCCTTGACGCCGCCCTCGGTCCGTTCTTCCTTCGAGTGCGCGCCGCTGGCGACCACCGCATTGCGCGGACCGCCGTTGTCGCTGGAAAAGATGATCAGCGTATTCTCGCGCATCCCGCGCTTCTCCAGTTCCGCCACAATGCGGCCAACCTGGCCGTCGAGCGACGTGATCATCGCAGCGTAGGTGCGGCGCGTCGGATCGGTGATGGTGGTAGCGTAGCGATCCTCGTCCGATCTCTGTGCCTGATAGGGCGCATGCGGCGCCAGCGACGCGAAGTAGAGGAAGAAGGGTTTGTCCTTCGGCTGCTTGTCTATCAGCTTTACGGCTTCGTCGCCGTCCAGCGTGAGCACGTACCCCTTCTCGTCGATGAAGGTGCCGTTTCGCTGCCAGTCTATGATTCCGGCCCGCTTGTGCGTGAAGTAGTCGACCTCGCCAACCGTATTGCCGTAGAAGTATTCGAATCCCCGGTTCTGCGGCCAGAACTTCTTGTCGGCATGCCCCAAATGCCACTTGCCGACCATGGCGGTGCTGTAGCCTGCCTCCTTCAATGCTTGCGGCAGGGTCCGCTCATCGGTCGGCAGGCCATAGGTATGGTTCGGGAAGATCACCAGCGTCTGCAGGCCGTAACGCATGGGATAACGTCCCGTCATCAGCGCTGCGCGCGCGGGCGTACAAACCGGCATGCCGTGGAAGGATTCCAGCCGTACGCCGCCTTTTGCAAGCTGGTCGATGTTCGGCGTCTTGATCTCGCTGCCGCGATAACCAAGATCGGCATTGCCGAGATCGTCGGCCAAAATCATGATGATGTTCGGGCGCGGTTGAGCCTGAACGAAGCCGCAGCTCATCGACAACGAGATTGCGCCGATTGTCGCGATGACCAGATGACGTTGCCCATTCATAGGGTACGCTCCCTCGCGATCTACGACGCTTGGCAGCAATGGAGGTTGACGCTGGTGCGTTGATGGTCGTTGGCGTTGCCGTAGCGATTGACGCCGCCGGACGTGCCCGGCTCAATTTCGACCAACAGCAAAAGCATCGCCAAGAGCGCTCTGTTCAGAATGCCTGATGCTTTCATGCCGTGCTCCAATCCGACGTTGCAGTTGCGCGGATAGATTACGTTCAACCGCGCATGCCACCACGCTTGTTGAGGTAGATCAAAGGTCACCAATGGATGACGGGTAACAAAGAGGCAGAGATGACATTGATCACAGGCGATCAATTCGAGGCCAAATGTCGCAGCGCGATGCAGCGTGCAAAGTGGTCGTCAACCGCGGTTGGCTCAGCCAGATGCCCGCATCGTTTCAGCGCGAGGTGCTCGCCCGATGCCTGCTAGAGCAATTCAAGCAGGGCACAGCGATCTACTCGATTGGAGACGAGCCCGGCGGCATGTTCGGCCTGGTCTCCGGAGGCCTTGGCGTCTCGATGGCACCGCAGGAAGAGGGGCCGTATACCGCGCATTTCGCGATGCCGGGCACCTGGTTTGGAGAGGCGGCCGCCTTTACGCGGCGACCTCGGATGGTCGGTCTGACGGCTACCCGTGACAGCGAATTGTTGCATCTGCCCCTGGCGGCCATTGACGAAGTCGTCAGGCGTGACCCCGCCGCCTGGCGGCTCTTTGGTCTCGTGACGATCGATCATCTTCAGCTTGCGATGGGAGGAGCCGACGACCTCATGATACGAGATCACGTCAAGCGGTTCGTCGCCGTCCTGCTCCGCAATGCGGATTGCCGGCTTTCTACCCCGCCAAGCCAACATCCAATCGAGATCGACGTGAACCATGAAAATCTTGCCCATATGGCCAATGTCGCCAGAACCACAGCCGGCTCGATCCTGCGCAAGCTTGAAGTAAAAGGATACGTGGCCCTGTCGTACGGTCGCATCAATATTCTCGCACCAGACAAGCTGAGAAGGATATTGCTCAAATGAGCAAGGCTCGATCGGACGGGTCATTGCCAGACATAGTCCCCATCGCGGAGCGCTAGCCGCCTGGGCCACCCCGCTGCGGCTTCAGTTCAAAGTTAACCATCCCTTTGCGGTTTGCTGACATGATTGCTCATTTGTTAGGCAATCTTGGCGGCATTGTATGCCAGACCTGCGACCCAAGGTTGAGGTTACCTCGGAATGGGAATGGGAATGCATGTAACTGGCTCCAGCCCTTTTTGGGGGAAACCGTGCTCCAACATATCAAGATTTCTCATCGTCTGGCCCTTGCGATCGCTATCCCGGTCCTGGTGCTTCTTGGCCTGGCTGCTCACGTCGTCAGCGGAACCTGGGTGCAACGCACCGAGATGGCGGCCCTGGGCGAACTCGCTGACGGCGCCGGGAAGATCAGCCGCCTGATTCACGAACTGCAGCGCGAGCGCGGCATGTCCGCGGTGTTCCTGAGCAGCAAGGGTTCGCAGATGCGAGCCGAGTTGATGGAGCAACGCAGGCGCACCGATCAGGAGGTGAGTGGCGCCTTGCCGGCCATGAAGTCGCTGGCGGCGTTCGACTCGCGCGAAATCAAGGAGGCCATCGCCAGTGCGGAGACCGTGGTCGCCAGCCTCGACAGCCGTCGAAAGGCCATTGAAGAGCAAACGATCCCCGCAAGCGAATCTGCGGCCTATTACACCAATGCAATCGCCAAACTGCTCAATGTCACCAAGAGCGCCGTCAACATGAGCAGCCGGGGAGACACGACGACGGCCTTGTCGGCCTATTTGAGTTTGATCCAGGGCAAGGAGCATGCAGGCCAGGAACGGGCGCTGGTTGCCGGCGGCCTCACTGCGGGTCGGTTCGATTTGCCGACGTACCGGAAAGTCCTGTGGCAGCTGGCCGCGCAGGACGTCTATCTCTCGGCATTCCTGGCAAGCGCAAAATCCGGGCAGCGCGAGTTCTACACACGAACCATGTCGGGCGAGCCCGTCGACAAGGTAGCAAAGATGCGGGAACTGGTCGCCAATGGCGGGCTTACCGGCGAGATGCCCGGCCTGGACGGAGCCGCCTGGTTCAAGGCTGCAACGGTGCGGATCGACATGCTCAAGACCGTCGAAGATCACATCGCTTCCGATCTGCTGGCGCTGACGTCCGCAAAGCGCGCGGAGGCCACGCGCGCCTTGATCGTGCTGGCGTCCATCGTCGGGTTTTGTTTCCTGCTCACGGTCGCCCTCGTCTTCCTCATGGCGCGCAGCATCACGCGCCCTGTCGCCGTGCTGTCGGGCGCCATGAAGGCGCTGGCCGGCGGCGAAATGTCAGTGCAGATCGAGGGAGCCCACCGCCGCGACGAAATCGGAGGAATGGCCGGAGCCGTTCAGGTCTTCAAGGACCATATGATCGAGGCCGACAAGCTTCGCACCGAGCAGGCCGCATCGGACGCGCGCACGGCAGCCAGACGCAAGGCTGAAATGATGAAATTGGCCGACGAATTCGACCGGGCGGTCGGCGGAATCGTCAGCACGGTGTCAACCGCATCCACCCAACTCGAGGTCTCCGCCACAACGCTCACCTCCACTGCAAGCAAGGCCCAGGAAATGGCGACGGCGGTGGCGGCCGCCTCCGAAGAAGCATCCACAAACGTCCAGTCTGTCGCGAGCGCCACCGAGGAGCTGTCGTCCTCGGTGAACGAGATCAGCCGTCAGGTTCAGCAATCGGCGCGTATCGCAAGCGATGCGGTCGGGCAGGCCCGCACCACCACCGAGCGGGTAAGCGAGCTGTCGAAGGCCGCAGCCCGCATCGGGGACGTGGTCGAATTGATCAATACGATCGCCGGCCAGACCAATCTCCTGGCGCTGAATGCGACCATCGAGGCGGCCCGCGCCGGCGAGGCCGGCCGCGGATTCGCGGTGGTCGCGAGCGAGGTGAAGGCACTTGCCGAGCAGACCGCAAAGGCGACCGGCGAGATCGGCCAGCAGATCAGCGGGATACAGGCAGCGACCGGCGAATCGGTGGATGCCATCACCACGATCAGCGGCACCATCGCGAAACTTTCGGAGATCTCGTCGGCGATCGCGGCGGCCGTGGAGGAACAGGGCGCGGCGACGCAGGAAATCTCCCGCAACGTCCAGCAGGCGGCGCAAGGCACGCAACAGGTGTCGTCCAATGTTGCCGCCGTGCAGCACGGCGCCAGCGAAACCGGCTCCGCCTCCTCGCAGGTCCTGTCTGCCGCCCAGTCGCTTTCGGGAGACGGCATCCGTCTCAGAGATGAAGTCGACAGATTCCTGAACACCATCCGGGCGGCATAGGTGCCCCCGACGATAGAATAGCCGAGCGCGCAGGTAAGACCGACTGGGGCCATGATCAAATCGGATATTCTGTTGCGCATTCCGGCGCAATCGATGATATGCCCGCCTGATGTCCGACGAGCCCAAACGCCTCCCTGCCCTTCTGACGCATGGCCGTGCGCTCGCCCATCGCTACCGGATGCAGCTGATCCTGGCGCTGCGCGTCACGGTCTCCGCGCTGTCGGCGCTGGGGCTGGCGCAGGTGATGCACCTGAAGCTGCCGCTGTGGGCGGTGCTGACCTCGCTGATCGTGACGCAGATGAGTCTCGGCCGCTCGATCAAGGTCGCGACCGACTATCTGACGGGAACGCTTGCGGGCGTCGCCTATGGCGGCACGCTCGCGATCCTGATCCCGCATGAGAGCGAATGGGCGCTGTTCGCGGTGCTGGCGCTGGCGATCGCACCGCTCGCCTTCATCGCCGCCTTCAAGGCCAATTTCAACGTACTGCCGATCACCGCGATCATCGTGCTGCTGGTGCCGAGCATGCAGCATGTCAGCCCCATGGCCTCGGCGCTGGACCGCGTGCTCGAGGTCACCGTGGGCGGCGCGGTCGGCTTCGTCGTCTCCTTCCTGGTGTTTCCCTCGCGCGCGCATGCGCTGACCACGGAAGCCGCAGCCGACACGCTCGAGCTCGTGGCCGACGCGCTCGCGAAATTGCTGGATCATCATTGCGGCGGAGAACGGCCCGACATCAGGCAGCTCAACGCCGAGATCGCGGCCTTCCTCGCCAAGCTGAACGCCACCGGCGCCGAGGCCGAGCATGAGCGCACCGCCCGCCTCACCTCCGGGCCCGACACCGGGCCGCTGCTCCGCACGCTGCTGCGGCTCCGCCACGACATCGTCATCCTCGGCCGCGCGGTCGGCTGCGACCTGCCGGAGGCCGTGCAGGCCCGGCTGACGCCGCCAATGCGTGATATCGCACCTCGCGTCAGCGATTTCCTGCACGCCAGCGGCGAGGCGTTGCGGGCGCGCAAGAAGCCGCCGCCGCTGCAGGAGGTCGTGCAGGCGTTCGCCGCCTACGCCGCCGAATTCGACGCGATCCGCCGCGACGGCCTGATCCGGGGCACGCCGAGCGAGACGGCCGAACGCTTCTTCGCGCTCGGCTTTGTGCTGGAACAGATGCGCGAGCATCTCGGCGACGTGCACCGCGTGGTCGGCGAATGGGCCAGCGATTAACCCGGCGTACATGGTTAATCCGAACATAATCGCGATCCTGCAATCACGTTAATCGGACTAACGGCGCTGCAATTCACCTTGGCTATGCTCGTCCAGCTCATGGCAGGAGGGAATTCATGCGCGCTTCATCGCTCGCTCCGGTGATCCTTGCGATCACGTTTTGCACTGGTCTTGGCGCAGGTCTTGGCGCAGGTCCGGCTGGCGCCGGCTCGCGCGTGATCAGCGTCGATCCGGCCGGCAATGCGCCGCGGCCGACCACGGAAGCGGACTTCCAGAAATATCGCGGCTTCATCTACGACCTCTCCGACTATACGGGTCGCAAGGACGTCGGCGCGATCGAGGACAACCTGAAGCATCAGCTCGACATGGTCGAGAACGCGGGCCTCAGCCCGAAGGTGCTGAACTTCTTCCATTCCGTGCCGATCGTTGCCACCGAGACCGATTGTCTGGAGCTGGGCGCTTCGCTTGCCTGCTACGGCCCGGTCGCGCCGAAACGCGACCGCCGCCCCACGCTCGGCGTCACGGTGTGGGATCACGACAACCAGCGATGGAGCAACCCCGACATCATCGACCTCGCGGCCGATTCCGGGGTCGGCGTCATCATGCTGCGGCCGAACATGACGCAGTACACCGACGATCCGATCCTGCTGCACGAGTTCCTGCACGCCTATCACAAGCGGCTGATGCCGAACGGCTACGACAACCTCGGCATCAAGGGCTACTTCGCGCAGGCCAAGACCAAGGACGTGTTCGACAAGAAATCGTACACCCTGATGAACGACCGCGAGTTCTTCGCAGTCACCGCCAGCATCTTCCTCGCCGGCAAGGAATTGATCCACGAGCCGAAGACCCGCGAGGCGCTGAAGGAAAAGCTGCCGGACTATTACAAATACCTGGTCGGCGTGTTCGGGTTCGACCCGGATCCGTCCAAGACGCCGATCGCCTCGACCACGCCCGCCGACGCCGCGCCGCCGACCCCGTCGGTGCCGAACTGATGGTCTGAGTTTGGTTTGAGATGAAGGGCGGGCTGCGACAGGCCCGCCCTTTCGCTTTTTGGCGAACAGGTGCGCTCGTTCAGCGATGGGCGAAGGGTTTGCGCGCGCGCTGGCCGTCGGAGATTTTGGCAAAGCGGGCGGCATCGAACGCCACGGCGGGCGGCCTGGCGTCGGGCGCCGGTGGCTGATCCGTTCCGCCGAACAGCGTCGCCTCGAAGCGCACCCCCGGCGCCTGGTCGGACGTTCCCGAACAGAAAGCCGTGCCGCCCTTGAAGGCGCCCTCGACCCTCAATTCGATCTCGTCGACGCCAAACACCGTGGTCGGGCCCGCCGCGCAGCGCCGTGTGGTCAGCGTCGCGGTGAAGCTGTTATCGTCGACCTCGTAGGTGCCGCCATAGGTGAAGAAGCAGTCGCCGCCCGTAATCTTGCCGCCAGCAAGATGAACGATGCCCGTGCCCTGGCCGCGCGGGGTCCGGAACCATGCCGTGTATTGGCCATCTCTGATCATCGAAGACATACGACCTGAGTGCATTGCGACCTGAGTGCATTGCGACCTGAGTGCATTGCGACCTGAGTGCATTGCTTGAACCTGAGTGCATTGGTGTTTGCGTACCAACTAGGAGCTGTAGAGGAAAATCGCCAGCGTATCCTTGCGCGGTAGTTAACACCCTCGAAAGGGAAATGCAGAAAATGCCGCCCATCGCGGACGCTTTGCATCTGAGCTTCCTTACCCCACAGGAACTTTCGTGGAATCATCGCGCCCGCGTTCTATGATGGCGGCATGAAACACAGGCTTTGTCAGGCGCTGGTCGCCTTCGTGCTGTCGGTTGCGCCCGCCTGCGCGCAATCGCCCGTCGAGCTGCGCATCCTCGCGATCAACGATTTCCACGGCTATCTCCGCCCTTCGCCTGGCATAAGGATCAACGATCCCGCCGACAGGGAGAGGAAGGTGCAGGTCGCAGCCGGCGGCTCCGAGCACATGGCGACGCTGGTCAATCAGCTGCGCCAAGGCCGCAAGAACAACATGTTCGTCGCGGCCGGCGACCTGATCGGCGCGAGCCCGTTCCTGTCGGCGATGTTCCATGACGAGCCGGCGATCGAGTTGCTGTCGATGATGGGGCTCGAGATCGCAGCCGTCGGCAACCATGAATTCGACGAGGGCAAGGACGAGCTGTTGCGGATGCAGAATGGCGGCTGCCATCCCTTCGACAAATGCCAGGGGCCGCATCCCTTCACCGGCGCGAAGTTTCACTATCTCGCCGCCTCGACGCTTGTGAAGGATACCGGCAAGACGCTGTTTCCGCCCTACGAGATCAAGACGTTTGACGGCATTGGCGTCGCCTTCATCGGGCTCACGCTGAAGGGCACGTCCGAAATCATTTCGCCGGCGAGCGCCGCCGATCTCGAATTCCGCGACGAGGCCGACACCGTCAATGCGCTGGTGCCGGAGCTGAAGGCAAAGGGCGTCGAGGCGATCGTGGTGCTGATCCACGAGGGCGGCGTGCCGACCGGTGACTATAATGAGTGCCCGGGGATTTCGGGGCCGATCGTCGACATCGTGAAGAAGTTCGATCGCGCCGTCGATATCGTGATCAGCGGCCACACCCATCACGCCTATATCTGCAACATCGACGGAAGGCTCGTCACCAGCGGCGACAAGTACGGCACGCTGGTCACCGCGATCGACTTGAAGCTCGATCCGGCAACGCGCGACGTCGTCAGCGCTCACGCGGACAATGTCATCGTGCGCACCTCGCTCGCGGCGGACCCGGAGCAGGCCGCGCTGCTGGAAGCCTATGACAGGGTCGCAGCCCCCCTCGCCAACCGCCGCGCCGGGACGGTCAAGGACACGCTGTCGCGCGTGCCTGGTCTGACCGGCGAGAGCGTGCTCGGCGACATCATTGCGGACGCGCAGCTTGCCGCCACATCAGGCGAGAGGAACGGCGGCGCCGTGATCGCCGTGACCAATCCCGGCGGCATCCGCACCGACATCGCCAGGAAGGACGACGGCGCGGTGACCTATGCCGACGTGTTCGCAAGCCAGCCGTTCCGCAACCAGCTGGTGACGCTGACGCTTAACGGTGCGCAGCTCAAGACCGCGCTGGAACAGCAATGGCTGGACGAGAGGCGGCCGCGCATCCTGCAGGTCTCGAAGGGATTCAGCTATGCCTGGGACGCGACCAAACCGTTCGGCGAGCATGTCGATGCAGCGTCGATGAAACTGAACGGCGCGGTGATCGACGCCGCGAAGAGCTATCGCGTCACCATCAACAACTATCTCGCGCTCGGCGGCGACGGCTTCGCCGTGTTCAGGGCCGGCACCGACCTGCAAGTCGGCACCTACGATGTTGACGCGCTGTTCGGCTATCTCCAGGCCAACAGCCCGCTCGCGCCCGCGCCGCCAACGCGCATCACGCGCTCGAATTGACCCGAGGCTGCTGCCGCGCCTTCGACTCACCTCTCCCGCTTGCGGGGGAGGTCGCATCGCATCGAAGATGCGATGCGGGTGGGGGAAACTCTCTCCACACCGGTAGTGCGACTCGCGGCGACACCCCCACCCGTAGCCGATGCTTTGCATCGGCGTTATTTCAAGAACGGCGGCCGAAGGCCGCCTATGCCTCCCCCGCAAGCGGGAGAGGGAGCTCACTGCCGATGCCGACAAAGTTGGGCTCCAACTCTTTCCGTTCGACGTACAACCGCCTAGATTAACCCTTCGTCGCATGCGCGTTCCACGCGCCAGGATAATTCATGTCAACACTGCTGCTCAGTCATCCCGCCTGCCTCAACCACCTCACGCCGCCAGGCCATCCCGAGCGGCCCGACCGCCTGCGCGCGATCAACGAGGTGCTGGCCGAAGACCGCTTCAAGGCGCTCACCCGCGCCGAGGCGCCGGAAGGCGATCTCGATTCCGTCGCGCTCTGCCACGGCGAGCATTACATCACGGAACTCCGCCACGTCGCGCCGACCTCGGGCCTCGTCTATATCGACGGCGACACCTCGATGTCGCCGGGCACCTGGGAGGCCGTGATGCGGGGCGTCGGCGGCGCGGTGGCCGCGACCGATGCTGTCATGACCGGCAAGCATCCGAACGCCTTTGTCGCGGTGCGCCCGCCCGGCCATCACGCCGAAAAGTCGACGCCGATGGGCTTCTGTTTCTTCGACAATGCCGCAATCGCCGCGCGCCACGCGCGCCGCAAATACGGCATTGCGCGCGCCGCGGTGATCGATTTCGACGTGCATCACGGCAACGGCACGCAGGACATCTTCTGGGCCGATAAATCCGTGATGTACTGCTCGACGCACCAGATGCCGCTGTTTCCGGGCACCGGCGCGCGCGGCGAACGCGGCGAGCACGACACCATCGTCAACGCGCCGCTCGTCGCCGAAGACGGCAGCGCACAGTTCCGCATCGCTTTCGAGAACGCGATCCTGCCGCAGCTCACCAAGTTCGCGCCGGAACTCGTCATCATCTCGGCGGGATTCGACGCACATCACCGCGATCCGCTCGCCTCGATCAATCTTAAGGCGCAGGATTTCGGTTGGGTCACCCAAAAGCTGATGGATGTCGCCGAAGGATGCGCTGGCGGCCGAGTTGTTTCGGTGCTGGAAGGCGGCTATGACCTTGATGGCCTGAAGGAATTGGTTGCCGCCCATGTGGCAGCGCTGATGGGCACCACGCCAAAACCTTGAGCGCGCCACATTCCGTCCGCAGTGGTGGCCTTACGTTACAGACGCCAGCACGTAGGGAGCAGGATTTAGGGACATGAGCATAGCCGAGAACACCTTGGTGGACGTGAAAAAGCTGTCCTTCGAGCGCGCGATCGAGGAACTGGAAACGATCGTGAAGCGGCTCGAGGACGGCAAGGTGCCGCTGGAGGAATTGGTTGCGATCTATGAGCGCGGCGAGGCGCTGAAGCGCCGCTGCGAGGAACTGCTGCGCCAGGCGGAAGCGCGGGTCGAGAAGATCACCACCGATGCCTCTGGCGAGGCCCGCGGCGTGGCGCCGCTCGACGTCCAGTAGACCGCCCCTCTCTTTTCCACCTCTCCCGCGTGCGGGGGAGGTCGCATTGCATCGCCAGATACAATGCGGGGTGGGGGAACTCTCTCCAATCGGGCAGTTGTGACTCGCGGCGGCACCCCCACCCCAGCCCTCCCCCGCAAAAGCGGGAGAGGGAGCGCAGCCCCGATGCCGCCCCGACGGGGCCGAAAACGCAGCACTCCAAGGCAGGGCATTGACGCAACAGCCGAAATAGCTCTTGGCGCGCCAAGCGGACTGCTATAGTCCCCGGCTGAAGCACGATGGCTTTAAAAGCCATCGTGCTTCAGCCTATTGTTTTTTTGCGCATGATCTTCTCGGAAAACCGGTTCCCACCCCGCATCAACTACGGGGCAGGCTTTTTCCGGATCATGCGCGTGACATCCGCCGGGGATCCAGCGTTAAGTGCGCGTCAAGAACCGCCACGTCATCTATGTGCAGGGCTATGACCCGCGCGGGCTCGCGCAATATTACCGCATGTTCCGCACCGAGCTGCGCAAGTTCGAGAAGCTCTACCACCTCACCACCCGGATCGGCCGGCCGCAAAACGTCAGCGAAAGCGAGATCGCGTCCTGGACCATCGAGACGAAAGCGGAAGACTGGCAGACGCGCACCACCTACGACTTCCTGCGCTTTGAAGATTTTATCCAGCGCGATCTCTCCCTTCCGATCTGGCACATCGTCTCCTACACGATCTGGATCTATCTGCGCCTGATCGTCCACGGCACCGTGTTCCGCTTCATGAAGGCGAACTGGCGCTTCCTCACCTTCATCACCTTTCCGCATATCGTGTTCTGGTTCGAGGTTGGATGCCTCGCGGTCGCGGCGTTTCTTGTCCGCAAGGGACTGGAGGCGATCGGCGTGCCCTCGCCGTTCGATATTCCGGCGGCCGCCGTGTTCTTCTTCGCCGCGCTCTGGATCGTGCTGAAATACACGGAAAAGCGCACCTACCTGCTCTATCTGATGTGCGACACGATCTGGACCTGGGAGTTCTCGCATCGCGAGCGCCCCGAATGGGACGAGCGGCTCGACCGCTTTGCGCAATATCTCTGCGATGTCGCGCGCGGCAGCGACGCCGAGGAGATCGTGTTGGTCGGCCACTCCTCCGGCTCGTTCCTCGGCATCGAGATTGTCGCGCGTGCGCTGAAGCTCGACCCCAGGCTCGGGAAACATGGCCCGCGCGTGGTGCTGCTGGCCCTGGGCGGCAATTATCCGATCGTCGGCTTCCACAGGGCAGCGTCCGATTTCCGCGCGCACTTGCGCGAGCTCGCGCTCGAGCCATCGATCGACTGGATCGAATGCCAGGCGCGCAAGGACGTGATGAATTTCTTCGATCTCGATCCGATTCTGAGCCACGGCATCGATGTCGGCGCTGACAGGCGCAACCCGACCATCGTGCCGATACGCTTCCGCGAGATGATCCTGCCCGAGCATTACAATCTGTTCCGCTGGCAATTCTTCCGCGTGCATTTCCAGTTCGTGATGGCCAACGAAGTGCCGCACGCCTATGAGTTCTTCATGATCGTGTGCGGGCCGGTTCCGCTGCATGAGCGGATGGCGCATCCGGAAGCAGCGCTCGCGGTCGCGACCGGCGACAGCGCCGCCCGCGAAAAAGCCTGGAAAGAGATCGAAACAGCCCCTATGTCAGCGCCCGGTGCCGCCGAATTGGGCGGCCTGGAACCATCGGTCCAGCGCAGCGGTTAACCCAGACGGCCTTGCGGCCTGCGGCAGCAGGTCGCGCGGGTTGGCTTTGGTGGCCGCTTTGGTGTAATGCTTGCAATACTATGCACTTTTGCAAGCCGCCCCGCCGCCGCTTTTCGGCAGCGATAAGTGCTTGCAAAGGCTGGGGAAAGTGGCTGCGACGGGTAGAAGCCGCAAAGTGACTAACATCACATTGTTCGATCGGGAGCGCCGTTACGCTTTGAAACCGGGCTTCGGCCCGCGCGACTAACTCCGGATGGTCCTGGCCGCTGCTCGGCCGACCGTGAAACTCATCTCGCGCCGGAACCAAGGGTTCCGCGCCAAGGAAACTGGAACGGATGCCGTGACCACATTCAGTAAAACTCCCCTCCTCGACACCATCAGGACGCCGGATGATTTGCGCCGGCTGAAGATTGACCAGGTCCGGCAGGTTGCCGACGAACTCAGACAGGAAACCATCGACGCCGTTTCAGTCACGGGCGGCCATTTCGGCGCCGGCCTCGGCGTCGTGGAACTCACCACCGCCATCCATTACATCTTCGACACGCCGCGCGACCGCCTGATCTGGGACGTCGGCCACCAGGCCTATCCGCACAAGATCCTGACCGGCCGGCGCGACCGCATCCGCACGCTGCGCACCGGCGGCGGGCTGTCCGGTTTCACCAAACGCAGCGAGAGCGATTACGATCCGTTCGGCGCCGCGCATTCCTCGACCTCGATCTCCGCCGGCCTCGGCATGGCGGTGGCGCGGGATCTCTCCGGCGGCACCAACAATGTCATCGCCGTGATCGGCGACGGCGCGATGTCGGCGGGCATGGCCTATGAGGCCATGAACAATGCGGGCGCGATGAACTCGCGGCTGATCGTCATCCTCAACGACAACGACATGTCGATCGCCCCGCCGGTCGGCGCCATGAGCGCGTATCTATCGCGGCTCTATTCCGGCAAGACCTACCGCACGCTGCGCGATGCCGCCAAACAGATCAACAAGCGCCTGCCCAAGGTGCTGGCCAACCGCGCCAACCGGGTCGAGGAATATTCCCGCGGCTTCATGGTCGGCGGCGGCACGCTGTTCGAGGAACTCGGCTTCTATTATGTCGGCCCGATCGACGGCCACAACCTCGACCATCTGCTGCCCGTACTGAAGAACGTGCGCGACATGAAGGACGGCCCGATCCTCGTTCACGTCGTGACGCAAAAAGGCAAAGGCTATGGTCCGGCGGAAAATTCCGCCGATAAATATCACGCCGTGGTCAAGTTCGACGTCGCGACCGGCACCCAGGCGAAAGCCAAGCCGAATGCGCCGGCCTATCAGAATGTGTTCGGCCAGAGCCTGGTGAAGGAAGCGGAGAAGGACGACAAGATCGTCGCCATCACCGCGGCGATGCCGTCCGGCACCGGTGTCGACATCTTCAACAAGGCCTTCCCCGACAGAACCTTCGACGTCGGCATCGCCGAGCAGCACGCGGTCACTTTCGCTGCAGGGCTTGCGACCGAAGGCTACAAGCCCTTCTGCGCGATCTACTCGACCTTCCTGCAGCGCGGCTATGACCAGGTGGTGCACGACGTCGCGATCCAGAGCCTGCCGGTCCGCTTTGCCATCGACCGCGCGGGCCTCGTCGGCGCCGACGGCGCCACCCACGCCGGCTCGTTCGACAATGCCTATCTCGGCTGCCTGCCGAATTTCGTGATCATGGCAGCCTCCGACGAAGCCGAGATGGTACACATGGTCGCGACGCAAGTTGCGATCAACGACCGCCCGAGCGCGTTGCGCTATCCGCGCGGCGAAGGCCGCGGCGTGGAAATGCCGGAAGTCGGCGTGCCGCTTCCGATCGGCAAGGGCCGCATCATCCGCGAAGGCAAGAAGGTCGCGCTGCTGTCGTTCGGCACGCGCCTTGCGGAATGCGAAAAGGCTGCCGACGAGCTCGCCGCGCACGGCCTCTCCTGCACCATCGCGGACGCCCGCTTCATGAAACCGCTCGACGAGGACATGATCCTGAAGCTCGCGCGCGAGCACGAGATCCTGATCACCATCGAGGAAGGCTCGATCGGCGGCTTCGGCTCGCATGTGATGCAGTTCATCACCGACCAAGGCATGCTCGACAGCGGCATGCTGAAGTTCCGCTCGATGATCCTGCCCGACGTGTTCCTCGACCACGACACGCCGGCGGCGATGTACGGCCGCGCCGGTCTCGACGCCAAGAGCATCGTCAAGAAGGTGTTCGATACGCTGGGCAAGGACTTCAAGGCCGAGACGGTGAAGCTCGCGTAATCT
Organism: uncultured Alphaproteobacteria bacterium; assembly: GCA_963847045.1. GTDB lineage: Bacteria > Pseudomonadota > Alphaproteobacteria > Rhizobiales > Xanthobacteraceae > Bradyrhizobium. Next base: position 169,614 of record CAWJYQ010000020.1, on the reverse strand, counting down.
TCTTCACCTCCCCCGCTTGCGGGGGAGGTCGCATCGCATCGATAGATGCGATGCGGGTGGGGGAAACTCTCTCCACACCAACAGTAGGGCTCGCGGCGCCACCCCCACCCCAACCCTCCCCCGCAAGAACGGGAGAGGGGGCGCACTTTCGACGCCGTTGCAGCTCGATCCAATTATCGCCCCGGTAACCCATGAACATCTATCTGGCAGGTCCCGACGTGTTCCTGCCGGACGCAGTAGAGATGGGCCGGCGCAAGGTCGAGATTTGCACCCGCCACGGCGTCAGTGGGCTCTACCCCCTCGACAACCCTGTCGACCTCACGGCCCCTGACCTTTCGCTGCAAATCTTCAAAGGCCTGGAAGCGATGATGGAACGGTGTGACGCCATCATCGCCAATCTCACGCCATTCCGCGGCCCCGGCGCCGACCCTGGAACCGTGTACGAATTCGGTTACATGGCGGCGCGCGGCAAGTTCTGTCTGGCCTATTCCAACGATCCCGCCGTCTATGCCGACCGCGTGCGGCGATTTACGCAAGTCAGCCGGCACGACGGCCGGCTGGTCGATGCCGACGGGCTGACGGTTGAAGATTTCGGCCACAATGACAATCTGATGATGATCCACGCGCTCGATCTCCATGGCGCACCGCTGGTGCTGCCGCGCGAGAGGCCGGCGGATATCTGGCACGACTTGACCGCGTTTGAAGTTTGCGTTGGCATGGCCGCCCGGCGGCGCACTTCCGCGACTTCTGGAGCATGATCCGGAAAAATGGGAACCGGTTTTCCTCGCGACAAACGCGTTGCGTTTGCGCGGAGATCATACTCAAACAAAATGAGCACCGCATGGCCTCTCCCCGCAAACGCATCGATCTGCTGCTGGTCGAGCGCGGGCTGTTCGAGAGCCGGGCGCGGGCCCGCGCCGCGATCGAGGCGGGCCTGGTCGTCGCCAACGACAAGCCCGTCGTAAAGCCGTCGGAAGTGATCCCCACCGACGCCGTGCTGCAGGCCGAGCCGGCGTACCCCTACGTCTCACGCGGCGGAGTGAAACTTGCGGGCGCGCTGGAGCAATATCCGATCGATGTCGAAGGCCATGTCTGCCTCGACGTCGGTGCCTCCACCGGCGGTTTCACCGAGGTGCTGCTCGCCAATGGCGCCGCCGTGGTGTTTGCGATCGATGTCGGCCAGGGACAGTTGCACCCTTCCCTGCACGGCCATCCAAAGATCGTGTCGATGGAAGCGACCGATATCAGGAGCTATGAGGGCAAGCGCCTGCCGGCGCGGCCCGATGTCGTCGTTATCGATGTCAGCTTCATCTCGCTGAAGGCCGTGCTGCCGGTGGCGCTTTCGCTGGCGGCCGCACCCATGCACCTGCTCGCGCTGATCAAGCCGCAATTCGAGGCGCAAGGCAAACACGGCAAGGGCGGGATCATCCGCGACGCCGCCGTGCATGCCCAAGTCTGCGACGACATCGCGGCCTTCGCCAAGTCACTGGGATGCACGGATATCCAGGTGTTTCCGTCCTCGATCAAGGGCGGCGACGGTAACTGCGAATTCTTCCTCGGCGCGCGACGTGGTTGAGCGCCTCATCATCGATCATGTCGGCCATCGCGGCGACGGCGTCGCATTCGAGGGCGGCGAAGCCATCTATGTGCCCTACACGCTTCCGCTCGAAACCGTCGAGGTGGAGGAAGTTCATGGCCATCCCGATCGCCGCCGCCTGCTTGCGGTCGAAATTCCAAGCCCCGAGCGGGTCAGGCCGTTCTGCCCGCATTTCGGCGTCTGCGGCGGTTGTGCGATCCAGCACTGGCTGCCGGATCGCTACCGCGCCTGGAAGCACGATCTGGTCGTCGAGACGTTGAAGCAGGCGAAGCTCGAGGCCGAGGTGGCGCCGCTGGTCGATGCGCATGGCGCCGGCCGCCGCCGCATCACGCTGCATGCGCGCCTCGGCACGCATGACGTGCTCAAGGTCGGCTTCGCCGCCGCCAACTCGCACGATGTCATTCCGGTCGACCGCTGTCCGATCCTCGATCCCGCGCTCAAGGGCGCCCTCGACGCGGCCTGGGCACTGGCCGAACCGCTGATCAAGATCGGCAAGCCGCTCGACATCCAGGTCACCGCGACCCAGAACGGTCTCGACATCGACGTGCGCGGGTCAGGGCCGCTGAATTCGGCCATGATCACGACGCTGTCGCGGATCGCGGAACAGCATCGTCTGGCGCGGCTGACGCGGCATGGCGAACTGGTTTTGATACGCAACGCGCCGGTCGTTGCGATTGGCCCCGCTCAGGTGACCTTGCCGCCCGGCTCGTTCCTGCAGGCCACCGCGGCCGGCGAAGAGGCGCTGGCCGCGCTGGTGGAGAAGCAGGTCGGTCGCGCGAAAAATATCGTTGATCTCTTTTGCGGCGTCGGCCCCTTCGCGCTGCGCCTTGCCAAGCGCGCGCGCATTGCAGCTTTCGACAGCGACGCCGGTGCGGTCGCTTCGCTGCAGAAGGCCGCCACCTCCACATCGGGGCTGAAGCCCGTCAAGGCCGAAGCGCGCGACCTGTTCCGCCGGCCACTGATGCCGCAGGAGCTGCGCGACTACGACGCGGTCGTGTTCGATCCGCCGCGCCAGGGCGCGCAGGCGCAGTCGCAGCAACTGGCGGCGAGCAAGGTGCCGGTCGTGGTTGCGGTCTCCTGCAATGCCGCGACCTTTGCCCGCGACGCCAAGCTCCTGGTCGACGGCGGCTACCGGCTCGAGGGCGTCACCCCGGTCGACCAGTTCCGCCACACGCCGCATGTCGAACTGGTGGCGCGGTTCTCGCGCTGAAGATTACTGCAGCACGTCGAGCTTCACGTTGGCCGTGCCCGACCGCACCATGCCGAGCGCCTGCGCCGCGGAATAGGACACGTCGACCACGCGTCCCGGCACATACGGGCCGCGGTCATTGACCCGAACCGTCACCGACTTCCCCGTGGTGGTGTTGGTGACACGCAGTTTGGTGCCGAACGGCAATGTCGGGTGCGCGGCGGTCAATTCGTGCGGATCGAATTTCTCGCCGCTCGCCGTCTGCGAATCCTCGGAATAGAAGCTCGCGACCCCGCCGCCCGAGGCCGGTCTCGTCGAGGCAAAATGCCTCTCCGGCGCCGGCACCTGCCTCCGGACCACCGAAACATGGGTCTGCCTGGCGCGCTCGAACGCGGCCTGCCGGGTGGACGACGGCGCGAAGGCCGTGTGCCGGCTGACGACGGAAGATTGCGCGCAGGCTGCCAGTGAGGCGGCGGCACCTATCAGGCCGACCCATCGAACGACGTGCCGGCGTTGCGCGGCTATCGCTCCCCAAAGCGCATCAACAGAGATGCCGGATAATCCGACACGGCTGATCGAAGGCATGTTGCACCCCACTAGCAGCCCGGCCCCGCGCCCCAATCCCGCAGCGAATGCGGGCAGAACCGTGTCCGGCTGTGCGTTGCCACTTTTTGGCCACGTCATTTCGCCGCCGGTGTTGCGATGGAGTCACAGTTTTGCCGCGCTAAGCGAGGTGGCGTGCGTATGGGCGGACGCCCCTATCCGCCGGGCGCACTGCCGCCGCAGACGGGAAAGGGGCGTCCGGAGCGTTCAACGCCGAACGTGAGCGAGTTCACACACGCAACCGCTATTCGCCGTTAGGTTGATGGCGGAAGGCGATGCAGGCCGCACCGGGGCACGATGATGTTTCCCGCGCATCGGGACCGGCCTTTGAGACCATTTGTATCCGCTTCGGACTGGCCCTGGAGGTAACCGGCATGGCCGACACGACCTATGCTTTCATCAGCTACGCCCATCAGGATTTCGTCATTGCCGATGAAATCAGGAATCAGCTCGACGGCCTCGCGCAGCGCGGCATGGGCGGCAGCTGCCTCGAATGCTTTCTCGACACCGAAAGCATCGAGCCCGGCAAGAAATACGAGCCGGTCATCCGCAAGGCGCTGGAGCAGACCGATTGGCTGATCGTCGTGTTCACCGGCGATCAGAGCGTCTATTGCGGCTTCGAGATCGGCCTCTACAGCTTCATGAACGACAGCGGCAAGGCGCAGGAGGAGAAGCCGGTCGTCTGCCTGCACGACGTCGACAGGACGAGGCTGCCCGCTGTGGTGGCCGGTTACAACACGACGCAGATCAGCCGCGTCGCCCCCTACCTTCCCGATAACGCCACGGCTTCAAGCCCTGACGTGAGGTTCTGGTGGGACAGCCAGCTCGGCAAGCTGCTGCAGGACCTCTGCCAAAGCAAGAATCTGTACACGCCGATCCATCGCAAGCGGGATCCGGCCCAGTACGAACTCGATATCGCCAAGGCAGCCAGCAAGATCGCCTATGCTTTCGAAGCCGCGCGCCAGGAGGACGAAGAGTCGGAAACGCCGGTCACGCCTGTCCTCGAGCTCGTCGTCTATCCCCCGTTCGACAGCGCCCAGAGGCGCATCCCGGAAAACTCCACGCTGGTCGGGTCAAGCCGGGCCTTCGAGCTGCTCGGCATCAATCCGCCGCTGTCGCTCGACCAGGCGCAGGCGCCGCAGATCACCTGGGGACAGTTGCGGCAGACGCTGGCCCGGCCGGAACGCGCCAACATTCCCTGGGTCGAGAAGCTCGAGACCAATATCGCCCGCGCCGCCGCGCTGAAGACGCCGGAGCCCGACGATGTCACCTTCCGCGGCAAGGATGGCCGCATCTATCGCGCGATCCTGACCCGGCACAAGCTCTACAAGAACGGCAAACGCCGCTTCTTCGTGCTGCTCGACGAGACCTTCGACCGCAGGTTCGTCGGCGACCAGCAGACATCGATGCTGCTCACCGCGCTCACGCTCGCCTCGCGCTGGCGTTTCACCTTCTTTGAGCGCTGGCGCGAGACGCTCAAGCAATTTGGCGAGGATCGCTCCGACAAGGAGTTCCAGGACGCCTGCAAGCAGCTCGAATACAACATGGAATGGATGGAGAACGAGGGCGTGGAGCTCGGCGCCGACGATCCCAACTCGATGGTGAACGCCTTCGGTTTCGAGAACAAGGCGCGCGTCGAACGCTTCTATACCGATTTCTATACGGCCAAGAAGCTGATGAAGAGCCAGTTTCCGCAGAGCTTCGAGGAGCTGAAGGCCGAAGCGCGCCCGCGGGTGCAGAAGGCGATCGTCGACTTCCTGACCACGATCAAGGAACAGAACACCGAGTTCCTGAGGCTCTGTGTCGACAAATATGCCGAGCGCATCCACTGCAACCGCAGCCCGATCGGCACCTGACGAGGCGCATCCGTGACCGGCGGCCGCGTTCCGACCGCTTGTTACGCCAGCTTGTTCACGGACGACGACGATGACGCAGCCGGCGTCTTGTTCTTGGTCACCGGCACCGAATAGCTCTTGTGACCGATCTGGATCACGACATTTCCGGTCTGCCCGTCGTTGGTCGTGAACTGCGCCTTGCTGCCGAACATCACCGTGTTCTGGTACACGATGGCCTCGCCGGACTGGATCGTGCCGCCGTTGGCGGTAAACCTGACCTGCGCGTCGCGGCCGTCGACGGAGACGACCTGGAAGAACGCACTCTGGCCATTCGCCTTGGAGAAGCCGCTCCAGCTGCCGACCAGCTTGCTCTGATCGGCGGGCGCGGCCTCCTTGTTGAGGACCGCGGTCTGTTTCGCGCTGCCGGATGTAAATTCCAGTGCGGCCACGCTACCGTTCTTGGTGCCGATCGTGACGTTGCCGAAAGCGATCGTGGCGCCGTCGACACTTCCAGTGCCCCGCTCGGTGTGTCCGTCATGGGTGTATTCGACCTGGGCCGTGTCGCCCCGGATGTTGACAACCTTGAACTCGACCGGCCGGCCGTTCTTTTGCCACGAGCCCTTCCAGTCACCGATCAGATTGCTCTGGTGATAGACGCGCTCGACCCCCGGCGCGATCTGGCTGCCTTTCGGGATGGATGTGATCGCCGTCATAGGCCGTTCGGTCCTGCGAAAACCATGCGCCCGGACGCGCCATCGCGGCGCCTCCTATGGCATCTCAGCAGATCAGGCCATTCGCCCGGTTAATGGACGGTTAAGAACGGGCCGCGCCCGAGGTGAGGCAAATCGCCCCCACGCGGCTAAACCCTCATGGTGAGGAGGCGCGAATGCGCCGTCTCGAACCATGAGGCCCCAATAGTGGCCTCATCCTTCGAGACGCGCTTCGCGCTCCTCAGGATGAGGGGATAGAGCACAGCGGGACTACCGTCCCCAGCGGTCCTGCCAGATTTTCTCGCCGATCATGCAGGACACCCGCGGCTCCTTGTCGGAGACCGGCACCATCCGCCGCTCCGGCGTTCGGCCGGCGACTTCCAGCAGCAATTTGGTGCGGATCGCTTCCTTGAATTTCTCGCGGTCCTTGATCGATACCACGAACGAGCCGGGGCCGCCGATCACGCAATCCTCGTAGTACCAATCGAGATTGTCGATATCCATGGTCGAATAGGACGGCTCCTTGACCATGATCGGCAGGCCATTGATGACGATGCCCTTGGACAGCGCCTCGTCGCGCGCGCCGATGACCGGCGCGCCGTTGTTGTTGGGACCGTCGCCGGAAATATCGATGACGCGGCGCAGGCCGTGATAGGGATCCTCGTTGAACAGCGGCACGGCGAAATAGATCGCGCCCGAGATCGAGGTGCGCGAGGCGCGGCGGATCGGCGTCTTCATGATCTCGTTGGCGACCGCATCCGCCGTCTCCGGCCCGTCGATCAGCCGCCATGGGATGATGATCTTCTGGTCGCTGGAGGCGGCCCATTCGAAATAGGTGACGGAGATCTTGCCGTTCGGTCCGCTCTTCAGCGCCTGCAGAAATTCCTTCGAGACGATGGCCTGCGCGTAGCCTTCGCGCTGGATCGCGAGCTCGTCCATGTCCATGGAATAGGAGACGTCGACGGCCAGGATCAGCTCGACATCGACGGTCGGCTTGCTGGCATCGTCGGCGAGCTGGTTCGCCGGCTGCGGCCTCGGCCCCGGCGCGGCAAAGCTCGCCACGTCGCCGCCGGCCATCGCGCCCGCAAGCAGCACCGCCCCGATCGAGACATACCAGCGCATGAGCTGACCCCTCTCATCAGATGACTTGGATGGTGACACGCAAATCGGGCGGCGCAAAGCGGGAACATCATCCCTCCTTCACATTCCGGTTAGTCATTACCGCGCCTCAATCGCGCGAACCGGCGATTGCCGGGCTGTGATGGGACGTGCCATACGGATTTGAGTTGCGGGAAATCATGGCACCGTGCCGCTGCTCGATCGAGCGAATCCGGCCGCAACATTGTCGCGCCAGTCCAAGCCGCGCGCAGGCATAGCGGCTAAGAGGGATACGCGGAGGAGCCGCCGCCATGAAGAAGATGATCGTTATGATCGTGCTGATCTTCTCACACCCTGCGATGTCGGCAGGCTCCTCCGTGCCTTACGGCATGGGCGGGAAATTCGCGCGCCTCGATCCCGTGGTTCAGCTATCGCGAGTGCCCTAAATAAGGGCACGGAACGCCTCCCCTATTCCGCCGAAGGCCACCGCGCAAGGAAGCCATCGAAAACACGCGGGTTTCCCGATCAAGCCGGAGATTGTATTCTGGGTGCCGTCGGAGAGCGGGTGCCCGCAATGGCTGATACCACCATCACCAAACCCAAAACCAAGGTCAAAACCAAGGTCGAGCGGCCGCGGCTGCACAAGGTCATCCTGGTCAATGACGACTATACGCCGCGCGAATTCGTCGTCACGGTGCTGAAGGGCGAATTCAAAATGACCGACGACCAAGCCTACAAGGTCATGATCACCGCGCACAAGCTCGGCGTCTGCGTGGTCGCGGTCTTCACCAAGGACGTCGCCGAGACCAAGGCGACGCGTGCCACCGACGCCGGCCGCGCCAAGGGTTATCCGCTGCTGTTCACCACCGAGCCGGAGGAATAGAGCATGATCCGGAAAAGTATGTCGCGGTTTTCCCTCGCGACAAACGCGTAGCGTTTGCGCGGAGATCATGCTCAATCAAAAACCTAAAGCGCGATGACGGTCCAACCCAATCTCATCGCGTCTTAGGGATCGACGTCAGTCGCCCTGCCTGCCATGCCTTCGCATGTCTTCGATCCAGCGCGCGCGTTTCTTGTCGTCGGCAAAGGTCAGTCCGTAGAAGTTTTCGCGGATCGGCTTGATTCCGGCGAAGCTCAGCATGCTGCGCTCGAACGAGCGCACGCCATAGGCGCCGAAATACCAGCGATAGAGCATCACCGGCATCCCCATGGTCACGACGATCCGCGCTGAACGGCCGGCGAGCAGCCGCCTGGGGAAGCCTTTTTCCCTGTACTCCATGGCAAAGCCCGGTCGAAAAATATGCTCGAGAAAGGCCTTGAGCAGCGCAGGCATGGTCCCGTGCCAGAGCGGGAACAGAAACACCCAGTGCTCCGCCCATCGCATGTCATCGCGCGCTCCCGCCAGGGCCGGCGGCAACTCACCCTTCTCGAAATCCGATTGCGTGCGCAGAAAAGGAAAATCGAGACCGGCGACCTCGATGCGGCGGATCTGATGCCCGGCCAGCACGGCGCCCTGGGCATAGGCGTCAGCCATCGCGTTCAAGAGATGATGGCCGGCCGGATCCGGGTGACCCTGGATGATGGCAATACGCTTCATCATTGCTGCACACGCGCTCGTTTACGCCGACGGCAAACTATCCACGGCACGATGAGGTGCGCGTTGCGCTACATCAATTCGACGAATGCTCACCGCCCCGGTCAGGGCGCAAGGGACTCTACTTGATCGTGACCGTGATCTTTTCCGACACAAGCGGCGGATTGAACGGATAGTGCTTGTGATCGCCCAGGACCAGCTGAAGTGTGTGCTTGCCCGGCGGCAATTCGATACGGGCTTCGGTCTGGCCCGCACCGAAATGCAGATGGTTCTTGTCCTGCGGGATCGGCTCGTTCACATCGAGCGGTTCATTCACGTCGATCAGCAGATGATGATGACCGCTGTTCGCAAAATCCTCACCCGCATGGGTGACACCCATGTTGCGCAGACCGAAGCGGCACCAGAAACCGCCCTTGATGACGGTGCCGTTCTGCGGCCAGATGAAATACAGAAGCGCGTCCTTTCCAGGAGACTTTCCCTGCGCCTGGACGGCGAACGGCAGGGACGCCAGCGCCGCCGCCAGCACCAGAAGCCGGACGATCTTCATGTTGCATCTCCTGCGCCGCCATCAAGGAGAAAGAGCCGTCCGAAATCCGTGCGTTGGGTATCGAACGCTCGTGTCGTAACTGTCGCGGTTCGCCGGTCGCGCGTAACGCGCATCATTTTTCCACGACCCGGACCGGATGACATGCGACGGGCAGTCGCCCTCCATCCACGCCGAACCGTCCGTCGGAGCCCCGCCATAGTTCTTATGCCAACAATCCTCGACCCATTGGTCGACGGCGCCGCCCATATCATACAGCCCAAACGGATTCGGCTTGAAACTGCCGATCCTGGCGGGCTGCTCGACGGCCGCGACGTCGGCGCAGCCCTTGCAATTGGCCATGCCGGGCAGCAACTCATCACCCCACCAATACTTTGTTTGCGTTCCGCCGCGGGCGGCATATTCCCATTCGGCTTCCGTCGGCAGCCGATACGGCTTATGCGTTGCACCCGCGACCCAGCCGACAAACTGCTTGGCGTCGGTCCAGCTTACGTTGGTGATCGGCGCGTCATCCTTGCCCGTAGCCACGAACGGGCATGCTTTGGCCGCGGCGCATTCGTTCCATTCGCGAACAGAAATCGGATACCGGCTCATGGCAAACGGCTTGATCGTGACATGGTGAACCGGCTTCTCCGAGCTGTCGTCATTGCTCCCCATCATGAACGTACCGCCTCGCAGCATGTTCATTTCGGGCTCTCGTATCGCCGGCGCCGGCTGTGTTGCGGGTGCGCCCGGAGCCGCGAGTTGAAGTTGCGAGGGTGCCTGCTTCGGAGCCGGCGGGGCCGAAGCGGCAGGCTGACTTTGGCGCGCAGCCTCCTGGGTGGCAGGCGCCGCTGAAGGCGAGGGCTGAGGCGGCTGCGCCGATTGTTTCCCGGGGAGCGGCCGCGGCACGTCAGGCGATACCTGGGTTGACGCCTGATCCCGCCCCTTTCCAGGCTGCTGCGGAAGCAAATACAACAGTGCACCGCCAGCGATCACAAATACGATGAAGCTCAACAGGAAAATCAAAATGTTCTCTCGGCGCTTTCGCGCCTTGTTGAACGCGGCCGGATCCGGAAGCACCCGGTAGACCTTGACCGGATCGGTGATGTTCTTGACCTTGCGGTCTCCGAGCAACTCATACCCGCAAACCAGCTTGTGCTTGATCTGCTCGTAGATGCCGCCCGAAATAAAAACCTGCCCCGGCTCGGCAATGCTTTCGAGACGCGCGGCAATGTTGACGCCATCGCCGTAGATGTCATCCTGTTCGATGATGACATCGCCCAGATTGACGCCGATCCGATACTCGATCCGCTGATCGCGCGGCAGGGAGGCATTGCGTCCGGACATGCTTTGCTGAATGACGACGCCGCAGCGCACGGCTTCGACGGGGCTGTCAAAAATCGCAAAGAAGCCGTCACCGGTCGTCTTGACGAGCCGGCCGTGGTGTTCGGCAATGCTGGGCTCGATCAAGTCGCGCTGGATCCGCTTCACGCGCGCATGCGTGCCTTCCTCGTCGAGTTGCATGAGGCGGCTGTAGCCGGCGATGTCGCCGGCTACGATCGCAGCGAGGCGACGCGGCGTCACGGCGCCCGGCGGCACATTATTCTTGGCGGAATTCCTGGCGGAATCAATATCGCGAACTTTTTCGCGCATGGCACACTCTACGCCACTTGAGACCGACCTGTTCTGGCGGCGCCGTAGCAAAGTGGCTCTTGAGAAATCCAATTAAGCGCGTTCGTCAACGCGCAGCAATATAATCAACTTGCAGCACAATATCACTTCGATACCACAATATCAAAAAGTGCGAGACCTTGCTGTGTGCCGGATCACGTTTCCACGCATGCGACAATACGGCACATGTCAGTCAGACTGACTTTCATAGGTTCTGACGCCTCATCGCGCATGACTGCCGAACTGCGCGCGCGATTGTCCGCCATGATGTCGGCGATCACGGCGCCCATGACAAGCGCGCCGCCGGCGAGTGCGCGCAGCGACGGCACTTCCGCAAAAGCGAACCAGACCCAGAACGGCATCAGCGGCGTTTCCAGCGTCGCGATCAGCGACGCCTGTCCTGATGGCAAAAACCGCGAGCCCAGCGAAAACAAGGTGAGCACGAGGCCGACCTGGCAAAACCCGAACGGCGCAAGGATGACGAGATCGGCCTGGCCGACCACACCGATGTCCCGCGCGAAGGGAATGCTGATCAGGCTGCCCAAATAGTTCGACATCGCCGCGGCCGCCACCATCGGGGTCTCCCGATGCTTTCGGATAGCGACCGTCATGATCGAGATCGAGATCACCATGAGGAACGCGAGCGCAATGCCGCGATAATCAGCGGCGCCGCCTGCGCCGCTGACAATGATCGCGATGCCCGCCAGCGCCACGAGGCTCGCCAACAGGGTTCGCGGCGCGGCGGCTTCGCGCAGCCAGAGCCACGCGATCGCTGCGGCGGCAAAGGGCTGGAAGGCGACGAGGATCGCGACATTGGCCACGCTGGTGAGTTGCAGCGAGGGAATGAAGCTCACCATGCCGATGGTGGAGAGGCATGCGACGAGCCAGCCATTGGCCTTCATTGCGACCAGCCTGCGCACGCCGGCAAAACCTTGCGTGGCGAGAAGGAACAGGGTGATCGAGCCGCCGCCGAACAGCCCGCGCCAGAACAGGATGGTCCAGGAATCGTAATGCAAGAGCCGGGTGAAGAACGGCGCGGTGCTCCAGGCGATGGCGGCTGCCACGATGAGCACGATGCCGGTGCGATGCTGGCGGTCAGCCTGCAGCATCGACCGACACCTCGTCGCGCAGGCCGAACACGCGCTGCGTTTGCGAGAAGCCGGCGATCGGAAACTCGCCGAGATCGGTCCAGTCGTTGGCGCAGGCGCCGGCGAACGCGGCTGACGCCACGATCGTGCGATGGGTGCGCGCGGCAATCTTCTCCAGCCGCGCGGCAAGATTGACGGCAGGCCCGATGCAGGTGAAGTCGAGCCGGCTCATGCCGCCGATATTGCCGAACAGGATGCCGCCGATATGCAGCGCGACGCCGAAGCGGAAGCGCTCGACCACGTTGCCGCTCGGGTAATGCATGGCATCGACATTGGCGCGGGCCTTGCGGCTCGCTTCCAGCACCCGGCCGCAGACCTCGGAAAGATTGCCGCGGTCCTTGGCGATCGGGAACACCGCGAGCAACCCGTCGCCCATGAATTTCAGGATCTCCCCGCCGTGCTCGCGGATGACAGGCACCTGGCAATCGAAATACTGGTTGAGGATATCGACCACGGTTTCCGGCACGAGGCGATCCGACAGCGCGGTGAAGCCACGCAGGTCCGACAGCCAGATCGCGGCCTGCATCGCCTCGGCATGTCCGCGGCGGATTTGCCCGGCGAGTATCCGTTCGCCTGCACGGTTGCCGACATAGGTGTCGAGAAGTGCGGCCGCGGTGCGGCGCATCGCATGAATCTCGCCGAGCCGGCTGAACGGCGGAATCACCGAACGCAACGCGGCCAGATGCTCGTCGCTAAAGCCGCCCTCCGCTTTCGTGCACCAGCTCGAGGCGTGGATCGTCCCGTCGGTGAACAGGAGCGGCAGCGCGATATAGTCGGTGACGCCCTCAGTGCGCATGTCGTCGAAGAACGGAAAGCGCCGGCTCTCGGGATCGTCGAGGCGATAGCGCACCTCATGGCCGCTGGCATAGAGGATCGCGAGCGGGCTGTTCTTGAATTGCGGCGAGTCCGGAAGGTCGAAGGTGGCGGTGTTGACGACGATGTCGTCAGCTCCTTCGCGCCAGACAAAGCTGCGGCCGAATACGTCGGGATGCAGCGTCTGCACGAAGGCGCCGACCCGGTGGAGCGGCAAGCCGGCCGCGACCAGGCGCTCGCACATCTCCTTCAGGAAAACAGTCGGCGTCGGCGCCGATCGCGCGCCGTCCATCAGCCATTTGGTGAGCCTATCGAGTTCGGAGGTGTCCATGGCCGCCCATTAGCGGAGATTGTCCTTAGGCCGTCAAGCGAGCACGAAGAGTTTGCGCTTTCACGACAGAAGGGCATCGTCGGCACTAGGCAGGCGCACGAGCGGCCGCCGCTTGTTCGTCGGCACGCGGGAGCGAGCTGAACTCGATCTCCTGATAACCCTTCGCCGCTACTTCATTGATGATCCCGACGAATTTTGGCGTGCCGCCGTTGTAGACGAAGTAGCGCACCGTGCCCTCTTCGTGTCCGGCGACGTTGGAGTTGTAGCCGGTGAACCACGACTTGGCTTTGCGCATCAGCATGATCTCGTACATCTTGGCCACATGCGCGGTCCAGCGATCTTGCGCCTCGCGCGTGGCTTCGGCGCGGGTGTAGCCGCGGTCCCACATATATTGCAGCAGGTCCGTGCACCAGTTGACGCCGTTCTCGATGCCTCGCGGGAAATTCGTCGAGGCGGACGCGCTTTGAGGTCCGGTCGGCATCAGGAGATTCGGAAAGCCGTGGACAAGCATGCCGAGGAAGGTGGCCGGCGCATGTTTCCATTTTCCAGCCAGCGTCTCGCCGCCGACGCCGTGGATATCGATCAGATCATAAGCGCCGGTGATGGCATCGAACCCGGTGGCGTAGACGATGATGTCGAATTCGTAATCGCGCTCGGTAGTACGCAGGCCCTTCTCGGTGACGCGAACGAGCGGCGTCTCGCTGATATCAACGAGATGCACATTATCGCGGTTGTAGGCCTCAAAATACTTGGTCTCCAACGGCAGGCGCTGCACACCGAAGCCGTGATCCCTGGGGATCAGTTTTTCGGCCACCTTGGGATCCCTGACGCGGCGGCGGATGCGATCGGCGATGTATTCCGACAGCTCGGCATTGGCCGCTTCGTCCATGAATATCTCGCGAAAATTCGCGAGCCAGATGCCAAAACCAGGCTCATCATAGAGCCTGTCCCACAGCTCCAGCCGTTCCTCGCGTGTCACTTCGTAGAAGCCGCGGCGGTGGGGCCCATGCAGGAAACTGCCCGGCGTAAGGGCGCAGGCGGCAAAGATCTCGCCATAGCGCGAGCGAATGTCGGCCATTTCCTTCTCAGAAATCGGGCTGTTGTTGAGCGGAGCACTCCAGTTTGGGCGGCGCTGGAAGACGGTGAGATCACCAACCTTGTCAGCGATCTCGCCTATCAACTGAATGCCTGTGGCGCCGGTGCCAATCACGGCCACTTTCTTGCCGGCGAGATCGACCGGCTCATGCGGCCAGTAGTAGGTGTGGAAGGAGCGGCCCTTGAAGTCATCGATGCCTTCCAGCCGCGGCATGGTCGGCGCGGAGAGCAGGCCGATCGCGAGAACCACGAAACGGCTTGTCAGCTTGCGGCCGTCGGCGATCTTCACCTGCCATAGATCACGCGCCTCGTCGAAGTGCATCGCCTCGACCTTGCAATTGAACTGCATATGCTTGCGCAAATCGAACTTGTCGGCGACGTAATTGAGGTAGCGCAAATTCTCGGGCTGACCGGAAAAGCGCTCTTTCCAGTGCCACTCGTCGAGCAGTTCGTGTGAGAACGAAAAGCCGTAAGTGTAGCTCTCGGAATCAAAGCGGCAGCCGGGATAACGGTTCCAGTACCAAGTGCCGCCGAGATCGGAGGCCGAGTCGAGCACGGTGGCGTCGATGCCGAGATCGAGCAGCCGCTTGACCTGGTAGATGCCTGCCACGCCGGCGCCGACGACGATCACCTCGTAATGGGTCTTGTCGTAAAGGGTCTTGGCCTCCCCCATCGTTTCCTGCTCCGGAATTCCGTATTGCGCGTGATCGGTTCGATTACAAACCCTTTTGCCGACGCAAGCAACCGGCCGCGTCCGGAAGAGTCACGGGCGGCACGTGCGGATCAGTCACGGGATTTGCGTTGAGGCGCTGCCTGAACTACATCGATCCTGCGACGTCGAGCGCGCCCGGAGGGTCGCGCGTTCGCGGGATGAGCGTTATGGGGAGGAGTTGATGCGGATTGCAGTGGTCGGCGCCGGCGGCGTTGGAGGCGGTTTCGGCGCGGCGTTGGCGAAAGCAGGCGCCGATGTGACGTTCATCGCGCGCGGCGCGCATCTGGCCGCGATGAAGAGCGCCGGGCTCAGGATCGAGAGCCCGCGCGGCGATATGCATCTGGTGCCGACGCAGGCGACCGACAACCCCGACAGCGCCGGCAAGGTCGACTTCGTGCTGTTCTGCGTGAAACTCTGGGATGTCGAGAGCGCGGGCGAGCACATCAAGCCGCTGGTCGGACCCGACACCGCCGTCATCCCGCTGCAAAATGGCATCGACGCGGCCGATCGACTGGTTTCGATCCTCGGCCGCGAGGCCGTGATGGGCGGCGTGGCGCAGATCTCAGCCTCCATCATCCAGCCCGGCGTGATCCGCCAGGTCGGCACCTTTATGCGCATGATCTTTGGCGAGCTCGACGGCACGACCAGCCAGCGCGGCAAGGATTTTCTGGCGATGTGCCAGAAGGCCGGCTTCGACGCGACCTTGAGCGATCAGATCCTGACCGAGCTCTGGATGAAATTCGCCCTGCTCGCCACCAACGCCAGCATGACCGCGGTGACCCGCCAGCCGATCGGCAAGCTCCGGAACGATCCCGATGTGCGGGCGATCTTCCTTGCGGCGATCCAGGAAGTGATCGAGGTCGGCCGCGCCAGGAACATTGCGCTGCCCGCCGACGCGCTTTCAAAGGTGCTCGACTTCATCGGCCACGCTCCCCCGGCGATGAAGGCGTCGATGGCGCTCGATCTCGAGCGCGGCAACCGGCTGGAACTGCCCTGGCTCTCGGGCAAGGTGGTCGAGCTCGGCCGCGAGCTCGGCGTCTCGACGCCGACCCACGGCATGCTCTATGCGCTGCTGAAGCCGTACACGATGGGGACGCCGGCCTGATCTTGCTCCGTCACTAAACCTCATGGTGAGGAGGCGCGTCAGCGCCGTCTCGAACCATGAGGCCGCGTGTCTACCCCCCGGGCCACATCCTTCGAGACGCTTGCTACGCAAGCTCCTCAGGATGAGGGGATAAAGGCAGTTGATTAGCCGCTCCTTACCGCCCGACCTGCCCGCGGTGGCGCAGAAAATGGTCGGCGAGCACGCAGGCCATCATGGCTTCGCCGACCGGCACGGCGCGGATTCCAACACAAGGATCGTGGCGGCCTTTGGTCAAAATCTCGGTCTCGCCGCCGTTGCGGTCGACGGTGCGGCGGGGGGTGAGGATCGACGAGGTCGGCTTCACCGCAAAGCGCGCGACCACCGGCTGGCCGGTGGAGATGCCGCCCAGAATGCCGCCGGCGTGGTTGGAGAGGAATTTCGGACCCTGGTTGCCCATCCGCATCTCGTCGGCGTTCTCTTCGCCCGACAGTTCGGCCGCGCCAAAACCGGCGCCGATCTCGACACCCTTCACGGCGTTGATGCTCATGAAGGCAGCCGCGAGGTCCGCGTCGAGCTTGGCATAGATCGGCGCGCCGAGGCCGGCCGGCACGCCTTCCGCCACGATCTCGAGCACCGCGCCGATCGACGATCCGCTTTTGCGGATGCCGTCGAGATACTCCTCGAAGAAGGCGGCCTTGTCCCTGTCGGGACAGAAGAACGGATTTTTGTCCGTTTCGTCCCAGTCCCACTTGGCGCGGTCGATCCTGTGCGGACCCATCTGCACCAGCGCGCCGCGCACATTCACCTCGGGCAGAATCTTGCGCGCGATGGCGCCGGCCGCGACCCGCATCGCCGTCTCGCGCGCCGACGAGCGCCCGCCGCCGCGATAATCGCGCAGGCCGTATTTCGCCTCATAGGTGAAGTCGGCATGCCCCGGGCGAAACTTGTCCTTGATGTCGGAATAGTCCTTGGAGCGCTGATCGGTGTTCTCGATCAGCAGCGCAATCGGCGTGCCCGTCGTCACCTGCAGGCCGGTTTCGGGATGCGCCATCACACCGGACAGGATTTTGACCGTGTCCGGCTCCTGGCGCTGCGTTGTAAAGCGCGACTGGCCGGGCCGGCGGCGATCGAGATCGCGCTGGATGTCGGCTTCGACCAGCGGAATCAGCGGCGGACAACCGTCGACTACGCAGCCGATCGCAGCCCCATGGCTCTCGCCAAAGGTCGTGACACGGAACAGATGGCCGAAGGTGTTGTGGGACATTGGTTTGTTAACGCTCAGCGCCGACGTTGATTGTCGACATAACGCGGTAGGCGGCCAAATACCAGAGCGTCATTCCGGGGCGGTGCAACGGTTAACTATACTTGTTCAGCCCGCCGTCGCTGAAGACATAGACCGCGCCCTGCGCGATCGGCAGATCGGCGGCGCTTTGCGGCGTCTCGAACCCGAGCGCCACCATCAGCGCCCGCGCGGTGCCGCCATGTGCGACCACGACGGTGTCGGCCTTGACCTCTGTGTACCAGTCGCTCATGCGCTGCTGCACGGCCTCATAGGTCTCCCCGCCCTCGGGTGCCACCCGCCATTTGTCGACAAGCCGCTGCGCAAAGAAGATGGGATCGGCCGCCTGCATCTCGGCGAGCGTAAAGCCCTCCCATTTGCCATAGCCGATCTCCCGCAGGCGATCGTCGGTCGCATAAACCTGCGGCGACAGTGCCAGCGCGCCGCGCATGAGCTCCATGGTCGTGCGCGCGCGCAAGAGCGGGCTCGACACGTACGGAAGTTGCGACTTGTCGCAGCCGTCGCGTGCGAGCAGATCGGCGAGGATGCGGCCCGCCTGCGCCGCTTGCGCGCGGCCGAGATCGTTCAGCGGAGTGTCCTGCGCGCCCTGCAGCCGGCCATCGGCATTCCACTCGGTTTCGCCGTGGCGAATGTAGTAGATCACTGGCGCGGGCATGGGACGTGCCGGCTATTCCTTCGCCAGCGTGATGTCGGGAGCGTCCGGCCGCTTCATACCGACGACGTGATAGCCGGAATCGACGTGATGCACCTCGCCGGTGACGCCGCGCGACAGATCCGAGAGCAGATAGAGCGCGCTGTCGCCGACTTCCTCGATGCTGACGGTGCGGCGCATCGGCGCGTTGTATTCGTTCCACTTCAAGATGTAGCGGAAGTCGCCGATCCCCGACGCCGCCAGCGTCTTGATCGGACCCGCCGAGATCGCATTGACGCGGATGTTCTTCTCGCCGAGATCGGCGGCGAGATAGCGCACGCTCGCCTCCAGCGCGGCCTTGGCCACGCCCATGACGTTGTAATGCGGCATCCACTTCT
The DNA here is from genome assembly GCA_963847045.1 of uncultured Alphaproteobacteria bacterium. Classification (GTDB taxonomy): domain Bacteria; phylum Pseudomonadota; class Alphaproteobacteria; order Rhizobiales; family Xanthobacteraceae; genus Bradyrhizobium. The sequence goes on along the minus strand of CAWJYQ010000020.1, from coordinate 151,279 downwards.
CGGCGCCGTAATAGGTCAGCGTCAGGATCGAGCCGCCGTCTGTCAAGAGCTTCTCCGCGCGCTGCGCGATCGCAGTCAGCGAATAGCAGGAGATCAGCATGGTCTTTGTGAAATTGTCGGCGGTGGTTTCAAGATAGCGGCCGTCGAGCTGGTCCCTGTCGGAGAACGCGATCGCGTGCACGACGAAATCGATCTTGCCCCACTTTTCCTTCAAGACGTCGAACACCGCGTCGATGGTCGCGGGCTCGGTGACGTCGCAATGGCCGAGCAGAAGCCCGTTCAGCTCCCTTGCCAGCGGCTCGACCCGCTTCTTCAGCGCGTCGCCCTGCCAGGTCAGCGCCACCTCCGCGCCGGCCGCATGGCAGGCCTTCGCAATGCCCCAGGCGATCGAGCGGTTATTGGCAACGCCCAGAACCACCCCACGTTTGCCCTGCATCAGCCCTGAAATCTGCGCCATCATCGTCCACCAAGCTTGGAAAAGTTTGCGTACACCAGCCCTCTTCGGCGGTACAGTGCCAATCGGTACCCGGATCGGGCTGTTTACCTCAAACCTTAACAGGCGGAATAGCCTGATAGATCGGGGGTTATTCTCCAGGTAAGCGTTTACAACATGACCGGGCTTGCATGAGCGCGTTTCGACAGAGTGTTGAGGCCATGATTCCGGCGCTGCGCCGCTACGCGCGCGCGCTTGCGCGCGATGCCGATATCGCTGACGACCTGGTGCAGGATACGCTGGTGCGTGCCTTGCGCTCGGAGCGGCTGTTTCTGGGCGGCGACGTGCGGAGCTGGCTCTATACGATCCTGACCAACCTCAACAAGAACCGGCGCCGCTCGCTGGCGCGCCGGCCGCAATTCATGCCGCTGCTCGAGAACAATCCGGATGCGAGCGGCACCGAGGCCGAGAGCCGCGACATCGCGCGCGCGCTTGCGACCTTGGTGGAAGAGCAGCGCGCGGTTTTGCTGCTGGTCATGCTCGAGGGCCTGAGCTATCGCGAGGTGGCCGATATTCAGGGCGTGCCGATCGGCACCGTAATGTCCCGGCTTGCGCGGGCGCGAGCCCATGTGAAGGCTGCGCTCGAAGGCGAACGCCCCGCTTTAAGACGTGTGAAGTAATCAATAATGGCAAGGCTTATGCATAGATATTTTTCGATCCGAATTGGACAGAGACGACGACAATGACCGACCAGAAAATTCCCGTCACCGAAGACGAGCTTCATGCTTACGTCGACAATGAGCTGCCGCCCGAGCGCCGCGGCGATGTCGAGGCCTGGCTCGCGGCGCATCCCGACGATGCGGAGCGGGTGCAATCCTGGCGCACGATGGCCGAAGCCCTGCATGCGCGCTACGACCAGGTCGCCAACGAGCCGGTGCCGAAGCGGCTCGAGCTCGAGCGGCTGGTGCGGCCGCCGCGCAAATGGGTCTATGGCGCGGTTGCCGCCTCGCTGCTCGCCTTCATCGCCGGCGGCGGCACCGGCTGGCTCGCGCATGGCGTAGCCGCGACGCCTTCCATGTATCAGAGCTTCACCGATGACGCGCTGGATGCGCACCGGCTCTATGTCGTCGAGGTCCGCCATCCCGTCGAGGTGCCCGGCAGCGAGCGCGCGCATTTGCAGGCGTGGCTGACCAAGCGCTGCGGCTGGGACGTGTTCGCCCCCGAGCTCTCTTCGACCGGGTTGAAGCTGGTCGGCGGACGGCTCTTGCCCGGCCCGACCGGACCGGCCTCGTTCCTGATGTATGAGAGCGCCTCGGGCGAGCGCTTCACGGTCTACACCGCCAAGGCTGCGACCGAGACGACGCAGATGCGCTACACCACCCAGGACAAGGGTGGTGCCAAGGACGGCGCCCTGTTCTGGGCCGACCGCGGCGTCGGCTATGTCGTGAGCGGCACCAGCGACCGCGAGCGCCTCGCCCAGGTGGCGCGCATGGTTTACGACCAGACCGAGAAGAAGGGCGGCTAAACCAACGAAAAGCCGACCCTGACTTTCGCGTTTGCTTAAGCATGATCAATGAGTACGCGCCCATCTACGCACCCATGGCGTGCGAAGATTGCTGTACGTTCAACACCACGTGCGTGCAGGCGGGCCTCTCCAGAGTCTGCAAAATGTCAAACTCGGTGTCCCAATTCGGACATTGAAATTCTGGAATCAAGTCATGGGTGCGTCTCATTATCGCACCGGATGGTCACGAAAAAATGAGGAGCGTTCGATCCGCCGATCGACGCACGCGGCCTCGAGTTGGGGTTTTGTACCGCGCTGGTCCCCCTCTCGAGGCCGCACCCATCTTTCCGGGCTCAAGGAGCCCCAAAGAATCAGTTACGCCCGCTATTCTCGTCTGGTTTCAGTCAGGTGAGATCATTTCGAGGATTGTAGGGGTGTCCATCGCGCCACTTCTGCATCAACGCCTCCAGTTCGGCATCGTTCCCGTCGGGTAGCATGATGCGGGTGGTGACGAAGAGGTCGCCCGAAGTTGCACCTGCCTTCGGAAGTCCCTTCCCCTTCAGGCGGAAGGTCCGGCCGCTCGAGGTGTTCTTCGGGATCGACAGCTCCACCGCACCGCCGAGCGTCGGCACCCTGACCTTGCCGCCCAGCACCGCCTCATAGAGCGTGATCGGCAGATCGACCCGGAGATCGCTGCCGTCGACCTTGAAGAACGGATGCGGGGCGATGTTGACGGTGATCAGGAGGTCGCCGGGCGGATGACCCTGCGCGGTCTCGCCTTGTCCCCGCAGGCGAATCTGCTGGCCTTCGGTGACGCCGGCCGGAATTTTGACATTGAGCTCCTTGCCGGTCGGCAGGCGGACGCGCTTCTCGCCGCCCTTGACCGCCTCTTCCAGCGACACCGTCATGGCGACGTTGAGATCGAGGTCGAGCCCGATCCCGCCGGTATCAAATTCAAAGGGACTTGCCCGGCCGGCGCCGCCGCCACGCGCGCGCCCGGCATTGGCGAACATGCTGTTGAGAATGTCCTCGAAGCCGCCCGCGCCGCCGCCACCGGTGCCGGTGCGGAAGCTGTAGCTCTCAAAGCCGCCGGGACCGGCGCGGCCGCCCGCAGCGCCGCCGCCGGGGAAGCCGGTGAAACGCGGCTTGCCCTCGGCATCGATCTCGCCACGGTCGAACTGCTTGCGCTTGTCCTCGTCGCCCAGGATCTCGTTGGCCGTATTGATCTCGGAAAAACGCTCCGCCGCCTTCGGATCGTTCTTGTTGCTGTCGGGGTGATGTTTCTTGGCGAGTTTGCGATAGGCGCTCTTGATCGCCGCAGCGCTGGCGCCCCGCGGCACCCCCAAGACCTCATAGGGGTCGCGCATCCGTCACGTCTCCTTCAGGGAAAATCAGATCATAAACCAAGGGCAGCCCGCCCGCTTTCGGTTTCATCTGGGGTCTCAGTTGTATTTTTGCAACGGGTAAAAATCCGCTCAGCTCTGCCGCCAGGGCTTCAGCGTGTGGATTTCCCAGCGGCCGTTGCCGTTATGGCAGGCCGAACCCTGCAGCCAGTTCTCGGTCTTGCCGTTGACATAGCTCGCCAGGAAGTCCCGGCAGGTGCGGCCATCGTCGGATGAGTAGGCCTGGGCCAGCGGGGTGACCGAGCCGCGGGCGCCGGTCTCCGGGTTTTGCCAGGGCTGGCTGGAATCCTTGTCGCCCTTGGTCAGCACGTCGGAGGCGGCAGTGCGGGCAAAGGCGAGATCGGTTTCGGTCGGCGTTGGCTCCGGCGGCGCGATCGAGCCGGTCACCTCCTTGTCGCTCATCCTGGCGAATGGCCCGTCACCGCGGGAGAGGCTGCAGCCGCCGGTGCCGAGCCCGATTAGAATCAGCGTAACCGCCGCCCCCTTCGGCGCGAACGCCGATAGGCCAACGCGCGCCCATGCCCTATATAGGGCTTGGCTCAACAGCGCGTTTTGGGACGCGGGCGCACGCAATTCGGACCCCTGGCATGACGGACACGACCTCCATCAAACACCCCCCACCCTTAACATCCGGTGATTTCACCGAGGCCCAGGAACCGTTTGCCCTGTTCGCGGAATGGTTTGCGGAAGCCTGCAAGGCCGAGCCGAACGATCCGAACGCGATGTCGCTCGCAACCGTCGATAGCGACGGGCTGCCGGATGTGCGCATGGTGCTGATGAAAGGCTATGACGCCCAGGGTTTCGTCTTCTACAGCCACATTGCGAGCCAAAAGGGCCGCGAACTCGCCGCAAATCCTAAGGCCGGTTTACTCTTCCACTGGAAATCGCTGCGCCGACAGGTGCGCATCCGCGGCAACGTGTCGCCGGTGAGCGAAGCCGAGGCCGACGAGTATTTCGCGACGCGCCCGAAGCAGGCGCAGATCGGCGCCTGGGCTTCCAAGCAGTCGCAGCCGCTGGAGAGCCGCTTTGCCTTTGAGCAGGCCATTGCGAAGGTCGCCGCGAAGCATCTGGTCGGCGAGGTGCCGCGGCCGCCGGGCTGGAGCGGCTGGCGCATCACTCCGCTGCGCTTCGAGTTCTGGCACGACCGCCCGTTCCGCCTGCACGACCGCATCGAATTCCGCCGCGACGCGCCGGAGGCGACGTGGATCAAGACGCGGCTGTATCCGTGAGCGCCTGAAAGAGCAAAATGCCGACTTCCTCCAACGCGCCACGGCGCACGCTGTTACTCACCGGCGCCAGTCGCGGCATCGGGCACGCCACCGTGATCCGCTTCTCCTCGGCCGGCTGGCGCGTCATCACCTGCTCGCGGCATCCATTCCCGGAAGATTGTCCATGGGACGCAGGCCCCGAGGATCACATCCAGGTCGATCTTGCCGACCACGACGACACCACGCGGGCCATTTCGGAAATCCGCCAGCGGCTGGAGGGCGGCATGCTGCATGCGCTGGTCAACAACGCCGCGATTTCGCCGAAAGCCGCCGGCGGCACGCGGATGGGCACCATGGACACGGACATCGAGACCTGGAGCCACGTCTTCCGCGTCAACTTCTTCGCGCCGATCATGATGGCGCGCGGGCTGATGGAGGAATTGAAGGCCGCCAAGGGCTCGGTGGTGAATGTCACCTCGATCGCCGGCTCCCGCGTGCATCCGTTCGCGGGCGCGGCGTATGCGACCTCGAAAGCAGCACTGGCATCGCTGACACGGGAGATGGCCTCCGATTTCGGCCGTATCGGCGTGCGCGTCAACTCGATCGCACCGGGCGAGATCGATACGTCCATTCTTTCTCCGGGGACCGAGAAGATCGTCGAGCAGCAGATCCCGCTGCACCGGCTCGGCACGCCCGACGAGGTCGCGCGGATCGTCTATGTGCTGTGCACGGAGACGAGTTCCTACGTGAACGGCGCCGAGATTCACATCAACGGCGGGCAGCACGTGTGATCTGGCGATGAGTGCGCTCCACCACACCATCGTTTGATCCGCGCGGGCTGGCGTCGGTCCGCCCTGCGCTCTATCCTCCCTTCATCCCTGGGGCGACGCGAAGGAAATTGCCATGGGACGCTTCGCCTCCACCGTTGAGCTCTATGAGCAATTCCGGCCGCCCTATCCGGCCGAATTTTTCCGCGCCGTCGCCGAAAAACTGAAGCTGTCGAAGCAACACGCGCTGATCGATCTCGGTACCGGCCCCGGGCTGCTCGCGCTCGGCTTCGCCCCCTATGTCGGCCGTGTCGCCGGCGTCGATCCGGAGCCGGCCATGCTCGCGGCCGCGCGCGCGGCTGCACAGCGGGCGGGGCACCCGCTCACCCTGATCGAGGGCCGCGCCGAGGACCTTCCGGACACCATCGGCCGCTTCGACCTCGTCACCATCGGCCGCGCCCTGCACTGGATGGAGCGCGACGCGCTGGGTCCGCTGTTCGACCGGCTGGTTGCGCCTGATGGTGCGATCGCCGTCTGCGCCGCGTTCTCGGCGCAAGGCGGCCGCAACGCCTGGCTCGACACGTATAATGAAGCGCGGCGCGTCTGGTCGGACCAGCGGCTGTGGGCGGACTCGCGCCAGGGCGAGCGCGCGCATCGGGATCTTCCGTCCGCGCTGGAAGGCACCGCCTTTCAATTGAGCGAGACCATCCGCGCCGAGGCCGCGCATGAGGTCAGCGTCAGCGACCTCGCGCGGCGCGTCCTGACCTTCTCCTCGTCCTCGCCGGCCGCGCTCGGCGACAAGGTCGACGCCATGCTGGCCGATGTCGAAAAGCGGCTCGCTCGCTTCAGCCACGATGGCACGCTGTCCGAAGTCGTGATGGCGATCGCGCAGGTGGCGAGGCGACGGGACTGAGATTCTCGCCGCCTTACCGGCCAATCAGCGATGTCGCGATCATCAACAGGCAAGTGACGAGGCCAAGTGCCGGCACCCAGAGCGGAACGCGCACGTGCGGCGCTTCCGAGTGGATGCCGCGCAGCCTGATCCGCAGCAGGCTCACATTGACCAGCGCGAACGTCGTCAGCGTTGCAAGGGAGGTGCTCTCCGCCAATCGCTCCAGCGGAAACAGAAGCGCGAGGATGATCACCGCGCCCATGACGACGGCGGTGGCAAGCAGCGGCGTGCCGGTTCGCGCATCGACGGCTCCGAGGATTCGCGGCAGGTCCCCCTGGCGCGCCATGCCGTAGATAACGCGGGCGGCCATCGTCATCTGCGCCAGTATCGTGTTCAGCGTAGCGACGACCGCGATCGCGCTGAAGGTGGCCGGATTGATGCCGGCCACCTTCCGGAACACTAGGCTCAAGGGCGCCGCCGACCCCGCCAGCTCGGCCGGCGCCACCACGCTGACCGAAATAGCCGCCACCAGCACGTAGAGCACCGATGTGATCGCAAGCGTCAGCGCCATCGCAAGCGGGATGTCGCGATGCGGGACCTTCGCTTCCTCGACGATGTTGGCGAGATCCTCGAAGCCGACAAAGGCAAAGAACGCGAGCAGGCCGGAGAAGGCAATGCCGGACATGACGTTCGCCGAGAACGGCGGCAGCGAGAGCAGGACGGGTGCGAACGGAACGTCGGAATGCACCGCGGCACCGATCAGCAGCACCAGGCCGCCGGTCTCGATCAGCGTGAAGATTCCCGCCAGCAGCACCGACTCCAGAATACCCCAGGCGGCGACGGCGCCCAGCAGGAGGACGACCGCCACGGCGATATGGGCGGTGGGCAGCGCAACGAACTGCCTGACATAACCGGCGCCGCCCAACGTAACGGCGGCGGCCGCGACTATTCCGGTGGCAAGCGTCAGCAGGCCGATGGCAGTCGACAACGACCTCTTGTCGAAGGCGGCCCTGACATAGGCCGCCTCACCGGCGCTGAAGGGGTATCGCGTGGCCATTTCCGCATAGGAGGCGACCGTCAGCGCCATGACGACTGCAGCCAGTATGAATGCCCAATGCGCATGAATGCCGGAGCGTCCGGCCACGGCTCCAATCAGAACATAGATTCCGGCGCCGACGGTGATCCCGGTGCCGTAAAGCACGAGAGCCGCCGGCGCAGACCGGATGTCGATGCAACTGTGTCCCTCGACATCTTTCAACTCCACGCCCGCGCCGAGCTCAAATCCTGCCGCGGGTTGCAAGGCGGACTCGTTAGGACAACGGGACGCACCTGCCCCTGCGCTAGATCAAACGACTGGCGATCCCGGCCGGCTAGTTTCGCCTCACCCCCGACCGGAGGACCCCATGGCCATCAGAGATATTCTGCTCACCTTTGTCAGCTACCCCGATCCGACCCCCGTCTCCGTGATCGACGGCGCGATCGCGCTGGCGACGGCGCTGGACGCCCACATCGCCGCCATCTCCTGCGAGGCGCATGTCCAGGTGCCCGGCACCTTCCTCTCCTTTGGCACGGTCGAGGGCCTCATCACCGCCGAAGCCCATACGAGCCGCAAGAACGCGCAGGCCCTGCTTGCGGCGTTCGATTCTGCGGCGGAGCGGGCCGGCCTGATGCACGAGACCATCCTGGAGCGCTGCGCCATCTCCGAGGTGCCGAACCGTTTCGTGGAATATGCGCGCCTGCGCGACCTCACCATTGTGCCGACGCGCGCCTTCGAGGATCAATGGATCGCGGAGGCCGTTATTTTCGGGGCCGGCCGGCCGACCCTGGTGTTGCCGCCGACAACAAAGTCGTTCGAGCTCAACACCGTCATGGTGGCCTGGGACTTCGGCCACGCCGCGGCGCGGGCGGTGGCCGACGCCATTCCGCTCCTGGAAAAGGCAAAGCAGGTGCGCGTCGTCACGGTGACGAACGAGAAGGTCTTCGACAGCAAGCGCTCGGCCGAGGAGCTTGCCAAGAACCTGTCGCGGCATGGCATCGAGGTCGTGGTCGACAAGATCGATGCGGCGGGACGGCCGGTCGGCGAGGTCCTGAAGGCGCATGCGGCGCGGTCGAACGCTGATCTCATGGTGATGGGGGCCTACGGGCATCATTCGCGCTTGCGGGAATTCGTGCTCGGCGGCGCCACCGACGAGGTGGTGCGCAGCCCGTCCCTGCCGGTGCTGTTCTCGCATTGAAGCGCGGGCGCGGACTCCCTTCACGGGAGCGGCGGCCGCTTCACGGTCTCGCCGATCAGATCAACCCGCGCAAAATCTGCGCGGCCTGCCAGCGCAGGCGGAGCGCATCGGAATTGAAGATGCTGGAGCACTCCTCCTCGCTCTCGCCATCGAGCAGCGCCGCGCCGCAATGCCGGCATACGCGCGCGGAGATCGCGGGCGCTCTGCCATGGGCGGTGCGTTCCCGATAGCGCGAGAGATCGATGATGTTGCGCGATGAAATTATGGGTTTCTCAACCATGGCTGCCTCGTAACCAAAGCGTGATTTCTTTCGCGCTTTGGCGGGTTGTTGAGCATGAACGGGTTCCCGAAATCCGCGCCAACTTCCGGATCATGCTCATGGCAGTCTTATCGCAGAGAAGTTTCGCTCAAACGTTCAGCGCAACGCTCAAATTTTACCGGAGGCGTTGCGGCAGGACTGCTGCCGTTACGACTCGTGTTTCACCGCAATGCTTCGCTAACGATTGTGGCTCTCACAGCCACTTCTTCCATTTGAAAATCCAGTACGGCACGACTGCCGCAGCCACCATGGCGACCAATGCGAGCGGATAGCCGTGCACCCATTCCAGTTCCGGCATTGCCTTGAAGTTCATGCCGTAGATCGAGGCGATCAGGGTCGGCGGCATCAACACCACGGCCATCACCGAGAACAGCTTGATGATGTTGTTCTGCTCCAGATTGACGACGCCGAGCATGGCATCGAGCACGAAGGTGATCTTGTTGGAGAGATAGGAGGCGTGGTCGGTGAGCGAAACCACGTCGCGCTGCTGCGTCTTGAGCTGCTCGCGCATGTCCTTGCTCCATTTGACGCCCTCCATCACCGCCGACAGGAAGGTGACGAGGCGGCCGATCGAGACCAGGCTCTCGCGTACTTTCGAGGTGAGGTCGCCCTTGCGGCCGATCGCGATCAGGATCTGCGAGTAGCGCTTGGCGCTGCCGTGGCGTTCGCTCTCGGGCTCGAAGATGTCGTGGGAGAGAATGTCGACGTCGGCGCCGATGCGCTCCAGGATGTCGGCGCAGCGGTCGATCACCGCATCGAGCAATTCCATCAGCACCGTTTCGCCGCTCACGCCGGGCGAACAGGCTCGGCCGAGCTTGTACTCGACCACCGCGAACGGCTTCGGCTCGTCATAGCGCACCGTCACCAGCCTGTGGCCGGAGAGAATGAAGGTCACCGCCGTGGTCTTCGGCATGTCGGTGTCGGACTGGCACATCAGCGTCGCGGTCATGTAGCGCGCGGCATTTTCGATATAGAGTCGGCTCGAGATCTCGATCTCCTGCATGTCTTCGCGCGTCGGCACCGCGATGCCTGCGAGCTTCTCGACCGCCTTGTCCTCGGCGAGCGTCGGGTTGAAGAGATCGATCCAGACCGCGTTATCCGGCAGCCTGGCCAGATCATCGACAGAGGCTTTTTTCAGGGAAGCTTCGGAGGGAACAAACACAGAAAGCATGGGGCACTCCGGGCGGCACTCGACTTACCCAAGCTGACATAGCTCGATTCTGGCAAGCGGCCGATGACGGCGTATTAACCGGCGATTGGTATTTGTGGCGAGGCGGTGACTGCAAGGTGGCACGGATTCGGCGGCCCGGGCAGGCTTGCTCAAAAATCAGCCGAAAACGACACCCCTTGCGGCAAAAAAGACACAGACCCGGTCCCGCAGCGCGGGAAAAGCTCTTAAGTTCTGGAATTATGATCGGCTTCGACGATAATAGGGATTAACTGAATCATGGCATTTGGGGCGCAGGATTGCGCTGCGAACGCTAGGCTTTCCCATCGGAAGTACACCATGTCGTCGCTCAAGGTGAAACTCTCAATCCTGGCTGCCGGCTTGCTGTTGTCGGGCTGCATGCAGTCCGCGACCTACGAGGCGACGAACACCACCGCCTTCAAGCCGCGCGACAAGGAATATCTGGCGAAGATCCGGTACACCAACGTGCCCGTCGCCGAGCCATTCCGCCGCGCCATCGTCGAATATCACCGCAAGGAAGCGCCCGGCTCGATCGTGGTCGATTCCGACAATCACTACCTCTATTACGTGCTGAACGACGGCAAGGCGATCCGCTACGGCATCACCGTCGGCGAAGAAGCCATGGCCTGGTCGGGTATCGCCAAGATCGGCGCCATGACCGAGTGGCCGCCGTGGCATCCGACCAAGAGCGAGATCGAACGTCTCGGCGTACCCACCTTCGTGGCGCCCGGTCCGGACAATCCGATGGGCTCGCGCGCGATGTATCTCTATGCGAACGGCAAGGACACGCTGTTCCGGCTTCACGGCACCAACCAGCCGGAATACATTGGTGCGTCGATCTCCTCGGGTTGCATCCGCCTGACCAACGAGGACGCGATCGACTTGTATAACCGGGTCAAGGTGGGAACCATCGTTGTGGTGTTGGAGCCCCACCACGGTGACTCCCCTTTCAACTCGCAAATGGCGCTGCAAGGCGGCGGTAACGCCGTGATGCAGTAACGCCTGTGCCGAACTCGAAGCAAACAGCGCCGGTCTTACCGGCGCTTTTTTGTTGGGGCAGGGGCGGGCTTGGCTGAAGCCGGCGGATCCACCGCCGGCTTCGGGTCATCGGCGGCTTGCGGCTCGGCCGCCTCACGCTTTGCCGCATCGCCTTTGTCGCCGTCGGATTTCGCGGCGACCTCCCGCGGCGGCGCTTCGTCCGGCCGCTCGGCCGGCATCAGCGGCGCGACCTGCGGCAAGGGATCGAGCACGTCCCACTGGCAGATCCTGTAGTTGTTGCGCCGCTCCATCAGGTCGAGATGGATGTGATCCTCGTGATACCAGTCGGAGTCCGGACCCAGCACCGTCATGAAGCGCGCGCACACCGAATGCAGCACGCTCTCGCGCAGCTCGCGCGGCACCGTGCGGTCGGTCAGCGAGATGGAGCGGCCGTCGGCCAGTTTGAACGCGCGGACGTCGAGCGCGTTGGCGCGGCCGTGCTCGGACAGATGCGCGCCGGGAACGCGGTTGAAGCCGCGGCATTCGTAGGAATCGAAGTTGTCGAGCACGCTGATTTCGCTGCCGAGTTTTTCGGTGAGCGGCACGATCTCGGTGCGGACCCAATCGGCAATGACGGAAGCCATGGAGCAGCGCAATGTCGCCGCCGGCGTCACAGCCACGCGATGCTTGTTGGGCAGCACGATCGCTTCCAGCCGCACCAGGTCGCTACCGCCGCAGCCGCCGGGGCCGTGCACGTCGGGGATGCTCGGCGCGACCGCGATCTCCTCGGTGAGCGAAAGGCGGCAGGCGGAGGGCTCTGGCGCGGCCTGCTCGGCCGGCTTGTCCGATTCGGCCGCCGGCTTCTCCGCAGACGGCCCGGCCGCGGGCGCCTCGGCCGGGCGTGGCCGCGGCAACGGTATTTTCAGCGAATGCAGGCTCCCGCGCAGCCTTGGCGGACCTTCGAACAAGTCGCCGAGCGGCACCCGCTTCGCCGCAGCAGGGCCCGCTTGTATGCCAAGCAGGGCCAGCGCGACTACAGCGGTAACCATACGGCCGCCATAAGCCCACTTGCGATGTCCGTTCCCCGCGATATGGTTCATGCCAATTCCAGGATTTGATCGCCTTTCCCGCGGCTTCCGACGCGGCAAGGCGCAAGCACATAACGCTTCAGGAGGGAATTCGGATGCTTGGTTTGATGCAGGATTGGCCTTTGCTCTGTCACCGGATCATCGAGCACGCGGCGACGTATCACGGCACCCAGGAAGTCGTCACCCGCTCGGTCGAAGGTCCGATTGTCCGGACCAATTACGCCGAAATTCACAAACGCGCGCTGAAAGTCTCGCAGATGCTGCAGCGGGACGGCATCAAGCTCGGCGACCGCGTCGCCACCATCGCCTGGAACACCGCCCGCCACCTCGAATGCTGGTACGGCATCATGGGCATCGGCGCCATCTGCCATACCGTCAATCCCCGGCTTTTCCCCGAACAGATCGCCTGGATCATCAACCACGCCGAGGACAGCGTGGTGATGACCGACATCACATTCGTGCCGATCCTGGAGAAGCTCGCCGACAAGCTGCCCAGCGTGAAGCGGTTCATCGTGCTGACCGACAAGGAGCACATGCCGCAGACCACGCTGAAGAACGCGATCGCCTATGAGGAATGGCTGAAGCAGGCCGACGGCGATTTCGCGTGGAAGAACTTCGACGAAAATACCGCGGCCGCGATGTGCTACACTTCGGGCACCACGGGCGATCCGAAGGGCGTGCTCTATTCGCACCGCTCCAATGTAATTCACTCGTTCATGGCCAACTCGAAGGACGCGCTCGGCACCTCCGCGAGCGACGTCATGTTGCCGGTGGTACCGCTGTTCCACGCCAATAGCTGGGGTATCGCCTTCTCCGCGCCGGCGATGGGCACCAAGCTGGTGATGCCCGGTCCGAAGCTCGACGGTGCCTCGGTCTACGAGCTGCTCGACACCGAGAAGGTCACCCATACCGCCGGCGTGCCGACCGTATGGCTGATGCTGCTGCAGCACATGGCCGCCAATCATCTGAAACTGCCTCATCTCGAATTCGTCGTGTGCGGCGGCTCGGCGATGCCGCGTTCGATGATCAAGGCCTTCGTCGACATGGGCGTCGTCGTGCGCCATGCCTGGGGCATGACCGAGATGAGCCCGCTCGGCACGCTGGCCGCGTTGAAGCCGCCCTTCACCGAGTCCGGTGGCGACGAGCAGCTCGACATCCTGCAGACCCAGGGCTTCCCGCCCTACGGCGTGCAGATGAAGATCACCGACGACGCCGGCAAGCGGCTGCCGTGGGACGGCAAGACCTTCGGCCGGCTCAAGGTCTCGGGGCCTGCGGTCGCCAAGGCCTATTTCCGCATCGACGCCAACATCCTCGACGAGGAAGGCTATTTCGACACCGGCGACGTCGCGACCATCGACGAGCATGGCTACATGCGGATCACCGACCGCTCCAAGGACGTGATCAAGTCCGGCGGCGAGTGGATCTCCTCGATCGATCTCGAAAACCTCGCGGTCGGCCATCCCGCGGTGGCGGAGGCTGCCGTGATCGGCGTGTATCATCCGAAATGGGATGAGCGGCCGCTGCTGATCGTGCAGCTCAAGGGCGGCCAGAAGGCCACGCGCGAGGACATCCTCAAGTTCATGGAAGGCAAGATCGCCAAATGGTGGATGCCCGACGACGTCGTCTTCGTCGAAGGCATTCCGCACACGGCGACCGGCAAGATCCTGAAGACGGCGCTGCGTGAGCAGTTCAAGGCCTACAGATTCCCGAACGCGGCGGCGTAGGCTGTCATTCCGGGATGGTCCGAAGGACCAGACCCGGAATCTCGAGATTCTCAGGTGCGCATTTGCGCACCATCGTTCGACGCTGACGCGTCGCCCCGGAATGACGGGCCGCGCGGAGCCCAAAGTCCCTTGAATTTGCCGCACCGTCGTGGTCTCAACGGGCCGTGACAGTGCCGGGCGATTTGCCCGGAACGCCTCAAAAACCGGCAGATTTGATCGATGGCCCGCAGGTTTTCCGCTCCCTACCAGTCGGAGCCCTTCTCCGGGCTCGCCACCTGGGCGCGCAATCTTGCCGTGTTCTCGATCGTAGCGGTCGCGGTCTCGATCCTCATCGTCCGCTTCGGCTTCCTGGAGATGAAGCCGGCGATCGCGACCTTTTTCGGCGCGCTTGGCCTTGCCGCCCTATCCATCCTGATTGGCTTGGCCGGCTTTGCCGCGATCTGGCAGAACGGCACGCGCGGCATGAGCCGCATCCTGATCGCCTTCGTGATCGACGCAGCGATCCTGGCCTATCCGGCCTATCTCGCCTTCCAGTACCGCAAGCTGCCGCCGATCCACGACATCACCACCGACCCGATCGACCCGCCGCGCTTCGAGGCGCTGGGGCGCTTGCGCAGCGGTGACGGCGCCAACACCGCCGTCTATGCCGGCCTCTATTCCGCCGAGCAGCAGCGGCAGGCCTATCCGGATATCGAGCCGGTGCAGCTCGAAATCCCGGTCGACCGCGCCTACGCGATCACCCTGCAGCTGGTCAACAAGCGCAAATGGCTCGTGATCGATGAGCGCGCACCGCAGCCGCAGCGCCGCATCGGCCGGATCGAGGCGGTGGCGCGCACACCGATCATGGGTTTCCGCGAGGATGTTTCGATCCGAGTGATGCCTGATGGCGATGATTCGCGCGTCGATATCCGCTCCTCCTCGCGCTATTTCGAGAGCGACCTCGGCTCCAACGCCGCGCGCATCACCAAGCTGATCGACGACATCAATACCGCCGCCGAGACCGCCGCCCTCAAGCCGGTGAAGAAGGCGGTGCCGCCGCCAACGCCGAAGGGGCCGGCGAAGACGGTGAAGAAATAGCGGATGGAAGGCAGCGGCGCGCAAAAAACCTTGCGTGTGCTGCTCAGCGAAGGTTCAGGCCTGACCTCCCGCCAGGTCGCTACCCGACTGGGCGCGCTCGGCCATCACGTCGAAATCCTGTCTTCGACGCCGATCTGCCTGACCCGTTTTACCCGTCATGTCCGCGCGCTTCACCGCGTGCCGCGCTTTGCCGACGATCCGCTGGCGTGGTTCGATGCCGCGCGCCACATCGCCAAGATGCGCGACATCGACGTGCTGTTCCCGACGCAGGAACAGGTGGCGGTGCTCTCCGCGCTGCATTCGCGGCTAGAGGTGGCGACGGTGGCGCCTGACTTTGCCGCGCTTAGCCGCGTGCAGGACAAGATCGAGGCTTACCGCACCTTGCACGCGATCGGCATTCCACAGCCCGCTTCGGTCGTGGTGCGAAACCAGGACGATCTCGCGCGCGTCGAAAAGTTTCCAGTGTTCGTGAAGCGGCCGATCTCGACCGCGAGCGCCGGCGTGCGCCGCGCCGCTACCGCAGCCGAACTCCCCACCGCGGCGGCGGCACTCGGGCTCGGCACCGGCGAATTGTTGATACAGACCCAAGCCTCGGGCCCGCTCGCCATGGTTCAGGCGCTCGCCGACCACGGGCGTCTGGTCGCCTATCACGCCAATCTGCGCGTCCGCGAAGGCATCGGCGGCGGCGCCGCCATCAAGGAGAGCGTGGTGCTGCCGTCGCTTGCCGAGCACCTTGAGCGGCTGGTGCGGGAGCTCGACTGGCACGGGCCGATCTCGATGGACGTCATCGTCACCGACGACGGAACGCTCGTCATCGACGTCAACCCGCGGCTGGTCGAGCCGATCAACGCCTATCTCGCCGGCGTCGATCTGGTCGCCGCCATGCTCGAGCTGGCGCAGAACGGCCATCCCGCAGCCGTGCCGGCGGGACGGCCCGGGATGCGCTCCTGCCAGCTGCTGTTGGGCGTTTTGGGGGCGGCAGAGCACGGGTTGCGCCGCGCCATACTCGGCGAGTTGATCGACGCGGCCCGGCACCGCGGTGCCTATCAAGGAGCGGTGGAGGAACTGACGCCCGTTGGCGGCGATCCGATTGCGGCGCTTCCAGTCATCTTGGCCGTGGTCGCGACATTGACCAAGCCGACGCTGTGGCGCCTGTTTCACGCGGGCGCCACTGGGCCCTACTCACTGACGCCTGAGGCCTGGCGGAGGATCATCGCCGCGAGCCAGCCGTGACGGTCAGGAAACCCGGACATCCCTAGCCTGCCAGCCGGTACGTCCCGCCGATCACGGGATCGCCGTCGGTCGCGACCACGCCGCGCGCGACCAGATCCTCCAGATGCGCCAGCACCGAATAGCCGGCCGCGGTCGTGAGCCGCGGGTCGATGCCGATATAGATCGCGCGCACCATGGTCGGGATGTCGGCCTCGCCCTTGGAGAGACGGTGCAGGATCGAGGCCTCGCGCGCCTGGCGGTGGCGGATCAGGTAGCGCACATAGCGCGGCCCATCCGGGATTTCCGGGCCGTGGCCGGAGAAATAGAGGTCCTCCTCGCGCGCCGCGAGACGGTCGAGCGACGCCATGTAGTCGATCATGGAGCCGTCCGGCGGCGCCACGATCGAGGTCGACCAGCCCATGACATGGTCGCCGACAAAGCTGATCTTGCGCTCGGACCAGGCGAAGGCGAGATGGTTGGCGGTATGGCCCGGCGTCGCCACCGCCTCGAGCCGGAAGCCCGCGCCTTCGATGACGTCGCCGCTCTTCACCTGCACATCCGGCCTGAAATCGCGGTCGGCGCCGGATTCCGGGTTGTGCTTCTCGCTCTCGAAGCGCGGCCGCGAGGCCCGGTGCGGCCCCTCGGCATAGACGGGCGCGCCGGTCGCCTGCTTGATACGCGGCGTGTTCGGCGAATGGTCGCGATGGGTGTGGGTGACCAGGATATGCGTCACGGTCTCGCCGCGCACGGCATCGAGCAGCGCCCTGGCGTGCGCTTCGCTGTCCGGGCCGGGATCGATGATCGCGACCTTGCCCTGCCCCACGATGTAGCTGACCGTGCCGGTGAAGGTGAACGGGCTCGGATTGTCGCAGAGCACGCGACGAATGCCAGGACGCACCTCCTCGACCACGCCGGGCTTGAGCGGAAAGTTGCGGTTGAACGGGACGTCGTCGTTTTCGGCCATTTTGATTTTTTCTGACGTCATTCCAGGACGGTCCGAAGGACCGGACCCGGAATCTCGAAGTGGTGAAAAAGAATACGGCCCGAGATTCTCAGGTACGCAATTGCGTACCATAGTTCGATGCTTCGCATCGTCCCGGAATGACGGTGCAAGAGTTACGAAAACGCCTGGATGCCCGTGATCGCCCTGCCCAGGATCAGTGCGTGGACGTCGTGGGTGCCCTCATAGGTGTTCACGGTTTCCAGGTTCGAGGAGTGGCGCATGACGTGATATTCGATCTGGATGCCGTTGCCGCCGTGCATGTCGCGCGCCATGCGGGCGATGTCCAGCGCCTTGCCGCAATTGTTGCGCTTGACGATCGAGATCATTTCGGGGGCCATCTTGCCTTCGTCCATCAGGCGGCCGACGCGCAAGGAGGCCTGCAGGCCGAGCGCGATCTCGGTCTCCATGTCGGCAAGCTTCTTCTGCACGAGCTGGGTTGCCGCCAGCGGCCGGTTGAACTGCTTGCGGTCCAGCGTGTACTGCCGCGCGCGGTGGAAGCAGTCTTCGGCGGCGCCCATCGCGCCCCAGGAAATGCCGTAGCGGGCGCGGTTGAGACAACCGAACGGGCCCTTGAGGCCGGAGACGTTGGGCAAGAGCGCGCTTTCGGGCACCACGACATTGTCGAGCACGATCTCGCCGGTGACGGAGGCACGCAATGAAAGCTTGCCGCCGACCTTGGGCGCCGACAGGCCCTTCATCCCCTTCTCCAGGATGAAGCCCCGGATCTGGTTGTCATGGGCCGCCGACTTGGCCCAGACGACAAACACGTCGGCGATCGGCGCATTCGAAATCCACATCTTGGCTCCGTTGAGCCTGTAGCCGTCCGAGACTTTCTCGGCGCGGGTCTTCATGCCGCCGGGATCGGAACCGGCATCGGGCTCGGTCAGGCCGAAGCAGCCGACCCATTCTCCGGTCGCGAGCTTGGGGAGGTATTTCTTGCGCTGGGTTTCGTCGCCATAGGCGTAGATCGGATACATCACCAGCGACGTCTGCACCGAGTTCATCGAGCGGTAGCCACTGTCGACGCGCTCGATCTCGCGCGCCACCAGGCCATAAGCCACGTAGCTTGCATTGGCGCAGCCGTACTCCTCCGGCAGCGTGACGCCGATCAGGCCGAGCTCGCCCATCTCGTTGAAGATCTCGCGGTCGGTCTTCTCCTCGAGATAGGCCTTGATCACCCGCGGCAACAGCTTGTCCTGCGCATAGGCCCGCGCGGTGTCGCGGATCAGCCGCTCGTCCTCGGTCAACTGATCGTCGAGCAGGAACGGATCATCCCACTGGAAAGAAGCCGCCGCCGGCTTGTCCTTGGCTTGGGGGCGCACGCTCATGAAAAATCCTTTCGCGTCGTTCCTCTAAGGAATTGGTTGACAAAATAAGGCGCTACGCACGGAAGCGCAATTGAATTGGGTAAACGTCATTCCGGGATGGTGCGCAAGCACCAGACCTCAGGGGCGCAATTGTGCCCCGGGGAATCTCGAGATTCCGGGTTCGACGCCATCGCATCGCCCCGGAATGACGTCGTTGGTTAACCTTCCAGCCGTTCGTTGGCGACAATCTCGATGCCGAAACCGGACAGTCCCTTGTAGTCATGCACTGACGAGGTGAGGTTCACGATCGAGGTGACGCCGAGGTCGCGCAGGATCTGCGCGCCGACGCCGACTTCGCGCCACTGCCTGTTGCGATCGGCTTCCGCCGTCTTGGGCTCGCCGAGGGGCTCGACGGGAACGCCGGCCGCGCCATCGCGCAAATAGACCAGCACCCCACGGCCGGCGCGCTGGAAATGCTTCAGCACGATCTGCATCCGTGCCTGTCCGGTGAAGAGATCCTTGACGATGTTCGGCTTGTGCAGCCGTGTCAGCACCTTCTTGCCGTCGCCGATGCCGTTATAGACAAAGGCAACATGGGCGATTTCGTCGAACGGCGATCGGTAAGCATAGCCCTGCAGCGGCCCGATCGGGCTTTCGGTGACGAAAGTCGAAACCCGCTCGATCAGCTTCTCGCGCGCCTGGCGATACGCGATCAGGTCGGCGATGGTCACGTGCTTGAGCTTGTGGGCGGCGGCAAAGCGGCTGACCTGCTCGCCCTTCGTGACCGTGCCGTCGTCGTTCATGAGTTCCGAGATGACACCAACCGGCGGCAGGCCGCTCAGCTTGCAGAGGTCGACCGCGGCTTCGGTATGGCCGGAGCGGAGCAGCACGCCGCCGTCGCGCGCGATCAGCGGAAAGATGTGGCCCGGCCGGGCGAAGTCGTTGGCGCCGGCGTTGGGGTTGGCCAGTGCCCGGCAGCAGGAGGCGCGCTCGTCGGCCGAAATGCCGGTGCCGCCGTCGGGCTTGTAGTCGATCGATACCGTGAAGGCCGTGGTATGCGCGGAATCATTGTGCGCGACCATCGGATCGAGCCGCAGCCGCCGCGCATCATCGGTTGTGATCGGCGCGCAGACGATGCCCGAGGTGTGGCGGATGATGAACGCCATCTTCTCCGCGGTACAAAGCGAGGCCGCGACGATCAGATCGCCCTCGCCTTCACGGTCATCGTCATCGGTGACGACGACGAGCTCGCCGCGGGCAAAGGCTTGCAGCACTTCCTGGATCGAATCCGCCATTTCTTCAAAATCTCTCTTCTAAGCTGGGTCCCTTAGCCGGACCGTGGGTCTTGCGCCAGCGTCATGACGCAGACCAGACCCGCCCCGGCGCCAGGTGTGAATGAACGTTGCCGGCATGGCTGCGATTGCCTCGCGAGCCATGCCTGAGGACGAGTTCTCGCTCTATGCCGCCAGTGCCTCGCGGGTGTTGCCGATTAGGAGGGCGAGCCTCGCGGCCCTTTTCCACAAAGTGCCTGGCGAAAACACCAATGTGGTGCTCGGTCGGCTGGAAGTGATGTGGGGTAAGCGCCACCGACAGGATGGGGACACCCGTATCCAGGGCGACGCGCATGAGGCCGTTCACAACGGCTTGCGCAACGAAGTCGTGCCGGTAGATGCCTCCGTCCACGACGAGCGCCGCCGCAGCGACAGCGGCGTACCTGCCCGATTTCGCAAGATCGCGCGCAACCAGGGGAAGCTCGAAAGCGCCTGGCACATCGAAAACGTCGACTTGATGTGCCGGGATCAACTGCAAGAAGCCGTCCAGGGACTTGCTGACGATCTCAGCATGCCAGTTGGCCTTCACGAATGCATAGCGGGTGTGTGTCATGGTGATCTCCTTTCCGGTAACCGACACGTCACCCAAGGCGATCACGTGCGCGCCGACCCCGCGATTCTAGCGGGCCGGCTCGCGCGTTCTCTTTCATCCGGACTTTGACCGTCGGCTCAGGCATCTCACCTGATCTGCTCGACCCTTCCACCGGAAGGCGCTCGCGGGCTCGCAGCACAAGGCTGCATACCGCCGGTAGGGACTTTCACCCTGCCCTGAGAACGGCCGCATGCTGCCTCCAGCGGACGAATCCGTCAATGGTCAACTTGACGACAAGCGCGGAGGACTTGTCTAAGATCGGTCTCAACAAGAACAGGGGAGACGCCGCTCATGACCTCAGCCAACTTCGATTTCGCGCCCCTGCTGCCGGCCGGCCTGCCCGCGCCCGCGGTCAGGTGGACGGGATTGGCGAAATACAGTTTTGTCGGCGGCAACAATGATCCCGAGCAGGTGCCGGTCGAGGGCCTGATCGAGGCCGTGAACGCGGTGCTCAAGCGCGAGGGCAAGACGCTTGCCACCTATGGACTCGCGAACGGCCCACAGGGCTACCGGCCCTTGCGCGAATTTCTCTGCTTCGAAGCTGAAGCGCGACGCCGGCATCGTTGCGACAGCCGACGACATCATGATCGTCTCCGGCTCGCTGCAGGCGCTCGACCTCGTCAACCAGACGCTGCTCGCGCGCGGCGACACCGTGATCGTCGAGCAGGAGACCTATCAGGGCTCGCTGAACCGCCTGACCCGGCTCGGCGTCAACACGATTGGCATTCCCCTCGATGGCGAGGGCATGCGGATGGACGTGCTCGCCAAGACCCTCGCCGATCTCAAGGCCAAGGGCATCCGGCCGAAATACATCTACACCATCCCGACCGTGCAGAACCCGACCGGCACCATCATGCCGGAGGCGCGCCGTGCCGAATTGCTGAAGCTGTCTTTGGAATACGCCGTGCCGATCTTCGAGGACGATTGCTATGCCGACCTGATCTGGGACGGAAAGCGCCCGCCCGCGATCTACGCCATGGCTGGGAATGGCGGCGTGATCCATATCGGCTCGTTCTCCAAATCGATCGCGCCGGCGCTGCGTGTCGGCTTCATCGTCGCGCCCTGGGAGATGATGTCGCGGATGCTGGCACTGAAGACCGATGCCGGAAGTGGCGCGCTGGAGCAGATGGTGCTCGCCGAATATTGCGCGCCGCATTTCGCCTCGCACGTGCCGAAGCTGACGCGCGGGCTCCGCCGCAAGCTCGACACTCTGATGGAGGCGCTGGGCGAGCAGTTCGGCACCTCGGCGGAGTTCGAGGATCCCAAGGGCGGCATCTTCCTCTGGGTGAAGCTGCCCGACAATGTCGACACGCTGAAGCTCTATCAGGCGGCGCTCGCCGCCGGCGTCGCGATCAATCCGGGACCGGAATGGTCGACCAACAAGGGCTATGCCGGCAGCCGGCTTGCGGCTCTGCTTTGCGAGCCCCTCCGAGCAGCAGATCCGCGAGGGCGTGGCCGTGCTCGCCGACGTCTGCCGGCGCGAATTCGGCGTGCCCGGTCCGAAGTGCCAATATCGAGAAGCAGGCGCGGGCGTGAAATCCTACTCGCCGACATGAAACTCGACATTGACCTGGCCGCTGCCGCTGGACGGGAAATAGTCGCAGAGCTGTTCGGCTTCGCCCTGATAGCCATACCAGCCGAGCGCCGCGAACAGCATGATGGTGTCGGCCATGCCGCCCTCGCCGTTGCACTTGACGGCGTAGTCCGGGAGCATGTCGATGAACTCGCGGTAGCGGCGCTCGCGCCAGAGCTCGAGCACCCGCAGATCGACCTGGCGGTTGAATTCGCTGGCGACCGATGTCCAGGCCTCCGGGCCCAGCTTCTTGTTGGGCCAGAGCCGGTGCGACAGTGATCCGCTGGCAAGCACCGCCACCCGCTCGCCGGACCGCTCGATCGCGCGCCGCGTGGCCTCGCCCAGCGCGCGGCTTTCTTCCCAGGAGGTGAACAGGGGCGAGGCGACCGAGACGACCTTCGCCCGGCCGTCGGCATTCATGTAGTGCATCGGCACGATGGTGCCGTATTCGAGCCCGAGGCTCTCTACCTCGGTGCGCGATCACGTTGAGGTCGGCGCTCGCCGCCTCGTCCGCGATCGCCTCGGCCAACGCCGTGTTGCCCGGCAGATCGTAGGGCAGGTCCTGGATCATCTGCGGCGCCTCGTGGCTCGTAAACGAGCCGCGATGCCGCGGATTGGCGTTGATGTGGTAGCCGAAATTGGACAGCCAATGCGTGTCGAACACGATGAAGGTCGACACCTTGCGCTCGCTGGCGCGGCGGCCCAGTTCGCGCAGGGCTTCGACCGCGCCGGCCCGCGCCGATCGGAGCGGGCTGCCTTCGACTTCCGACAGCATCAGGGACGGCACATGCGTGACCTTGGCGGCGAGGACGAGCTGTCCCATGCAGACATCTCCAATTCTCGGATGGATCAGGGCGTCCGCACCGCCTGAATGATCCGCAGCAGCAGCACGATCGACACATTGCCCCTGCCGGCCTCGATCTGCGCGATATAGCGCTCCGAAATGCCGGACCGGCGGGCGAGCTCGCGGCGCGACATGTCGAGCAGCATCCGCGTGTCATGCAGACGCCTGCCCAACTGCATCAGGAATTCCTGCTCGGTGCCCGACGGCGACCCATGCGCATCGATCGCCCGCCGCATGGAGCCGCCGGATGCCGCCGCTCTTGAATCTGATTTCCCTGTCCGTCACGTCAAACCCTTAACTTGGTCATCGTCACGGGGCGCTCGGAGGAGCTGCATTGACCAGGATCAACAAGATCGCAGGATGCTGCCCGCCCTGATTTCTCCGGCACGGCTTTTTCCGCACGGCAAAGCGCAATTTCGATACATTTTACGACCAGAGTGCGCCGCCGTGGCCACGCGGGAATCGCGTGGGAAGGAGTTTGCGAGAGTGAACGGGTTTTTCGGCCGGCTGCTGCTGGCGGCGGCTCTCTCGGTGGTACTCGCTCATCACGCCTCAGCCGAAACCATGGCGGAGACGGCGAAGCAATGGGGCCTGATCGGCCCATGGTCGCTCGATTGCTCGTTGCCGCCCGATCACAACAAGGGGACGGTGCTGTCCTACGAGATCGCCGACGATCGCGTGGTGCACCGGCGCGACTTCGGCGACGTCCGCGACGAGTCCGAGGTGCTGTCGCTTTCCGTCTCGGTCGATGGCATAATTCACCTGCGCGTCTATTTTCCCTCGGTCAAGCAGACGCGCGAATACGGCATGATCCACCAGAGCGACGGCACCGTTCGCGCGATGTATAACCGCAACGACAAGAACCAGTATTCCATCAGGGACGGCAAGTTCACCTCCAACGGCAAGCCCACCCCGCCCCAGCACAAATGCGAGCGGCCGGTGTCGTGAACCGCTGAGGCAAGATGCACCGCGCGAAGCTGAACGCACGTTCAGGATTCTCTTCAGGTTCCGTCGGAACGTTCCTTCACGCTCGCTGTTTTAATCCTCACTGAGAGTGAGGAGGACTACATGAGGAAGTTTGGTTATGTCGTCGCGGCGCTGGGTGCGATCGCGGTCGCGGTGCCTTCGATTGCGAGCGCCGAGACCGTCGTGATCAAGCGCGGCGGCTATCATCATGGCTGGGACCGCTCCCGCGCCGAAATGCGCGTGCACCGGGACTATGGCTGGCACCGTGGCTGGCATCGCGATCACGACCGTGTCGTGATCCACGAGCACCGCTACTAGGGCATAATCCGGAAAAGTGGGAACCGGTTTTCCCTCGCGACAAACGCGTAGCGTTTGCGCGGAGATCATGCTCAAATAAAAAGAGTACAACAAGGCCGACACAGGAATGGCCCCGCAAGGGGCCATTCTCTTGCTCGATCAGTCCCACGCCGGCGAGAAGCCCGGGCTGACGAAGCGCTTGTCTTTCGGCAGCGCGGCGATTTTCTTGCGGTCGTCGTCGTCGAGCGTGACGCGGAGTGCATCCCAATTGGCCTTTTGGCTCTCATGGCGCGAGGCCTTCGGGATCGCCGCGACGCCATGCTGGTCGAGCAGCCATTTCAGGGCGACCTGCGCTCCGCTCGCGTTGTGCTTCCTGCCGATCGCGATCAGCGTCTCGTCCGACGCGGCGCGGCCCTGCGCCAGCGGGCAATACGCCACCAAGGGAAGCGACTTCGCGTCCATGTACTTCTTCACCTTCGACTGATCGAGCATCACGTGATATTCGATCTGGTTGCAGGCGATCGGCGCCTTCAATTCCTCGACCACGGTCTTGAGCAGCGCGACGTTGAAATTGGCGACGCCGATGGCGCGGGTGCGCCCCTCTTCCTTCAGTTTCATCAGCGTCTCGAACATCGACGGCAGATGCATGCCCGGCTTCGGCCAGTGCACGAGATAGAGATCGACCACGTCGAGCCGCAGCTTCTTCAGGCTGGTGTCGAAGGCACGGCGCATGGCGTCGGGCGCGAGATTTTCGTTCCAGACTTTTGTCGTGACATGCAGCTCGCCGCGCGGCACGCCGGATGAAGTGATGGCCGCGCCGATGGCGTCCTCATTGGCGTACATTTCGGCGGTGTCGATGTGGCGGTAGCCGAGCGCGAGCGCGCTTTCGACCGCGGCGCGGCAGACATCGCCCTGCATGCGAAAGGTGCCGAGCCCGAGCCGCGGCAGCCGAATGCCCTGGGTTTGAAAAGCTTCCATGACTACTCCTTGAAACCGGCGCCGCCATGCGCCCTCGCGGGAAAACGACGAGAACGCGCTGTTGTTTTGGGATGGTTGGAACGGCGGGCCGGGTCGAGGGCCAGTCTGCCCGCAACGCGGGCCCCAAATCAAGATCGGCTGGTGAGGTGCTGCAGCCGCCGCGCATCCGGCCGCGGCGGGATATCGACCGACCAGAGGTCGCGGTTGTCGACGTCCTTCAGCGTTACGGTCATGACGCCGGTCTTGCCGTCGATGTCGACGCGGCCGAAGAATTGCAGGCCGAAGCAAGGCGCAAGGTTCTCGCCCTGTTCCGCGCTGCAGCCGTTCTGATAGATCTCCTTTGGCCCAAACGTGTTGTCGAGCGTTCCCGGCCCCCAGGTGCCGGCGTGCAGCGGCCCCGAGACGAACTCCCAGAACGGTTCGAAATCCTGGAAGACCGCGCGGTTCGGATCATAATAATGCGCGGCGGTGTAATGCATGTCGGCGGTGAGCCACACGATATTGCGGACGCCGGCATGCTTGAGGAAGGCGAGCAGATCGGCGATCTCGTGCTCTCGCCGCGAAGGCGGCCCATCGCCGAGCGCGACCGCGTCGAGGCTGATCAACCCGATCGGCAGGTCGGCGGCGATCACCTTCCAGGTCGCGTTCGACGCCGCAAGCTCACGCTTCAGCCAGGCGAGCTGCGCAGCCCCAAGGATGAAGCTGCCCGCGCGCTCGTCGCCCTTGTTCCAGCTGGAGTCGCGGTAGCTGCGCATGTCGATCATGAAGACGTCGAGCAGCGGTCCATGGGAAATCTTGCGATAGATGCGGCCGGCCTGCGCCGGCATCTCGCGGATCGGCATGTAGTCGAAGAAGGCGCGGCGGGCGCGCGCGATCAGCCGCGAATTGCCGCTCTCGTCGGTGCCGCTGTCATCGTAACTGCCCGTGGGCGACCAGTCGTCGGTCACCTCATGGTCGTCCCATTGCGCGAACATGGGCACTTCGGCGTGGAAGGCGCGAAAATTCTCGTCGAGCCAGTTGTAGCGGTAGTTGCCGTGATACTGCGCGAGGCTATGGGCGACCGCCGACTTCTCCTCCGTGACGATGTTGCGCCAGATTTCGCCGTTCGGAAGCTGCTGGGTGGCCGGGATCGAGCAATCCGCATAGATGTGATCGCCGGAATGGATGAAAAAGTCCGGACGATTCTCGAGCATGGTCCGATAGGTCCGATATCCGCCGCGGCTGACATCGATGCCCCAGCCCTGCCCCGCGGTGTCGCCGGACCAGACAAACGAGATCGATTGCGAGATCGATTGATCGTCGCGAGGCGCGGTGCGGAAACGGCCGACGCGGCTCTCGCCTGCGACGCCGGAGGCGATGTCATCGAACCGCACGCGGTAGAAAATGTCCTGCCCTGCGGGGAGATTCTCGAGCAGCAGCTTCGCGGTGAAGTCGTGATCGGGCAGCGCATCAGTCGAAGCCGCGCTGAAAATGGTCCTGAAGCTTTCGACAGTCGAGCATTCCACGCGCATCCGCGCAGGGCGGTCGGCGCGCGCCCACACCATGGCGGAGCCTGCGTCGACGTCGCCGGACTGGATACCAGGCGAAATCTGCGGCCGGTCGGCCGCGCGGCTGAGATAGGGTTTTGCGACAATCCCGGCGCCTGCGAGCGCCAGCGAGGAAGCGGAACGGACCAGCAATTGGCGCCTGGTCAGGAACGGCTTTTTTCGAGTCATTCAGGCGCCCTTCATCGAATCACGATGAAGGGTGCCTGCCGCGTTTGACTCTCAGCCGAAGCTTTTTTAACTCAGGGCCGAAGCTTTTGCGACGGCCGGATGACTCTTGAGCCGGGAATTATTGCTTCCAGTTGCAGATACCGCCGGACCTGCACGGCCATTTCTGGACCCGCGTATCCATCGCCTGCGCGTCGAGCGGGTTGCGGTGGCGGTGCGCGAGCTTGGTCCGCGCCGCGCCTTTCGGCTTCTCGCTGACATGGGCCGCGATGTGCCGGGGCGCCGCCTTGATGTTCTCCACGGCGACCTTGCGGGGCTCGATCCTGGTATCGCCCTTGGTATCGCCCCTGGCTTCGACCGCGACCGGTGCAAATTCGGCCGGCGGGCCGAGCCGCCTCGGCGACAGCACGGCCTTCGACAGATCAAGGCCGAAAAATTCGTCCGCACGATATTCGTCGGCCGTCGCAAAGCTGCCGGCCGCAAGCAGCACGGCGCCAGCCAGCGCGCCAACCACAGGTTTCAGGCCCATATTGGCCTCCCGATAACTACACTTCCCTCATTCGTGTATGTAGGAATGCCGCGGTTCAGTTCCAGCGCCAGCCCCCGTCATGGTTACTGCGCGCTGGTGTCGCAGCCTGCCGCGCCTGTGAAGAAATCCGCCATCAGGCCGAGATTGCCCCCGAACATGCCGACACCGGTCTGGATTCGGCAGCCTTTTTCCTGAGCAGCGACGAGCAACGACGTCATTTCGGGAACCGTGACGACGTCGCCGACAAAGGCCGCAGGCGCAAGGCGGGAGACGTCGACCGGGAGCGAGTCGTCCGGCTTCATGCCGAGCGGCGTGGCGTTGACGACGATGGCGGCATCGGAGGGGTCGGCGGAGCCCGCCACGACGCGGCCGGAAAATTTTGACTCAAGTTTTGCGATCAGCGCGTCGCGCCTGACCGCATCGACGTCATGCACGGCAAGCCGCGCCACGCCGCGATCGAGCAGCGCCAGCGCGATCGCGCTGCCCGCCCCGCCGGCGCCTACGAGAAGCGCACGGTTGCCCTTGAAGGCGCAGCCGGCTTTTGCCAGCGGATCGGCAAAGCCCTCGCCGTCGAGCATGTCGCCATGCCAGCCGCCGTCGGCATTGCGGCGCGCGACATTGGCCACGCCCAGGAATTTCGAGCGCTCCGACAACGTGGCGCAGCGCGCTGCGAGCGCAAACTTGTGCGGGATGGTCGCGATCAGCCCGTCGACATTTTTCGCGCGCGTGATCGCGACAATGCCGGCATCGACATCGGCCGGCGGCAACTGCAGCGGCACGACGATGGCGTCGCGTCCTCGTCGCTCGAACTCGCGCGTCAGCCCCTGAGGTGCCTTCACCTGCGCGATGGGGTCGCCGAGGATGAAAACGACGCGCGTCGCACCGCTGTAATGGTCCAGCACGGAAGCCTGCTCCTTTTTCACACATTGACAGTGTAGCTATGCCCTGTAAACAAATACGCACAAATGTGCGATATACGCACAACTTGGATCGCGCCACGGCGCGCGATGGGGAGGCTTGTCGATGTCCGTGAGTATCGAAGCGCCGGTCGCGGCGATGTCCGTCACCGCCAATGAACGGCGCAAGGTGGTGGTGTCGAGTTTCATCGGCACCGTGCTCGAATGGTACGACTTCTACATCTACGGCACCGCCGCTACCCTCGTGTTCGACACGCTGTTCTTCCCGAACCTCGATCCGGCGAACGCCACGCTCGCGGCATTCGCCGCCTATGGCATCGGCTTCTTCCTGAAACCCGTCGGCGGCGTGATCCTGAGCCGCTTCGGCGACACGCTCGGGCGGAAGAAGGTGCTGGTCGCAAGCCTCGTGATGATGGGGATCGCCACCGGCTGCATCGGCCTGCTGCCGACCTATGCCGCGATTGGCGTCTGGGCACCGATCCTGCTTGTGGCGTTGCGGCTGGTGCAGAGCATCGGCGCCGGCGCGGAGTTCGGCGGCGCCATCACCATGATCGCGGAGTTTTCGACGCCGCGACAGCGCGGCCTGCTCACCAGCCTGCCGGCGCTTGGCGTGTCGCTCGGCATCCTGATCGGCACCGCAATGTTCGCCGCACTCTCGACCATGCCGCGCGAGCAATTCCTGCAATGGGGCTGGCGCATTCCCTTCCTGCTCGGCTTCCTGCTCGCGATCGTCGGCATCTTCATGCGGATGCAGGTGCAGGAGACGCCGGCCTTCGAGCGGCTGAAGCGGACCGCGCGCATCCATCCCGCGCCGTTCTCGGACGTGGTGAGACGGCAGTGGAAGCGGCTCCTGATCGCGGCCGGCGCGCGCTCGGCGGACGCGGTCGGCGGCCAGCTCTTCAACGTGTTCGCGATCTCCTATTGCATCAAGACGCTCGGCCTTCCCGCGAGCGTCGGCCTCACCGGCGTGATGCTGGCCAACCTGATCGGGCTTGCCGTCATTCCCTTGACCGGCTTGCTTTGCGATCGCTTCGGCCGCAAACCGGTCTATCTCGCCGGGCTAACGCTGATGGCGGCCTTTGCGTTTCCCTTCTTCTGGCTCGCCAATACCAAGCAGCCGATGCTCATCTATCTTGCGCTCGCGATCGAATACGGCATCGGCGTCAAGGTGATCCTCGCGACCTCGGGCGCCTATCTCGCCGAAATCTTCGATGTGCGCAGCCGCAGCACCGGCGTGACGCTGGCGCGCACCATCTCCGACCCGCTCGCGGGATTGACGCCCCTGATCGCGACCGCGCTGCTCGTCTGGACCGGCAGCTACATTTCGGTCGCGGGCTTCCTGCTGCTGGTCGTATTGATCGCGCTTACCGCGGTCGCGCTCGGGCCGGAGACGCAAAAGGCCGACATCGAGAGCCCCGAAACCACATGATCCGCCGTTGCAATCATCCCGGTCCTGTCCAAGTCTTGTGGGCGAACAGCCCATGAGTCTCGAATCGGACATGGCCAAGAAAGCGAGCCCGACCATCGAACGCGACGGCCAGAAATTCGTCTCCGGCTTTGCGCGCGGATTGCAGGTGCTGGAAGCCTTTGGCCCGGGCCGGCGCAGCATGAATGTGGCGGAGGTCGCCGCCGCTACCAACCTCGACCGCGCGGTGGCGCGGCGGCTCCTGCATACGCTGGTCGAGCTCGGCTTTGCCGTGGTCGACAAGAAGCGGTTCGAGCTGACCGGCGACGTGCTCCGCCTCGGCTACACCTATCTCGCCTCGCTCGGCCTCGACAGCGCGCTACAGCCGCATCTGGATTCGCTCTCGCGCGCGGTGGGCGAAGCCGCCTCGGTGTCGGTCCTGAGCGGCGCCGAGGTGATCTTCATCGCCCGCGCCGAGCCGCCGGGCGCCAGTATCGCCTATGTCATCAAGACGGGCTTGCGGCTGCCGGCCTTCAATTCGTCTTCAGGACGGATCCTGCTCGCCGACAAGCCCGACGAGGAGATCGCCCGGCTGCTTCAGAAGGCCAGGATCGAGGCGCGCACGCCAAAGACCATCACCGACCGCAAGAAGATCCTCGACCTCATCCGCGAGGCGCGGCAGACGGGCTATGCCGCCAACAACGAGGAGCTCGAGCTCAATTTGTTCGGGCTCTCTGTTCCCTTGCGCAACCGCAGCGGCCGCGTGGTGGCGGCGCTGAATGTCAATTCGCAGGCAACCCGCGTTACGCAGCGCCGGCTCAAGGACGAATTGCTGCCGGCGCTGAAATCGGCGGCGCAATCGCTGTCCGGCATCCTGCCCTGACGTTTTTCACGAGGGCGGCCGGTAGCCGCGCCGGCTGCCGGGTTTGAGAGCGCCATAGCGCGGCCAGTGGCCCAGCACGCCGAGGCCGTCGAGGAGCGCCTGGAAATCCTCGAGACGTTTGGGATCGCTGCGCACCGCGCGGGGCGGAATGTCGTGCGCCAGCGCATAGGCCGCGAGCGCCCCGCTCGCCTCCCCAATGCTCCATTCGACGGGATGCACGCGATAGGCGCCGTTGGTGATGCGCGTGGTGCCGAGGTTCTTGCAGGCGGGGAGCAGATTGTCCGCGCGTACCGGCAGCAGGGCGCCGAGCGGAATCTCGAATGGAAACGTGTCGATGTCGACGGTGTCGCGCGTGCCCGTCGTCGAAGGATGCAGGTCGATGCGATAGGCGCCGATGCCGACGCTGTCGGCAAAATGCTCGGCGCGGTCGAAGCCGGCACGCGCCGCGACGCCGATATGCTGCTCCTTGACCGTGAACTCGGCGCGGATGCGGCGGCCCTCGCGGTAATAGGCCTGCTTGGCGAGGCCATCCTCGGTGCCGAGCACGTCGCCGCGCAGGCGCAGGCCGGGATAGCCGTTGCCGCCGTCGTGGCGCGGCGCCTCGGTCTGCAGCCAGTAGAAGAACGAGAGCGAGAAGCGGCGCGCTTCGTCGAGCGCCGCGCGCGCGGCCTCCTCCGCAACACCGACGGCTGGCTTCAGCCAGTAATCCATCTGCGGCCAGTTCGCGATGGTGATATCGCTCGGATAGGCGCCCGGCAGGAAATTGCGCCGCGCGGCGATGCGGCGTGCATGCCAGAGATCGAACAGATAGGGCTCGTCGGTCTCGCCGATGAAGAGTTTGCGGTCGAGCGGCTGGTGCGTGACGTGGTTGCTCACGGTCCAGCCGAATTGCGGGCCCGGCCAGAAGGGAAGCCTCACGCGGCGGAAATGCTCGTAGCCCTCGGGCTTCTCGATGGTGTGGTCTTCGCCCGGCAGATAGTCGAGCGCAAAGCCCCAGGTCAGCGCCTGCTGGTCGAGCGGATCGGCGGGTCCATCAATCGCGTGCAGTTCGCCGGTCTCCTCTCGCAACTCCGCGCCGAGCACGTGCTCGATATCAGCGAGCGCGAGCAGCTCGCCGGTTTCGGTGGCGTCGATGACGATCGAAGCGAGAATCAAGAGGCTCGCGCCGCTATCGAGATCAAGCACATCTACGCCGGATATCCTGTCACCATCGATCTCGCAGCCCGTGACGCGATGCCGGCGCATCACCGTCAGCAGCCCCGCCGCAATCGCCGGCGCCAGCATCGCCTCGATCACGCGCAGCGCCACGATCGGCTCGCAGCAGAGCGTGCCGACATTGCCCATGCCCGGATTGAGCAGCAGGTCGCGCCGCGCTTCCTCGGTGAGCGGCTTGTGGTCGCGGTACCAGGCACGGATGCCCCTGCGGAGCGCGGCAAAGCTCTGCGACGACACCAGGCTCTCTGCCCAGGGATGCTCGTCGAGTGGCACGCCCTGCGCGGTGAGCTGCCCGCCGAGCCAGTCCAGTTCCTCGACCAGCACCACCTTGCGGCCCAAGCGCGTCGCGGCCAGCGCCGCGCTGACGCCGCCGAGCCCACCGCCGACGATGAGGATTTCGGTCGACATTTCCCTTGTTGCCGTCGTCATGACCCGCCTTGCGCCGCGCTTGCGCGAGCGGCGTAAAGCAGAAGCACACTCAAGTCAAATATCGCTCATTTGTGCGATAAACGCACACCGGCGACCGAGGCGGCTTTCGCCGCTCCTCTACGCCACCCTGGCGTGCCCGCTGGAAACGCCGGGCCGCCTGCCCTCGAATGCATCGTCAAGCAGCGCCAGCACGCCATCGGAAGTAACGGGCCGCGGATTGTAGTAAGGCTGTTCCATCACCAGCGAGGCGGCGCGCGCGAGGTCCTCGCGCTTCATGCCCAATTCCCTCAGCGAGAGCGGCGCGCCCAGTTTCTGCATCAGGTCGAAGATGGCTCCTGGCGCATTCGGCGCGTTCATGGCGCGCTCGATCCGGCTCATCGCCTCGGGCGCGGCAGCATGATTATACGCGATCGCGTGCGGAAGAATGATCGTGTGAGTTTCGGCATGCGGCAAATTCCAGGTGCCGCCCAGCACATGGCAGAGCTTGTGATGCAGGGCCATGCTCGCCAGTCCCAGCACTGAGCCGCACAGCCAGGCCCCGTAGAGGCAATCGCTGCGGCTGTCGATATCATGCAGGTTCACCTTCACTCCCGGCAATCCGTGCGTCAGGGCACGGATGCCTTCTTCCGCCATCAGGCTCGTGATCGGGTTGGCATTCTCCGCATACAGCGCTTCGGCTGCATGTGCGATGGCGTTGAAGCCGCTGGCAATCGACATGCCGAGCGGCAGATCAAGCGTGAGCAGCGGATCGTAGATCACGGTCTTCGGCAGCACCCGCCGGTCGCGGCCGGTCCGCTTCAGTCCCGCCTCGGTCAGTCCGTAGATCGGCGTCATCTCCGAGCCGGCATAGGTCGTCGGGATGGCGAGGATCGGCAAACTGGAATGCAGCGCGATCGCCTTGGCGAGACCGATCGTCGATCCGCCGCCGGCCGCGACCATGCAATCCGCGCCAAGCCGCGCCGCCTCCTCGATCGCCTTGTTCGCGACCTCGATCGGCACATGCATCACGGCATGCGGATAGACCCCCGCACTGCGCCCGGCCAGGCGGCGCGAGATATCCTCCGCCAGGGCCCGTTGCTGCGGCGTCGACAGCACCAGCGCGCGCCGCGCGCCGAGCTGCTCGATCTCGCGCGGCAATTGATCGACGGCGTTCGGTCCGAACACCACGCGCCCCGGCGCCGCTTCGAAGATGAATGACTTCATGTGGCCTTCTCCTTTTGACCAGCTCGTGCAGGAGGCTAGCGTAGCGACAGTGTCGCGGTTAAGCTATCGACCGGGCGGATATGAAAACCAAACCCGGAAAACACGCTGAAGATCTCGACCTGCATGCGCTCCGGGTCCTCGACGTGCTGTTTCGGGAACGAAGCCTGACCCGCGCGGCCGAGGCGCTGCATACGCAACAGCCGGCGCTGAGCAAGACACTGGCGCGGCTGCGCCGCTATTTCGGTGATCCCCTCTTTGTCCGCGTCGCGCTGCACATGGAGCCGACCGCGAAGGCGCTTGAGCTGGAGAAGCCGGTCCGCGCGCTGCTCGATGGCTTGCAGCGGCTTCGCAACGAGCAGACCCGCTTCGATGCAAAACAGTCGACGCGCGTGTTTCGCGTCTTCACGCTCGATGCCGGGGTGATCGTTCTGCTTCCGGCCGTGATGAAAGTCCTGCTGGACACCGCGCCCGGCGTGCGCCTGCGCGCGGCGCAAATCGGCCTGCAGAACCTCCACACGGCGCTTGAAGCCGGCGAGATCGATCTCGCCATCGGCGAGTTTCCGCTGCTGATCCCCGGCATCCGTCGGCAAAAGCTGTTCTCCGGCCGGCACATGTGCATTTTTCAGAAGGACCATCCGCGTCTTTCCCGCAATCCGTCGCTGGCCGCCTTTCTCGAGGAGCAGCACGTCTTCATCACCGCGGCCGGCACCGGCCATCCGCACCAGATCGCCGAGCGTTCGCTGGAGGAACAGCTTCCCGCCAGGAACATCATCGCCCATGTACCGACCTTCACGGCAGCCGCGATCCTCGCCAAGAACACCAATGCGGTCGCGACCATGCCCGGGCCGGTCGCTGCCGTCCTCGCCCGCGAGCTCGACATGCAGCTCGCAAAATCGCCGATCAAGCTGCCGGAATTCGAGATCGCGCAATATTGGCACGAGCGGTTTGACCGCGACCCCGGCAATCAATGGCTGCGCTCGGTGGTCAATGCCCAGTTCGGCGGCGGCAAATCACCGGCCAAGCACTGACCGCCTCACGCCGCCACGTCGGCGGCTACTGTTCCCGCTTCCGCCGCCGACTGCAGCACGAAATCATATTCGAGCAGCCAGAATGGCTGGTTGGAGATGGTGCCCGTCGGCGTCGTGCTGCCGGCCGGCATCAGCCTGAACTCCGCGATCAACGGCGCCTTGACGCCGTAGACCACGTCGGTTGCGATATAGGGGCACGACTTCTTGAACAAATGCGTGATCAACCGGCGGTGGCCGGGCGCATCGATCCGGAAGTGAATATGCGACGGCCGCATCGGACTGATCTCGGTGCGCGCCATGATTTCTCCGACACTGCCGTCCATCGGGATCGAATAGGGCACCGGCAGCACGGTCTGGACCACGAAGTCGCCGTTGGTATCCGACCTGAAGATGCCGCGCATCCACGGCTCGTCGCCGCCGTGCTGTGCGTCGTAATGCCCGTCGCCATCCGCCTGCCAGATGTCGAGCGTCGCGCCGGCGATCGCTTTTCCCGTGACGCTGCGAACCGAACCCGAGACATAGCAGACCTCGCCCGGCGCACCCTTGGCCATGTCGGCGCCGTCGGGCAGACTCGGCGAGTCATGCACGTGGAACGGGCCGGTCACCGTCGTTGGTGTCGCTTCGGATGACAGGCGATGATTGATGCAGTCGACCAGCATGCTGACGCCGACCACGTCGGAGGCCAGGATGAATTCCTGCCGCTTGTCGTTTGACAGCTTGCCCGTGCGCGTCAGCCATTCGATCGCAGCCATCCATTCCTGCTCCGTCGGCTCGATATCCCGTACGAAAGCATGCAGATGCTCGATCATCGACTGCATGATGTTGCGAAGCCTGGGATCGGGCACCGCCTTCCAGCGGTCCAGCACGATGTCAGTAATGTTGCTCTCGGTGACATAGGCCATGGCGTCCTCCACAATTCCGCTGTTCCGGTCTTGCCGGAGCCGTCCCCGAAGGTCCGGCCCCGGAGCCCGCTTCCCGTTTCAGACCCTGGGATCGACCAGTACGCCGGTGCTGACCTTGCGCGGCGGCAGGAAGGTGCTGGGCGCACCCGAGTCCTGGGCGCGGGCATAGGCCGCCGAAGCGCCATATTCGGTCGCGGCGTCGTGCTTCAGCTCGAGGCCGCAGACGTCGCGCGCGAGCTTGGCGTAGTGGCCGGCGCCGGAGAATTCCGCGCGCTGCATGGTCAGCGACCGGATCGCCATCAGCGGCGTGCCGTTGAAATTCTCGAACATGAACAGACGCCCGCCCCAATCGGAGAGATAGAGATCGCGGATGACGCGGCCGATCTTCAGCCGGTCATGCGGCTTGCCGTTCGGCCCGGTGTTGAGCTTTTCGAGCCAGGGACCGAGCTTGGCGTCCTTCCACTGGCCTTCGGTCGGAAACAGCAGGGCGCTGCGCCCGCACAGGTCCAGGAGCTCGTACATCATCGAGGAGAAATGCTCGAGATAATAGGCACGCCCGAAATCATAGATCAGGATGTTCGGCTTGTAATGGCCGCCTGGCGTGAGGAAGCCCATCTCCTCGGACGCGACGACATGGGCGATCATGGCCTGGTGGAAGCCGACGAACTTCGCGACGCGAGTCTGCACGGCCGGGATTTTCGCGGTACCGATGTGCTCGGTGATCAGGATGGCGAGGCCCGCCATCAGCTCGGCCCGCACCATCTGGCGAATGATGGCGTGATAGTGCAGCCAGTCGAACACGCGCTGCGGGTAGAGCTTGGCATGGTCGGGGTTGCCGATGTGGAAGACGTATTTCCAGGGAATGAAGACGTGATCGAACACCGTGAGGTTATCGAGCTCGTCGCCGGCCGACGCCATCGGATGCTCGACCGGATCGTCCTTCACCGTGCTTTCACGACAGACCACGGTGACGCCCTTGGTATTGACCGGGGTCATCGCGAAGATGATCTGCTCGGCCGGAATGCCCGGACGGAAGAAGACGCCGATATGGATCCAGTCGCCGAAGGCGGTGCCGGTACCGATCGCCTTGACGCCATCGACGACGATGCCCTTCTCGCTGGTCTCGACAATGCGCAGCGCCGGAGACCTCGCCTGCGCGTCCGTCGTCGAGCGGTCGGCCTGCGGATCGACGAATTGCGGCGTGCAGTTCAGATCGTTGTTCCGCGCGAACTCGAAGAAGTCCACGATATTCCGCGCCAGTCCCCGCCCCTCGGCGCCGATCGCGGCGTCTTCCCAGGGCTGGGGATCATCGGCATAGGTAAGCAGCGTGTAGTTGTTGGTGTCGGGCATGCGCGGGAACGACGTGCCGCCGAGCTCGTGCATGATGGTCTCATGATATTTGCGCTTGCGCCGCACCTCCTCCTTGTTGCGGTGGCCGAACCACTGCATCGAGCGGCGGACACCGTCCTCGTCAACGAAGGTCATGACATCCTGCAGGTCCTCGCGGTGATGCAGGTCGTAGAAATCGGCGATGCGGCGGGCGTAGTCGCGGGTCTTGGGATGGGTCGCGACATTGTCGATCTTCTCGTTGCCGACCCAGACATTGCGGCCGTCATTGAGGGCTTCCAGATATTGTGCGCCAGTGCGTAGCATCGTCAGCTCCTGTGTGTTCGCGGGTTGGTGGCAGGCCGGCTCACGCCATGTGCCGGAGGGTTGCGTAGTTGCGGCTGTGGTAGATCAGGGGCTCGCTGTCGGCGGCGTGAGCGGTCGACAGCACCTCGGCAAAGATCACGCTGTGGGTGCCGATTTCCCTGACGTCGGCGACGCGGCAATCGAGCGCGACGCGCGATGTCTTGCAGTATGGCGCGCCGCTGGCGAGTACGCCCCAGTCCGGCCCGGCAAACCGTTCGCCCATCGGCACCCGGCCGACGCCGGCGAACATTTGCGACAGTTCTATCTGGTCGGCGCCGAGGCTGGAAACGCAAAGCACGCCGTTGCCCTTGATGACGGCATTGGCCGCGCTCCTGCGGTTGACGCAGACCATGATGGTCGGAGGTTCATCCGTGACCGAGCAGACGGCCGAGCAGGTGAACCCGGCGATGCCGTGCGGGCCATCGGTACAGACGATGGAGACCGACGAGGCGACGCGGGACATGGCTTCGCGGAACTCGCCTGCCGTCGCACAATTCAGCATGGTTCGAATGGAATTCTGGACTTGCCCATTCCCGAGCACATCACCGGCCAAAGACCGGACTTCTGTCTGCGCTAGCATCTTCCTCTCCATCAGCTGGCCGGCTCTGCCGTGATCCCAATGCGTCGTTGCACGAAGATGTTTTCTTGTTGTTGTTGACCTCGAGCTTGTCGCAGCCGAAAACGCCGCGCCATCGGGGGCACGGCTATGGAGATTATTGCTCTCGGGGAATGGAGCTTTCGCTCGCGGCAGGCTCCGCCGATCAGCAGTCGGCGCAGCGCGTCAGCGGCTTATCGAATACGCTTCGGACCGCGCGGTGAAGGATTTGGCCTGCGAGCGCTAGGTCCCGCCCGCCAGCATCTTCACCAGGCGATAGAGATATTCATTGCCGTTGTAGAAGGATTTCATCGGCACGCGCTCATCCTTGCCGTGCAGGCGAGCGGAGTCGCCGAGCTCCATCGCCATGCCGGAATGGCCATAGGTGGGAATCCCGGCATTGCGCAGGAAGGCGCCGTCGGTGGCGCCCGAGCTCATGACCGGGATCACGGTCGCCTCGGGCCAGAACTCGTGCGACAGCTTTTCGATCGCGCCGACGATCTCCTCGTTCAGCTTCGACGGCTCGCTCGCAACCTCCCGCTCGATCTGCGTCACCGCGATCTCGTCGTCGGCGAGCACCTTGATCAGCGTCGCCTTCACTTCGTCGGCCGGCTCGCCCGGCATGATGCGGCAATTGACCTTGGCGCTCGCGAGTTGCGGCAGCGCGTTCGCGGCGTGGCCGCCCTGCAGCATGGTGGCGACGCAGGTGGTTCGCAGCTGCGCATTAAAGGGCGCAATGGCCGAGAGCCGCGCCAGCGCCGCCTCATCGGGCTTGTCCGCCAGCACCGCACGGATGTCGGCGGCGGTCCTCTCATCCACGGACTGCGCCGTGCGCGCGAACCAGGCGCGCGTGGTGTCGTTCAGGTGCAGCGGAAATTCGAATTTCGAGAGCCGCACCAGGCCTTCGGCGAGATGATAGATCGCGTTGTCCTTGCGCGGCACCGACGAGTGGCCGCCTGTATTTTTCACGTCGAGCTGGAAGGTCACCGGCACTTTCTCGCTGGTCTGCACATTGACGCGGACGGCCTTGCCATCCTTCACGTAGACGCCGCCGCCTTCGTTCAGCGCGAATTCGGCATCGATCAGGTCGCGGTGGTGCTTCAGGAGCCACTGAATGCCGAGGGCGTCGTGGTCGAAAATCTCCTCGTCGGTCTCCAGCGCGACAATGATGTCGCGGTCCCCCTTGTAGCCTTCCTGCCTGTAGCGGATCAAATTGGTGACAAAGGCCGACGCCATGTATTTGTCGTCGCTGCTGCCGCGCCCATAGAAATAGCCGTCCTGCTCGGTCAGCTTGAATGGATCGACCGACCAGTCCGATCGCAACGCCGGCACCACGTCGAGATGCGCGACCAGCAGGATCGGCTTGCGCTTGCCGGTGCCGTGCAGGCGCGCGACGAGATTGCCCTTGCGCGGCACGGGCGAGAAGGCTTGCACGTCTTCATCCGCAAAGCCGGCCGCCTTAAGCCGCGCGGCAAGCGCCTCCGCCGCGCGCTGGGTGTCGCCGGTCGCGGTCGTGGTGTCGATCTCGACCAGTTCCTTGTAGATGTCGTGGGCGAGCTGCTGGTTCGGCGTCAGGCCGTCGGCCCCGGCGTGACCTGCGATCGCGAGAAAAGCGCACAACGCTGCCGAAAGGAGCAATCTATTCTTCTTGTGAGCCATGACGTTCTCCCACGGGATGAAGCGGCCTATTTCGCATCCTTCACCGCAATCACCTCGATTTCAACGAGGAAACCCGGATTGGCAAGCGAGGCGACGCCAAGAACGGAGCGCGCCGGCAGATTGGGCTGGCTGCCGCCGAAGAACTGCGTGTAGCCCTCCATGAAGGCCTTGAAATCCATCGGCGCCGACGGACCGTGGACCAGGAACACCTGCATCTTGACGACGTCGCTCATGGAAAGGCCGAGGCCTTCCAGGATGCCCTTGATGCGGGTGAGCACGCCGACCGTCTGGGTCTTGGTGTCGCCATAGGCTGCGAGGCTGGAAGGATCGGCATCCTTGTTCACGACCGGCGGTACCTGGCCGCTGACGTAGTAGGTCGTGACGGGGCCTGTGACCTGCACCGCCTGCGCGATCGGAAAGGTGGAATTGGGGATCGGATGCCGGATGACTTCAGCCAGCGCGTTGGCCGGCATTACTGCCGACAGCGCCGCCAGAAGCAGGAATGTCTTCACCTTCATTGTTCGCCCCCTCTTCCCTTAGCGCGCGTCCCTCACATCCTGCGCGGTCACCACGTCGCTAAAATTGTTGCCGAAATGCGTCCGCAGATAGTTCACCACCGCCGCGACCTGGTCGTCGCTCATCATGTCGCCAAAGGACGGCATGCCGCGCCGGCCGCGCACGACCATGGTGACGGGATAGCCGGCCGCTTGCAGATTCGGATTGGCGGCCAGCGACGGATAGGATCCGGCGCCGGTCGCCCCCCTGGCGTCCATCATGTGACAACCACGGCAGACATTGTTGTACAGCTCTTCGCCGCTCATTTCGACAAACCGGTAGC
Organism: uncultured Alphaproteobacteria bacterium; assembly: GCA_963847045.1. Taxonomy (GTDB): domain Bacteria; phylum Pseudomonadota; class Alphaproteobacteria; order Rhizobiales; family Xanthobacteraceae; genus Bradyrhizobium. The sequence goes on along the minus strand of CAWJYQ010000020.1, from coordinate 111,353 downwards.
CTGAGCTGAAGGTCCGCTGCCAGTTCTGCGCGAGTGCGGCACTCGCGACCAGCGCCAGCGAAGCTGCAATACCGATCGTGGAGGCGCGCATCATGTCTTCACCACCCGTTCATGCAGCCGCGTGATCGCGTCCAGCGCGGACAGGATCGCACCCTCCTGCCAGGCCGGCAGCGCGGAAGCGTGCTCGCCGGCCAGCACGATGCGGCCGTCGATCTGGCAGAGATTGGCATAGTGCTGCTTGCGCGCGTCCTCCGACCAGTCGCCGCTGCAGCCAAGCGTGAACGGCACGCGATGCCAGGCCACGGCGATGCCGTTCTCGAACTCGCTCTGGTATTGCGGATGAAGCGCCGCGCCGAACTCGACCGCGCGCGCGACGCGTTCGGCCGGCGGCATCGCGGTGAACTCGTAGGCGTTGGCGCCGTTGAAAAGATAGCCGCCGAGCAGCACGCCGCGGCCCGAGCGGTTGAAGCCGGTGTTGGGATAGGCGATCTGGCGGATCGGCAGGTCGGTATAGCTGATGCCGCCATAGATCGCGTCATCCTCCTCCCAGAAGCGGCGCTTGAACTGCAGCCCGATCTTGACCGATCCCGCATAAGGCACGGCGTCGATCGCCGAGCGCATCGGCGCGCTGACATCGAGCTCGATCTGGCTTAGAATTGAAAGCGGAATGGTGCAGACACACCAGTCCGCCATCGCGGTCTGCAGGACCGCCGGATTTGCGGCCTCGACATAGGTGACGGTGACGCCGCGATCGCTCTGCTGGATTTTCGTGACCTTGGAATTGAAGCGGATGACGTCGCCGAGCTCCTTTGCGAACGCCTTGCCGATCATGTCCATGCCGCCGACCGGCTGGAACATCGTGGTCTGGAAATTGTAGTTCGCGAAGTTCTGCAGATAACGCCACAGCCGCGATTTCAGGATGTCCGAAAGCCCGACCGGTTCGCTCGGCACCGGCATCGCGGTCAGGCCGCCGCCCGGGGCGGTCGCATAGCCGCGGTATTCGGAGGAGAACAAATTGGCGTTGTAGGTGTAGTTGCGGTCGAGCGCGCCCCAGGAGCGCAGCGCCTGCAGCAGGATTTCCTGGTCTTCCCTGGTGACGGCCTCGTTGAGCCTGCCTTGCTGCGTCGCCTTGGCGAGCAGCTCCGACACCTGCCCCTGGAAATCGGCCTTCACCGCGCGGATGCGTTGCGGCGCGCCGCCGAATGCACGCGAGGCATGCAGGAAGGCGTTGTGATTGAGCTGGATGAAAGGTTCGAGCGCAACGTTGAGCCGCCGGCAGTAATCGAGCAGCGCGCGGTGATGGTAGGGAATCCGCCAGGGGCCGGGGTTGATGTAAAGTCCGGATTCGAACTCGCACGTCTGCGTGGCGCCGCCGAGTTCGGTGAAGCTATCGCCGCCGCGCAGCGTCCAGTTGCGGCCGCCGGCGCGGCTGTTGAACTCCAGCAGCCGGACCTGATAGCCGGCCTTGCGCAGTTCGAGTGCCGCGGTCATGCCGGCAAGCCCGGCACCGAGGATCAGCACGGAGGCGCCTTTCGGATCGCCTTCGAGCTTGAGGGGACCCTGGTAGCGCGATTCCGAGGCGAAGCCGAGGCTCGTCATCGCGTGATACATCGCGCTGCTGCCCACCATCACCCCGATCAGGGAGAGCAGGTCGCGCCGCCTCAACACTGCTGCTTCGTCTTGCATGACCGGTGGATGTTCGAACCGCCCCGAGATAGAGAGATATGAGGGAAACGGTTAGCCCCTGCCCTGTCAAGAAACAGCGCGATCATGCGCCGCCGTAACACGCGTTCTTGAACGGCAAGCCTCTCTCCTCATGTCCGGTCGCGCACGCCGACCCGCTTGGAAAGTTCGCGCATCTCGCCGATCACGACTTTCTCCAGCGTTTCGCGCGCGATCGAGTTGGCCTCGCTCCGGCTCTTCGCAAGATACCGCTTCATGGCCAATCCCCGGATCGGCACGCCACCGAGCCGCCTGCTCTGGGCATCCTCCACGATTGAGGAATAGGGCAGCAGCCCGTAGATCCGCCCGCTCTGTAGCAATTGCTGCAGGGTGTCGCCGCTTTCCAGCTCAAGGCGAATGTCGAGCCGGATGCCTTCACGCACGGCGGAGCTCTCGATCAACTGGCGCGAGCGGTTGTGCCTGCTGGTCATGACCAGCGGCAGATCGGCAAGACTCTTCACCTCGAGGCTCCGCTTCTTCACGCGCGGGTCGTCGGGTCGACCGACCAAATAGATCGATTCCGTGAAGAGATGGATGTACTCGACCAGTGGATCGAGCGGCGGGTCGGTGACGATGGCAAGGCTCAGTTCGCCGCGGCGAAGCTGACCCAGCGCACTCGATGTGAATCCCTCGAGCAGGCTGAGCTGCACCTTCGGGTACGATTTCAGGAAAGTCTGCGCGAGCCTTGCGAACAAGAGCCGGCCGACCGACGGCGGCGCGGCCAGCGACGCCGGCCCGCTCGGCACATGCGCCTCGATCTGCAGGGTCTCCTTCAGCCGGTCGACCTCGCCCAGAATATGTTGCGAGCGTTCGAGCAGGCGCTGGCCCGCCGCAGTCAGCCGGACGCCGCGCTTGACGCGATCGAACAGCAGAAATCCCAGTTCCTGCTCGAGGAGCTGGATCTGCCGCGTCAGCGCCGATTGCGCGACGCGAAGATCCTCGCTGGCTTTGCGGAAATTCTCCCGCCGCGCGACCTGGCTGAAATAGCGGAACTGGCGCAGGTCCATTTTGGGTGATGCCGAATTTCGATCAAACTGATGACAATTCAATATTATCGCAATCAAACATCGCCTGCTAGCCTTGAAAGTGGATCGCCCGGCATTGTGAACCGCTGCGCACGACGGCGGCAGTCGGGCATCCCGGGGAGAGAAATGGCCGATGTGACGCTCGACGCCCAAGGCGGCGTCCAAGGAAGTGTGCAAGCCGGCATAGCAAGAGCCCAACATGCGGCAAACGCCGCGCAGGATTGGCTCGACGCACTCGAAAAATCCAGGCTGACGCCGCGCTACTACCTGACGATCGCGCTGATCGTCTTGCAGGAGATGTTCGAATTCTACGACTTCTTCCTGGTCGGCTATCTCGTCTCGGTGCTCGCCCCCGGCTGGCATCTGACCTACGGCCAGAGCGCGATGATGCTGCTCTCCTCCGGCGTCGGGGCCATTGCCGGCGCGACGATCGGCGGCAAGTTCGCCGACATCGTCGGGCGCAAGCGGATGATCTGGGGCGGCGGCTTCATCTTCGCGCTGGGCGCCGCCGGATGCGCCTTCATCCCCGACGGCGCCTGGATCCAGTTTTCGCTGCTGCGCTTCGTCGTGGGCTTCGGCTCGATGGCGGCAACTACCGCGCAGAACCCGCTGATCGTCGAGATCACGCCGACGCGCTATCGCACTTTCGTATCGAGCATGATGGTGGTGCCCGTGGCGCTCGGCACCATGTTCGCCGCCATGATCTCCGCAGGCCTGCTGCCGGTGATCGGCTGGCGCGGTGTGGCCGCGACCGGCGGCGCGCCGATCATCACCTCGCTCCTGATTCTCTTCCTCGTGCCGGAGTCGGTTCGGTGGCTGCTGTCGCGCGGGCGCAACGCCGACGCGCGGCGCGAAGCCGCCAAGCTGCTCGGCGTTCCCGAGGACTCGATCTCGCTGCCCAATTCGGTCGAGACGACGCGGAAGGCCGGATCGATCATGGAGCTGCTGCAGGACCAGAAGCGCTTCTGGTGGGTCACCGTGATCTGGATTGGAATTTCCACCGGCACCTATGGCGTGATCCTGTGGGGCCCGACCATCCTGTCGCAACTCCTGAAGATCAGCGCACATGAGGCGGCGCACTACTTCGTCTATGCCAGCATCTTCTCGCTGCTCGGCCGCGTGCTGTTCGCGGTGCTGCCGCTCTATATCGGCCGCCGCGGCGCGGCCATCGTCGGCACGGCCTGCTCCGTCGTGATCATGCTCGCGATCTTCACCTTCTACCGCGAGTTCGTCGCGGGCTGGTCGGTGTTCGCCCTGCTTATCATCTTTGGCGCGATGTTCTATAGCGGCCAGTTCTCCAACATGTCGCCTTACGTTGTGGAGGTGTTCCCGGTCTCGCTCGGAGGCCGCGCCTTCGGACTGGCGCAGGCCTCCAACGGCGTCGGCAAGATTTTGGGACCGGTATGCCTCGCGCTGATCGCGGGTAGCGGTGACATCGTCTCACCGAAGGCCACCACCGATGCAGTCGCGCCGGCGTTCCTGTTCCTCGCGGCCTGCGAACTGGCGGCGCTGATCGCGATCGTCGCCTTCCGCCGCGAGCCGCACGGCAAGCCAATGGACATCCACTGAAGCGCGATTATTTTATAAATCATCGCGCTTCAGCCTGTTGTTTGCGCATGATCTTTTCGGAAAACCGCTACACACTTTTCCGGATCATGCGCTAAGAAAAAGAAAAGGACAGCAATGCTCGATATCCCCGTTCTGATTTCCGGCGGCGGTCCGGTCGGACTTGCCGCCTCGCTGCTGCTCTCCCAGCATGGCGTGCGCTCGCTTCTGGTCGAACGCCACCCCGGCACCGCGCTGACGCCGAAGGCGCGCGGCATCAACGCCCGCACCATGGAAGTCTTCCGGCAATGCGGCATCGACGCCGCAGTGCGCGCCGCGGGGCTCGCCGAAGGCGGCACCGGGCTGATCGTCTGGACGGAGACGCTGGCGGGTAAGGAGATCGAGCGCCGCGTGCCCGGCCGTGCCATCGCCAAGAACATGGCGGTGACGCCGGTCAAGAATTGCCTGTGCGCGCAGGACGACCTCGAGCCGGTCATCCGCCGCTATGCTGAGGCCGCCGGCCTCGGAGAACTGCGCTTCAACACGGAGTTGACGTCGTTCACCCAAAGGCCCGGCGGCGTCACCGGTACGCTCACCGATCGCACCACAGGCGAACAGACGCCTTTCACCGCGCGCTATCTGATCTCGGCCGAAGGCGCGCAAAGCCGGGTGCGGCGCGCGCTGGGCGTCAAGATGATCGGCGAAGAGAACGTCTACGACAGCGTCAACATCCTGTTCCACGCCGACCTCACCCAGTGGGTCAAGGACCGGCCGGCCGCGCTCTATTTCGTCGAGCAGGAGGATCTGCGCGCCACCTTCCTCACCATCAACGGCAGGGATCGCTGGGGTTTCCTGATCCACAGCCGGAGCAAATATGGCTGGAAGCCGGAAGATTTCGCGCCGCAATTCTGCGTCGACCTGATCCGCAAGGGCATCGGCGTGCCGGATATTCCGGTCGAGGTACTCGGCGTAAGCCCTTGGGAAGCCTCCGCCATCGTGGCCGACCGCTATCGCGATCGCAATGTCTTCCTCGCCGGCGACGCCGCGCACGAGATGCCGCCGACCGGCGGCTTCGGTCTCAACACCGGCGTGCAGGACGTCCACAATCTCGCCTGGAAGATCGCGGCCGTCTTGCGCGGCAAGGCTGACGAGGCGCTGCTCGACAGCTATCATGACGAACGCCAGCCGCTCGCGGTGATCACCACGAGGAATTCGCTTGCCAATGCGATGTCGATGGGACGGACCGAGCGCCAGAGCGGCGTGCTGCCACGGCGCGAATTCCTCGCCGAACAGGGCCTGATCTTCGGCGCCAGCTATGAATCGACGGCGGTCGTGCCCGACGGCACGCCGCCGGCGGCGATCGATGATCCCGTCACCGAATATCTGCCCTCGGCGCGGCCGGGCAGCCGCGCGCCGCATGTCTGGCTCAAGCGCGGCAACGAGCAGATTTCGACCGTCGATCTGATCGGGCCCCATTTCCTGCTGCTCGCCGGCGCCGATGGCGCGGCGTGGCAGCGCGCTGCAGAGGCGGCCGGCCCGTCATGGCCGCCGCTGATCAGCCATGTCATCGGCAGCGACGGCGAGGTCAGCGATCCCGACGGCAAATGGCAGCTGGCTTACGGCATCGACGCGGACGGCGCGGTGCTGGTGCGCCCCGACGGCTATGTCGCCTGGCGGAGTTGTTCGGGCGTTTCCAATCCGCAAGCGGCCCTGCGCGCGGCATTCGATGCCCTGCTCGGACGCGTCGCCGCGATGGCGTGAGGCTTATCGTTTGCGCATGATCTCCGCGCAAACGCCACGCGTTTGTCGCGAGGGATCATGCGCTACCGAACGGCTATTCGATAGCTCAACGTGCGGACTTCGCCCGGCTTGATATGCATCAGGCCGGGCTTGTCGGCGAACTCACCTTCGAAATCCGCGGGACTCGCAAAGCCACGCCACGGCTCGATGCACAGGAACGGCGCGCCGCCCGGCTTGGACCAGATTCCGAGCTCGCGGAATCCCTCCCAGGAAATTTCGAGCGACGGTCCCTGATCGGCGGCAAAGCGCACCGATGTGCTGGCGGGCCGGTCGAGAATGATGGCGTCTTCGTCGAACAGCCGCTCGGACAGCACGAGGCTTTTGCCGGACATTGGAGAAGGCTCAGGCTCAGCACGCAGCAAGCCGTCTTTCAGACGCCGGATCGGAGCCGTCTCCTCGTCGGAGAAATTCAGGCTGTAGCTCTCCTTGGCCAACCCCGGCAGCAAGGGCCAGTTGAAGGCGGGATGCCCGCCGACCGATGCCGGCAAACTCTCATCGCCGGGATTTTCGACCTCGATCGCAACATCGAGAGCGGCCTCGTGCAACGAGTAGATAACCGTCAAGCGAAACGCAAACGGGTAGCGCGACCGCGTATCGGAGTTGTCGGCGAGCACCAGGCGGCACGATTGCTGTCCGCGCTCGACCCATTCAAGGCGGCTATCCCTGGCAAAGCCGTGTTGGGTCATCGGGTAAGATTTGCCGCGATGGTGCAGCCGATCGCCTTTCAACCTGCCGACGATCGGGAACAACAGCGGTGCATGGCGCCGCCATTCGGCTCCCGCCTGCCACAGCAGTTCTAGTCCCTCTGCCGTCTTCAGCGAGCACAATTCGGCGCCGTGGGCGAGCACGGTGGCGGTGATGCCGCTGCCGTGAATGGTATGTCTGTCTTCACTCATGCCGGCGCTTCCAGGAAACGACCATCGAAAGCAACTTCTTTACCCTTTTACGGCGCCCGCCGTCAGCCCGCTGACGAGATAGCGCCGCACCGCGAGCGAGAAGATCAGGACCGGCGCCATCACCAGCGAGCCGCCGGCGGCGATCTTGCCCCACTCCCACCCCTCGTAATTCATGAAATTGACGACGGCGACCGGCGCGGTGCGCGCATTGGTGCGGGTCAGGATCAGCGCGAAGAAGAAATCGTTCCAGGCGTAGAGGAAGCAGAGGATCGCAGTCGCGGCGATGCCGGGCGCGACCATCGGCAACACGATGCGGGTGAAGATGGTGCGCGTGCGTGCGCCGTCGACCAGCGCCGCCTCCTCGAGAGAGGCCGGCACCGTCTCGAAGAACGGCTGCATCATCCAGATAACCAGCGGGAGATTGAAGCTGGTGTAGACCAGCACGAGACCGGTGACGGTGTCGAGCAGGCCGATCCAGCGGTAGAACAGGAAGAAGGGAATGGTGAAGGCGATCGGCGGCGCCATGCGTGTGAGGAGAATGGCGAAGCTCAGCGTATGCTTGCCCCTGCCCGCCCATTTCGACAGCGCGTAGGCCGCCGGCACGCCGAGCAGCAACGCCAGCGCGGTCGAGAACGATGCGCTCAACAGGCTGTTGACGAAGGAAGCCGAGAATGCGCTGTGCCAGAGCGAGGTGTAATTCGACAGCGTCGGCGTGAAGATCAGGGGCGGCGGAAACTGCAGGATCTGGTCGTTGGTCTTGAAGCTCATCTGCAACAGCCAGAGGAACGGCAGCAGCAGCACGATCAGCGTCACCGCGATCGCGACATGCCGGCTCACGCCGGCGCGCCGGTGGGAAGGTGCGCTCACGCAAATCCCTCCCGGCGGCCGCCCATCCAGACCAGGCCAAGGCTGACGGCGGCGACGAGCAGCAGCATCACCACGGTGACCGCGCTGGAATAGCCGATCTCGTTGCCGTCGAAGGCGAGCAGATAGGCGTAGTAATTGGTGACCTCGGTGACGCTGCCCGGTCCGCCGCCGGTGAGCAGGAAGATCAGCGGAAAGGCTTTGACGCTGTCGATCAGGCGGAACATCCCTGATATCAGCAGGATCGGCGCGATGAAGGGCAGCGTGACGTACCAGAAGATCTGAAACGGGTTGGCGCCGTCGACCAGCGCGGCTTCGGAAAACTCTTCCGGAATGGTCTGCAAGGCGGCGAGCACCATCAGGAAGGTGAAGGGCAGCCACTCCCAGGTATCGGCAATAATGATCGAGATCAGCGCGAAGTCGACGCTTGAAGTGAGCGACGGCATCGCGATGTGCAAAAGGCTTGCGGCATAATAGAGCGGGCTGATGTCGGGCGTGTAGATCAGCTTCCAGATCACCGCGACCACGATCGGCGGCAGCACCATCGGGATGAGAAAGAAGGTGCGTGCGAACTCGACAAAGCGCGACGGCACGTTGAGCAGCAGCGCCAGCAGCATGCCAAGACAACACCTGAAACAACACGCCCCAGAACGAGAGCTTCGCCTGCACCCACAGCGAATTGACGAAACGGGGATCACCGGGCAGCAGGCGATAATTGCGCAGCGGCGCGGAGAAGTTCGTGGCCGAGCCGGGCTCGGTCAGTTGAAACGGCGTGAAGCTGACCGCGAGCAAATAAAGCGCCGGCAGGCCGGCGATCAGAAACAGCACGATCAGGCTCGGCGCCAGTGCGAGGCGGCCGAAACGGCGGCGCTCGGCGTCGAGCAGTCCCTCTTCCCTCAAAGCGCGGTCCCGGAGCGGCGAAGGGCAGCGATGGCCTGGTCCTGCGCCGCGTTCATGGCGTCGCGCGCGGGAAGCTGTCCGGTCGCGACCTGCTCGAACGCCTTGTTCAGGACGTCGCCGACGATCGGGAATTCTTTCACCGTACGATACGCCATGTAGTTGTCGCCCTTGGCCGGCAGCTCCAGCACTTCGAGATAGAGCGCGCCGAGATCCTGACCGTTGACGACGTTGAGCTTGCGATACTCCTCGCTCTGGACCACGGAGCGGCGGCAGATCGAGGAATGGCCGTGCTCCTTGACCAGCCGCATCGAGATTTCAGGGCTCAGCGCCCATTTGATGAACTCCCACGCCGCCTTCTTGTTCTTGGCGTTCTTCGGGATGCCGAGTCCCTGGCTGTTGGAAGCCGGATGGTCGGCGACGGGACCTGCCGGCATCCGCACGACGCGAGAGGTGTCCTTCACCTTGCTCTCCTCCGAGAGCAGGATCGGCGTCACCCATGAGCTCGAGTGGATGAAGATGTTGGAGCGGCCGATGAGCAGCGACTGCCGCGCCTGGTCCTCGGTATAGGTCAGCACGCCCTTCGGCGCATACTTCAGGAGATTGGCATAGAACTCCACCGCCTCGATCGCCTGCGGCGTGTTGAGCGTCGGCATGATGTCCGTCGGGCGGATTGCGGAACACGTTACCGCCAAAGCCCTGGATATAGGGCGGCAGATTCCAGTGATGCAGCTGGAACGAGACGATGCCATTGACCCCATCGGTGCCGTTGATCTCCGCAGCAGACCTGCTGCAGCTCGGCGAAGGTTTTGGGGATCTTCAGCCCCTTCTTCTCCATCAGGTCCATGCGCGAAAGGCCCATCACCATGGCGCCGCCTTCCCAGGAATAGCCGTAGGTCGCGCCCTTGGCGTCGCGATAGGGCACCTGCGCGCCCTCGACGAAATCCTTGGGATTCCATTCGGCCGGCGTCAGGTTGGGATCGCTGGTGAACTCGTCGAGATTGGTGAGCAGGCTAGCTGCGACCCAGCGCGCGGCGAGGATGAAGGTGACATTGCAGAAGTCGTAGGCCGATCCGCCGGAGGACAATTCGAGATTGGCCTGCTGGTTATAGACCGGAAATGCCGAGAGCTGCAGGTCGACCTTCATGCCCGTCTTCTCTTCAAACTCGGGAATGTAGTTCTGCAGCAGGGTGAAGAAGCGGTGCTGGAACGAGGCGCCGTGCAGGGTGACGCCGGAATAGGGCTTGGATTGCGCGATCGCCGGCAGCGGGAAGGCCGCGACGCCGAGCGTGGCCGCACTGGCCTCAAGCAGAGCCCTACGGCTGAATTTGTTGCTGGCCACGGCACCCTCCCCTGATCTGTTTTGGCTAATATGACCGACATAAAATTGACTGTCAAAAGCCAAATCGCTTCCAACTGACCAGTATTTCGGGATACGATCGACACGTATCCGTAATAAATCAGACAATATTTTACCAGGATCGCGAGTTGCCAAAGACCGCCGAGGCGCGCCAGCCGAGCAACCATGTGGCGCGTGAAATCGCCAACCTGATCGTGACCGGCGTCTGGCAGGAAGGTGCAACGCTGCCGCGCGAGATCGAACTCGCCTCGCAATTCGACGTCAGCCGCACCTCGATCCGGGAATCGCTGTCGATCCTGAAGGCGAAAGGGCTGATCGCCGCGCGGCAGAAGGCCGGCACCCATGTGCGCGAGCGCCTCAACTGGAACATGCTCGATGCCGAGCTTCTGGAATGGACCTGGGCGCAGCGCCCAAGCGAGGAGTTCGCGCGCCAGCTCTTGCAGGTGCGGCGGATCGTCGAGCCCGAGGCCAGCGCCATCTGCGCCGAGCGCGGCTCGGACGCCGATCTCGCGCGGATCGAGCGCGCCTATCGCGAGATGGATGCGGCCGGCATGGACAGCCGCGCCTATTCCGAGCCCGACCTGCGCTTCCACCGCGGCATCCTGACCGCGACCGGCAACGAATTCCTGGTCGCGTTCGGCGCCACCGTCGAAGCGGCGCTGCGGATGTCGTTCGAGCTGTCGACGCTCAACCCTGGCGCGCCGCGCAAGAGCCTGCCCTATCACCGCGCGATACTGGACGAGATCTGGGCGCGCAACCCCGACGGCGCGCGTGCAGCGATGCACCGGCTGATGGACCTGACCGAGCGCAACATCTCCTCCGCACTGGCGCGCCGGAAGAACGGCGACGTCCTGCAATCCACATAATCGCCAAACCCTCATGGTGAGGAGGGCGCGTCGAAGCGGCCGTCTCGAACCAGGAGGCCCCGCTGTCGGCCTCATCCTTCGAGACGCGGCTTCGCCGCTCCTCAGGATGAGGGGATAAAGCGGGGCTGGACTTGCGCCGGCTCCATAGGGCTTAATGATGCCCTTCATCTTGCGTCCGGCAGAACAAGAACAACAGGACGCCAGCCATACGAGGAATCGTTCGGGAGGGAGGTACCATGCTCGGACTCATGCAAAACCGTCCGCTGCTGATCTCGGACCTGGTCAACTACGTCGCGACCTGGCACGCGGAAACCGAGATCGTGTCGCGCGATCCCAAGGGCGTCATGCACCGCTCCAACTACGGGCAGATCGCGGCGCGTGCCAAGCGCGTCGCCAATGCGCTGTCCGCGCTCGGCATCGGTCCAGGCGACCGCGTCGCGACGCTCGCGTGGAACTCGTGGCGGCATCTCGAGATCTATTATGGCGTGACCTGCTCGGGGCGCGTGCTGCACACGGTCAATCCGCGCCTGTTCGCCGAGCAGCTCATCTACATCATCAATCATGCCGAGAACGGCTACGTCTTGTTCGATCCCGACTTCACGCCGCTGGTCGAGCAACTCGCGCCGCATCTGCCGCTGGTGCGTGGCTGGATCGCGCTGTGCGACGAAAAGGACATGCCGTCCGCCAAGGTCGGCAACCTCCTGTGCTACGAGACACTGCTGGCGCAGGCGTCAGCCGACTACGGCTGGCCGCAGTTCGACGAGAACACCGCCTGCACGCTCTGCTACACGTCAGGCACGACGGGCAATCCCAAAGGCGTGCTCTACAGCCACCGCTCGACCGTCTTGCATGCCTTTGCCGCCTGCGCGGTCGATGGTCTTGCGCTCTCGGCCAAGGACTCGATCCTGGTGGTGGTGCCGCTGTTCCACGCCAACGCGTGGAGCCTGCCGTTCTCGGCGGCCATGTGCGGCGCCAAGCTGGTCCTGCCCGGGCCAAAGCTCGATCCGGAAAGCATCTATATGCTGCTCGAGCAGGAAGGCTGCACCAAGGCCGGCGGCATTCCGACCATCTGGCTCAATTTCCTCGCCTATGTCGAAAACAACCGTGCGAAGCTCGATCTGTCGAAGCTGAAGCTGAAACTCGTCTTCTCAGGCGGCACCGCCGCGCCGCGCGCCACGATCGAGAAGTTCCGCGATCTCCTCGGTGTCTTCGTGCTGCACGCCTGGGGCATGACGGAAACGAGCCCGATCGTCACGCTCGGCGCGCCGCTGGCGAAGCACGACAGCGCGACACCCAACGAGATCGTCGACATGCAGGTCAAGCAGGGACGCCAGATTTTTGGCGTCGAACTGCGCGTCGCTGATGAGGCTGGCCAGCCCCTGCCGTGCGACGGCAAGACGGTCGGCCAGCTCAAGGTGCGCGGCAACTGGGTGATATCGGGGTATTTCAAGGGCGAAGGCGGCAAGGTCGTCGGTGACGACGGCTGGTTCGGCACCGGCGATGTCGCGACCATCAATCCCGACGGCTATGTGCAACTGACCGACCGCCTCAAGGACGTCATCAAGTCCGGCGGCGAGTGGATCTCCTCGATCGAGATCGAGAACCTTGCGGTCTCGCATCCCGACGTGTTTGAGGCCGCCGTCATCGCGATCCCGCATCCGAAATGGCAGGAGCGGCCGCTGCTGCTGGTGCAGCCCAAGCCCGGCGCCCATCCGACCAAGGAAGCGATTCTGGAATTCCTGTCGACCCGGATCGCCAAATGGTGGATGCCGGACGACGTGGTCTTCGTGGAGTCGCTGCCGCATACCGCGACCGGCAAGCTGCTCAAGACGGAGCTGCGTGCCAAATATGGCGGTCAGCTGGCTGTTGCGGGATAGAGAGCCCCGCCCATCCGGGCAGTTTCGCCGAGGACTTGCGAAGTCGCAGATTAGGCCCAACCTAACTGGAGACTTCCCATGTCCGATCCGTCAACCATTCTGGCGTCTCTCTCCACCGCGCTCGAAGGCGTTGCCGCCAAGGCGCGGCCCTCGATCGTCTCCGTGCATTCGCGCCGCTCGCGCGCGTCAGGCTTTGTCTGGAAGGCAGGCCTTGTCATCACCGCCGACGAGGCGCTGGCGGAAGAAGGCGACGTCGCAATCAAGCTCGCCGACGGCACGGCGCGCACCGCAACCATTGCCGGGCGCGACCACACCACCGACATCGCGCTGCTCCGCTTCGACAGCGCCGGGCTTGCGCCGGCGACGCTCTCGTCTCAGGTGCCGCCGCTCGGCGCGCTTAGCGTCGTCGTCGCCGCCGAGCGCGGCACGCCGACGGCGGCGCTTGGCGCGGTGTCGCTCGTGGGCGAACGCTGGCGCAGCCTGCGCGGCGGCGACATCGATGCGCGGATTGAGCTCGATGTGCGGCTGCCCTATAGCCACCAGGGTGGGCTAGCGCTGAATGCCGCGGGCGAAGCTTTCGGCATGGCCGTGCTCGGCCCGCGCCGCGTGCTGGTCATTCCGTCCGCGACGATCGAGCGCGTCGCCGCCAAGCTCGAGACGCACGGGCGCGTCGCGCGCGGCTATCTCGGACTTGGCCTGCAGCCGGTCAAGCTCGACGACGGCATCGGCGCCATGGTGATGAGCGTCGACAAGACCGGCCCTTCGGCAGCCGCGGGAATCCGCCAGGGCGACGTCATCGTCTCCTGGAACAACGAAAAGCTTTCCAGCGTGCGGTCGCTGCTGCGGGCACTCGGCCCCGACAGCGTCGGCTCGGTGGTGGAGGTCACGGCGCGCCGCGCCGACGAGCCCGTGAACTTCAAGCTCACCATCGGCGAGAGGCCGGAGCGGTGAGCGACGAGCCCGCGATCACCATCGCGATCGAGATCGACGATCCCGCGCTCGCAGACCGGCTCGCCTCCCTGCTCGGCGGCGTGGCCGGTCTTGCGCTCGCAGCACCAGGGCAAGCGGCCGACGCGGCGATCGTGGCGCGTGAGGCGCAGGCCAAAAGCGAGCCGCCGGATGTCGAGCTGACCCCGCGCGAGCTCGACGTTTTGGTGCTGATGGCCGAGGGCGCCTCGAACAAGGCCATTGCGCGGCAGCTCGGCATCTCCGTCCACACCGCCAAGTTCCATGTCGGCTCGATCCTCGACAAGCTCGATGCCACCGGCCGCACCGATGCAGTCGCGCATGCGGCACGCCGCGGCGTGATCCTTTTGTAAGCATCAGCGACCCAGGCGCGAAGGCGCGCAAACGTGATCGCGCGGTCACGCCGAGGTTAAAAAGCGCAATTCTTTCCGAATATTAATGCGACAATCCTCAACTCAATTGTTCAAAATGCCGTCCTTGGGAATGTCCCGCCGCCTGCCGAAGGGATAGACTGCGGCGACGCAGGTTCCGACTCTCACTCAGACGACGGCTTCATGGACCAACCGCTAAAACCGCCGACGGAACTTCCCACTTACGGCCGTCCACCGGAGAAACCCCGGTCGCGCCGCGGCGTGTTGCTGTCCACGCTCGTGGTGGCGCTGGTGATCGCCGGCATCGTGTGGTGGACGCGCCAGCAGGGAACGCCACAGCCCGAAGCAGGACGCGGCGGCCGATTCGGCGGCGCACCGATGTCGATCGTCCCTGAAACCGTCGGCAAGGGCGACATCGGCATCAATCTCAATGCGCTCGGCACGGTGACTTCGCTCGCGACCGTCACTATCCGCACCCAGATCAGCGGCTATCTGATCAAGGTCGTCTTCAAGGAAGGCGACGAGGTCAAGAAAGGCGACCTGCTCGCGGAAATCGATTCGCGGCCCTATGAGGCGGCGCTGGCCCAGCAGCGCGGCCAGCTCGCGCGCGACGAGGCGCTTCTGAAGGGCGCGCAGGTCGATCTCACCCGCTATCAGGGCCTCGCCGCGCAGAACGCCGTGCCGCGCCAGCAGCTCGACACCCAGACCGCCCTCGTCGCGCAGGACCAGGGCACGGTCGAAGCCGACCGCGCCATGGTGAAGGCGGCCGAGGTCAACCTAGCCTACACCAGGATCGTCTCGCCGCTCGACGGCCGCGTCGGCCTGCGCCTGGTCGACCAGGGCAACTATGTCACCCCGGGCGATGCCAACGGCCTCGTCGTGATCACGCAGATCCAGCCGATCAGCGTGCTGTTCACCGTGCCTGAGGACAATCTGCAGGCCATCTCAAAGCGCCTGCAGGCGGGCGCTACGTTGCCCGTTACCGCACTCGATCGCTCTGGCGCCAACAAGCTCGCCGACGGCACGCTGACGACCTTCGACAGCCAGATCGATCCGACCACCGGCACGATCAAGCTGCGCGGGCAATTCCCGAACGACAACAAGACGCTCTATCCCAATCAGTTCGTCAACATCCGCCTCCTGCTCGACACCCACAAGGATGTGGTGACGATGTCGACTTCGGGCATCCAGCGCGGTGTGCCCGGAACCTTCGTCTATCTGATCAAGGACGACAGCACGGTCACGGTGCGCCCGGTCAAGCTCGGCGTCACCGATGGCAACCGCGTCGAGGTGTTGTCCGGCCTGCAGCCCGGCGATCGCGTCGTGATCGACGGCGCCGACAAGCTGCGCGAAGGCGCGAAGGTCATCGTGCGCGCCGAGACCGGCGCCAATAACCCTGCCGGCGCGGCCAAGTCGCCGGATGGCGCCAAGGGTGGCGACAAGAGTGGCGACAAGGCGGGCGGCGGGCAGAAGAAGCGGCGCTCCGACGGCGAGCAGAAACAGAGCGAGCCGAAGCAGGGCGAGCCAAAACAATGAACCCGTCGCAGCCGTTTATCTTACGGCCGGTAGCGACCACGCTCCTGATGATCGCCATCATGCTGTCGGGCATGCTGGCGTTCCGTTTCCTTCCCGTCGCCGCACTTCCCGAGGTCGACTACCCGACCATCCAGGTCCAGACCTTCTATCCCGGCGCCAGCCCCGACGTGATGACGTCGTCGATGACGGCGCCGCTGGAAGTGCAGTTCGGCCAGATGCCGAACCTGAACCAGATGAGCTCGGTGAGCTCGGCCGGCGCCTCCGTCATCACGCTGCAATTCGGCCTCTCCATCTCGCTCGATATTGCGGAACAGGAGGTGCAAGCCGCGATCAACGCCGCCGGCAACCTCCTGCCCTCCGACCTGCCGGCGCCGCCGATCTATGCCAAGGTCAATCCGGCCGACGCGCCGATCCTCACCCTCGGCCTGACGTCGAAGACCATGCCGCTGACGCAAGTGGAGGACTTCGTCGACGCGCGGCTGGCGCAAAAGATCTCGCAGCTTCCCGGCGTCGGCCTCGTCAGCATTTCCGGCGGCCAGCGGCCGGCCGTGCGCATCCGCGCCGACATCCGCAAGCTAGCGGCTTACGGGCTGAACATCGACGATCTCCGCACCACGCTCTCCAACGCCAATGTCAACACGCCCAAGGGCAATTTCGACGGCGGGATGCGCTCCTACACCATCAACGCCAACGACCAGATCCGCAACGCGGCCGACTACCGCTCGCTGATCGTCGCCTACAAGAACGGCTCGCCGGTGCGGCTCTCGGACGTAGGCGACGTCGTCGACGGCGCGCAGAACGACAAGCTCGGCGCCTGGATGAACGAGACGCCGGCGATCATCCTCAACATCCAGCGCCAGCCCGGCGCCAATGTCATTTCCGTCGTCGCAGGCATCAAGGCGCTGCTGCCGCAACTGCAGGCAACGCTGCCGGCAGCGATCGATCTCGCCGTTCTGACCGACCGTACCATCACCATCCGCGCCTCGGTGCGCGATGTCGAATATGAGCTGTCGCTCGCGGTGATCCTGGTCGTGCTCGTGATTTTCGTGTTCCTGCGCAACGCGCGCGCCACGCTGATCCCGAGCCTGTCGGTGCCGCTGTCGCTGGTCGGCACACTGGGCGCGATGTACCTGTTCGGCTTCAGCCTCAACAACCTGTCGCTGATGGCGCTGACGATCGCGACCGGCTTCGTGGTCGACGACGCCATTGTCGTGATCGAGAACATCTCCCGCTACCTCGAGGAAGGCTACTCCCCGCTGCAGGCCGCGCTCAAGGGCTCCGAGCAGATCGGCTTCACCATCATCTCGCTGACGGTGTCGCTGATCGCGGTCCTGATCCCGCTCTTGTTCATGGGCGACGTGGTCGGCCGCCTGTTCCGCGAATTCGCCATCACGCTGTCGGTGACCATCCTCATCTCGGCGGTGGTGTCGCTGACGCTGGTGCCGATGGCCTGCGCGAAACTGCTCAAGGCCGAGACCGAGGCGCACGAGAACACGTTCCAGCGCCTGAGCCGCGAAGGCTTTGACAAGGTCATCGAGATCTACGGCCATATGCTGAATTGGGTGCTCGATCGCCAGACCTTTGTGCTGCTGATCGCGCTCGGCACTTTCGGCCTCACCGCCTATCTCTATGTCGCGATTCCCAAGGGCTTCTTCCCGCTGCAGGACTCCGGCGTGATCCAGGCCATCTCCGAGGCACCGCAATCGGTGTCGTTCGCCGCGATGGCGCAGCGCCAGCAGGAGCTTGCGAGCATCATCCTGAAAGACCCCGAGGTCGACAGCCTCTCCTCCTTCATCGGGGTCGACGGCACCAACACCACGCTGAACTCCGGCCGCATCCTGATCAACCTGAAGCCGCATGAGGAGCGCAAGACCGACATCGCAACCGTGATGCAGCGGATCAAGAACGCCACCAGCGAGCTGACCGGCATCACCCTCTATATGCAGCCGGTGCAGGACCTCACCATCGAAGGCACCGTCTCCAAGACGCAATACCAGTTCATCCTGCAGGATGCCGATCCGGCGCAGCTCGCCGAATGGACGCCGAAACTCGTCGACAAGCTGCGCACGCTGCCGGAGTTCGACGACGTCGCCAGCGACATTTCCGCGCAGGGTCTTTCGGTGTTCGTCGAAATCGACCGCGACCAGGCGGCACGCTTCGGCATCACGCCGGCAACAATCGACAACGCGCTCTACGATTCCTACGGCCAGCGCATCGTCTCCACCATCTTCACCAACTCCAACCAGTACCGCGTGATCCTGGAGGCCGACCCGGCGCTGCAGAACTCGCTGCAGTCGCTGAAGGACATCTATTTGCCCTCCTCGGTCGGCTCGACGCCGGTGCCGCTCGCGGTCATGGCCAGAATGCGGGAGGAGACCGCGCCGCTGCAGATCTCCCATCTCGGCCAGTTCCCGTCCGCGACCATCTCGTTTGATCTCGCGCCCGGCGCCTCGCTTGGCGAGGCGGTGGCGGCGATCAAGCAGGCGCAGTTCGACATCGGCCAGCCGCTCGGCGTGATCACCAGTTTCCAGGGCGCGGCGCTCGCCTTCCAGTCCTCGCTGTCGAACCAGTTGTTCCTTATCCTGGCCGCGATCGTCACGGTCTACATCGTGCTCGGCGTGCTCTATGAGAGTTTTATTCACCCCGTCACGATCCTTTCCACCCTGCCCTCGGCCGGCATCGGCGCACTCCTGGCGCTGATGGCGGCCGGCCAGGATCTGACCATCGTCGCCATCATCGGCATCATTCTCCTGATCGGCATCGTCAAGAAGAACGCGATCATGATGATCGACTTCGCGCTCGATGCCGAACGCAACGAGGGCAAGCCGCCGCGCGAAGCGATCTACCAGGCCTGCCTGCTCCGCTTCCGCCCGATCATCATGACCACCATGGCCGCCGTGCTCGGCGCCCTGCCCTTGATGGTCGGCACCGGCGCGGGCTCCGAGCTGCGCCATCCGCTCGGCATCTCCATCGTCGGCGGCCTCCTGGTCAGCCAGATGCTGACGCTGTTCACGACGCCCGTGATCTATCTCTGGTTCGATCGCCTCGCCATCCGCTTCGCCGGACGGCCCGCCAGCGCGAGCCCGGCCAGCGGGGCGCATTGAGCCATGCAGCCCTCAACCCCCTTCATCCGCCGGCCGGTCGCAACCACGCTGCTGACCTTCGGGCTCGCGGCGGCCGGCGCGGTGGCGTTCTTCAAGCTGCCGGTCTCGCCCCTGCCGCAGGTCGATTTCCCGACCATCTCGGTGCAGGCGACGCTGCCGGGCGCCAGCCCGCAGGACGTCGCAACCACGGTCGCGAGCCCGCTCGAGCGCCATCTCGGCCAGATCGCCGATGTCACCGAGATGACCTCGGTGAGCACGGTTGGGAACACGCGTATCACGCTGCAGTTTGGCCTGAACCGCGACATCAATGGCGCGGCGCGCGACGTGCAGGCCGCGATCAACGCCGCCCGCGCCGATCTGCCGACCAGCCTGCGCACCAACCCCCGCTATCGCAAGGTCAATCCGGCCGACGCGCCGATCCTGATCCTCACGCTTACCTCCGACACCGCGACCCGCGGCGACCTCTATGACGCGGCCTCGACTGTGCTGGCGCAAAAGCTCTCGCAGGTCGAGGGCATCGGCGAGGTCGTGGTCGGCGGCAGCTCGCTGCCGGCGGTGCGCGTCGACCTCATACCCGTCGGCGCTGTTCAAATACGGCATTGGGCTTGAAGACGTGCGCGCGGCGCTCTCCAGCGCCAACGCACACAGTCCGAAAGGCGGCATCGATGTCGGCGACCGGCGCTACCAGATCTACGCCAACGACCAGGCCAGCAAGGCCGACGATTACAAATCGTTGATCGTCGCCTATCGCAACGGCGCAGCCGTGCATCTCACCGATGTCGGTGAGGTCACCGACAGCGTGGAAAACCTGCGCAATTCAGGGCTCGCCAATGGCAGGCCGGCGGTGCTGATCATCCTCTACCGCCAACCCGGCGCCAACATCATCTCGACCGTCGACGCGGTGAAGGCCCTGATGCCGACCCTGCGGGCCTCGATCTCGCCCGCGATCGACATATCCCTCGGCGTCGACCGCTCCACCACCATCCGCACCTCGCTCCACGACGTCGAGCGCTCGCTGATCCTCGCCGTGCTGCTCGTCATCATTGTGGTGTTCGCGTTCCTCAGGAACCTGCGCGCGACCTTCATCCCCGTGGTGGCGGTCTCGGTATCGCTGGTCGCGACCTTCGGCGCGATGTACCTGATCGGCTACAGCCTCGATAACCTCTCGCTGATGGCGCTGACGGTCGCGACCGGCTTCGTGGTCGACGACGCCATCGTCGTCCTCGAAAACGTCACCCGCTACATCGAGGAAGGCATGTCGCCGCTGAACGCGGCACTGAAGGGCGCCAACGAAGTCGGCTTCACCGTGCTCTCGATGAGCATCTCGCTGATCGCGGTCTTCATCCCGATCCTCCTGATGGGAGGCATCATCGGCCGCCTGTTCCGCGAATTCGCCATGGTGATCTCGATCTCGATTCTGATCTCGCTCGCGGTTTCGCTGGCGACAACGCCGATGATGTGCGCGGTGCTGCTGCGCCCCGACACCGGCGAGCATGGCCGGCTCTATCGCTTAAGCGAGCGCTTCTTCGAGGCGATGCTGGATTTTTACCGCCGCACGCTGACTTCGGCGCTCGACCATCCCCGCTTCATCATGATGGTGCTGGCGGCGGTCGTCGGCCTCAATTTCTACCTGTATGACATCGTGCCGAAGGGCTTCTTCCCGCAGCAGGACACCGGGCGGATGATCGGCATCATCCAGGCCGACCAGAGCATCTCGTTCCAGCTGATGCAGCAGAAGCTCGCGCAGTTCGTCGATATCATCAAGAAGGACCCCGCGATCGAGACCGTGGTCGGTTTCACCGGCGGCGGGCCGACCAATTCCGGCTTCATGTTTGCCTCGCTGCTGCCGTTGAACGAGCGCCACGCCAGCGTCGACGAGGTGATCGGAAGGCTGCGGCGACAGATGGCGGTGGTGCCCGGCGCCACGCTGTTCCTGCAGGCGGTGCAGGACATCCGCGCCGGCGGCCGCTCCAGCGGCGCCCAATACCAATACACGCTGCAGGGCGCCTCGCTGGAAGAGCTGAACGAGTGGACGCCGAAGATCGCGGCCGCTCTGCAAGGCGAGACGTCTACGCTCGCCGACGTCAACAGCGACCAGCAGAACAAGGGGCTGGAGTCCAATGTCACCATCGACCGCGACGCCGCGGCGCAGCTCGGCGTCACCGTCAGCCAGATCGACAACACGCTCTATGACGCGTTCGGCCAGCGCCAGGTCTCGACCATCTATGTCGCGCGCAACCAGTATCACGTCATCATGGAGGTGGCGCCGCGCTACTGGCAGAATCCGGAGACGCTGAAGGACATCTACATATCCACCTCCGGCGGCTCGGTCGGCGGCTCGCAGGCGACCAACGCGGTCGCGGGCACGGTCGTATCGTCAGCCACCTCGAAGACCGCGGCCACCGCCAACGCACAGGCCGCCCGCAATCTCGCCACCAACTCGATCGGCCAGACCGGCAAGGGCGTGGCCTCGACGGGCTCCGCAGTCTCGACCAAGCAGGAGACCATGATCCCGCTCTCGGCGGTCGCGCACTTCTCGCAAGGCGCGACACCGCTCTCGGTCAACCATCAAGGCCTGCTCGTCGCCAACACGATTTCGTTCAATTTGCCGCCCGGCGTTTCCCTGAGCACGGCGATTGCGACCATCGAATCCACCATGAACCGGCTCGGCGTCCCTGCGACCATTCGCGGCACTTTCCAAGGCACGGCAAAGGTGTTTCAGGATTCGCTCGCCAACCAGCCGTTCCTGATCCTCGCCGCGCTGGTGACGATCTACATCGTGCTCGGCGTGCTCTATGAGAGCTACATCCATCCGCTCACCATCCTCTCCACGCTGCCGTCGGCCGGCGTCGGCGCGCTGCTGGCGCTGATGGCGTTCAAGACCGAGTTCTCGATCATGGCGCTGATCGGCGTCATCCTGCTGATCGGCATCGTCAAGAAGAACGCGATCATGATGATCGACTTCGCGCTCGAAGCCGAGCGCAAGCGCGGCATGAGCCCGCTGGACGCGATTCGCGAAGCCTGCCTGCTCCGCTTCCGCCCGATCATGATGACGACCATGGCGGCGATGCTCGGCGCGCTTCCGCTCGCGCTCGGCCTTGGCGAAGGCGGCGAGCTGCGCCAGCCGCTGGGAATCGCAATCGTCGGCGGGTTGATCCTGAGTCAAGCCCTGACGCTTTATTCCACACCTGTGATCTATTTGTATCTGGACAGGTTTCGCCTCTGGAGCCAACGTCTTCGGGGCGGCGCGGCTCCTCATATACCCGGGCCTTCACTGCAACCGGGCGAGTAGATGTTGGGGGTTATACACAACGTGATGTTCGGGCGTGTCCGGAAGCATTTCCGGATCGGCGCGCTGCTTGTGCTTGGCCCCGCGCTGTCCGGCTGCATCCTCGGCACCGAGCGGCCGGAGCTCAATCTCGAGGTGCCCACGAATTACCGCGCGGCGCCGAAGGCCAATGCGGACGCCGCCGTTCCCATCGTCGATTGGTGGCACGGCTTCCAGTCCCGCGAGCTGACCGCGCTGATGGACGCGGCGCAGGTCTATAACCTCGACATCGCGGTGGCGATGGCCCAGATCATCCAGGCTGACGCGCAGGTCGGGGTATCCGGCGCGCCTCTGCTGCCAACACTGACCGGAAATGCCAGCGCCGAGCGGCAGAAGCAGAGCAGCGCCAATACGATCACCAGCGGCCAGGGCTTCGGCGGCACGACCTTCAATACCTTCCAGACCAGCCTGACCGCGAGCTACATGGTCGACTTCTGGGGCAAGAACCGCGCGACGCTCTATGCGGCGGAAGAGAACGCCACGGTTGCCCGCTATAACCGCGAGGTGGTGACGCTCTCGACCATCGTCACCGTCGCCAACACCTATTTCCAGGTGCTGGCCGCGCAGGACCAGCTCCGCGTCACCCGGCGCAACCTCGAGGCCGCCGATCGCATCCTCGCTTTGATCAAGAAGCAGTTCAACGGCGGCACGGCTTCGCAGCTCGACGTGTCGCAGCAGGAGGCGCTGGCCGCAACCCAACGCGCGGCGATCCCGCCGCTCGAGGTCACGGTCGGACAGAACATCGCAGCACTCGCGCTCTTGGTCGGGCGCGCGGCCCCCAACTTCACCATCCACGGCGGCTCGACCCGCCAGATCGTGGTGCCGCGCGTGACGCCGGGGCTGCCGTCCGAACTGCTCTATCAGCGGCCGGACATCCGCCAGGCCGAGGCGCTGCTCGCGGCCTCGAACTTCAGCGTGGAGTTGGCGCGCGCGGCCTTCTTCCCGCAAATCCAGCTGACCGGGACTACCGGTTTCCAGAGTGCGGCGCTGGCCTCGCTGTTCACACCCGGCGCGTGGTTCTACACGCTGACCGCAAGCCTGACCCAGCCGCTGTTCGACGGCTTCCTGCTGGAGAGCCAGCTGAAGCAGGCCAAGGGCGTGCAGTTGCAGGATCTGCAGGCCTATCGCAAGGCCGTGCTGTCGGCCTTCGCCGATGTCGAGAAGGCGCTGATCGCCCTGCAGAAGTTCACCTTGCAGGAACGGCTGCAACAGCAGGTCGTCGCTGCCTCGCAGCAGGCCTTCGACGTTGCCGAAAAGCAGCTGGCCGGCGGCACCGTCAACCTCATCACCGTGCTGCAGGCCGAGCAAACGCTGTTCACGGCGCAGAACAATCTGGTGCTGGTCCGGCTGAACAAGCTGCTCGCGGCCACCAGCCTGTTCCAGGCGCTGGGCGGCGGCTGGACCCCCGGCGGCACACTGGTGGCGGTGGAGTGACGGATGCGTGAGAAAATGTATTACGCGACCGTGGCACTTGTGGCGCTCGCCGGCCTTGCGCTGGCGCCGGCGCGCGCACAGCAGCTGACGCCGCCGAACATTCCGATTTACTTCGGCATGACGCCCGACCAGGCCTCGCAAGCGCTCGGCGTGCAGCTCTATTATGTGCGCGGCCGCCCCGGCGACGAGCTCCTGGTCGCACTGCCCAATGTCAAGGGCGCGACCTTGGCGAGCCGCAGCGACGGGCTTTATCTGCAATTCCGACAGGGACGGCTTTCCGGCTGGAAAGGCGATTGGGGATCCGGCCATAATCCGGCCATGACGCGGGAGGCGCCAATGATGTCCATGAGATCAGCGATCGCCGCCGCAGGCGTCGCGATGTTGCTTGCCACCGCCGCGCAGGCGCAGGACCTCGGGTTGCGCCCGCTGCGCTATGGCAACACTTCGCCCTGGTCCTACGACAACCGCGACGATCACCGGGACTATCCGACCAACGGCTTCTTCCCCGGCAATTTCACCGCCGACCCCTCGACCGCCTGGCTCGGCATTTCCGGTGCACTCGCCGGCAATTCCGAACGCTCGCCGTATCCCTATCCCTCGCAGGTCGTGATCGGACGAGTGCCGTATCAGCCGTCCTGCCTGCACGCGCGTTCCTACGATCCCTCCACCGGCACCTATCTCGGCCGCGACGGACTTCGCCATCGCTGCTGATCAGGCATTGCGTCAGGCGCTTACCGAAGCGTGCCCCGGCCCGCGAGATTCTTCATCATCGCGCCGATGCCGAACGTCCAGTGCTCGCATTCATCGCTCCCGCGCATGCGGTTGATGAGTTTGCCGAGCTTGGCGGCGCGGATGGTGACGACGTCGTTGCGCTTGTGGGTAAAGCCCTGCCCCGGCGTGTCGCGATCCTTCACCGGCGCGAACATCGTGCCGAGAAACAGCGCAAATCCGTCCGGATATTGATGCTCCTCGCCGATGGTCTGCGCCACCAGGTCTTCGGGATCGCGGCTGATCTTGCCGATCGAGGAATGGCCATCGAGCACAAAGCCGTCCTCGCCTTCGACCGTCATGGTGAGGTCCATCTTCCTGATGTCGTCGAGCGAGAAGGTTTCGATCGAACAGCCGCACGAACGGCCCGACCGCGCAGGAGGCGTTGTTGTCCTTGGCCTTCGACAAGCAGCAGCGCCGAACGCCCCTCGAAGTCGCGCAGGTTCACGTCGTTGCCGAGCGTCGCGCCGACGATCCTGCCCCGGCTCGACACCACCAGCACCACTTCCGGCTCCGGATTGTTCCAGGTCGATTTCGGATGCAGGCCGGCATCCATGCCGGTGCCGACCGACGACAGCACCGGCGCCTTGGTGAAGACCTCGGCGTCCGGACCGATGCCGACTTCGAGATACTGGCTCCAGGCCTGCTGCGAGATCAGCACCTCTTTCAGCTTCATCGCCTCGGGCGAACCCGGCTTGAGCTTCGAAAGATCATCGCCGACCAGCCGCTCCACTTCTTTCCGGATCGCCGCCGCCGAGGACGGATTGCCGCGCGCCCGCTCCTCGATGACGCGCTCCAGCATCGAGACGACAAAGGTGACGCCCGCCGCCTTCAACACCTGAAGATCGAGCGGCGCGAGCAGCCACGGCTGTTTTGCATCGCGCGCATCGGGCGAGGCATTGGCGACGATGTCGTCGAGCGCGCCGATTCTGGCGCCCGCGGCCTCGCGCAGCGCGGCCGCCGGATTTGGCAATTCGGCGAGCGCGCTCACGGTCGGATAGGTCGACGTCACATCGAACACGCCGTCGGCGCGCACCGCAACCACCGAAGGCCCCGCGGCCTGCGGCAGCCAGACCCGCCCGACCAGCGTCCCGGCGGTGCCGTCCTCCGGCAGTATCGATGCAGCGTTGAGCGGCTTCATGAACGTCCCTCCCTCGACTTTGGCCGCTGTCTTAGCAGCGACCGGGCGAGGTGGGGAAGTCCGAACTCAGTTCTGCTCCGGCGCGAGGCCTTCGCTCTTGATGATGTCGGCCCATTTCTTCGTCTCGGACTCGAGATAGGCCTTGAACTCCTCGGGCGTGGAGCCCGTCAGCTCGAAGCCGAGATTCTTCAGCTTGTCGCGCGTCTCCGGCTCCTGGATGATTTCCAGGAATGCCTTGTTGAACTTGGTGACCATGTCGGCCGGCATGCCCGCGGGTCCGAACACGCCCCACCAGTTAGCGGAGTCAAAGCCCGCCACACCGGACTCCTGAAGAGTCGGAACGTTGGGCAGCAGCGCGCTCCGGCTCTTGCTGGTCACGGCCAGCGCCTTCAGGTCGCCGGAAGCGATGGCTTGTCCCGCGACCGGCGCGCCCAGGAACATGTAGGACACGTGGTTGCCGAGCAGCGGCGGCAGCGCCTGTCCTTCGCCGTTGAAGGGCACGGCAACGGCCTGGACGCCCGTCAGGCGATTGAACAGCAGCGACGACAAATGCGAGCCATCGCCGCGGCCGCCGGTGGCGTAGCTGACCTCGCCGGGCTTGCTCTTGAGATAATCGATCAGCTCCTTCACCGTCTTTGGCGGGAATTGCGGATTGGCGACCAGCACCAGCGGCGTCCAGGCAATCAGGACGATCGGCGTGAAATCCTTGAGCGGGTCATAGCCGATCGATTTGCCATAGAGCGCGGGCGCAACCGCGTGCGTGGTTTGCGCGGCAACCTGGATGGTGTTGCCGTCGGGCGCGGCCTTGGCGACGAACCGGCTGCCGATCTGCCCCGTCGCGCCCGGCTTGTCTTCCACCACGACGGCCCGGCCGAGCTTGTCCTGCAGGCGCAGCGCGAACACGCGCGCGATGGTATCGGTCGATCCGCCCGCGGAATAGGCGACGACGATGGTGAGCGGCGACTCGGCCGCGGCGCAACCAAGCACGGATATCAGCCAGAGCGTGGTCGCCAATGCGGCACGCGCAGCCATGGTTCGAAACTTCACGGCAACCTCCCTTTGCTTTCGTAACGCTAGACGGCCACACCGACCGACGGCGACGCGCCGGCCACGATCTGTTGCAACAGCGTCTCGAGTGGAACGTCTTCGCTTCTGACCAGCGCCGCTCCAATCGCGCGCGCATCCTTGCCAAAATACCAGGCGCTGTTACGCGCGAACTTGTCGAGCACGTCGCTCTCCGACAGCGCCGCCTCGGGCGAGCCCGGATGAAAGCGGACATGCCGACGATGCACCTTGCCGAGCGAGGTAACCTCGATGATGGCCGGGCAATGGGCGGGATAATCGGAGTCCGGGTCTTCCGAGGAGACCACGAACTCCGCGAGCCGCAGCACCTCTTCGTCCCTGAGACGCTCGGGCCGGAACGACTCGACGTCGACATCGCCATACAGCAGCGTGGTCGCGACCCCGTAAGCCAGGCTGAAGCGCGCCTCGTGCGGATGGGTCGGCCGCATCTTGCGGTCCTTGGGCTCGGTCACCAGCGTGAGGCCCGGTTCGGCGAGCTGGCAGGAAATCTGCTCGATGGTGTCGAGCGGCTTGCCGGCCTCTTTCAATTCGCTGCGGATCTGTTTTGCGCCTTCGATGAAGGCGTGGATGAGCTGGCAGCATGGATAGGGTTTGTACGCGGTCTCCGGCAGATACCAGCGGCTGCCCAGGCCTTCCGCGGCGCGGGTGAAGTCGAGTTGGCCCGTGACCGGCGTGAGGAAGCAGTTGAAGAAGCCGAACTTGCCTTCGAACACACTTGCCGGACCGGTGATCCCGGCGCTCGCGAATTCCAGCGCAATCACGCCGCTATGCGCGCCCCAGCCGCCATGCAAAATCTTCGAGGTCGATCCGGTGCGCGTCGCCTCCTGGATGCCCGCGGCAAACGTGCCGGCAATGCCGAGCGCATTGACGATGGTCTCGGGGCTGGCGCGCGAGAGTGAGCCGATCGCGGCCACCGTGCCGAAGGCGCCCAGCAGCGAGCTCGTATGATAGCCGCGCTCCAGGAAGCGGTCGCCCGCGACAAAGCCGAGCCGGATCATGACTTCGTAGCCGACGGTGACCGCGGTGACGACATCGCGCAGCGACATGTTGCTGGCTTGGGCCACCGCAAGCACCGCGGGCGTCACAGTCGAGCCCGGCCGCGCCAGCGAGGAGCCGTGCTTGTCGTCCATCTCCAGCGCCTGCGCCAGCGCGCCGTTGAGCAGCGCCGCCATTTCCGGCCGGCAGCTGGCGTTCAGCCCGAAGATCATCGCGCCGGGCCGCGCCTTCCATTTATCGGCGAGTTTTCGCGCCGCCTGCCCGCTCTCCTCGCGCGGGCTGGCGCCGGCGATGCAGACGCCGATGGTATCGAGCACATGCCAGAGCGCGGCCTTCCTCACCTCGGCCGGAATCTTGGCGTGCGAGGTGTGGGCTGAGAAATCGGCCAACGCAACGGCCAGCGTCTGTTCCATCGTCGAGGACCTTCTTCTTACGCGCGCAACTTCTGCAATTCCTTGCCGAGCATCGCCGCCGGCGTCGCATGCGTCTCCAGCGTCGAGACGATGCCTTCGATTTCGCCCACCGCCTCCTTGGTCAGCACGCGGCCGGCGAGATCGCGGAACTTTTGCTTCAGCACCTCTTCCGGAATCGGGTTCTTCCAGTGGCCGCTGCGGTAGAGCTGCTTCTCGGTGAACTTGTCGCCGCCCTTCATGGTCACCGTGACCCGCACGGCGCGCATCTCGTGCGGCCCCAGCGAATTGAGATCCGGCGCCACCACCGAACTCGACGCGGTCCGCCAGCTCCATGATTTTGGGATCGCGCAGCTTGCTGTCGACATACTGATCGACGAAGGCGTTGCCTTCGAGCAGCGTGACGGCCGCGGTGTAAGGCAGGTTCATCTGCGCGGTGATGGTCTCGGCCGGCACATATGGCCAGCCGCAATGCAGCTTCACCACTTCCGTGGTCTCGACCAGCACCTTGGCGACGTCCTCGCCCCTGATCTTGTGCTTCTCGCGGATCGCACGCAGCGCGTCGACCGAAGTGTGGCTGCTCGCCAGCGACGAGTAGCGCTTGAAGCCGTTGTGCAGCATCTCGAATTCCTGGCCGAGCCCGTTGGTCGCGTAACCAAGGTCGTACTTCTCGGCATAGGTCGAGCAGAAGCCGCCATAGGGCGCCTCCAGCACGTTGCGCACACCGGTCAGGCCTTCGTCGGCGAGGAGCGCCGCGAGCATGCCGTTCTGCGCCGCCTTGCCGGAGTGGAAGCGTTTCGCCATCGCGCCATATTGCGAGGCCATCAGGCCCGCGGCCTGCGAGCCGGCTAGTCCCAGCGCGTTGACGAATTTATCGACGTCGAGCTTGAGCAGTTTGCCCATGGTCGCAGCCGCCGCAAATGTGCTGGTGAGGCCGCAAGGATGGAAACCGCGATTGAAGGCGTGCGGGCTCACGGTATTGCCGATGCGCGTGCCGAGTTCGTAGCCGACAACGGTTGCGAGGATGATCTCCTTGCCGCTGTAGGGCCCAAAACCTTCCGCCGCCGCGAGCACCGTCGGCACCACGCCGGCGCCATAATGCGACATCGACTGGTCGTGGCAATCGTCGAGTTCATAGCCCTGCGCGGAGGTGCCGTTGATCAGCGCAACCCCGAGCGGATCAGCGCGCAGCTTCATGCCCCAGGCGCTGGCGCCCTGCTTCTGGCCGAGCTTGTCGATCGTGCGCGCCACGGATTTCGACCACGGAGTCGGCGCGCCGAAGGTGCCGCAACCCAGACTGTCAAGGATGCACTGCTTGGCCGCGCTGATGACGTTGGGAGGCAAATCCTCATAGCGGAGCTTGACCGCATATTCCGCGACCGTGCGGGTCGTCGAGGGCACCGAAACCGCTACATTCATCTGGATTTCCTCCTGTTATCGAATGTTCGGATAAATTCATTCATGATGCGCATCCAATAACCTTTCCACCCCCAGCATATGCGCCTGCTATTCTGGAGCGGTGGACGCTCAGGCATATTTACATTCGGAGGCCCGCGCTGCGTTGTTTTGCTGTGCGTAGCGCCCGGCGCTGGTGCCGGCGAGCCGGCCGAACACGGCGCCGCTGGTCAGGCCGCTGGCGCCGGGATAGTTGAAATAGAAGATGCCGCCGACCATTTCGCCGGCCGCGAACAGCCCGGGAATGCGCTCGTTGCCGGTATCCAGCACCTCGCCGTCGCGCGTAATCTTGACGCCACCGAAGGTGAAGGTGACGCCGCAGGTGACGGCATAGGCTTCATAGGGCGGCGTATCGATCTTGCAGGCCCAGTTCGAGCGCGGCACCGGCAGACCCGGCGCACCACGGCCGTCCTTCACATTGGGATTGAAGGGCACGTCATCCCTTACCGCGGCATTGAATTCCTGGATGGTGCGCAGGAACTGCGCCTTGTCGATCTCCTCGATCTTGTCGGCGAGCTCTTCGAGCGTATTGCCGACGACCTTGGTGACATGCCGCGTGCGGTATTCGTCGCGCAGGAGATGCTTGGTCTTGGCGTCGTAGATCTGCCAGGCGACCTGCCCCGGCTGCTGCAGCACGGCCTGGCCGTACTTCGCGTAGGTATAGTTGCGGAAATCAGCCCCCTCGTCGATGAAGCGCAGTCCATTGCTGTTGACGACGACGGCAAAGGGATAGGAGTGGCGCTGATATTGCGGCGTCAGCGCGAGGTCGCCGAAATCGGCGGCATATCGCTCCCACGCGGTGGCATGACACCCGGACCAGTGGCCGAACGGCTGCGCACCGAGCTTGAGCGCCATGGCAAGCCCGTCGCCGGTGTTGAAGCGCGAGCCGCGCACTTTCGCGAGATCCCAGCTGGGTCCGAGATATTTGGTGCGCCATTCGGCATTGGCCTCGAAGCCGCCGCAGGCCAGCACCACCGCGCGTGCGAATACATCGACGTCGCGGCCCTTGTATCGCAGCGAGATGCCCTTGACGCCATCGGCGTCGGCAATGAGGTCGCGGACCCATGCCTCATAGACGATGTCGACGCCGTTCTTTTCCGCGCGGGTGTACAGCGCATCGACAAGGCCCGGTCCCCCGGAAGCGACGACGATGGTGGCGCCGCCCCAGAACTTGAAGCGGCCGTCGATGCGGAACGCCTGGCGGCCGAAATTCGGCATGAAGCGCACGCCCTGATCGCGCATCCACAGCAGCGTCGGCTTGCTGCCCTTCACCAGGATCTCGCAGAGATCGGGATCGGTGCGGTATTGCGTAATCCGCGCCATGTCGTCGAAGAAATCGGATTCGGTGTAGCTGCCGAAATCGCTGACGCGCATCTCGTCGTCGGTGAGGTCCGGCGCAAAGGCGCGGATGTCGTCGGCGCCTTCATAGACCGTCCGCATCAGCCCATCCGTATAGACCGAATTGCCGCCGCGTTCCTCGACCGGCGCGCGCTCCAGCAGCAGCACGCGGCTGCCCTGCTCCCGCGCCGAGAGCGCAGCGCACAATGCCGCATTGCCGCCGCCCACGATGATGACGTCGTAATTCTTGTCCGACAGCTCGGTCATTTCCTTAAAACCCGGATGGTCTTGATTAGCTGGTGCGACAAGGAGTATGCGGGATCACGGGTATTCACGCACAGAATAAGGCGTTATCCTGCTAGCGTTAATTGACATACCGGAGAGGCGATGAAGCTGCAGCAGCTGCGCTATGTGCTGGAGATCGTGCGGCAGAATAACCACCTCTCTGCGGCGGCGCAGGCGCTGCATACCTCCCAGCCCGGCGTCTCCAGGCAAATCCTGCTGCTTGAGGCCGAGCTCGGTTTCGAGATTTTCCAGCGCACGCGCAACCGGATCATCGGCCTGACCTCGCCCGGCGAGCACGTGCTGGAGATCGCCAAGCGCGTGGTGACCGACGTCGACGCGCTGCGGGCGCTGAAAGAAGACGTCAGTTCGACAAACCGCGGCGTGCTCACCATCGCCACGACGCATACCCAGGCGCGCTATGTGCTGCCGATGGTGATCGAGAAATTCGTCAAGAAATATCCGGAAGTCGAGTTGATCCTGAAACAGGGCAACCCCGAGGACATCTGCAACCTCGTCGATTCCGGCGAGGCGGATCTGGCGATCGGCACCGACACGCTGAAGCAGCTTCCAAACCTGGTGAAACTGCCCTGCTTCTCGCTGCCGCGGTCGGTGGTGGCCAAGATCGGCCATCCTATCCTCAAGGTCGAGCCGCTGACTTTGGAGGAGATCGCGCGCTATCCGATCATTTCCTACGATCCCCGCTACAGCGGCCGCTGGCGCGTGATGAGCGCGTTCAAGAAGGCCAATATCGAGCCCAAGGTGATCCTGAGCGCGATCGATGCCGATGTCTGCAAAACCTATATCGAGCTCGGGCTCGGCATCGGGGTGTTAACCACCATTACCTTCGATCCCAAGCGCGACACAGGCTTGCGCGCCCGGCCCGCCGACCATCTGTTCGAGGCCTCGACCATCTTCATCAGCCTGCGCGCCAATACCTACCTGCGCTCCTTCGTGCTCGATTTCATCAAGTCAGTCGCGCCGCGGCTGACGCCCGCGACCGTGCGCCGCGCGCTGCAGGAGCGCGAGTCGGCGATGACGCCGCAGCCGTAAGGGTCCAGTCCTTCGTCGCTCCCGCGCAAAGAGCTTGGCTGAACGTACGCGGTGGAATATTAGTACGGTCCAAGGTTCTGTCGCGGGCGAACCCGGTATCGGGCTCTCAGCAACGAGAAATGTGATGACGATGCATCGATATTTGCTCACTTTGGCGTTCCTGCTCCTCGCCGGCGTGACCTTGACGAAAGAACCTTTTGGCTCCGTCGCCTATGCCGCCGGCGAGCCGCCCAAGGACGTCATCGCGGCTCAAATTCGCACGCAAGGATATGTCTGCGAACGGCCGCTGCAGGCGGTGCGGGACAAGAGGAGGTCGAGGCCGGACTATGAGGTGTGGATCCTGAATTGCGGAAATGCGACCTACCGGGTCGGCCGCTATCCCGACCTTGCTGCGAAGGTTGAGGTGCTTCGATAGCCCTGCGCTCTCAGTTCAGCGTTTCTGCGTGACCACTACCCGTTTCAGCGTCAGCTTCTCCAACGCCTTCTCGTCCAGCGTTAGCCCGAGTCCGGGTCCGGTCGGCACTGTGACGGCACCGTCCTTGATGGTGAAGTGGCTGTCCGCCGACAGCGGGTCCTGCGTCAACGTGTTGAGACCGAACACGAACTCGGCGGCGCCAAACGTTTTCTTCGCGCGCACGCTGGCGCAGAATTGCGCCGAGGCGGCGGCCTCGAATTGCGAAGCAACCGCAAGCCCGCCGCAATTGATCTGGATGCCGCTGGCATCCGCGATCGCGGAAATCTTGCGCGCCACCGACAGCCCGCCGATCTTGTAGAGCTTGATGCAGAACACGTCGACCGCGCGCGCCTCGGCAAGCGCGATGGCATCCTGGATCGAAAACAGGCTTTCATCCGCCATCAGCGGCACGCCTTCCGACTGCGCGCGGATTTCGGATAGCCCCCTGAGGTCGCGGCGGTCGATCGGCTGCTCCATGTAGCCGAGCCCCATCGGGATCATCCGCTTCATCGCGCTGATGGTGTCAGTCACGGTCCAGCCGGTATTGGGATCGACGCCGATCACGATGTCGTCGCCGAGCGCTTTACGCACCGCTTCGAAATTGCCAACGTCGCGCGGCCAGCCGCCCTTGCCGGCGGCCTTGAGGCAAATCACCTTGATGCCGAACTCCTCCACCGCGCGGCGCGCCTCCGCGATCATGACCTTGACGTCGTCGGCGAGGCTCACCGACCATTCCAGCGGAATAGTCGGCTGCGAGCTGCCGCCGATCAGCTTGTGGATCGGCTTGCCCAGCGCCTTGCCCATGGCGTCATGCAGCGCAATGTCGAGCACGGCGCGTGCCGCCGGATTGCCGGCGAGCCTGAGGTCGAAGGCCTCGGTGATCGCCTCGATATCGAAGATGTCGCGGCCGATCAGGCCGGGGCCATAGATATCCGTGATCGCCGCGACCATGCTGTGCACGGTGTCGGCGACAAAATGGCCGGGGCTGATCGGCCTGATCTGGGCGCAGCCGACGACGCCGTCGGCGTAGATCTTGCACGAAGACCGGCTTGCCGAGCAGCTCCTTCGGCGGGCCGGTATCGTAGCTGCCGCTGGAGAAGGTGCGCTGCAGCCGGACCGGAAGCTCGGTGACGAAGACTTCGATGCGGTCGATCATGCTGTGATCTTGCCTACGCCGCTGCCGTCAGGCGCGCACTTTCGGCAGCACCGGACCACGCCTTGAGAACGAGGTCGGCGCCCTTCTCTCCCAACGCAATGGTCGGCGCGTTGGTGTTCGACGACGGTACGGTCGGGAACACCGAGGAGTCAATCACGCGCAGCCCGGCGATGCCGCGCACGCGCAAATCCGAATCGACCACGGCCATGTCGTCGTTGCCTATTCTGCAGGTGCCGACGACATGCCAGGTCGTCGCCGTGGTGGCGCGGATGTAGTCGATGATTTGCTGGTCGCTCGCGACCTCCGGCCCCGGCCGGGTCTCGCGCACGACCAGCTCCTTCAACGCCGGCATGCTGACGAGACGGCGCACCGCGCGAATGCCGGCAAGCAGGGTCTTGAGGTCGCGCTCGTTGGCGAGATAGTTCGGATCGATCCGCGGATGATCGGCGGGATCGGCCGACTTGATATGGATATAGCCGCGCGACTGCGGGCGCAGCGCCATCACGCCGATGGTGAAGCCGGAATGCGGATCGAGCCCGTCCTGGGGACGCCGCGCATAGCGGTCCTTGCCGGAGAACGGCTGCAGCTGCAGCTTGAGGTCCGGCTGGTTCAGCCCGGGCTGGCTGCGCATCACGATGTGCGCGGTGGCCGAGCAGATCGAGAGCAGCCCCTTGCCGAAGAAGATGAATTTGAGCCCCTCCTTCAGCTTCGACATCGGCCGCTGCAGCACGTCATTGATGGTGATGGGCTTGGCGCATTCGAAGGTCAGGCGGCAGTTCGGATGATCCGACATGTTCTCGCCGACGCCGGGCAGCGCATGCAGCACCGGAATTGAAAACTCCTTCAGGATATCGGGCCGGCCGATGCCGGAGAGCTCGAGGATTTTCGGCGACTGGATCGGACCCGCGGAAATGATGGTCTCTTTGCGGCTCAACGCGCGCACGGTCTTTCCGCCACGCCGGCATTCGACGCCGATGGCGCGCTTGCCGTCGAGCAGCACCCTGCTCACCAGCGTGTCGGTCCAGACCGTCGAGATTGGAGCGGCCGCGTGCGGGGCGCAAATAGCCGACCGCGCTGGAGCAGCGAAAGCCGCGCCGGGTCGAGTATTGCAGGTAGGACGCGCCCTCATAGTGCCCGTCATTATAGTCGTTGACGAGTTCGTGCCCTGCCTGGCTGCTGGCATCGAGATAGGCATCGCCCAGCTTGTCGAAATTTTTCAGCTGCGTGACGTGGATGGGTCCGCCATGGCCGCGCTTGTCCGGCTCGCCCTCGGCAAAGGTCTCCATCTTCTTGAAATAGGGCAGCATGTCCTCCCAGCTCCAGCCCCGGCAGCCGAGGCTGCTCCAGGAATCGAACTCGGCCGGATCGCCGCGGACATAGACATTGCCGTTGATCGAGCTGGAGCCGCCGAGCACGCGCCCCCGCGCCCACAGCTGCTCCTTGCCGTTGAGATGCACCTGCTTCTCGGTCATGAACGGCCAGGTGTATTTCGGGTCCCGCAGCAGGTTCACCACCATCAGCGGGATACGAATGTTCCAACTGTTGTCCTTGCCGCCGGCTTCGATGAGGAAAATCTGATTCTTGCCATCGGCGCTGAGCCGGTTGGCGAGGACGCAGCCCGCCGAGCCCGCGCCGACGATGATGAAGTCGAACGGCTGGCCGGCGCTGTCTTGCTGTGGGGACGTCATTCCACCCTTCTGTTCTTGTCGCGATCGATCCTCGCAACGCTAGATCATCAGGGCAAGCCGACAAAATAACGATCGGTGCCGCAGAATATCCATTCCGCATACAACCGCCCGCCGCCATGCCGTGCGGCACCGCAACAGAAGGCGATCAAACCAGCCGTGCCAGCGCGGCCTGCGCCTCGCTCTGAATCTTCTTCAGATGCGCGGCATCGCGAAAACTTTCCGCGTAGATCTTGCAGACGTCTTCGGTGCCCGAGGGCCTTGCCGCGAACCAGCCCATCTCGGTCTCGACCTTGATGCCGCCGAAGGACTGGCCGTTGCCCGGCGCGGTAGTGCGCATGGCGCGGACGCCATCGCCGGCGAGTTCCTTCATACCCAGCTTTTCCGGCGTGACCGCCTTCAGCGCGTTCTTGAGCGGCGCGGTCGCCGGCATGTCGATGCGCTCGTAAAAGGGCACGCCAAGCTCGGCGGTCAGGTCGCCGAAAAACTGGCTCGGATCGCGCCCGGTCCTGGCCAGGATTTCGGCGGCGACCAACCCCAGGATGATTCCATCCTTGTCCGTGGTCCACACCGTGCCGTCGCGCTTGAGGAACGAGGCGCCCGCGCTCTCCTCGCCCGCGAAACCAAGGGAGCCGTTGCCCAGCCCCTCGACAAACCATTTGAAGCCGACCGGCGTCTCCACCAGCTTGCGGTTCAGCTTGCGCGCGACGCGATCGATGATGGAGCTGCTGACGACCGTCTTGCCGATCGCCGCGTCCTTGCCCCAATGCGCGCGCTGGCCGAACAGATAGGCGATCGCGGTGGCAAGGAAATGGTTCGGATTCATCAGCCCGTTCGAGCGCGTCACGATGCCGTGGCGGTCGGCATCGGTGTCGTTGGCAAAGGCGACGTCGAAGCGGTCGCGCATCTGGATCAGGCTCGCCATCGCATAGGGCGAGGAGCAATCCATGCGGATCTTGCCGTCCCAATCCGCGGTCATGAAGCGGAAGGTCGGATCGACCAGCTCGTTGACGATCGTCACCTTGATGCCATAGCGCTCGGCGATCGGGTGCCAGAAATGCACGGCCGCCCCGCCAAGCGGGTCGATCCCGATTTTCACGCCGGCGGATTTG
The DNA here is from genome assembly GCA_963847045.1 of uncultured Alphaproteobacteria bacterium. Lineage (GTDB taxonomy): Bacteria > Pseudomonadota > Alphaproteobacteria > Rhizobiales > Xanthobacteraceae > Bradyrhizobium. Next base: position 74,829 of record CAWJYQ010000020.1, on the reverse strand, counting down.
ATCAGGTCCAGATCGACCACATTGGCGAGATCGGCGACGTAGGGCGTGATGTAGTCGTACGCATGCACGGTCGGCGATTTGCGCGCCCGCTCGTAGGTTATCCGCGCGACGCCCTTCATCCCCTGCTCGAGATAGCGGTTGGCCTGTTTCTCGACCTTGCCCGTGACATCGGTATCGGCCGGGCCGCCATGCGGCGGATTGTATTTATAGCCGCCATCCTCCGGCGGATTGTGCGACGGCGTGATCACGACGCCGTCGGCAAGACCCTGTTTCCGGCCCTTGTTGTAGCTGAGGATCGCGTGCGAGATCACAGGGGTCGGCGTATAGCCGCCGTGCTCATCGACCATGACGTCGACGCCGTTCGCCGCGAACACCTCGACGGCACTTACAAGTGCGGGCTCCGCCAGCGCATGGGTGTCGATGCCGACGAACAGCGGTCCGGTGAGACCGGCTTCCTTGCGGTAATCGCAGATCGCTTGCGTCGTCGCCAGGATGTGGTCTTCGTTGAAGGAGTTTCTCAGCGACGAGCCGCGGTGGCCGGAAGTGCCGAAGGTAACGCGCTGCGCGGGGTCGGCGGGGTCAGGCTTTGCGGCGAAATAGGCGGTAACCAGTTTCGGGATGTTGGTAAGCCGGTTCGCGGCGACCGGCTTGCCGGCGGCGGGATTGGGGACACTCACAGCAGTTCCTTCGGATTTCCGGGCCCGCTTTGTCTTAGCAGGTCAGGGCTGGCGGAGGGAAATGCTTGGTTAGCAAAGTGCTAATGCAATCATTCGATTGCACGATGCCTTTGGACCGGAACCTTAAAATTTTAGCGGTATGAATGCCCCACATAACAAAACGGGTGGGGGCCCAAATGGAAATCATCGGACTGGTTGGATTTGTTTTCGCCGCGACCGCGCTCGGCGCGCTGGTGTATGAGCGCCAGACGGACGTCTTGCACGGACCCTATATCGAGGGCCGGCCGCGGCCGCGCACGCTCGATGTGAACTGGGATCCGCTGCGTGCGCTGGCTGACCGCCTCAGCTTCAAGGCGCGCAACGTCGTTTACCTCGCCTCGCTTGCCTGAGCCTCAAGGGCGCATCGACTACGCCGTTACCGCGCCCTGCCATTGCAAGGGCCGCGCCCGCTTGGCGCATAATGGGGTCGTTCGGATTGATTCCTCCTCGGAATCTAAGACACTCGAACGAAAGGCCCCCTCGCGGGGGCCTTTGCTTTGGAGCGTGATGCTCGATCAGGACCTTAGACGGCGTCCTTGGCGGCCTTGACGGGCCGTGCGCGCACGATCTTCCGCGCCGGCTTGGCCTTGAACATCATCTCTTCCCCGGTGAAGGGGTTGGTGCCCTTGCGGGCCTTGGTGGCCGGTTTCTTGACGACCACGAACTTCGCGAAGCCCGGCACGAGAAACAACCCGTTCTTCTTGAGCTCCTTGTGACCGACGTCGACCAGATTATCCATGACGTTCTTGACGTCACGCTTGGACAATTCGGTGGCGGTGGCAATTCGCTCGATGAGCTGCGACTTGGAAAGCTGGGTAGCCATTGTGTCTCCTTGTGATTCGGACCCGAACGACAATAAACGAGGTTGCAGGATTTGAAGGGCTTTCTTCACAGTTTTCAGCGGAATTCCGCTGTTTTTTGCGGATAAAACGCAGTCTGTGCGCGATCCATACTGGTTTTTCCCGGGAAAAACAGCTGAATTCTGCAAACGGCGTGCGGCAGAGCCCGGAGATAAAGTGTTTTGGCCCGGGCCTGCGAGGCCGCGGGACCTCGGCTAGCCGGTTATCGGCGCATAGGCAAAACCCTGCTCGCTTCTGACGACGCGACCGAATACCGGCGGCGGGAAATGCGCCGGCACCAGGATGGTGGGGCTGTCGGCAAGGCGCGCGATCAACGCCTCGCGGTTGGTCCGGGCGAGCGCCCTGTCCGTATCGGCGATCGTCGACATCTCCGGAAACGCAAGCTGGATGCGGTGATGAATGACATCGCCGCTGACGAGCCCATGCGCGCCGTTCGACGCCAGATTGATCAGGACATGCCCTGGCGAATGACCGGGGCAAGGCTCGAGCCAAAGCCCCTTGTCGAGCTCGTAGTCGTCATCGACCAGCACGGCGCGGCCCTCGCGCATGACCGGCAAGACGCTGTCGGCGAACGAGGTGAGATGAATGCCCTCCTCGCCGCGCTGAAAGCGGGTATCCCAATAGTCGTATTCCGTGCGGCCGATGATGTAGCGCGCATTTGGAAATGTCGGCACCCACTTGCCGTCGAGCAGCCTCGTGTTCCAGCCGACGTGGTCCCAGTGCAAATGCGTGCACATCACGAAGTCGACCTGCTCGGGCTTGACCCCGGCCTCGGCCAGCGCGCCGATATAATTGGTGTTGAGATGATGGAAGTCGGGCCGGCTCGCCCGGTCCTTGCCATTGCCGCAGCAGGTATCGATCAGGATGGTGTGGCGCCCGGTTCTGAGCAGGAACGACTGGAAGCACATCTGCAATCGGCCATCGGGCGTGAGGTCGGCTTTCGGCAGCACCCGGCGGCAATCCGCGAACATGTCGTCGGTGAGGTCGGGAAAGAAGGTCTGTGCATGGAGGAACGGCCGTTCGAGGTCCACGACGCAATCGATCGCGAAATTGCCGATGTTGAGTTGCGCCATTTATTCCGTCCAATTGCTGCCAAGGGCGACTTGAAGGGACGAGCAGCGCGCTTGCTGCTCGGATAGCGGCCTAGCCTATCCCGGATTCTGGCTTCGCATACCCTTCGGCAGGCGATTTTTTGCGCACTCGCCGGCGGTGGTTTACAAGGTCGGCATGTCCCAACCATCGATGCCTTCTGCGCCGCTGCCGTTCGACGAGCTGGCACAGGCCATCCAGCGCCGCCGCTCCACCTACGGGTACCTCAGCGGACTTCAGCTCGATCGCGCAGAGCCTGGCGAGGCCTGGTCGAGCCTGCCCTATCGTCCGGTCTTTGTCGGCGACACCGAGACCGGCGTGCTGCACGGCGGCGTCGTTACCGCGATGCTCGACGAGACCTGCGGCATGGCCGTCCAGCTCGCGCTCGACGGCACGCGCGCAATTGCAACGCTGGACCTGCGCATCGATTACCAGAAGCCGGCGACCCCGGGCCTCGCTATCAGCGCGCATTCTCTGTGCTACCGCGTCACCCGTTCGATCGCCTTTGTCCGCGCGACGGCCTACCAGGAGACCGAGGACGATCCGGTCGCGACCGCAACCGCCTGCTTCATGGTCGGCGCCAACCGCACCAATATGCTCGCGGACAGCCGGCTGGGTGTCGGCGCATTGCCGTCGCTCGAAGCGCCTGAAGATCAGGGGGGCCCCTTCGCCAACAGCCCCTTCGCGCGCTTTCTCGGCGTGCGGATCGGCGAAGACGGTACCCTCGTGATGCCGTTCTCGCCAAAGATCATCGGCAACCCGATCCTGCCCGCCATCCATGGCGGCATGACCGGCGCCTTCCTCGAGACGGCGGCGATCATAGGCGTTGCCCGCGAGCTCGGCGTCTCCGCGCCGCCCAAGCCGATCGGTCTCACCATCAACTATTTGCGTTCGGGCCGCGCGCTCGACAGTTTTGCGCGCGCGTCGATCGTCAAGCAGGGCCGGCGCGTCGTCGCCTTCGAGGCGCAGGCCTGGCAGGACGATCCGGCAAAGCCGATCGCTTCGGCATTCGGTCATTTCATGCTGCGGCGGACGCCGGACGCGGAGGAGGAATAGCCCCGCCTGCTCGACATTTTGTCCAACGGGCTATTTGCCCTTCACTTCTGGCCCGCCGTGGCCGCCTCCGTTAACGCGCGGTCGTAGGCGCGGACCGAGGCCTGCGCCGCATCGCGCACCTCGGCGGCCGTCATGCCCGGGCGATAGAGGCTGCCGCCAAGTCCAAAACTCCGGATCCCCACCGCGACATAGGCGGCAAGGTTCTTTTCCGACACGCCGCCGACCGCGCCGACCACCGTCTCCTTCGGCAGGACGGCAAGCTGCGCGGCGATGCCTGACGGCCCCAGAACGGACGCAGGAAAGAATTTCAGCGCCGAGGCCCCGCAACGCAGTGCGAGAAATGCCTCGGTGGGTGAGAACACGCCGGGCATGGTCACCATCTGCCGCGCCCGCGCCATCGCGATCACATCGGCGTCTATGTTTGGGCTGACCATCAACCGTCCGCCACTATCGGCGACGCGCCCGCAGTCAGCCGGGCTCAGAACGGTGCCTGCTCCGATCCAGCAGTCCTTCCCGAAGCGCTTGCACAGGCGCTCGATCGAGACAAACGGGTCAGGCGAATTCAGCGGCACCTCGATCAATTCAAAGCCACTGTCGATCAGCGTCTCGACGATCGCTTCCGCCTCGTCGGGACGGACACCGCGCAGGATAGCCACCAGCGAGCGCTTCACCTTCGGCCAGGGAATCCACTGAGCAACAGGCTGCATGTCAGAACTGCGCCCCCCAGATGTTGATGGCGGCCTTGCCGAGGCCGAGCCGCGACGCCAGCTCCGCGTCGACCGAGTTCACGTCAAAACCCTGCGCGGTCAGCGCCGCCTCGTAAAGCCGGCCGAGATGGCCCGCCCCGATCAGCCGCAACGATTGCGGGCGACCGTGCCGCTGCAGCACATCGGCAATCTCGCTTCCTATCAAGAGGCCCGACAGTCGCGCCGCACCGTCGGCGCGCTGCTCGAAACCCAGGAGTTGCGCGGCGCGCAACCGAAACAGCGATGCGGTCAATCCTGAAGGCGCAGCCCTCGCCGTCGCAAGGCCCTCGCGGAAAGGTCCGCCATCCGCCGGAGATGGACCGGCCGTCTCGACCGCGAGCGCAAGGATGCTGTGCTGCGAGATCACCGAGAACAGCTCGCCGGTCATGTAGGTCGAGAACTCGACGACGTGCCCCTGTTCGATCTTGATCCATTTGCTGTGGGTGCCGGGAATGCAGACAAGACCGGTAAAGCCAGGCTCGGTCACCCCCAGAAGCTGGGTTTCTTCGCCGCGCATTACATCAGGCCGATCGGCTCTTGCCTGGGCGATACCGGGCAGGATGCGGACGTCGCCGGGCGTATCGATGCGGATGGCGCCCTCATGCAGGGCGTCGAGACGCGTCGGCATCTTCAGATAGGGCGCCTCGGCCCAGCCCTGCCGCGCGCCCGCCATGCCGCAAATCAGCACAGGCATTCCATCCGGAGCGCCAAGCCTTGCGAGGTGATCGCGCAGCACCGGCGCAAAGCCGCGGCCTACACAGTGCAGCATGCCTTCGCCGCCGCGGCTCTCCGCGATTGCCTCGCCATCGGCCGACATCAGCCAGCCGCGAAAACTGCTGGTGCCCCAGTCGACGGCGACGAAGGCTCCCGGCGCAGCACCGGGTGAGCGTGCAGCAGGCGTCAAACCGGCATTCCTTCCCTCTAACCGTGCGATGTTCTTTCGCGCGCACCTTGGTGATGGCGCGGCGCGCTGAGCCGGGCTGCCGATCAGCGTGGTTCGCCGGCGAAGGCCTGCCGCAGGGCTGACAGCCGATCGAGCGCCGCTTGCGGCAGCGGGCCTTTCTGAACCGCGGCGAGCGCGTCCTCGAACTGCTGCGGCGTCGCGATGCCGACCAGGATCGTGCCCATCGCCGGGTGAGACAGCGCAAAGCGCGTGGCGGCTTCGGACAGGCTCGTGGCGAATCCCTCCTTCACCAGCGCCGTGAGACGGCGCGCGCGCTCGATATCGGCCTCGTAGCTCATCGCCGAACCGATCGGCTCGGGCGGTGGACTGGCAATGGGGTGACGCTCGGCCGAACCGGACAGCGCGCCGCCGGCGAGCACGCGGATGCCCACCACTCCAACGCCGGCCGCCTTGGTCGTAATCGAACAGTCGTCCATAATCCTGGGCCGGATAGTTTTTCGGCAATGCCTCGGCGGCGGACGGATTAAGCATGTTGTAGACGACCTGCGCGCTGTCAAAAGCGCGCGCGTCGATCACCTGATGCAGCGCCGCGGTGTCGCCGATGGCCGTGATCCCGAGGAAGCGAACCTTGCCCTGCTGGCGCAGGCGTTCGAACGCCGGCACCACGTCGCCGAGAACCTGCCGGACGCTCAGCGCCGATCCGTCCTCTTTCTCGGTAATCGGATTGTGCAGATGAAAGATGTCGACCCGGTCGAGATGCAGCCGGGAAAGACTGCCTTCCAGCGATGTCGCGACAGCCTCGCCAATGCGGCCGAACTCGCTCGGCGGCACGCGAACCTTGGTGCCGACGATTGCGTTCGCCGGTTTCAGCTTTTGCAGAATACGGCCAAGATTCTTTTCCGATACGCCATCGCCGTACTGCACCGCGGTGTCGAAATAATTCACGCCGGCGTCGAGCGCCCGCGCGACGGTGCGCTCCTGGTCGGCACCATCGCCGCGCACCATCAACCCGCCGACGGCGCCGCAGCCGAAGCCCAGCACCGAGAGCTGCATTCCCGTCCGCCCGAACACACGCAACTCCATCGTCTTGCCTCTTATTTTTTGCGCATGATCTTTTCGGAAAACCGCTACACACTTTTCCGGATCATGCGCTAGTTCAGTCTTAGCTCGGTGATGTGCCGGGGATCGGGCTTCAGCTCGCCTTTCTCCACGCGCATGACGATGTCGGTCAGCACCGCATTGGCGCGGGCCGAAATGCCGACCTTCTCGCCCTCGCGCACCACGAGGCCGTTGATGAAATCGATCTCGGTGCGCCGGCCTTTCTGCATGTCCTGGCCCATCGACGGGCGCTGTTCGGAAGCTGTCTTCTTGCCGTCCTTGAAACGCTGCTCGTCGCAGGCGCGCAGCGCCGCCTCGTCGCCCTCGCCGGCCAATGCGATCGTCTCCGGCGGCAGATGCAGGATTTCCTCGAGCTGATAGCCGTGCGCCTGTCCGACGCGGATGGCTTCGCTGCCGATGCGGGTCGAGAAGTGGCGGATCGGCTCGCTCGAGAGCATCTCGCCGCCGGAGAGCCCGGTGCAGGCCGAGAGCCCGTTGCCCATGGCGTTGGCCACCAGCTTCGACCAGCGCTCGCCCCAAAGATTGCTTGTGACCTTGGCGCTGTCGGCAAGAGAGACCAGGCGGCAGATTTCGGTGGCGCGGTCCGTGATGCGCCCGTGCACTTCGCCGGTCCGGAACACGGTGTGCGCCGCCCCGCCCTTGCCGGCGCCGCGATGGATGTGGCCGGGCTCGGGCAGGTTCACCGAGATGCTGCTCGCGATGCAGCCGAGCGTCTTGCCCCAGCCGACGACGCTAGCGATGGTTTCCTCGTTCATACAGTTCTGCAGCGACACGACAAAGCCGCCCGGCGCCAGATACTGCCTGATCATCATCGCCGCCCACGCCGTGTCGTAGGACTTCATGCAGACGAAGGCGATGTCGACCGGCTTCTCTTTTGAAAGTTGCTGCGCGTCCGTCACATGCAGCGCCCGCACGGGAACGGTGAATTCCGGCACGTCTCTGGCGTGAGTGACGCGCAGACCGTGCTTTCGCATGTGCTCGACATGCTCGGGCCAGGGATCGATGAAGGTGACGTCCTCGCCCGCCTGCACCATGTGCGCGCCGGCATAGCCGCCGACCGCGCCGGCTCCGACGATGACTATTTTATGGCCCATGTTTCTCCCCGGGATTTTTCGTTTTGGTTGACTGAACCTAGCGCGGCGGCGCCTCTCGTCACAATGGTCGAACCGGAAGGCAGCAATGCGTGACACTGCCGCTGCCGCCGGCGTGACGCACATCACGGAAGGCGCCGGCTCGCGGCTCTAACCCCCTCCAAAATGGAGGAATCCATGGGCATTCTGATCGACATCATCGGCCTGCTTGCCATCCTGGCCAACAGCCTTTTCGCGCTTCACATCTGGTCCGCCGTGTCGGCGCGGCCCATCCGCAGGCGCTAGGCAGGAAGCTGCGAGTACCTTGCCCTTGTCATCATCATTGCCTCGCTGCGTGTTTTTTTTCGATGCAACGACAGGTTTCAATGGCCGGGCGAGCGTGTCAACTGCCGTCGCGTTGACGATCCCCCCATTCGGTGACAGTCTTCGCGGCCTTGATGGCTCATCCGCTAATCCCGCGAGAGAGGACCATGGCGATCTCCACGAGAGAGCTTACCCCCGTTGTCGGCGCCGAAATGCTGGACGTCGACTTGCGCGATGTTCCCGCATCGACGCAGGAAGCGATCAGCGCGTCTTTCGCCAGATATGGCGCCCTGCTTTTTCGCGATCAAAAGATCAGCGACGACGACCTGCTTGATTTCAGCCGGGCGCTTGGCGATCTGGACCCTCCCCCCAATCAGGAGCACGGGCGCCTCAGTCCCCCCGGCTATCCCGATATCTATGTCGTCTCCAACGTGCTCGACACCACTGGGGCTCCCATCGGAGCGCTCGGCTCGGGCGAGGCCGTGTGGCACACCGACATGAGCTATCTGGAAATTCCTCCCTTCGCCTCGATGCTCTACGCGCTCGAAATTCCCGACGCAGGCGGAAACACCTGGCTTTGCAGCATGGTCGCAGCCGCTCGCGAACTGCCGGATGACTTGAGGCAAGCCATTGCGGGGCGCCGCATCAAGCACGATGGCACCTACAACTCGGGCGGCTTCCTGCGCAAGGGCGTGACCCCGACCGATGACCCGCACAAAGCTCCGGGCGCGTGGCATCCCTCGCTGTGTCTCCACCCCGAAACAGGCGACGAGATGCTGTATCTGGGACGGCGCAGGAATTCCTATGTCGAGGGTTACGACGCGGACGCTTCGTCAAAGCTGCTGGACGAGCTTTGGGCGTATGCCACCCAGCCGAAATTCTGCTACGAGCACCGCTGGCGCATCGGCGACCTCTTGCTGTGGGACAACAGAAGCACGATGCATCGCCGCGATCCCTTCGACAACACCATGCGGCGGGTGATGCACCGGACCCAGATCAAGGGCAAGTCGGCGCCGATTGCGGCGATGAGCGCGGCCGCGTGAACCCGCAACGGCTGCGATCTTCCCCGGCGCAGCGTTGGTCCGAAAGTATCAAGGCCGCGGTATCGCGCTCGCCTCCTGCGAAACGGCCGGACGTTGGCCGATCGCTGCCATCGCCGGCGTGCTGCCTTCGAAGCGATGCTGATAGACCAGCAAATTCTCCATCACGCGCTGGACATAGTTGCGCGTCTCCGCAAACGGGATACGCTCCGCCCAATCCACCGGATCGACATTGGGATCGCGCGGATCGCCATAGGCCTTGATCCAGTCGCGCACACGGCCGCGGCCGGCATTGTAGCCGGCGAACGTCATGAGGTACGAGCCCTTGTATTCAGCCAGCAGCGCGCTGATCTCGGCCGCTCCCATCTGCGTGTTGTAGACGGGGTCCGACACCATCCTGTCCCAATCGTATTCGACGCCGAACCTTTTCGCGGTGTCGCGACCGGCCTCCGGCGTGACCTGCATCAACCCGACGGCGTTGGCGCTCGAGCGATCGCGCTGATTGAATGCGCTCTCGGTGCGGGCCACCGAATAGATGATGCTGCGGTCGATGGCCGGACCGATCGGGCTGTGCTGCGGTATGCCGATGGTCGGAAACGCGTAGGCGTCGACCGGCAGTCCCCGTCGCCAGCGCGGTCTTGCCGAGCTCCAGCATGGCGCGCGCATCGTTGTTGCGGCCGGTCGCCTCCGCCACGGCCGAAAGCGTTGGAACATCGGTCGAGTCCTCGGCAAGATCGGCAGCGAAGGCGACCGCGGTCTCGCGTTCGCCGAGCGCATAGAGCATCTCCGCCGCGCGCACGATCTCGTTGGCGGAGCCGCTCGCCTGTTCGCCTTGCGGCGGCATGCGAATCTCGATGTTGTCGAGGCCGAGCCTGGCGCGCGCCAATTGCCCGTAATAGGCCGTGGTGTAGCGGGCCGCGGCTTCATAATTGGCGCGCGCGGCTTCCTTGTCGCCGAGCGCTTCCGCGGCGCGGCCGCGCCAATAGCCGGCCCGCGCCAGCGAAATCGGGTTGACGCAACCCTCATCGACACGAGCGAAATGCGCAAGTGCCGTCTTCGCATCGCCGAGATAGCGCAGCGCGATCCAGCCCGGCATGAAATGCGAGTCGGAACGATAGCTGTCGCTTGCAGGTCGCGCGGCATCGCGCACGACGTCATAGGCGTTCTGGAAGTCACCCTGGTCGAGCAGCTTTCGCGCGAGAGAGCGGCGCAGGCGCCACCACTCGTCGGTGTCCTGCAGTGCCATGGTCTGTTTCGGCGCCGCCAGGATCAGGCGGGCGGCCTCGGCGATCCTCTCCTTGCTCTTCAGCCATTGCGCGCGGCACAGCACATAGCCGAGGTCCTGACGGGCATCGGCCGAGACCTGCTCGAGCCGGTCGGATGCCTTGTCGTCGTTGCCCTTGACCGCACTGCAGGCCTTGACGATCGACACCGCGTCGTCACCGAGGCGGCGCGCCGCGCGCATCGCCGCGGACAAGTCCCTTGCGCCGATACGCTTGTCCATGCGGGCCTGATCGTCGTCGCGACCGAGCAGGTCACCGAAGGCCTCGCGCGCATCCGACTCCGTGCGCTCCGACAGATCTTCCGATCGATAGGCCGCTTGCACCAGGGCTTTCGCGCCGTCGCGGTCGCCCTCGCCGAGCAGGACGCGGGCGAGCGCGAACCGGCCCTTCGCGGTCAACCGGGTGATCGGAGGTAAAGGCATGCACGGTCGCCGCGTCGATCTTGTCGTTCCACAACCGCGCTTCGGCGCGCCGGCGCAACAGCGTAACGCCGGGCCAGTGGGGATTGTCCGATATGAACGCCGCATAGCGGCCGAACCCGGCCTGCGACTCCGAATGGCGAAGGATGAACCATTCCGCGAGCTTTTGGGCGGCCGGATCGACGAGTTTCTTTTCGGCATCCGTGGCATCGCCGGATTTGCCATGGCGCTGCAGGTCGATCACGTCCTTCACGACAGCCAGATCGCCGGTGAGTTCAGGCCCCTTCTCGGTGGACTTGTCGTCTCGGGGCGACTTCTTGTGGCGCTTCGCCGCGACACGCTCCGCGCGCTTGGCCTTCTTTCCTTCCGTCTTCACCACTGCCTTGCGCTCAGGCCGCGCCGCGCTTGCAGCCTCCGGCTTCTTCGCGTGCTGAACTTGCTTGTGGGACGCCGCGAGCGCATGGCTCGAACTTCCGGCAAGCGCCGCCAGCACGAGCAGACAAGGCCATGGTCCGAACACGTGGCTCATTCCGTGATCCCCCGGAGCCAACCGGCACGAACCGCAAGATCAGGCGATCCGTTCGGTTAGAGCTGACCGAAGGTTATCACAGCAGGGATTTGCAACTGTCACGCCTCGGCAACAGCAAGCGCAAATCAGGGAGCAACGCGGAACACAGTTTCAACACAATCGAGTTGGCGATCATGCACTTGCGCCCGTATTCTGAGGCTCCTTCAAACCTTCCCTCGCGCAAGCGGCGACGGAGGAAGGCCTGGTCGCCGTCTTGCAGCCTCTGTCCGGAGCAGGTCACTTCCGGCTCCTAACATTTGTTAAATTCCCTCGTTCCCGCGTTTGCTACGTTCTTCGCGACAAGAGGGGGACCGGCCATGAAAGACATGCAGGCTTATCTGGAGAAGCTCCAGAGAGACGCGGCCGAGTGCGAATTGATCAGCAACCTCGCGACCGACGCGAAGAAAAAAGAACTGTTCGCCAGGCTTGCCGCGCATCAGAAGAACTTGGCGGCCGAAGTCGCGCGAGCGATTGCCGCGAGCGGTGAACCGAAACGCTGAGCAAGCCGGCAACAGCAACGAATGTTGGGATACATACACCGCCGCTGCGGCCACCTTGGCTGCGCGGCAGGGTCGTTAACCTTTTCTTAACCATAAGCGCGCAGCCTCACCGCGCTGGTTCGGGCACCCATTTGCAATACCAATAACGTCACGAACTGATCTCGACACCAGCCGCTTTTGATCGTTCATCCCTGGGCGACGGGTAATACCCGTGGGGGCTCGTGGAGTAACGGCATGTCTGGGAGTGAGTTGCGTTCCGAAGGAAATTTGCTTTCTGACTTCGCGTCGATGATCGGTGGTGCCATCGGCATTGGTATTCCATTGGCACTGTTGATCATCTGGATTTGTTCCTGAAGCCTGCGGAGCGTTCCGTCGCCTTGGCTCGAACTCGAGCGTGCGATCGCTGCGAGCCGGTGAAAGCTGCCCGGCCTACGGGAAAGCGCTAAGCAACCTTGGGCATGTCGTCGAAGGCTGCATGACGATAGCGGCGGCACCCTGGCTTGCGGAACTGCTGGAGCGGCGACCCACCAAGGTGGTACGTTGTACAGAAAGGTCTGCTGCATCGGCCAAAATAGTCAGCAAAATCGACCTTTGAGATTGAGCCAACGGGCGTTTGATTTGATGTCAGCGGTTTCGGATAGCCCTTTGGGCGTGTGCTGGATCCGATGGAACGGATCTCCGAGACCTTGTTCGGCCTGATCATGGCTCTCACCTTCATCTGCAGCCTCGGTGTCGCGACCGCGGGCAACATCAAGATTCAAACGATGCTGATCGGTGCGCTCGGCTGCAACCTGGCTTGGGGCATCGTTGACGGCGGTCTTTATCTGTGGTCTCGCATCAATGAACAGGGACGCAATATCCTGACACTGCGCGCAATACGGCAGGCGCCGGATTCTGAAACAGCGCGAGCCGTCATCGCCGACGCGTTGCCGCCGGAATTGGCGTCGGTCTTGCCTCCGGAGCAACTGGATTTGATGCGGCAAGAATTGCAGCGGCTGCCTGAGCCGTCCGAGGGTCCGGGGCTGACGAAGCGCCACTGGATCGGAGCACTGGGTCTTTGCTTGCTGAGCTTCCTTTCGACCTTCCCGGTTGTAATCCCGTTCATATTGCTGAGCGACGCCAAGTTTGCGCTGCGTGTCTCCTACGCCGTCGCCATTGTGATGCTGTTTTGCTGTGGTTACGCGTTCGGATATCATAGCGGACTTCGGCCCTGGGCGGCGGGTCTTTCGATGGTAGCCGTTGGTAGTGCGCTGGTCAGCGTTGCAGTAGCTCTTGGAGGATAGTTGATCGTGCGACAGAGAGGCGCGGCAACGGTTTGGCCGCTAAGCGAGGCCTCGATTGCTGCGTTCGTTGGTTTGTGGCTCGGACCGATGACCGGCGGCTTGGCGCGCGCCGAAACCCCCGAGGTCAGTCCGGGCGGCGCGATCGGCCTTGGCAATCGCGGCTGGTCCGCTGCCGAAACCAACCCCGCGACGTCTGCAACTGAGCCCGAATTTAGCGCCCGGGCGGGATTTGCATCTGACTACATTTATCGCGGGACTACGCTGTCCGATCATGGACCCGCAGCCGGGGCCGCCTTTGAAGCAAGGTTTGGCTCTCTATACGCCGGCACCACAGTGGCCACCGTCAAGCTGCCGACCGAACCAGTCGCGGAGTTCACCATGGCAGGCGGTATCCGCCCGAAGATCGCAAATATCGATTTCGATCTCGGCGTGACCTATTTCGCCTATCCCGGAGAACGGCTTCCCGGCGAGACGCACGGCATCAATTATTGGGAGGCGGTTATCCGCGGCGATAAAAGAATCGGCGAGTTCGATCCGCATCGCCAGCGGCTACGCCTATTCTCCGAATGTCTCGAACACCGGCGCCTGGAGTCAATATGTGGCGGCCGGGTCGGGCTACGACTTGCCAACTCGTCTGCTCCCGCAGAACCTGGGCGTGTCATTCACGACTGCTGTCGGCTATTCCTGGTTCGGCAATCAGGCTCCGCAGCTCGGCAGCTTCCCGTTACCCGCCTATCTCAATTGGCAGGCGGGCGTGACCTTCACCCACAAGGCCTTCAACCTCGATCTGCGCTACTACGACACCAACCTGTCGAAGGAAAACTGCTTTGTCTTTACCGGGGATCCAAACGCGCGGCCGGGTGGCCGCGTTGATCCCATTACCAACCCGGCTGGCTTGGTCTCGAACTGGTGCGGTGCAACGATCGTCGCCAAAGCCTGGTTTGCATTTTAGTCGTCTTCCGAGTTCTTATTTGACGTGCGGTCACATCTTTCGCGCCCTGAGGCATTGGCGTTCCGTTGGCGCTGTTGATCATTTGGCTTTGTTCCCGAAGCCTGCGGAGCATCGTGGCGTTCCGGCACCGGGCGGCCGAAGTCGAGCCGCTGCGAGCCCGGTGAACGCTGCCCGGCCTACGGGAGAGCGCTTTTTCGAGGGACGTGAAGATAGCATCACCCGGACGCAAATTGCGTCGCGGGAACGCAGTTTTGCGTCTCGACGTTTGGCGCCGCTGACTTGGTAGCCCCCTTCACTCGCGCGTTTCGGGGGGTTGTCTTTTCGGAACCGTGATATATGATATCGATATCATACATCTTAGGTGGGCAAAATGAGAACCCTGGTTGATCTCGGCGACGCTCAGATTCAGGCGCTGGATGAATTGTCGAAGCAGGAGAAGCGGTCGCGCGCGGCCCTGATCCGGCAGGCGATCGACGACTACCTCGAAAAGCGCCGTGACAGGCACGAGAGCGACGCGTTTGGCTTGTGGGGCAAGCGCAAGATTGACGGGCTGGCTTACCAGGAAAAGGTACGTGGCGAATGGTGAAGGCGCTGTTCGACACCAACATTCTGGTGGACTACCTCAGCGCCGTTCCCGAAGCCCGCGCCGAACTCCAACGCTACACTGAAAAAGCAGTCAGTATCATCACGTGGATGGAAGTAATGGTCGGCGCGGATCGGGATCTCGAGGCAGCGACGCGCGGCTTTCTGAGCGGCTTTGATCTCATTGATGTCAACGAACGGATTGCCGAGCGCGCCGTCAGGCTTCGTCGCGACCACCGGATAAAATTGCCCGATGCTATTATCTGGGCGACAGCGCAGGTAAACGCGATGCTTCTCGTCACGCGTAACACCAGGGATTTCCCGGCCAACGATCCCGGTGTCCGCAGTCCCTACAAATTATGAATGGATCGATATCGCGGAAACGCAGGCTTGCACCCAGCGTTTGGCCAGGCGGTTGACTTGGGAACCCCACCCCCTTTATTTTCCGAGCGTTAGCTTGCCGAGCTCTGCACTAGCTGACGATGCACCTTTCAACAAACGAATCCGCCTAATTTGTCACGGCCGAGCCACTTTCCCTTTTGACTGCTCAAATCTTCTGATTGTACTCGCCCACCTCGGGATGGGTGCGCACCACGCCGCCGACCAGCTCGAACATGTCGCGCATGCGCTTTCTCCGACACCGGGCTCTCGACCACGAAGACAAGTTCCGGCTTGTAGGAGGAAGCGCACACCAGGCCCCAGCTGCCGCCCTTCACCGTCACGGCCAGGCCGTTGACGGTGACGAGATCGCGGATCGACTGGCCCGCAAGTTCTCGCCCTTCTTCTGCGCCGGCTGGAAATGCTTCACCACGGCGTTGACGACATTGTATTTCACCTCGTCGGCGCGATGCGGCGACATGGTCGGCGACGACCAGGTCTTTGGCAGCGCGTCTTTCAGGTCAGCCATCGACTTGCCGCCCGCGTCCGGCCAACAGCACCGATCAACTTGCCGGGTTTCAATGCGAAGCCTGCGGTTTTCAACGGTGGCGATAGTCGTCCTCGATGCGGGTGATGTCGTCCTCGCCGAGATAGCTGCCCGTTTGCATCTCAATTAGCTCGAGCATGATCTTCCCAGGATTCTCCAGCCGGTGGATGGCGCCGATCGGGATATAGACAAACTCGTTCTCGTGTACGGTCTTGACATCGTCATTGATGGTGACGCGCGCCGCCCCGCGCACCACGATCCAGTGCTCGGCGCGGTGGTGATGCTTCTGTAGCGACAGCCGACTACCCGGCTTGACGATGATGCGCTTCACCTAATGGCGGTCGCCATTGTCGACCGACTGATAGCTGCCCCAGGGACGATGCACCTTGATTTTATCCGATAGTAACGCGTGGATTGACCCTTACGATGGCATTTCAGCTTGTTTGCGTAGAATGCAACAGTGTCGGCGTCGTCATCGACGGCTCGGTACTGGCGCCCCCGTCCACCATCGTCAAATGCAGCCATTGCCAGTCAGCACGCGGAACCCTCGGCGATCTCCGTAACCTCGCCAATTCCGGCCGCCGCGACCTGTTTGATAGCAGCGCCGCCGCGAACGCGTAGCGCCTGCCAGGCGCTCTCGCGGGCGGCATTTGCACCCCAACAGGAAGGACGCATGTTATGCTGCGCCCGCGCGTAGAGGCATCGACACGCCGGAGATTTTTCATGAAGTCATTGCTGACGGGCCTTACCCGCTTGCTGCCAATGCTCCTGCTCGCCTGCCTGGTTCAGCCGGCGCTTGCACAGACGCCGAAGGAATTGAAGATCCGGCCCGGAGTAGCGGTTGCCGTCGTCAACCTCGTCAATCCGAGGGCGGACTGCAGCATCAATCCGGGCCCGGTCGCGCTGCCGAGCCTCCGGCAGAAGCCCGCGAACGGCAGCATCCTGATGCAGATCGTGATCGCCGACGTGGCGGCGAACGGCAACTGCCCCGCCCGCAGGATGCCGACGATTGCGATCGCCTACGCGCCGCGGAAGGATTTCACCGGCGTCGATACGCTCGAGATCGAGATCGACGCCGACAACCGCACGACCGTCCTGTCCTACCGCATCACCGTCGCGGCGCAGGCGCAGCCGCTGTAGCCCCAACTCCTCGCGTCAGGCCGTCGGGGCACTCGGAGTAGAACGTCCCATTGGCGGCCGCTAGCCGCTCCAGACAATGCCGCTTGTCGGTCACCGTGCCGTCAACCGTGAAGTCATAGACTTGCCCCTTCAGGACCAGGGCATATCTTCCCGGCGAAAGCGGCTCGGTCGCGTCACGCGGTTCCACCTCATACATCTGCGGATCTTCCTTCAGAGGCGACGCACGATAGGGAATCAAGATATTGCGGATGACCCAAACATTGTCGCTGGAGGCCGTCACGGGCTTGCCGCTGGGATCAAATGTCGTCGCTTGCTTCACCTGCGCGATGACACGAACATCGATGGCGTCCGCAGCGTCGTCCTTGGCTTGCCGCCGAAACACGATGAATTTGAGATTTCCGTCGGACAGCACGGTCTGGCTCGGCTTCGTGATCGCCGCCGAAATGGCAACCCTTGGATCGGGCGCCCTGCCTTGCAACATCTGAAGTTCATACAGCTTGCCTCCGCTCTCGACAAATACGCCATAGCTGGTTGGCAAAGGACGCTCCGGCTTGGCATCGGCCGCCGCAGTTTGAGCCGCGGCGGGCTGCGGCGCTTGGGATGCTTCGACTGCCGGCTTCTTCAGCCCGAGCCTGGTGCCGAACCAGCTGGTGACGCTGGCTTTGCGTAGCTGAGCCAGTGAAACGCCGCGCTGTTGTATCAGGATGACCGCGACGATTGCGCCGAAGAACGCCAGCATCACCGCGTAGCGCAACGCCATCGACGACAGCCATCGCGGCGCCCTGCGTTCGCTCTGCCATACCGTCGCCTGCGGGCTTGACACATAGACTTCATCGGCGCTGACGCGAGACGGCGCGCGCTCGATCGTCCTCGGCATGGAGTCATGATCCGGGTTCAATGCCTGAAGGTAGGCGGTGGTCGAAGGTACCGGAAATTTCTCGATCTTGACGTTTTTCGTGTGCGCTTCGACGCCAGCAATCGCAACCTCCAGCGCATTCATCAGACGCGCCTTCTCGGACGGATCGTCATGGGCGAGCTGCTGCAATTTCTGCCGCGCCAGCTCGTAGACCGCGCTGCGAAGCTGCTCGGGATCGGAGGATACGGAATTGATCGTTCGCGCCAGCACCAGCGCGAACTCGACTTCCGGATGCGCCGCCGCGATGTCCCTGACCGATTTCGGACTGGCGGTTACCAATCGCCTGTTTTGCTCACCCATCCGGTCATTCTAGGCAAATTCGCAATTTGACACAAACCGGGCGGATGTTAGCCGGGCCGAGCCTGTTCCCTCCACTTGACCGATTTCTTACAGCAAAACGCGACCGGCAGCGGATGCTGCCGGCCGCGCTTTTGGATCGGCGAAGAGCCGAGGCGCAGGCTCAGACGCCGGCCGAAATGCCCAATGGTCGTGGTTCTTGGGAGTCTGCATCCTGACCCGGCGACAATTGGCCTCCGACCAAGAACGGATCTGCGTTGCGGGCGTTAGGATTAGGATTCGGCTAACTGGATTGGGGCCTGCTCAGAAATTGCCGAACCCGTGGCACGCACACCTGCTGGCGTCGAAATTTCGATGACATAGCGACGTGCCGCTTGACGTAAGGGCGCGAATTTCCGGGGAGACTGTAGAGCTTCGACGACACGCTCGGCGAGCTCCTCGTGGGCAAAAAAGGGAACAAGCAATCCGATCTCTCCTGGTGTCACCACTTCTCGAACCGGTGGCGTGTCCGAGCCGATCACAAGACACCCTGCACTCATTTCCTCCAGCGCAGACCATGACAATACGAACGGATAAGTGAGGTAGACATGGGCGGACGATATCTGAAGGGCCGTTAAGAACGTTGGATAGGCCACATGCCCAAGGAAGTGGAGCCGCTTCAGATCAATGCAATTCTTCACCTCGTCAAGGTAAACATCCTTCCATTTTCTTCCCGCAGGAGGAGCCAGCCCATAGGAAAGGCCATCATTTCCGATATTAACAAATCACACTTGGGACAAGCTCAGAGCATCACCTCGTTATGAAGGGGGCGGCATTAACGCGTGCCGCTGAAATACACGCCGACAGTATCGGAGATGACGACGCTGTATTTTTTGTAGTCGGCACAACACAAGATCGCGAAGCTCAATCGCCTGACACTTTGTATTTCTCAGCGAAAGGCCCGGTTTCTGTTCCACACCCGCAGAGTTTAGTGGACCTGCGCAGATGTCGATTTAGTTGCGGAAGGTTTAAGCCGCGGTGCACAAACTCAGCTCACGTCTTAATTCGGAAGTCATCTAGCCTTTTACCCGATCGTAGCTCCGCCGTCAGCCAGCGAGGTCGCTTTCCGCGACCAGCCCAGGTTTCCGAGGGATTTTTCAAATTTTGATACTTTGGCAAGACCTTCGGATAAGGGCGGCGCGCCAGACCCGGACTCCTGTCCGCAACGCCAAGCTTGCGCAAGCGTTGTTCAAGGACAGCCTTTTCAGTCGCTATTTTGCGGCTCAATTCGGCAACTAGCTCCTCATGGAGAGCCCAGAGTTGGTCGACCGACATTGATTTCAGATTTTGCCTTTCCATTCTCTTTGACTCAGGTGGTTGATTTGATGGCGCGATCATTCAGCGGGAACGGTAAAAGGCACGAAAAAGTCGGGGCGTGTCTCAAACGCAGATCCCACAGTTGATTGCGCCATTGTTAATTATGGAATTCGTGCTTAATTGGGAGAAATTTGTTCCCTTTCAAGGCAGCTGAGGAGTTTCTGGCAATAACATCGTCCGCAGGTTTTAACGTTAAATTGGCGTGCCGCTCGTCACCGGATTCTAATTTGGCGAAATGCATTATTCGGAAGCTGTGGCCGCTTTTTCGACATCTGGAGGGATTCGACAAAAGATCGATCAAGTGAATGGTGGTTGGTTCAGTTTGCAGTCGTCAGTCTGACGGAGCTTGATAGCGAGCATTTGTCGTTCGGCGAAAGTCGTCGACGAGGAAGATGTTGGATTTTCAGCAGGCGATTAAAATCATGGCGTCGGCAAACAACTTTAGCGAAAGTGCCTCGGCAATCCTCCTAGACGCGGATGGCCGCCTCCTCCTGCAATTGCGAGACAACGTCTCACACATTCGAGACCCGGGAAAAATCAGCCTTTTCGGCGGCGGTCGCGAAGGCAACGAGAGCTTTCTCGACTGCATTGTGCGGGAAGTTCACGAAGAAATTGGGGTTTATTTGCCACCCGAGCGCTTTGAATTCATCGCACGGTACGTTGGACCAGATTACGAGCTACCGGAAAGCACCCTTCATGGCGAAATCTTCCTTGCGCGCGACGTACCAATCGAGAGGCTGAGTATCAACGAAGGAAGTTTGAAGATCGTAACAGTAAACGGGCTTCAACAAATTCGACATACTCTAGCGGTGCCGGCGCGATATGCGCTGGACATATTCTTGACGCGCGATATTCAAGCGGCGCGGACGTCGTTCTGGCGCGAGGCACCTTAGTAAATCATCGTCAAGTACAATCGTAACGGTTATTTCGCGGCACTTCCAGCGTCCGCACTGCATTTGCCTCGGTCTAACCCGCGGCCGATCCTGATGGAATCTTTTCCCCGGATGCCTCGTGAATCCGAGCTGGCGAGCCAAATGCCTTGGCACCCGGCGGAACGTCTCGATTGACGAAAGAATTTGCGCCGACGATCGCTTTGTCACCGATTGCCACGACCCATTTGAATGATTGTATTTGGACCGATGTAGACGCCGTTGCCGATCTTCGTGGGAGCGTATTCGATCGGCTCCTCCCCGAGCGAGATCGAGCGGTTGACGGTGTGATGTGTATAGATCTGAACACCGGCGGAAATCGAGCACCAGTCCCCGATCTGTAGCTGTCCGCCCGAGCCATCGAGGATACAGCCTGGTCCGATCCAAGTATTTCGACCAACCCGAACGTTGCCCAGCACGAGCACATTATCGTACATCGTGGTGCCTTCGCCGAAGCCATAGGCAGCGGCATTGTCGGAGCGTTCGCTAAGAAGATCGCCGATCGAAACCCGTCGATTGAACTGTTGCTTCTTGCGAGCAGCCAGGATCCGCAGAAACTCGCGAACGAGTGCCAGCCATTGGTCGGCCTGCGTCTCGGAAATCCTTACGTTGTGATTTGTAGGCATTCGTATAACCCTGCTTAAACGCTGCTACTGATTTTCGTCACACTGGCGTCGTGTCGTGAGAGCTATTGTTCAATCGATTTTGTTGGGCCTATGCCAGCGCCATGCTCAAATTCCGTATTCTCGCAAGGCTCGACAGCCCCAGGCATTGCCCTGCATCTTATCAAACGCAGAGGTTAACTATGTATCGGACAGACCCGAAGCTAGAAGTCCAACTACGATTGGGGGAACTCAATCGAAGATCGGCTTATCTTTTCGCCGTCTCGTCAAAGCTTGCCGACAGATTGGCGCAGTTGCACCGGCTTTGTAAAACAGATGAAACGATTGTGGCTTTCACTAATCGCAACAATTCCCCTACCGACGAAGGAAGGAAGACTATCTAACCAACACCTCTAAGGGCAACGTCCGACGCGGAATTTTCTTTCGAGCAGGTTAATGGATGAACCTAGCCTTCGTGCTTGCCACCAAGCGAAGAAGGGATTTTAAGATTGTTGAGTTTTGTATTGGGTGGCGGCCTGATTGAGCTATGCCACATGGTACGCTCAATTGTAGTGCCGGCTCAGCACGAGGCAAAAAACAAAGGCGCAATCCCGTGGGCGCAGCGGGGAGCATTGTATATTGATCGCTCACCATCTCCAATAACGAAGTAAAATCAATCACTTATGCAAAAATGTCGCTTAGCAAGCTAACGTTGCGGCTTAAAAGTTCGAGCTCACGTTGAATCGGTATATTGCGAGAGGGAGCCTCGAACAATATCATTAGGTGATTCGACATTCTCTGAGTTCACGCCGAAAATTTGCAAGTGAGGCAATGGATCCTTGCAGTCCGAGGGGTGCCCCGGTCGGACTGAGTTGTTTCGTGAGGCATCAATAGGGCTGCGATGCTTGAAGTAGGGATCCCAGGAGTTAAATGATCAAGAGAGACGCGCTTTCGTGAGCCATATTGAATCTGTGAAGTGCGCGATGCCCAGGGCGTGACAGATGTGGAACGTCCGCGTCCGAAGCGGCCGAGCGCCGGCACTCCCTCCTGGTGTCCGAATTTATGCTGTGGGAGACATCCACGGCCGATCTGATCTGCTAACCAGGCTGTTACCCAGCATCGATGCCGATTGCAGGCAGCGGCCGGTGAATCGGCCCATCACGGTTTTTATCGGCGACTACATCGACAGAGGGCCCGCTTCGCGCGATGTGCTTGACCGCTTGGTGCAGTGGGGGAGGAATCACGAGACGGTCTTTCTGCGGGGAAATCACGAGACCTTTCTGCCGCGGTTCATCGCCAATTCAAAAACTCTAGACGAATGGCGACAGTGCGGCGGACTGCATACCCTGCTCTCGTATGGTCTTAAACCCACCATAACTCCTGACCGAAAAGAGCAGGTCAGGCTGGCGGAGGAACTGGCATCGGCCGTTCCGACGAAGCACGTGGATTTTCTGTCATCACTTCAAGTTTCGTTCAGCTGTGGGGACTATTTGTTTGTCCATGCCGGTATTCGACCGGGAATCCCGATCAACAAACAAACAGAAGATGATCTGCTCTGGATCCGCGAGGAATTTCTTGCTCACCAAGATCCGTTCGAACGATTTGTCGTTCACGGTCATACGCCGGTCAGCGCACCCGATTTGCGCTCAAACAGGCTCAACATCGATACCGGAGCATTTGCGACGGGCCGTCTCACCTGTATGGTAATCGAGGGATCTGCGATCATGCAACTCGTAGTCTAATACGGATGCACGAGAACTCACAGCATCGGCATTTCAAAGCAACTCGGTGCCGAGCAGCTCGCCTGACTCGGCGTCACGCCGCCATGGTGGATGCGGCCGAAGCGGATTTCAAAGCCATTCTCAAAGCCTGAGGTTTGCGCTGACTCCCACTTCTAGAAACGCAGCCAAGTTCAGCGCTCCTTGAATGCTCGCTCCGCCTGATCCCGCAGGGGCTTGACAAGATAGGACAGCGCGGTTCGACCCGGCGTCTTGATAAAGACGTCGACCGGCATGCCGGGCACCAGTTTGGCCGAGCCGAGCTTTGCCAGTTCCTCAGGCTTGAGCAGGACGCGGGCGGTATAGTAGCTCGCACCAGTTCGTTTATCCTCCGTAATATCTGCGGCGACCACGCCGATCTCTCCGTCAATTTCGGGCGTCGTCTTCTGATTGAAAGCAGCAAACTTCATGGTCGCTGTCTGGCCGACATAGACCTGATCGATGTCCCGCGGTGAGATCTTAACCTCGACCGCCAAGGCGTCCGCGTCCGGCACGATCAGCATAATCTGCTCGCCGGGGGTGATCACGCCTCCAACGGTATGCACCGAAAGCTCGTGAACGCGGCCAGTCTGGGGGGCCCGGATGTCAATGCGATTGAGTTGATCCACCGCCGCGATCTTGCGTTCGGCAACTTCGGAGAGTTTCGAGCGTGTTTCGATCAGATCCTTTCCAACCTCCGTCCGCAGGTCCTGATCAATTTGAATGATCTGAAGCTCGATTTCAGCGATCTTGCCCTTGGACTGGGCCATCATCCCACCTAGCTGACTACGCTCGCCTTCCAGCCGGGCGGTGTCGCGTTCAAGCGAGGTAAGTCTGGTCATTGGCACCAAATTCTTCTGGAAGAGGGAGCGCACACCTTCGAGTTCCTGGTGAATAAAATCGACTTCCTTCTGCTTGGCCTCGGCCTGTCCCAAATAGCCCTTGATCTCTTCCTGGAGTTGCGCGCTTCGTTCCTTGAGCTGCGCCTTTTGACCGCTCCTGGCCTGCCGGCGCAGGTCGAACAACTTAGTCTCCGCGGTGGTGGCGCGACCGGCTTCGGAATTGCTGTCTTTGGTCCGTTCTAGCAGCGCCCTCGGAAACACGATCTGGTCGGCGCCGTCGCGCTCGGCCTCGAGGCGCGCCTGGCGGGCGAGCAGTTCGTCGAGGCTCTTGGTGACGATCGTTGCATTGGCGAGAGTTTGGGTCTCGTCGAGTCGGATCAGAATGTCGCCGGCGATGACCCGGTCTCCCTCGCGCACGCGCAGCTCTCCGATGATACCGCCCGTTGCATGCTGAACCTTCTTGACGCTTGAATCAACGACAACGACGCCTTGTCCGATCACCGCACCCGACAACTGCATCGTCGCGGCCCAGCCACCAATGCCGAAGGTCACGCAGCCAAACATGACCATGCCGAAGATCACGTATCGCTGGATCGATTCGAGAGCTGGCGTCAGCTTGCGGTCCATCGCCCGCCTCCGTCGCTGTTCGCCACCACCTTGAGCGGCACAGGCGTGCGCAGCACTTTGTTGAGGATCTCTTGTTTGGGTCCGAACGACTGCATACGTCCGTCGCCGATTACGAGCACATGATCGACGCCTTCAAGAGTTTTCGGACGATGCGAAATCACTACGACAATCCCGCCGCGCCGCCTTACACTCTGGATCGCTCCGGTGAGAGCGTCTTCGCCGTCCGAGTCGAGATTCGAGGTCGGTTCATCCAGCACCACCAGGAACGGGTTGCCGTACAGGGCCCTTGCAAGGCCAATGCGTTGCCGCTGGCCGGCGGACAGCGCTATGCCGCCAGGTCCGATTTTAGTGCTGTAAGCATCAGGGAATGACAGTATGAGGTCGTGAGCGCCCGCGGCCCGCGTTGCTTGCAGCACCCCATCCGGAGTAGCCTTGAGATCGAAGCGCGCAATATTGACAGCGATACTGCCCTCAAACAGTTCTACATCCTGCGGAAGGTAGCCAATATGTTGGCCCAGAGCATCGGACGACCAATGCTCGAGCGCAGCATTGTCAAGCTTGACCCTCCCGCGAAGCCGCGGCCAGACGCCAACCAGCGCGCGGGCGAGCGTGGATTTGCCCGCTCCGCTCGGACCGATGATGCCTACAGCCTCCCCGCTTCGCAGCTGGAACGAAACGTCGCTGAGGATCGGTCTTTCCGAATTCGGGGCGGCGACATGCAGCTGATCGACGACGAGCGCTTTGGTGGGCGGCGGAAGAGCGAGCCGCTCCTCCTCCACGGGGAGCAGCTGGAGCAGCTGATCCAGCCGAGATCCCGATTGACGTGCCCCGATCGAATCCCTTCCAGTTTGCGATAGCCGCTTCGACCGGGGCGAGCGCACGCGATGTCAGGATTGATCCGGCGATGATGATGCCCGCTGTCGATTCTTGATTGATGACGAGAACGGCGCCGACAGCGAGCACCAGCGACTGCAAGATCGACCGAAAGACCTTTGAAAGTCCGCCGAGCCCGCTCGCGACATCGCTTGCTCGTTCGTGTGCGGCGAGATATTTGCCGTTGATGTCCTGCCAGCGCAGTACGGCCTGCCCTCTCATCCCCATGGCCTGCAGCACTTCGGCGTTTCGCCGTCCCTCGACAGCCAACGCACTGCGCGAAACGCCCAGACGCGAAGACGCCTTTGCCGGCCCTCGGGTTCGCGTTTCAGTCAGCGTGGTGATGGCGATCAGTACCGTTGCGCCTATCAGCGCCGTCACGCCGATCCAGAAATGGAATAAAAAACAGATGGCGAGATAGATCGGCATCCAGGGCAGGTCAAATAGCGCCGTCGGTCCCCCGCCGGACAGAAAACTCCGAACCTGATCAAGGTCGCGCAACGGCTGCAGACCGTCACCATCTCCGCGGGTCTTCAGCGGAAGACGGACGAGCGCATCGAAGACGCGATGCCCCAGTCTTTCATCGAAATACCGGCCGATACGCGCGCTGATCCTGCTCCTGACCAAGTCGAGACCGCCCTGGAACATGTACAGCACCGTCGCCAGCGCCATCAGCGCCACAAGGGTCGGTATGCTGCGCCCGGGCAGTACCCGATCGTAGACCTGAAGCATGAAGAACGAGCCGGTGAGCATCAGGAGGTTGCTCAGACCGCTGAAGGCGGCAAGGGCCCAGAAGATCCGCCGGCACGACTTCAAGAATGCCGAAATCTCGGAGCCCGGTTCGTCGTAATCCTCTTTCGGCCGCCCCTGATGAGAGACCAGTGATCGTCGCAGAGTCTCAACTAGCCACTCCACTTTGCCGATCAGCACCAGCCGCGCTCTCTCCGCTCGAAAGACAACTCTGTAGATCACCCAGTTCAAGCCCTGGATGCGCCCCGTATCGCCCGTTTGCGGGGAAATTTCCGCGTTTCTTTGCATGGAAACTTCCGGCCGTCTTTGCGGGTGATTGTCTCGCCGTATGTGCCGGGGAGTGTCCGCTCGTCCCCTTGGTGGAGGGGTGTCTCCCCGCTGTCCGAATGCAGTCATGGCGTTTTGCCCCTAAACCATGCCCTCAGGATCTACCCCAAGGTAAATTGAACTCTGCTACTTTGGCCTTTATTTAGCAGTCGCCATCAAACGGAATGCGTTGCACACAACTTCGTACCGTCGGCCCCAACCGTTCGTGTGCTTATGCCCAATCCTTCCCGGATGGCCTCTGCTCTGGTCTTTTTTGAGACAATT
Organism: uncultured Alphaproteobacteria bacterium; assembly: GCA_963847045.1. GTDB lineage: Bacteria > Pseudomonadota > Alphaproteobacteria > Rhizobiales > Xanthobacteraceae > Bradyrhizobium. The sequence continues at coordinate 48,713 of CAWJYQ010000020.1, read as the reverse complement.
CCTCAAGTTCCGACGATACTTCAGAGAGTGTTGCAGAAAAGTAACAGCTTATGCGAAATGCGGTACGATGGTGGGTCAAGTGACGATACTAGACTGCGAATTAGCACGGCACCCGCTAACGACCGCTAAGCGGAACCTATCCATTTTTAGAAGCCGATCAAAAATCGCGCGAAGGTCGATTTTGACGTCCCCGTACCCGAGGATGGCCCTCGACGGCGGCGATCGCGAAAATTCGGAGAAGCCGGATCCCGAGCTGGCGCCGTCGTCGAAACAGCCTCTCTCCCCCGGCCGCCCCTTCGATCTGGTCGTGTCCCTATGTGGTGTAGCTCGGTAGAGTAAAGCCGCCCCGGACGCGCCCTCAATGGCGCCGAAGCGGCGACGAATCATGAAATACGAAATGTGGAATAGCGGCTGCAAATTGCCGACGCAGTTGCCTGTTTCTGTGGTGGAGATCGATATCGGGGGCGCCGAGCAACACGTCTTATACGCCCTGTCCGTCCTTTGCTTCGGCAGGCCATTGGTATCCAGGGATGATGAATTGCATTGGTCACACCCCGGCCGCCAGCGAACGAAGCGGCGTGTAGCAAGTGGTAGAGGCCAAACGAATTCGACCTATCGCGCCAGGGCGCTCCAGATCGGAGGAGCGACAAAATGCCGCCAGTAGAACAGAACGGTCGCTTACCGTAGGAATACCACGCGACCATTCAAGGCTCCCAGTGCGGGAGTGTTTCAAAGCGGCTGGCCAACACTGGCCCTCCTGGCCTGACCTCGGCCCCCGTGGTCGCCTTGACTCCGCCGTATCGCCGAAACCTTTTCCGAGGGGAAACCGATAGAACCTTGAAGCGAAGCCGATGGAACTTTCAACCTTAACTAAACTGTGATTGGATTCTTAATTAAATGAAGCTATTTAATTGTGGTTAAATAATAGCGGTTCATTGGTCGCCTTTTTAAGGAGTGTCAGTCATGGTGTCCCAATCTGGCGATCGCCTTCCGCAACCCGCGAGCCTTGCGCGCCGTCATTTTATGGGGATCGTTGCCGCTGGCGCGGGAAGACTATCGACAATCGCAATTTCGTCGGCCTTGCTTGCAAGTAAAAGCGCTGATGCAATGGGTATATTCCCCCGAGACGATTGGCATCACGACCACGATCATCGCGACCACGATCATCGCGGCCACGATCACAATTGTTTCGGACGGGGAACGCTTATTCTAACAGCCCACGGTGAAGTGCCTATTGAAGACCTGGCGATCGGCGAATTGGTCATGACGACCAACGGTGCGTTGCCGGTCAGATGGGTAGGTCGAAGAACCATTAGAAGGAACGCGTCGGCCTCCTGGCATCCGAGCGTTATGCCGATCCGGGTGTCACGCTTCGCGATTGATGATCAAACGCCGCGGCGGGATCTGTATCTATCACGGGAACACTGCCTTTTAATTGACGGGGTTCTTATCCCGGTGAAACATCTTGTCAATGAACGTTCGATCGCCTTCGATGGCGATGCAAAGACGTCCGAAACCATCGAGTATTTCTGCGTCGAGCTCGACACTCATCAAGTTATCTTCGCGGAAGGCATGGCAGCCGAGACGTTTCGGTACTGGGGTGGTCAGATCGCCTGGGATAATCTTGGCGAATACCAAGACCTTTACGGCCGCGAGCATAAGGTGATGTCGGCGTTTGCGCCGATTTGCAGCTACAAGGGCGGCCGCGCAGAGGTGCGCGCCTTACTCCGGTTGGCAGCTTCTCGTTTCGTCGACATGCGCGATCCGATCCAGATTGCTTATGCCCGGATCGCGACCCGGCCAATGTCGATAGCTGCCTGAACGGGCCGACGGCCCTGTTGTGGATCATAAGCGGTGTCGAGGGCCTTGCAGCTGCTATCTTTTGCATGGCCTCGGATCAAAGTTGCCTAGCGAGATGAGGACTCAGTTATAGCTGCATCTGGAAAGCTGCAATGAAGCGACAAGACGCATGGATGCAGGACGACGAGCTAGACAATGCCCAACCGATCATCAGGAAGGTATGGAATCTGTATCCCAGCAAGCGAAGCGGCAGCCGCACTCAAGCGATGAAGACCCGCGACCCAACGCGACAGGTGCCTAGCCCCAAGTTTGTACTTTGCGGGACTTGAAAGCTTAGTCTTTTCGCGATTTTGGGTTATGAACCGCTCTCGATTTGTATCCATGTAAAGGGCTTTTCAAATCAACGCGAGTGTGATTCGATTCGGAAATGTTCATTGAGACAGTTCCGAATCGCGATTCACCGCCGGCGGTGCTCTTGCGGGAGAGCTATCGCGACGAGAACGGTCGGCCCCAGAAGCGGACCCTGGCCAATTTGAGCAAGCTGCCGGACCATGTGGTCGCTGCGCTCAAGGCGATCCTCAAGGGCGGTACACTGATCGGGACAGGCCCGGATCACTTGCAGATCGAGCGCTCGCTACCGCATGGCCACGTTGCAGCAGCGCTCGGGATGATCCGCAAGATCGCCCTGGACCGATTGATCCTGAGCACGGCGAAGGGTGCCGAGGCGCGGCGCGGTTGCGATCTCGTGGTGGCGATGCTGGTCGACCGGTTGATCGCACCACGCTCCAAGCTTGGCTTCGTGCGGGCGGTCGACGAGGAGACGGCAACAACGAGTCTGGGCGCGGTCTTGGGCCTTGGCAGGGTGAAGGATCACGAGGCCTACGAGGCGCTGGATTGGCTCCTGGAACGCCAGGTTAGAATCGAGAACGGCCTGGCGCGGCGGCATCTCGAGGACGGCGTGCTGGTGCTCTATGACGTGAGCTCGTCTTACTTCGAAGGCCGTCATTGTCCGCTGGCGCAATATGGCCACAGCCGCGATCATCGGAGCGATCGCCTGCAGATCGTTTATGGCCTGCTCTGTACCCGTGAGGGATTGCCAATCGCGGTCGAGGTGTTCGAGGGCAACACGGCAGACCCGACGACGCTGAAATCCCAGATCGACAAGCTGAAATCCCGCTTCGGTATCAAGCGGGTTGTGCTGGTCGGCGACCGCGGGATGATTACCGCAGCCAGGATCCGCGATGATCTCAAATCGTCAGGCTTGGACTGGATCACCTGCCTGCGCGCGCCGCAAATCCAAGCCTTGGCGCAAGACCATGGGCCGCTGCAGCTCTCGCTGTTCGACGAGCGGGATCTTGCCGAAATCAGCTCTCCCGACTTTCCCGGCGAGCGGCTGATCGTGTGCCGCAACCGCGACCTGGCGGCTGAGCGCGCGCGCAAGCGTGAGGCGCTTTTGGTCGCGACCGAACAGGAGCTTGCGCGCATTCAAGCTCAGGTTCGCCGCAAAGGTTCTCACCTGCACGCTGCCGTCGAGATCGGCCTTGCTGTTGGCGAAGTCGTGAATGCGAAGAAGATGGCCAAGCACTTCGCCCTCGACCTCCGCGACGGCCACCTCACTTGGGCTCGCAAGGTCGATCAAATCGCGGCCGAGGCCAAGCTCGATGGCATCTATGTCATTCGCACCAGCGTGTCGGCTGAAGACCTCGGTCCCGCGCATGCGGTGCAGGCATACAAGGATCTCTCCCGAGTAGAACGGGCCTTTCGCTCGATGAAAACCATCGACCTGGAAATCCGCCCCATTCGCCATTGGAGCGCCGACCGCGTGCGCGCGCACGTCTTCCTGTGCATGCTCGCCTATCACGTCGAGTGGCATCTGCGCCAAGTGCTGGCGCCGCTCTTGTTCCACGACACCGATCTCGAGGCGGCACGTGCGGAACGGTCCTCGCCGGTTGCCGCGACAGAGCCCTCACCCGCGACGAAATCCAAAAAGGCCATCAAGCGCAATGCCAATGGTGATCGCGTCAACAGCTTTGCTGGTCTTATCGACCATCTCGGCACCATGACACGCAACACCATGCGCATGCCGCTCGCCGAAAAGCATACCTTCACGCTGCTGTCCAAATCCACGCCGCTTCAGGAGGCGGCATTCAAGCTCCTCGGCTTCGACCCAAAAAGTGTCCAGTAACCGCAAAGGCCAACCGCAGAAATGGCGCAGTTCTTCAGTAAAAACTTCGGCCTAGCGCATGATCCGGAAAAGCGTGTAGCGGTTTTCCGGAAAGATCATGCGCAAACAAGGATCTAGATTCAGAGCGCGATAACGAAACATCCTGATCTCATCGCGCTCTAGTTGCGTTTGGTTACTCCAAATGGTCGATCAGCTCGATCATGCGAAATGGAAGTCGTGGCTGTTAAGTGCGCCAATCTTCGTATTCTTCAGCGTGAGCGAATTGTTCCCGGCTGAAATGACGACGTCCTGTCCAACCTGGGACGCGTGCGAGAGAACACTCGCAAAGCTGTCGAACTCGCTCTTGCTGAACTGGATCGTATCGTGCCCCCTGCTACCGGCAGCGAAGTCCTTGATGACGTCTTGGCCGAAATTCGAGGCAAACACGAACGTATCAGGGTGGCCATTGCCGACGAATAAATCATTGCCCGAGGTGCTCGTCAGCGTATTGGCCCCGATCGAGCCAAGGATCGCGCTACCCGAGCTGGCCGTTGTGTGACCGGCACTATCGACCTCCACCGCGTTGAACGTGTGCACGGTGTTGGACAGGGCAGACGAACTCGTGAAGCTCCAGGTACCGTCGGCACCCGCAGTCGTCGTCCCGATATACGCCTTGCCGTCGTACATCCTGACTTGGCTGAATGCATCAGCGGCGCCTTGAATTGTAACCACATTGCTCGAGCTCTCGGTGAGCGAACTGAAATTCACCGCTGAAGCTGGAACGGTTGGCGTTGGGGTTGTTGGCGTTACGGTTGCGCCTGGAACGCCGATGGTGTGATCGCCGTTGAGATCCTGATGGAAAATAGTCTCATATGCTTCGACCGTTGTGCTGTTGCCAGCAAGAGCAACGCCGTGGGTTGGGTAGGATTGAAAATTGCCCTGGCTATCTGTTGCCCAGAAGGTGAACTGGCCACTTGCGTTTTTCCACGCAACATCGTAGCCGCCGCCATCTACCTGGACTGAGCTGATTGGAATCCAGTCCTGGAACTGGCCGGTTGTCACGGCGGCGCCGTGATATTTCAGCTCGGGGCCGGTGCCGCCGAGGAAATAATTGTTGCCGACCTGAACAAGGCCAGTCGATCCAGACGGTGTCGTCGGTGGCGGTGCGCCTAGAATGCCGATGGTGTGATCGCCGTTGAGATCCTGATGGAAAATAGTCTCATACGATTTGACCGTTGTGCTGTTGCCAGCAAGAGCAACGCCGTTGGTTGGGTAGGATTGAAAATTGCCCTGGCTATCTGTTGCCCAGAAGGTGAACTGGCCACTTGCGTTTTTCCACGCAACATCGTAGCCGCCGCCATCTACCTGGACTGAGCTGATTGGAATCCAGTCCTGGAACTGGCCGGTTGTCACGGCGGCGCTGTGATATTTCAGCTCGGGGCCGGTGCTGCTGCCGAGGAAGTAATTGTTGCCGACCTGGACAAGGCCAGTCGATCCAGACGGTGTCGTCGTTGGTGGCGTGGTCGATCCACCACCGATCACCGGATCGAAGGGCTGCGACCCGGCGCTGACATTGCCTGCAGCGTCCGTTGCCTTCGCGACAAGGGCATGAGTCCCGCTCGACAAGGCGGACGTGGTGACGCTCCAGTTTCCGCTAGCGTCCGCGGCGACGGTTCCCAATACGGTGTTCCCATCGTAGACCGCAATGGTGCTGTTCGCGGCAGCAGTTCCGGATGCCAGCACGTGGTTGGTATTGACGACGGAATCGCTGGTCACGACCGGCGCGGCCGGCGCAACCGTGTCGATCGTCACCGCCAGCGCAGCGGACGCCGCGCTGGTCTGTCCGGACGAATTGGTGCTCGTCGCGGTTAGATTATGTGCGCCATTGCTCAGCGCCGGCGTTGTCACGGTCCATTGGCCGCTGCCATCGGCATTTATCGTTGCGATCGGCGTCGTGCCCGTGCCGTCGAATACGCTGACCGTGCTGTTGGCCGCAGCAGTGCCGCCTAGCGTCAACGTGTTGTCGTTGGTGATATGATCACCGGCGACGCCGCTGTCAGGCGAGAATAAGACAATCTTCGGCGCTGCAGGCGGTGTCGGTGTCGTTGGCGCTGGGATGACCGGATCCAGCGGCTGGGACGCAACGCTCACATTGCCTGCGGCGTCCGTGGCGGTAGCCGTCAGGGCATGCCCGCCGCTGCCCAGGGCGGTCGTCGTGATGCTCCAGCTCCCCGTTGAACTCGTCGTCCCCGTTCCCACCACCGCGGTCCCATCGAAGACCGTGATGGTGCTGTTTGCCTCGGCTGTCCCGGACAGCTGCACGTGATTGGTATTGACGACGGGATCACTGATGAGGACCGGCGCGGCCGGGGCCTTCGTATCCACCGTTACCGACAGTGCAGCGGAGGCGGCGCTGATGCCGGACGAATTGCTGTCCGTCGCCGTCAGACTGTGGGTGCCGTCGCTCAGCGCTGACGTGGTCAGCGTCCAATTGCCACTGCTATCCGCCGTTACCGTGCCGACCTTGGTCATGCCGTCGAACACGGTGACCGTGCTGTTGGCCACGGCCGTACCGCTCAGGATCGGCGTGTTGTCGTTGGTGGTGTGATCACCGGCGACGCCGCTGTCAGGCGAGAATAAGACAATCTTCGGCGCTGCAGGCGGTGTCGGTGTCGTTGGCGCTGGGATGACCGGATCCAGCGGCTGGGACGCAACGCTCACATTGCCTGCGGCGTCCGTGGCTGTAGCCGTCAGGGCATGCGCGCCGCTGCCCAGGGCGGTCGTCGTGATGCTCCAGCTCCCCGTTGAACTCGTCGTCCCCGTTCCCACCACCGCGGTCCCATCGAAGACCGTGATGGTGCTGTTTGCCTCGGCTGTCCCGGACAGCTGCACGTGATTGGTATTGACGACGGGATCACTGATGAGGACCGGCGCGGCCGGGGCCTTCGTATCCACCGTTACCGACAGTGCAGCGGAGGCGGCGCTGGTGCCGGACGAATTGCTGTCCGTCGCCGCCAGATTGTGGGTGCCATCGCTCAGCGCCGATGTAGTCACGGTCCATTTGCCGTTCGCGTCGGCCGTTGCCGTACCGACCTTGTTCGTGCCGTCGAACACGGTCACCGAGCTGTTCGCCACTGCGGTGCCGGTCAAAGTCAGCGCCGTGGCGTGGGTAATTCCATCGCCGACCGTGCCGCTGTCGGGTGAGAACGACGTGATGACTGGAGCGGGCGTACCGGTTCCAAAAAGAAGGTCGTGAAGCCGCTGATCGGCGCCCATACCGGAAGGGAAGTCAGCTGCGCTGCCTGCAACAGGCATAAGGTCTGCGAGTGTGATGCCGAATCCCTTGCCGGCATTGGCGAACAGCGTATTATAGTATACTGGTTTAGTCGGATCCGCGTGCTGCGTAACGATTTGGTTCGCAGTGATCTGTCCGTCAAACGCTTGGCCAGATGTAATATTTCCGCTGACCACCGAATTATTGTTGATGTCCAAATACGTGGTGGCATCTTGTATAACGCCGGGCACATTCAGAAGGGTATTGTTTCGAATGATATTGCTGCTGCCCTCGATCTGGATTCCGCAGACCATGCCAGTATAGATAATGTTTTCCTCTATCGTAACATTGGTGTAGGCCCCATCTGCAAGAAAAATGCCCTGCAGGGATGCACCGCCAATATTTTGCGCGAGCATTACGTTGCCGCTAATAACCCCGTTCGAGGACGCACCCTGGCCCTGAATGAAGTCTAGATGGTCGCCGGCCAGCGGGAAAGCATGCCCACCGCCAGTATTATTCTGGATCACGAAATTGTTTATGCCGCCGAACTTGAAGCAGTTGTTCCCGGTGTAATCGATGTAGTTGTTTGCCGCCGTTACGTTCGTTGTGCCGAACAGCAGGATGCCGTTGTTGACGTTGTGGACGTTGTTGTTGTTGATATTGATCTGATCATTGCTCAAGGAATAGATGCCATAATAACCATTGTAGATGCCCGCTGGGCCGTTCACCTCAGAGTTGATAAAATCGACATTGTGGCTGTTTTCGATATCTACAAGCTTATCCCAGGGATTCCCACTAGTGGGCTGCTGAACATGGACACCATCGATGCGCAGGAAACTCGAATTAAGGACATTGAGCTGCGAAAACACCGCACCGCCGGGAGTAGCAGACCGTACCGTGACGTAATTGCTATAGTTGTTGTCGAACGTAAACGCGCCATAATTGCCGCTCGCCAACACAATTTGGTCCCCGGCTGACGCGTGAGACAGGGCATCCGAAAGCTGAGAGGCTGATGAAACGTTCCAAGTCGTCGACGGCGGGTCGACGACCGATGTCCCACCGTGGCCGTCGCTTGATGCGGTAAAGTTGGCCAGCGAATAATTGCCGAGGAGAGCAATGCTGGCCGTATGTGTTCCATCACTCACAGTCAGCGTACCGGGCGAGTTGTTGCCCGAATAGCTGATCTTCGCACTCGCACCTGCGGTGATGTCCGCGAGGTCGATCACGTCTCCAATAGCAAGCTGTCCGCCGATCGTGCCACTGAAGCTCGACGAGTGATCAATTTTCAGCGTGCCGGTGGCCCCAGCGAACAATAGGTTCCCCGAATACGGAGAAGCGAGTTCCAGCGTTTCACCGGCGGGGACATAAGTCGGATTCACCGCATTGACCGACAACGTCGGGCTCGGACCCTTGTCTGTGTCCAGCAACACCGAATTCCCTGTCGCCGTCGTGGTGTCGCCCGCCCCGTCGCTCGCCCGCAGCGACGACCTGATCGTCCCATCCGTCAGGCCCGCCGTTTCGCTCCCGTTACCTGTGACGTCTATAGCGTGATGGTCCGCCGCATCGGTCAACGTCACCGTCCCGATCGCGCCATGACCAAGTCCCGCCACCGTGAAGTCGACGCCAGTCGACTCCGCGGCATTGATTACGTGATCAATCGTATCATCCACCAAGAGTTGCGGAGTGTTTCTAGCAGCCGCCGATCTTACGGAGGCAATCGCAGCTGCGGCTGCAGCCTCGATGGACGCCGTTACGTCCGCGGCTAGATTGGCAGTGTCAGATTTTCTATCGGCAGCGTCAGATTCTTTGTGATGCCACCGAGACGAAAACGTTAGATTGTAAGCCAAAACTGCCCTCATTCAGCTGTAGCAACAGAAGCATTCACACAACCCAAAACCCCAAGGCTTTCTCGTTCACACCCTAGTGCAAACCTCATCCCAAGTCTTTTTTAAGACGATTGTTGGGCCTGTCCGGGGAGGTGTTGTGGATGCCGGCTCCAACTCCGAATCGCGAACAACCGTGACAGAATAGCTACAGCGCAGGGAGATAAAATCTATCATCCGGATTTGAATCCAAAATCGGGCGCTCACATCCGATGCCCGAACGATAGAAGCCCCATCCTAAAAACCGGTGATTGAAATAAGGCCCTTTTTATGGACCGTCGCGGCATTCGCAATAGCCTTAATGGAGCGCTACTTATATCGGCGCATGTTGCATCGATATAAAAATCAATTAATTATTAAATGGCGGCTAGGAAATATTGCGTTGGCTGCCATTGACAGAATAATCTTTAAATCCGGGCCAATGATTTTCGAAAAGCCTTTTATCCCGTTCGAGCTCGCTCAATCGCCGCTGTATGCCCGGAAGTCAGCGCTAAGGCACGCCAGATCCTCGAGCTCCCGCCAGCGCAGCCGTCGCCAAACTATCAGCCGCTATGACCGCCGGCACCCTATTCACGGGGACGGGCCGCCGGCGCTCCTGGCTTCATGAAGATCAAGTCGTACTCGTGCCTGGTTATAGCAATTTGACAGCGACGACCACGTCGAGTGTGCGCTGGCCCTTCTAACCGCGAGGGCTGATGTCCTTACGCTGAAGAACGTGAAGCTCGCCGGCTTGCAAAGCGGCGATTTCCAGTATGGCTTGCCTTACTGACCATTTCTCACCAAAACTTTGCCGGTCAGAAGACGAGTCTCGGTAGGCGAAAACTCGTGTTGCGGCATTTGATACGTCACCGTGCGGCCCAAATATGCTTGCCGCAAATGCGAGGACGGCGTGCTGCAGGCCGCAGCACCCGCCCTGCTGATTGATGGCGGATTGCCGACCGACGACAGTGGCCCAGGTTCTCGTCTTCAAAAATTTGCCGACCATCTTCCGTTGTATCGCCAGGCTTAGATCGACGCGCAGCAGGGCATCAATCTCGACCGCTCAACGCTGGCCGACTGGGTTGGTCATGCCGCCTGGCACCTGCGTCCACTGCACGAACGCCTGCTCGCAAGGCTTCCGACCTGTTGATTGTCTGGGTTGTAGGGATGCCCCGCGAAAATCTGCAAGTTTCCAACGCTATATTTATTAGAGAAAATCTCGTAGCGACGGCCGTAGTCTGGTTCCTCCCGGGCTGTAAGTTCGGCGTTAGGTAGTTCTTGGACTCGCTATGGCTCGTTGGGTTCGAACCTGTGATTTAAAGCGTCCAGCGAAAATCTCGAAATCGGAAAAGAACCGTCGGTCCGCATCGGAAATAACTAGCTCGATGCCGTTTTGCAGAGATGACGGTGCGTGCTTGGGTTTGATGGGCTCACCCATGAAGGAGCTTATTAGAAAGTTCCGCTTAGGACCACGCCTGAACGTCCGCCAAATATGACTGGTGAAACCCAAATTTATCAAAACGAGCAAAATTAGAATTTCGTACATTTGCGCCCCAGCCTCGCAGCACTGCCGCGACGTAATTGACGAACAGCTTGGACCCGGCAGCGACAGGAAGGCCGCTGTGAAACGATTCGGAAACTGCGGGGGCTATAGCAGGCCGCGATAGATACCGGGTTCCGAGCCCTCGATGGTACCGCACCAACTGCTTGAGTGAAAGGCTGCCGGCCCAACTCCGCCGATGATGGCGTAGCCGAAACCTTGTTGCCTCATTTCCTCGAGACAGACGAACAGAAGGGCTGTCCCAATTCCGCTTTTTCGTGCTGTCGGTTCAATGCCCGTGGGGCCAAAGAAGTTGGGACACGTGGCGTCATGGCAGGCAAATCCTGCAATTTTGCCTTTTTGGACTGCGATGAAGCAGGAGACCGGTTGTCGGCTGAACGCGACCTCGACTTCGGTTGCCCATCCATCGCTGAAAGTTTTCCGAACTCAAGCGGCGACCTTATGCATTTCCGGGGAGAGCGCGCGCCGCATGCTGATTCCAGCTTGGAGTAACCGATCGAACGCCGCCGCGCGTTTCTTGGACGAAGGGCAGCCCTGCCGGATGGTATGAGCGGCTGCGGTCCAGTTGCATCTCTTTTTTGAATCGCCATTGGCGCGAACTGTCAGGTAATATCTCACATCTGCAACAAAAAGGGGGCGCGGTTGATGCTAAAATTTCAAATATTTTTGGCTAAATTCGACGACTGCTCGGAATGAAACCGCCGAGCGCGGTTTGCGTTTGGCGCCGGTGCGCTACCCGATCTTCCAAATCGGTGCCGTCACTCGTGCGGGTATCTTGTTCGAGCCGGTGCGGGCGACAGGTAGTTGAAAGGGAACCAAGAGCGTGCGATGATCTGGCATTCGTTGAAGCGGGTGCATAATCCATGACGCTCACAGACCAGTCATATTATGAATTGCCAGCAAGCTTAGGGAGCCGTCATCGATCTAAGCGGTTCAAGCGATTCCTGTTGCCTCTGCTCAAAGATGTCCGCGCTGCACGCGGGCGTTTACGCATCCTGGACGTCGGCGGCACATTACAATATTGGCGTCCATTCCAAGCCGAGTTGCGTGCGCTTGATGCTACCCTCACGCTCCTGAATCTCGACCGAATGGACGGTATACGCGATCAGAATTTCGTCCAGGGCAGCGCGACCGATATGCCGTTCGCCGACGGTGAGTTCGACCTAGTCCATTCGAATTCCACCATCGAGCACGTCGGCCCGTGGTCGCAAATGTTGAAGGCGGCGGCCGAGATCAGGCGTATCGCGGATGTCTATTACGTACAGACACCAAATTTCTGGTTTCCGGTGGAGCCGCACTTCAGAGCGCCGTTGTTCCATTTTCTGCCGGAGCAGCTGCGCGCGCGACTGTTGATGCGAGTGCACCTCGGTTTCGCAGAAACGCGATCCGCGACCATGTCAGGCGCTATGCTTCGGGTCCAAGATGCAAGGCTTCTGGATCGCAGGCAGCTTGCGGCCCTCTTTCCAGATGCTGAAATCTTGAACGAAAGATCTTTGGACTCACCAAGTCACTGATCGCAATCAGGAGCGCAAGCGGCACCCTCATGCGCTAACAGTAATGACAGCCCGCCCGCCCCCGGATCGATCCACATCTGGATGAGGATCCGGCTCATTGCGCCTGATACCTCTCTGGCACGTTGCCAAGATCCCCCGCACGCGGCGATCGACGCGGTACTGTTGAGCTGCGATTATGCCTTACGCCTATCCTCGCCTCGAGCACGCATCAACCCCGGTTTCATCGCTTTCGTTCACGTGGTGCGAGTTGGCGAGGATGCCCCAGAATTGTTGAAATAGGCGATCGTGACGTCACCGTGGATGACGTTATGCTGCGTCGAGGTTGCCTCTTCGGAGGGGGTGCCACAACCCAATTTCGTCAATCGGTTAGCCGTGCCCACCTTCGATTTCGCGTCATTGATGCGCAACGGTAATTTTCAGCCTCGTGCCCACCTCTCCCCCGTCACGATTCGGCATGGAAAAGCAAAAGGACCGTCCTACGGGGCGGCCCTTTTCTATTTGTCCTGTGACTGCCCTTGCTTCGCCATGGTTTGCCTTGACGTTCAACGGCCTCAATCCGGCACGATTGGTGCAAGATCGACGTTAGATGGTAAGGTGAGTTCCCCGGGAGAATACCGGGTCAGTTCGCCGCATGGTGATGCCGTTAATGCCCCGAAGTGCCGATAAGGTGGGGATAGCTGAATTGGGCGAATACAGCACATCGCCATCCGTCAGGTTTAGAGATTGGTTGTGGTCTGCCTTGCTTTGCCAAGGTTTGGCCTGACCAAATGAAAACGGCCCGCGTTTTTGGCGCGGGCCGAATTGACGGGGGTGGCATAGTGCGGGCTGCGGCTTTCCATCCAACGGCCCGAGGGTGCAAGTCCCTCCACCTCCACCTGCTCTCGCCGTCCCGGGAAACCGGAGCGGCGTTTGCATCTAGGACAGTAGGTCCCTTGCCGCCCATGTCAAGCTAGCATTAACACAACTAAAGATAGCTACCATAAAAGGTAGCACAATAAAGCCGAGACCAACGGCAAAATTGGGGTTTCTGCCGACGACAGCGCGACGATTTGATGTTGGCATGAACCGCCAGTCGCGCTCCGGTATCGCCGCCCCTACAAAGCCTGGCAGCTTCCATTCCCGCCGGATCGGCGGAATCATGTGGGGATGTCCGCCCTCACATCCCGTCAGTAGATTGACCAAATCCCTGAGGTAGGAAAAAGCAAAGCGATCGACGAATTCGGCTAGCGACGGCCACACGATCAATGCGACGCCAAATACGACGACCGCGCCTGATCCGATCAGCAGTTCTTTCGTATCGCGGTCCATCTCGCCGAGTTTAGCGGTAGCCGCGCGGGCTTACATCAGTCCACTTTTGGGCTGGGCTCGGTACCAGATGTGCGCACCGTGACCTAACCGAAGCCCTATAAAGGCGACGAGAACCCTTCGGCCGATAACGCGAAGCATTGAGCAGACGTACCGCACGACGCAGTGCAATTAGTTCCGCCATCTGACATTCAAGCTCTTCCAGCGCAACCGATATCCGAGCCAACATTGACCTTACCCCGAACTGAATTCGGGTAACGGTAGCACAAAATTATGAAGCCGCTTTTCTAACTTTTGGACAATTCCACGCGGCAAAAGTTCACATAGCGATCAAGCCCGTGTTCGAAGGATCAGAAAGTCATCCAGCTTTTTTCCGGATCGAAGCTGAGCCGTCAGCCAACGCGGCTGCTTGCCACGTCCTGCCCATGTCTCGCCGTGATCTTTTGGATTGCGATATTTGGGCAGGCCCCTTGGATAAGGACGCCGCAACTCGGGGCTCGTGATAGTGGAACCAAGCTTTCGCAGCCGGTCCTCCAGCATACCTCGTTCCGCCGTCATCTTGTCGCTCAGCTCCGCAACCACTGACTCCCCAAGCCGCCGAGCATCACCGCGATTGGCCGAATACCGCCGAAGGCTGGTCGTGCGACGTGTCGGAAGAGATCGCCGATGAGCTGCCTCATGTCTCCGGTTGCTTCCGGCTGGAGCGTTTGCCGGGTGGGACTTGCACCCACTGGAAAGCGCCGCCTTGTCACGGCGCACACCCATTAGCGGACCAGCACGCATTGTCGGAATTTGCCCGCAACCGTGCTATATTTCTGCTACCTGTCACTTTGCGCGAAAGTCGCTAGCGTCGTTGCGGCGGGGGATCACATGAAGCTTCTCGCCAAACAGCTCTTGAGGGCCGCTGGGTTTGACCTCCGGCGTGGAAAGCGACCCGACTTGTTCGATTTTCTCAAGTCGCGGAGCATCACCTCAGTGCTAGACGTCGGCGCAAATAAAGGCCAGTTCGGCTTATGGCTCAGGCGGTGGGGTTTTCGGGGGGAGATCATCTCGTTCGAGCCAAGCGCCGACGATTTCCGAGAGCTCGCAGACGTCGCTGGCCTTGACCCGCTGTGGCGCGCTCACAATTTCGCGCTGGGTGCCAACCCCGGCAAACTGACGCTGAACATCAGCTGTCTGACCACCTTTAATTCATTTCTTCCACTGTCGAGAGAGGCGCTACGTTTCGACAAGCGCTCGGCGGTCGCTCACACCCAACAAGTCGAGGTAAAGAGAACTCGACGATTTCGTCGGTGGAAGCATACCTGCAAGTACGTTGCTGAAGATCGACACTCAGGGCTTCGAGCGCGAGGTGCTTGAGGGCGCACAGAAGACTTTGAGTTTGGTGAAGGGTGTCTTGCTCGAATTACCCATCGTCAATTTTTACGAAGGAACGTGGTCCTTCAGCGAGGCACTCGATTACATGGTCGCGCGCGGTTGGCTCCTCGCTCAGGTTGAACCGGTCGGCTATGATCCGCAAGATGGCGTCTCAGCTGTCGAGCTCGACTGTCTGTTCCGCCGTTCGCAGTCCCAATCCTAGGACGTCTAGCAGGCTGTTGAAAAAGGTGCTCGCCGCCGACCAGCGACCGTGATTCATTGGCTCCGACGAGATTCGGAGATGGTGCGTGCGCGGCGGCGACAATAGAACGGGCGAGCTGTTCAGCTACGTTGACCTAGAGGCGCGGGTGCGGCGAGATCATCCGCTGCGAGCGATCCAGGCGATCGTGAACGAGGCGCTGTCGGCGCTGGAGCGCGAGTTTGCCGGGCTCTATTCGCCGATTGGGCGGCCGTCGATCCCGCCGGAGAAGCTGCTGCGGGCGATGCTGTTGCAGGCGTTTTATTCGATCCGCTCGGAACGGCTTCTGATGGAGCGGCTGGAATACGATCTGCTGTTCCGCTGGTTTGTCGGAATCGGCGTCGACGACGCAGCCTGGGACCATTCGGTGTTCTCGAAGAACCGCGACCGGCTGCTGGAAGGCGACATCGCGGCCAAGTTCCTCGCGGCGGTGCTGGCGCAGCCCAAGGTGAAGAAGCTTCTGTCGAGCGATCACTTCTCGGTCGATGGCACGCTGATCGAAGCTTGGGCCTCGATGAAGAGCGTCAAGCCGAAGGACGGCTCTGGCGAGCCGCCGGCGCAAGGCGGCGGGCGCAATGCCGAAGGCGGACTTCCATGGTCAGAAACGCTCGAACGACACCCATGCTTCGACCACCGATCCCGATGCCAGGCTCTACCGCAAGGGTAAAGGCAAGGAGACGAAGCTGTGCTTCATCGGGCATGGGCTGATGGAGAACCGCCACGGCCTGCTGGTCGATGCCTGCCTGACGCTGGCTGACGGGCATGCCGAACGGGTGGCCGCGCTGCACATGATTGAGCCTCGTGCCGACCGACCGACAGCGATCACACTTGGCGCCGACAAAGCCTACGATGCAGAAGACTTCGTCAACGAGCTGCGCTCGATGAACGTGACGCCGCATGTTGCACAGAACACCAGCGGCCGCAGCTCTGCGATCGACGGGCGAACGACCCGGCACGGCGGCTATGCCGTCAGCCAGCGCATCCGCAAGCGCATCGAGGAGGCATTCGGCTGGATCAAGACGGTCGCAGGGCAAGAGAAGACCAGCTTCCGCGGCCGTGATCGCGTCGCATGGGCTTTTACCTTCGCTGCCGCCGCCTACAATCTGGTGCGGCTGCCCAAGCTGATAGCGGAGGCCGGCTGATGGCCAAGGTGCCCGGCTTCGCCAAGGCCATTGCCGGCCGCTGGCGCATCGTCGAAATGGACAACTGGGACAGCGACTTCCTCGATCTTGTCGAAGAGGCGCATCTCACCTTCGAGGGTAAGTCCGACGGTGAAATTGCCTTCGGTGCGCTGAAGGGCTTTCTCGACGTCCGCTACGGCGCGCGAGACGGTTCGGCCTGCGCGGAGTTCTCATGGGAAGGACACGACGAGAATGACCCGCCTGCGGTCGTGGATGGGTCATGATCGGCACTGCGGGCAGGCTCGTCGGCCACTTCTACATACACAATGGCGACGATTCAGGCTTCGTTTGGGTTGGCGTTCGACGCCGGGAACGAGCGCCGCAACCAGCCACTTCGTTTGGCTCATCTCGATCACGGCGACGATTGTGCTATCTTGCTCGAGAGCGGTGAGGGATCTGCTCGCGTCAAAACGAAAATGTTGCGACATGGGTGAGCTCCATCGGTAGCCGTTGAGCAGCGCCCATGGTGCCATGTCCTCGCCGCTCGCCCCATAGCATCTTCACAATACCGGAAGCCGCGCGACTTGGGCAACGAGCTAGGGTATCTGGTAAAGATGTACGCCATAGCCCTCAAATTGGTCTTCGAAAGAACCTAGCGCGATGGGTACGCTCCGAGCCTCGCCGATGACGCGAGCACTGGTCTGGTGAACGTCATTAACCGCGATCCGTGCTGTCGACGGAGAGTTCTGCATCGCTACGGCAAATATATACGTTGTATCGTTATACACCTTCACCATGGTTGCGATCGGGACCTGCGAGCTTACGGATATAGTCCCGGATACGCTTGGACTCCTCAGCGCTGGCGAGAGAGACTTGATCAATTGGTTCGTTCTCGTGACCTCCTCCACGATATCGGGGTAACGGAAGATGGCGTCTTCCCGGAAGGTCGGTTTAAACTCATGCGCAAAATAAAAAATTCCCGTCGCGCCATGAATCAATGCCATCCAGACCTCCGCCCGAATTTCCGCCGCAGTCGGTCGACGAGTTGGATCTAGTGCCGTCGTCTCCAGCGCCATCCATATGCTTTGCCCGTCAGCAGCCCTCTTCGCGAGATTGGTGACGCCACGCGCAACATATTCCAGCCTCCCTTTAACCTGAGGGGTAGTGGATCCCACGGGATAGATGTCGTACGACAAGATATCGGCACCCCGGATCGCAATGTCATAGTAACCCTGATCGCCGTTGCATGGGCCGCGGCCCCGCCAGAACTCATTGGCTACGCCCTGGCCGAAATTAATCAGAACCGGTCGCGTTGGGTCGCGAGTTTTCATCTCTCGAGTCCGGCGAGCGACTTCGTTGGCTGGGATACAGGTTCCATGCAGTCCTAAAAAAAGCGGTTGAGCATTATCTGGCTCGTCGCCCTGCATCCATGCCTTGATGACGTGTCGATTGAGGGACTTCAGCCCGATGTCATTCTGCCCGGCAACAGCGAACATGTCCTGTTGCGCCAATGCGGCGAGTTGTTTCTCGGTGGGGCCCTCATGCAATCCCACAAAAGTATTGACCCCGATTGCCTTGTAATTGGCGGCGCGAGTGGGTGACTGCAGCCAAACGCCAATTGGGAAGAAGCCGGCATCGGTAGGAAATCCATTTACCTGCAACTCGCCGGCCGATGCGGAATTACCCACCAACAGCAAGACTCCCAAAACTATCCTACAACCGAACGACATGGCAGGACCCTAGCTAAGTGTGTGCACCAATGAAGTCGCTTCACTTCACTGCATCGAACTCCAAGACCGCTCATGGAGCCTAACCCATTTCAACCTTAAACCTTGCGTACAGATGATGCAGACAGAACGGTTCTAAAAACCAAACAACGCCATTTCTGAATAGGTATGATCAAGCGCCTTTACCGGTCGCGGTCCCTTGAAGTATTTGCTGCTCTTTCCATCAACGTAATAGCCGACCAGCCCATCAATCGGACCAGATGCGTCAATGAGCATAAGGGGAAACCCCCGCATCGTCAGCCAACTTGAAATCGCCAGACCGTGCTGGATCAGATCGGTCAAGTCTCGACAATAGATCAATTGAGCACAGGGAATGACCCCCCTCACATGTCTCCGAACAAATATGAAAGGGGATAGGCAGTTCGGGGTCTCAAGAAAAAACGTTAGACACCCAAAACTCTCATGATCAGCAAGCAAATTGGCGTCGGTCGAGCGATCAGAGCTCCCCAGCTTGTTCGGAGAGAGAAAGCCAATCTTTCCCAGTGGTGATCGATGCCGCTTCACGCCTACGGCAACCATCTGCCCTGCAGTCCACTCTTGGAATCCAAATGATTTGATCGTCTTGATTGTATGTGTGGCCGCAGAGAGATTCGTGTACGTGATACCTTCACGACGGCTCGCGTGGCGATAAAGTTCTTTGGCAGGCGACCCGCGGAATGCCGGCTGCACGTACCAACTTGAAATATTAATATACACGCGGCGCACTAAACCTTCCTCGTGAACGGACGGAATGGTCAATACGACGCCTCGTAATCTATTCTCCGTCGTGAGAACATAACCATACTTCTCAGTGGATGGGGGACGCTCGCGCTTCGCGAGTTTTTGTAGTCCGGCTTGCCAATACGTGGACGTTGACCTTGGAAATCCTTCGCAAAGAAGCGCGACCACTTCGGTCAAATCATCTTCATCGATTTCTCTAATTTCGAATGCAGCGGTCATGTGCGCTTCTTTTTCCGCTTCTGCTTGATACCTGTCTACTCCAATCAACGGACATCGCAAGATCGGCCCACCAGGCCTGCTTCGGTAGAGATCCTATGCAGGCGCGGCGGGCGGGGTGATACCGTTTCGGTGTAACCCCACCACCAAGGCATAGGAGAGCCTGATGACGGTCCGCACAGTAAGCAACCAACCCGCCGCAATGCATGTTGAGACGACGCGGTGTCTGTTTGCAATCGAATTGAGCAAGCAGAACTGGGTTATTGGATTTATTACGCCACTTTCCGCGAAGATCAGCCGCCGGAGCTTGAGTGGAGGCGATTGGAAAGGTCTACTCGATTTGATGGAGGAGGTGCGAGCACGTGTCAGCCGAGAAACGGGTCGGGCGGTGGATGTGATCTCGTGCTACGAGGCCGGTTATGACGGTTTCTGGCTACACCGGCTACTCGAAGCGCATGGCATACGCAATTACGTTATTGATCCGGCAAGCCTGCAGGTGGACCGGCGGGCGCGACGAGTAAAGACAGATCGGATTGACGCTGAGCGGTTGCTGCGCTCGCTAATGGCTTATCTACGCGGCGAGCCGAAGGTGTGGAGCGTGGTGCGGGTGCCCAGCGTTGCCGAAGAAGACGCGCGGCGGCTGCATCGTGAGCGTGACCGTTTGGTCTCGGAACGCGTTCAACACGTCAACCGCATTAAAGGGCTTTGCGCGCTCCACGGCATCTACGATTACCAGCCGTTGCGCCCGCAGGCGATGGCGCGCCTAGAGCAGTTACGCACGGCACAAGGCATCTCACTTCCGCCCCGGCTAAAATCTGAGATCAAGCGGGAATTGCAACGGCTGGAGCTGGTGGTCGAGATGATCGCCACTCTTGAGGCGGAGCGCGACGCGATTGTTGAGGATGAAGCATCAACGCATGTCAACGCCAAGAAAATCCAAAATCTCCATCAGCTCAAGGCGATCGGCCCGGAGTTTGCCACGGTGCTGGTTGGCGAGATATTCCATCGTGACTTCAACAATCGCCGCCAACTGGCGAGTTATGTCGGCTACGCGCCGAGCCCGTTTCAGAGCGGAAACGTGGCCCATGACCAAGGGATCAGCAAGGCCGGCAACCGCAAGGGGCGAACCACCGGGATCGAACTCGCCTGGCTGTGGCTGCGCTATCAGCCCGACAGCGATTTAAGCGTCTGGTTCCGGGCGCGTGTCGGTACCACGAAAGGCCGCATCCGCCGCATCGCCATTGTGGCGTTGGCACGCAAGCTGCTGGTGGCGCTTTGGCGTTATCTTGAAACTGGCGTGGTGCCGCGAGGTGCCGTCCTCAAAGGGTGACGAACGAAGATCAAATACCGATAAAAGGAGCTTATGAATCCAAGGTGGATGTGTGACCGGATCTCGACATGGCTGAAAGATGCCGCGGTAGAGAATGGTCCCATCCCCCTTGGAGCCCGCGCCCTCGCAACGCGCATGAGGGACCTTGGGACGGGTTGTACCCGGCCGGATATAAGTTGGTGCGGCGAGCGCCGCACGCACGCAAAGGGCTTGCCTTGGATCGGAACGAAGCTCAAACAAATGAGGAGCGACAGAGAAAATTTGGCGATCTCTTCGATGATGTTATGGATTTAGGCGCACCCTCAAGCCCTGCGCCTTTGGCGCACCGCTTCGCGGCTGCGGGACTTGACCGCGCGCCTAAATCCATAACCAGGAGGCTATCAAGATCGCTAAACGCCACCGAAATCCCCCTTGACAGCGGCGCCCTCATATAAGTCGAGGATGGGCGGGGCGCGGTAGCTGGGGGCCAATGGCCATCGCCCCATCCCACCGGGTCGCCGGAGGCAGTTGCCCGCCTCCGGTTGCGTAGGATCGAGGCGCGGAGCTTCACATGATCCCGCTCAAATCCATTAACATCATAAGGCTCTCCATTAAGCCGCACCCCGGCTACGTTGTAGAGTATCGTGGTGTGCAGGGCGCTGTAATCAACCTCGACAACGGGCTCGCCGTTGATGGTCATCGATGCCCTTGCCGTTCCGGGGATCGATTGCCACCAACCATAAGCGCGACCGTGGCAAGCGAACTTCCCTCGGCTGAAAAACCGCCACATTCCGTTACCCGGATGCGGCAAGATGTAGCTTAACCTCCGCCCTTTGCCGTCATCTGTCGGGCCGTTACGATAATGAGGTGCAGACCGCGCCGCTCGCTGGCGGGGACGGTAATCTTAACACCGCTCAACACCTCATTCAAGGCGGCAAGCTCTTTCCGCATCTTCCGGGTTCTGTGCGTATCGCGATAGCCGATCAATCTCCCGGCCTCATCCTTCAGCCGGATGATCTCGCCGGACCTATATTCGATCCGCTGCGCGGTGCGGGGCCAAGCTCGCTTAAGCTCGCCGGTCGCATAAAAGGACGATTGCCAACCGAGATTACCGGGCGGGACGCGGCAGTCCACGATCATGCCATGGTGAAAACCCGCCACGGGAAAAGCGTTTGGTATGTCCGCAAGGGGGCAAGAGAAAATCCGCATTCGCGGTGAATATGGCAGCCCCGAATTCGAGGCCGCGTATCAAGCCGCCATTAGTAACACGCCAACACCAGCGCCGCAGATCAAGGCCAGCAAGGGAACGCTCGAATGGGCTTGGCTGCTCTATAGGCAGTCGGCGGCATGGCAGTCGGCATTAAGCAGGGCGACACGTCGGCAGCGAGAGAATATCATGGCGCACGTTCTGGCGAGCGCCGGTGCGGTGCCACTCTCGCAGATCACTGCCGCAATACGAGAAGGCGTTGACCGACGAGCCAAGACACCGTTTCAGGCAAAGAATTTCGTCCAGACGATGCGACAGCTATTTCAATGGTTGAAGGAAAGCGAGATCGTCAGTGTCAACCCGTGCGACGGCGTGAATGTCGAGAAGCCCAAGACGAGGGGTTTTCCCGAATGGACCTATGAGGAAATTCTCCAGCATGAACGGAAGTGGTCGCTTGGAACGCGGCACCGGGGTTCGACGTTTACATGTACACCGGCTTGCGCCGTGGTGATGCGGCCCGTGTCGGCAAGCAGCATGTTTCAAATGGGGTGACCGCTCTGCCGACTGAGAAGAGCCAAGGTAAAACGGTGGTACATCTGCCGTTGCTTGATGTTCTCAAGCGTACCCTCGACGCTGGCCCAACTGGCGACCTCGCGTTCATCTGTACCTCGCAAGGGCAGCCCTATGTGAAAGAGGCGCTAGGCAACGCTTTCAAGGTTGCTGCCAAGGCCGCAGGCATCCTGAATAAATCAGCCCACGGGCTGCGCAAGGCAGCAGCTACACGGGCGGCAGACAATGGCGCGACCGCGTATGAATTGATGGCAATCTTCGGCTGGATAGATATCAAGGAAGCACAGATTTACACTGAGGCAGCCGACCGCCAACGTCTCGCCGCCAACGCGATCCACCTTGCTGCCGGGTGGGCACGCCAGAGCGGAAATCGCAGCGAAATCAATTGCAAATTTTTGATTTGGTGCGCCCGGAGGCAGTCCACCGCAACGCCATCGAGGCATTTCGCCATCGCTTTACGTTGCGACAGACGTGACCACGGTTCCCCATTTGCTCCGAAATCGACAAACCAACTGCCACCGACTCAGCCCAGCCGGCCACGCATTGCCGCGTCGCGGGCGAACCACACATCGGCGCGACCGCTGAACCAGCGAGAAGCGGCAGCGTACCTTTCGGCTACCTGATGGGCAAAGCCATCGGGCACTAGCCCGGCCGACTTCATCCACTGGCGGACGCAAGCGGCATGGGCCGGGTGGAAACCGCTCTGCCCAAATGGCGGAGGCATCGCAATCACTGTACGCGGTTTATGTGGGCGGAAACAACGTTGGTACAGGGAGGCAAGCGTGCGTGTGTTGCGGTAGGCAACAACCACGAATCCGCCTGCAACCAGCAACGGCAGGACGCGGCGAATCAACTCTGGTGGATCGACGACGTGAGAGAGCACGTTGTTAAATAGCAGACAATCAAACCGCTCGCTCTCAAGACTGGTCACTGCGACATGGAGATCGGCGACTGTCGTGCGAATCCCCCGCACTTCCGCCGAAACTGCTATAATTGGATCGAGTGGAATCGCCGTGACATGGTGACCGGCCTGGACAAGATTTGCCTCGGTCAGTCCGCGCTCACAACCCACCGAAAGGATCTCCAGAGACGGTGCGTCGGGCACCAACGCCACGATTTCTGGTCGGTAGGGTTCAAAATAGGCTTTGTCGAGCTGGACAGTGTCAACCAGCGTCCTGGGCGGAATCAGCGGCCCGCGCGGTGTGTCGTTGAAAGCAAGCTCCCGCATTCGTGCGATCTGAGCATCAATCTCATCCGCCCGGATTCCAATCCGCCCAAGATAGACGTCCGGCAGGTGGTGGAGCGAGAAAGCCTGGATGTTCGAGATGCGGATCAGCTTTTGAAAGCCACAGCGCGTGTAGGGGTCGGTTGCCGCAGAGCACAGCATGTCGTAGCGCCCTTCGTGCGGCGGCACGTCGAAGCCGCCTGAGGCGATGCATGCTTTTAACTGGTCGCGGGTGAGGGCGTAGCAGGCCGAATGGTCGTTGGTGTAGCGGGCGTAGATGTGGCCCCTAACGGCTAAGATCGAATTCGGATCCCAATAGTAGGGGCCGTGCACGGTGCAGTAGTAGCGGGTACCATCCGGCGCTTCTTCGTATCGGATGAAACCGGCAATGCGGTCCTTCGGCAGATGTCCGGTCGCATCCAAGAAAGCGTCCAGGTGGGCTTCGGTGATCTCGGTGTCGTCCTCGGAATAAATAAAGAGGTCGTAGGCATCCTGGCGGTCGACGAACAGCTTGCGATGAGTAAAGGGTAGTGACCAGGGATTTCGAGGTTGGCGCACCAACTCGCACCTCGATGTCGGGTCCGAAATCCTTGGGCGTGTCTGACAGAACCACGATGTCGACATTGATCGAGAAGTGTCGGTAGGTCTCGATCAAGCGGGTGACATATTGGTGATTTTTGGTTCCGTGGTTTGCGATCGCCACAAGTAGACGCATGATTGTTTCCGGTCTGCTCGCCCTAGTCCGTGATAATAGGTGGGCCACGACCGCCGCGCTGGGCAAGACAGGTTTGCACGGCCCTAGCCAATCCTCTGGGTGCTCCATTAACCCCGAATTGACTGGCAAGCAATTCTTACCAGCTTAGACGTGATAGGATGTTGTGCCACGTCTCCCCGTGATCACGCCGCTATATCTAGAGCATATTCCGGTGGATTTCACACGTAGCCTGCGTGCCTGAAATAGTTGGATGCTTCGCGAAGGGTGAGACGAGGGCGAACGAGCCGATCCAGCGGCGCAGCCGGGGTATGGTTCGCTCGGCCACCTTGCGCAGGAACGCCTTGAGCGCGCTGAAAGGCATTTCGATCGGGTTCCGATCCGGCGAGTATTTGGGCAGATAAAGAAGTTTCGCCCCCGCGCTTCAATCGCTTCTCGGACGCCAGCGGCCTTGTGCGCCGGAAGATTGTCGATCATGACGATATCCTTGCGCCTCAGCGTCGGAGCCAGACATTTTTCGACATAGGCCAAGAACTTCTTTCCGTCATGAGCCATCAACGGTGCAGATGCTCGTATGCCATTGCACCGCAGGGCGGCCACGAAAGTGATTGTCTTCCAGTGGCCCCGCGGCACACGGCCAATCAGGCGCTCGCCGCGTGCGCAACGGCCGCTCAGCCGCACCATCTTGGTATTGGCGGATGTTTCATCGAGGAAAACCAGCCGGGCCGGTCAAACATGCCCTGTTCTCGCATCCAGCGCCGCCGTGCCCGCGCCACGTCCGCGCGTTCCTGCTCCGCCGCGCGCAGGCTTTTTTTGAAGCTGATCTTTTGGCGCAGGAAGAAGCGCCAGACAGCGGTGCGACTGCCAGGTATCCGTTGTCGGCGCATCTCGGCAACGAACTCATCCAGCGTCAGATCCGGTTGCGCTTAGACCAGCGCCAGCAAAAACTGCGTGCTCCTCCAACGGCGAGATGCTCGCCACGGCTTGGCTGCGCAACGGCCAGTCTCGCGAAAGCACTTAACCCAGATCACCGCCGTACCGGCACTGACATCGTAATATTCGGCCGCCTCTCGCCGCGAAACCCCGCTTTCGACCCGTGCAATCACCCGCCCCCGCATGTCTGGAGAATAAGACCTTGCCATCGCTCCGCCTCCCAAAACGGATCAATTCTGATAGACTCGCTCTTCAAGGCTCCCTCGGGAATCTCCCAATTCAATCGGGCCGGAACATGCTC
Organism: uncultured Alphaproteobacteria bacterium; assembly: GCA_963847045.1. GTDB lineage: Bacteria > Pseudomonadota > Alphaproteobacteria > Rhizobiales > Xanthobacteraceae > Bradyrhizobium. The sequence continues at coordinate 23,517 of CAWJYQ010000020.1, read as the reverse complement.
TAGACGACTGCGCCGCTGTCATCCAACAGGGCCCCAGACGCCAAAGTCGTCGAAAATCCATGCTGCATAAAGGATTTCCCAGCTGCCTGATGGCATGTTTGTGGTTGATGTGCTAGCCCCTGCAGAACGCAAAAAGGTCCTCACTCTGCGAGGTCAACGTGGCAGTAGAACAGCGCACAGCTGTCAATCAGAATGTGAACTCCGCAGCTTCGGAGGCATGGGTGCTGACAAGGCCGTCCTGCAATGCAGGCCCAGAACGAGCGGCGCCATGACCCCATCGCGTGTGTTGAAACGCATCGTCGAGGGAGGGCTCTGTAGCGGGTGCGGTGCCTGCGCTGCCATCGCCCCCGATTTCGATCTCGATGGCGCTCGTGAATCCGGGGTTTCTTCGCCCCGTCCAGTCGGCGGACCTGTCCCCTGATCAGGAGTCACGGATCACGGAAGCTTGCCCGGGAACCGGTCTAACCCAGGATCCGGCTGGACGTTGGGACCATCTGCTTTGGGGACCGATCGTGGGCTTGCGCAGCGGATATGCAACTGAGCCGGTACTCCGGCGAAAGGCCTCGTCGGGTGGCGCCCTATCGGCGTTTCTGTTGCATCTCTTGGAAACAGGTGCGGTCGATGGTGTGCTGCAAACGGCTGCCGCACCGGACCTGCCCATCGGCAACGCCACGGTTTTGAGCGCGACCTCGGAGGACGTATTTCGAGCCGCCGGCTCCCGCTATGCCCCGTCCGCGCCGCTGGCGGGGCTGGAGCAACACCTCGTGTCAAGCTCGCGTTTCGCTCTTGTGGGCAAACCCTGTGACGTCGCAGCGCTTCGCGCCATGGAAAGATTTGATCCGCGAATCGCGGAGCGCATTCCGGTGATGCTGTCATTCTTCTGCGCGGGCGCGCCGAGCCTTTCGGGTGCGCGGAAGATCCTGGAGGAAATGGGCGTCGACGAAGCCGAGGTCGCCGCCTTTCGCTACCGCGGCGACGGATGGCCTGGATTTGCTACAGCGACGCTTAAAGACGGCTCTTGCCGACAGATGAGCTACACCGATAGCTGGGGCGAAATCTTGACGAAACACGTTCAGTGGCGCTGCAGGATTTGCCCGGACGGAACGGGGGGCTTCGCCGATATAGCGTGCGCCGATGCGTGGGAAGCGGATGAGAGAGGGTATCCGTCCTTCGAAGAACGCGATGGCGTGAGCCTCATCGTCAGCCGGACACGAAAGGGTGAAGAGATCGTGCAGGCCGCGATGGCCGCGGGTCGGATTGTCGCCGAGCCGTTCGCCGCCGAAGCGATCAGCGCCATCCAACCGGGCCAGACGCAGCGGCGGCAGTCTACCTTGCCGCGGGTTCTGGCGCTGCGGATCATGGGACAGCCGGCACCGGTCTACCGGGGCTTCCATTTGATGCGAAACACAGGTCGGGCCGGTCTTTGGCCGATAGTAAAGAATTTCCTCGGCACCGTGCGGAGGTTCACTCAGGGGCGGCTTTCCTAATGCGGACGACATCGTTTTCGCGATGAGCGCGCGCATTTGGCAGCAGACCGCTAAGGTCTTCTGATCTGATTGTTGGTAATCGATTTTTGTTACTCGAATTGCGACTCTGCGCGCTCCAGTAGGCGTCGGGCGTCGCGTATGTACTTTCGCCGCCAGACCTCAGCCGGGCGCGCGTATTTGCAGATCGTCGATAGCAGACGCGACGCGACCAGGCTTGCCGGCAGAAGGGTTGATGATCTATCAGCCGGGTTGCAGTACCGATACCCAAACGGTTCCGTCGGAAATTGGTGCGGAGCGAACCATCAATATTACGCGCTGCTATTAGAGGTCGATCAGCCACGCGAGTGGGGGCCAAACCAACGCTGGCGTACCGCGTCGTCAATCCACACTTGCCGCCAGCCTGAGGATTTGTGGAAGGCGCGAAGAGGCGCCGCCCACAACTCCACTGGGTCAACGACAGAAAAAGAAGTCTACGGCGGCTTTTGTTCAACCTCACTCAAAAGTCAAAAGAGGCTATTTTGGCGTGGCCGGTATTCCCCACACTCTTTAGCATTGCTCGGCACATCGCAGCCGCAGCCTTCGCCGACGTCGTGCGCAGCCACTGGGCGATCGAGAACAGCCTGCACTGGACCCTCGACGTGACCTTCAAAGAGGACCAGTCACGCCTGCGAGTTCGGACGGTGCCCGCAACATGGCGGTCGTGCGCCACTTCGCATTCAACTTGGTCCGCCAAGCTCAAGACAACGATCCATCAAGCGGCGCCGTAAGCGCGCCGCATGCGACCCCCAATACCTGCTAGAAATCCTCAATGCCCCGCTCTTCTGTTAACCTCGACTCGGTGCCCTGGCGGCGCGGGCGGATGCCGTCACCTTCGGCAGCATCAAAACGCGCGCACGTGGTGCTGGCGTAACCGTCTGATCAGACGTAGTCGTTCGTGAAGAATGTTCTGCAGGCCGGACTATGCAAGGCGCGGCGATGGGAAGCCGCGACTGAGGATCCGTAACAATGCGCGCAAAAGCTTCTCGAACCAGCGCAAGAGCAGGCTGAAGTTGAAGCCGGCGGCTGCGAGCACGGCATTGATCCGGTCGCCATCTCGGCCTTTGAGATAGTTGCGACGCATCCGATGATCGTCCTTGAGATGGCCGATCACGGGCTCGACGGCGGCGCGACGGCGCATCTCGCGACGGATGGCTTTGGTGACCCGGCGGACCTGGCCGCTGATCCAGACCTTGAACCGGTCCGGATAGTTGTGGCCGCGATAGCCCTTGTCGCCATGGATGCGGCGCACTGCGGCACCTGTGAGCTTTTCGAGATCGGCGATGACGGGACCGAGCGTGTGGCCGTCATACGGATTACCGTGCAGCGCCTTGGCATGCAGCACGAACTGGCCGCCTTTGGGCGCGGTGGCGGGCGTGGCAATCGACACCTTGCAGCCGAACTCGTAGGGCGCCCGGCCTTGCCTTTGCCGATGCATTCCACCTCGGGGGCGTGCAACGAGTAGACCTTCGGTCCGCGCTGACGCTGCTCTTGATGCCGAACCCGCAGAGCGAGATCGAACAGCGGGCCAAAGCGATCCTCGCGGACGCTATCGCCTTCGATCTTGCGGCTAATGTCCCGGATGATGCGGCCGAGCCGGGTACGCAGGAATTTGAGCTCCCGCCGGGCGCGCTTGAACTGGTGGGCATGCGTATAGCGCCCCACCATGATGGCGGCGCGCTTGGCTACGCGCAGATAGCTCTGGCGCAATTCGACACCCTCGCGCTTGGCCTGTGCGACCAGCTTCTCGATCGCCCGGTGGATGAGCCGCGCGTCGGTCGGATGCGCAATCGCCTTCTCCTGGACGGTGGTATCCACCACCACGCGCTCGAGATCCTTGCTCTCGATAGCCCCGGTCCGGTGCGCGACCGAAAGGCTCTCCTGCAAGAGCGCCGCGATCTGCTCCTCCCCCAGCCGCTGGCGCCAGCGCGTCAGCGACGAGCGATCGAACGGCAGTTCGTGCTGGAACACCACTTCCCCGCAGAAATACTGGAAATACGGGTTCTCCACCCACCGTTCGCATAGCGCTTCATCGGAGAGGTCGTGCATGTGCTTGAGGATGAACAGCCCGGCCACCAATCGCGTCGGCAGCGGCGGCTGCCCTGGCCCGACGCGACAGACCGAACCAAAGCGTCCTGCCAGAAAGTCCCAATCCGTCTCCGCTGCCAGCCGCACCAGCGGATGGCGAGGGTTGATGATCTTCTCCAGTGATGGACCAAACAGATCGTCCTGACGATCGTCGCGCGGCTGGCTCACGGCTTTCCTCCGACAGCGAATTTGCCGTCAAAGGAATCACGAAGCGCCGAAATCCGGAATTCCAAAACGCAAGAAAACCCAGACCTGACCCCAGCTTTCTTGCAAAATCGAATACTTGCTCAACTCAAATCGCAGCGGAATCTGCTTCCCAATTCTTCACGGACGACGACGTATCGGTGGCAGATTTGGCCAAGAGAAGGCCATAAGCCGGAGGCTCTATGGATTGAGCAGTTGATACAATCGCCGCTCGGCTCCCATGCCACTGCCGAAGTCAGCCGCGCTACCTGGAACAGGCCGCAAGTCTTCCAGCGTGACGCATAACCCCCGGCGGGCGTTCTTGAATAGCGTGTCATAGTAAGCAGGGCGGGCGGCGCTGTAATGCTGACAGGCTATCCCGTTCGCACTGATACGCCCGGCGAACTCCGTTGCCGAAACGATGTTCTTGCTATTCGTCAGATTGTTGCTGATGTCCAGAATGGTTGTCGCGCCATGTACGAGATTGGGCGCATTCAGCAGCGTGTTGTTGCGCACCGTGTTGTTGCTGCCCTCGATCTGGATTCCGCAGACCATGCCGGTATAAATGATATTCTGCTCGATGGTGATGTTGACGTAGTCCCCATCTGCGAGAAAAATACCCTGCGCCGTGGCGGCACCGCGTGTGATGGGCAAAAGCACGTTGCCGCTGATGAGTCCATTTGAAGACGAACCTTGGAATTGCAAGAAATCTATATGGTCACCAGGCTGAGGGTAGACGTGGCCCGCTCCTGTGTTGTTTTCAATAGTAAACTGGTCAATGCCACCAAATTTGAAGCTGTTCCTTCCAACAAAATCAATAATATTGTCAGAGATCAATAAATTCGAAGATCCAAAGCCCAAAATGCCATCGTGAACGTCATGGACATAGTTGTTGCGGATCGTCACATCGTGACAATCGAGCGTAAAAATTCCGTAGTGACCAAGGTAATTGCTGTCGACCAAGCCATTAACTTCGGAGTTAATGAACTCAATGTGGTGGCTGCCATTTTCAATGGCCACGACCCTGGAGGCCGCTGAGCCATTGGTCGGGCTGCTGACGCGAATTCCGTCTATACGTAGGCGGCTGGAATTCAGTACCGAGAACGACTGGAACACCGCGTTCTTCGGCTCCTGCGAGCGGAGAATCGACATAGCGGCCGAAGTTGCGCCCGGAGATCATGTAGTTGCCGTATTCGCCGGGCGAGAGCACGATTGCCTCGTCGTCTACTGCGGCATTCAATGCAGCGGTCAACTGCGCCGCCGTTGCCACCACATGTACCTGGGGTCCTATAGCCCCAATTACCTCGATCTCAGGATGAAAGCCTGGGATGATCGCATTGGCGAACCTACGGGCACGGTCGGTAGGCTGGGCTGTCGCGACGCCTGGAACGACTGTGGCGGCGAAACCACCCACCACATTCTTTATGAGCTGACGCCGATTTATGAGTTACCTGCCTTAGCCGCGCGATTTGGCAGAATTGCCCGATCCGATACTTACGCGCTTCTGAACCTCGAGCAAACCCCCGAAAGCTGCGCGCCGATGCTACGCTGCGCGACCGCAACTAACTACTTTCCGGCGCAAAATTGCGGCTTTCCAGTTTGTGGTCAAGGGCTCGGCGCAAAGCAAAAGCCGCCGGGAGTGACCGGCGGGTCGGGTCGGCTGCGGTTGGATGCGTCGGGCTACCCGGCTGACTGCTTCTCGATTGCGTGGCCGATATTGATGATGTTGTCGGCGATCAACCCGAGCCCGACCCAGCGCTTCATTCCAGCGTCGCCCCTGTATCGGCAGCGGCCGTGGCGCCGCTTGACCAAGCTGATCCGACCCTCGCATCCGGTTCGCCATTTCTGGCCGTTACGGAACCAACGCTTCTTCTGCTCGCGTTTACGCTCCGGACCCTTGGTGGAGCGATTGGGAATGCAGACGCGTTTGACGCTTTCGCTTTCGCGGCCGTCTCGTTCTTGGCCGAATAGAAGGCCGCGTCTGCGTCCACCGGTCGCGGCGTGCATCCGAGCCTCGCCTCATGGGTCTCGATTGCCGCAATCAGCAGATCGGGATCGCTGGGCCGCTGGTCGAAGACTTCATAGTCGATCTGGTTTTCTGCCTCCTGCAGCTTGACCATCTTGCCGAACTCAGTGGGCTTGGCGGCCTTTCCCTTGCGGATAACTTCCGTCGACGACTCGAACAGGCTGACGATCTTGCCTTCGCTCCGCGTCTCTCCGCGGAAGATTTGCGCTCTCGCCTGCCTCATCACCTGTTGGACGCGCGGCACGGCACCATCATCAACAATTCAATCGCCCGCCGCCATGCTGTCATGACCCTCAACCTCGTTTTGCGAATCAAACAAGGCTACCAGCCATCATCACACGTCCGAGGAATCCCGGCACAAGTGATCAGTTTCACCGAATTGATGTACTAGCCAACCGCATGCGTGAGAACGGCATTGGATTTAAGCAAGTCGCCAACGCCTTCTTGAAATGCGCAGCACCCGATCGCCTGCAAGACCCCGCCAACTCGCTCGCTCCTCGAGATCTGGTGACCTGCGGCCAAAACTGGCCGGCGCGCCTCACCCCTTCTTCACCGCAAGAGAGCGAGAGCACGCGGGCTGCCAGCACCGGCTGTTCTTCTCGCAGGTCGAGTTCTGCGACAACCTCATCTTCCGCCGCCGCGCAGCGCTGGACAATCTCGGCGAACGTCTGCTCGACGCCAATCGAACGATCGGACAGCCCAACAAGATCACCATGATCTTAGGTCGCAAGGTCAGAAAAAAATATCGCGGCAAGCTGCAAACCGGGATCGCGGATATGAACTTGCCAAATCCGGTGATTCGCAGCCACTATCGCAACGGCTTCATCAAGCAGTAACTTGCGCGATCACCTCATCCTCCGGACGGAGGCGGCGAGCAATAACGTCAACGACTACGGCGTGAAAAAAGCGGTGGAAAATCTCCCCGTCCTCCGCGAGACGCCTGTCGGCGATCAACGACTGCTATCTCAATGTGCAGCAGGAATCGTACCTTGTCGATCGCGGCCAGCTGCGAAAACTCGCGGAACCGACCATCACTTCGACCGGAAAACGCATTCGGGGCCTCAAGCTCGACCACCCTCGACAACTTGCGCTTGATGCATGCTCTCGTGCGCTTCGCACATATCGCGGCCGGCAATACCTTCACCACCGCCGAACTCCACTCCGCCGTCATCGAAGCGCTCGGCTGCTGACCCCGAGCGGTACACCGCTCGCCTCGCTCCGCTACGACTCTCAAAGCTCCGCGCCAAAGGCCTTTGTCGACAAGCTCCCGCAACTCTCGCCGCTATCAACTCCTCCCGCACGGCTACTCGATCTGCCTCGTCTTCCTGAAGCTCTTCGAACGCGTCTATGCGCCCACTTACCGCAGGCCTTCTCGGCTCCTTCAAAGCGCGATGCCCGGCTCCAATTCCACAGGCGATCTCAACTCGATCGCCTCTACCAGCGCGTCATCGACGATCTCGACACCCTCGTCCGAGCCGTCGGCCTCAAAGCCGCGTGACTCCACCCTCAAACGGGAACAAAATCCACGTTCCGAGCACGATAACGGTCTAAACGCACGCAGGCATCCGCGACGCGGCGACCGTCAGCGGGCCGGCTTCTGAAATGTTTTGTTATTTGATCACTTCCTGCATCACACATCGCTTGAGCCATCTTCAACGCTTCAATTTACTAGCTGATTGATCGGCAACGGTGACTATCGCCACAGCGGCCCACCACGCCCGCCGCGGCAAGCCTGATCCAACTGAGCCCAGAACCTTTTCCGGAAATAACCCATTAACGCTGCTCGGTGACGGGTTCGTTGGCGGACAACTTGTGTCTCTCCGACATTGCGCTCTTCTTTGAGGATCTCTATACGACATCTCGGCAAGGGTCCACCGACCGATGTGAGGTTGATGCTGATGGCGGCCAACATATCTGCGGGGCGCGATGTGGCCCACGGGGTCCTTATCATAGTCGAAAACCTGCCTGTGCCGTTCGACCGGAGGGTCTGGCAAGAGGCTCTGGCGCTCCACCAGGCTGGATACACCGTTTCGGTAATTTGCCCGAAAGCAAAAGGATATGACAAGGCCTACGAGCAGATAGATGGGGTTCATATTTACCGCCACCGGCTACTCGTCGAAGGCTCAGGTCCTATTAGTTATCTTGTCGAATATACTACCGCTCTCTTTTGGCATTTCATTCTCTCATTCAAGATAGCGCGCAGGCATGGATTTGATATTATTCACGCGTGCAATCCTCCAGATCTGATTTTTATCGTCGCGATTTTTCACAAACTCATTTTTGGCAAGAAATTTTTGTTTGACCAACACGACATCAATCCTGAACTCTATGAGGCTAAGTTCGGCCGGAAGGATTTCTTCTATCGCCTCCTGTTGCTGTTCGAACACTGGACGTTTCGCTGGGCCGATGGGAGCCTCGCAACAAACGCAACCTTGAAGGAACTCGCGGTGGCGCGCGGCGGAATGCCGCTAGACAGGGTCTGGGTGGTTAGAAGCTTCCCGGACCTCAACCGCTTTCGACCGGTCGAGCCGGATCCGTCGGTCAGACGGGGCTTTCGATATCTCGTCGGCTACGTGGGAATCATGGCCGAGCAGGACGGTGTGGACCTATTGGTCGAAGCGATGAATTACATCGTCAAGAACCTGCGACGAACCGACGTCGCCTGCTTGATCATCGGCGACGGGCCACAACTCAGCCGGCTCCAGGCGCTTGCAGGCGAACGCGGGATCGCCGATAATGTTAAATTTGCTGGTTACGTTTCCGGAGAGGCGCTTCTAGCCAAGTTGGGGGCTTGCGATATCGGCGTCATTCCGGACCCGCCCAATGCCGTCAACGGGAAGTTATCAATGAACAAGGTCTTTGAATACATGGCTCTTGGGCTCCCGTTTGTTCAGTTCGACTTAACACAAGCGAAAAGCGAGGCTGGCGCCGCGGCCCGGGTGGTCGCAGACCCGACCCCGCAGGCGCTCGGCGAAGCGATCGTGACGCTGCTTGAGGACGGGGCCGCGCGTGAGCGCATGCGGCACTACGGCAGGGAGCGCGCGCACCGCGATTTTCAGTGGGAGCATGAAAAGCGTTCCCTCCTCGCCGCCTATGCGACGTTGCTCACCGCCGAGGCCTCGAACGCCGAAGCGCGACGATGATGAGTCCGAATCCGCTTGTGAGTTTGTGCCGGGAGCAGGAAAAAACGCCGATCCCCGGGCCGGCCCGCAACGAGGGTCAGCTCTTTCGCACGGGCCGGCGTTAATCAATACAGACGCATTCGCGGATCGAATTTGACGCCTGACGAACGCGGGGATACCAGTGGCAGAAACGTGCGGATTGCGATTGTTGAACTGACGACGGATGGTGTTAGAAAATCGCTCCCTTAGCGCAGAATTCCGAAGCAGAACTCGCGAAAATGGCAACACACTTCTGGTAGGACATGCGCCTGTGGGGATATAGGAGGGGGTCGGGCGGTAGAACATTGCCTTAGACTAGTCTCCGTTGGGGTTTTGCATGTGCGGGATTGCTGGATTTACCACGAAGGCGGGCGATGCCGTAGCACGGCAAACCGTTTCGGGCATGGTGCAGGCGCTGGCCCATCGGGGCCCCGATGGATCCGGCGTTTGGGCTGCACCAGCCTGGCATGACGGCCGGCTGATCACACTTGGACACACCCGACTGGCAATTCTGGATCTCAGCGAGGGGGCACGCCAGCCCTTCCACGGGCAGGTCGGCACGGTGAGCGCTGGCCTGACGATCGTTTTCAACGGCGAGATCTACAATTACCTCGAGCTGCGCGCGGAACTGACGGCGAAAGGGCATGCCTTTCGCACCGGATCGGACACCGAGGTCTTGCTCACCGCTTACGCTGTCTGGGGAGCAGAATGCCTGGTCCGCTTACGCGGTATGTACGCCTTCGCGATCTGGGATGCCGGCGATGCAATGCTCTTCCTGGCCCGTGACCCGTTCGGCAAGAAGCCGTTGCTGTACTTCCGGGACGGCGACGACTTGGTATTTGCCTCGGAACTGACCGCTTTGTCGGTCCACCCGGCCTTCCGTTCCGATATCGACGAGACTGCGCTTGGACAGTATTTGATTTACAAGTACGTTCCTGGTGTGAACACCCTGGTCGCGGGAGTGCGAGAGCTACCGCCCGGTCATGCGGCAACGTGGCGGCAGGGTCGCCTGGAGATCCACCGCCACTACCGCCCACCAATGCCCGAGCGCGACCCCTCACGCCAGCTCCCATGGAACGCGGACACCGTGGCGCTTTTCCGCGCCGAGCTAGCGGAATCAGTGAACTTGCGCCTCCGCTCGGATGTGCCGCTCGGTGCTTTTTTATCGGGCGGGCTCGACAGCTCAGCGATCGTTGCGCTGATGGCCGAGTTGTTGGACCAGCCAGTCCGCACCTTTTCGGTTGGGTTCCGTGAGGAGTTCTTTTTCAGAGCTTTGGGCTGCCCGCCTGGTGGCGCAACGATTTCACACCGACCACCACGAGTTGGAGATCTCAGCCGAGGATCTCCTCGACAATTTCGAGACCGTCACGGCCCGGCGCGGTGCACCGCTTAGTGAGATGGCGGACATTCCTGTCTTCCTCCTCTCTCGGCTGGCCGCGCGCCATGTCAAGGTGGTTCTCAGCGGCGAGGGGTCGGACGAACTCCTTGCGGGCTACCCCAAGCACTGGGGCGATCTGGCGGTGGCGCGATATCACAAGCTCGTCCCGAGGCCCCTCGACGCGGTGGTGCTGGGCGGCGCGGGCGCGCTCCTCGGCTACCGGGCGCGGCGGTTGCAGGTGCTGCTGCGGGCGGCGAGCGAGCGAGACTTCCTCGACCGTCAGGCCGCCTGGTTCGGGCTGATGAGCCGAGCGGACGCTCGCCGGCTCTGCCCCGGCCTCGACTCGCTCTATCAGCCCTTCGATTGGCCCGAGGACCCAAAGGGAGAGGGTGGGCTTTTGCACCGCGCGTTAATGTTCGACAAGACCGTATGGCTTCCAGGCACTTTGCTGGAGCGCGGGGACCGCCTGACGATGGCCGCGTCAATCGAGGGGCGGATGCCTTTCATGGATGTGGAGCTCTGCGCCTTTGTCGCACGCTTGCCGGCTGATGCCTTTCTGGCCGGGCGGACCGGCAAGCAGATACTGCGCCGCGCCATGGTCAAAAACTTGCCGCCGGAGATATTGACCCGCCGGAAATCGGGCTTTCGCGTGCCAGTGCATGAATGGCTGCGCGGTCGGTTGCGCGAATTCGTGCAAGATGTGCTGCTGACCTCCTCAACCGAACTCGGACCTTATGTTGACCAAGGTGTGCTGCGAGAACTGGTCGCTGATCACCAGACCGGACGGCATAACCGCGAAAAGGAGATCTGGTCACTGCTTGCGCTCGAGATCTTTCTTCGGACCGTGCGTCGGACAAGGCCTGCCCGCAATGAAGCTGCCTGAGCCGGCCCATTATCCACGGGAAGTGGCCCCCGCCGTATCGGTCGTGATTCCAACCTTCCGGCGGACGGCGTTGCTAGAGGCGCTCTTGGAAGCCTTGGCTATACAGATTACGGCGGTTCGGGCGCGGAACGGGGGACCCAAGGAAAACCGGAACCCCGTTGAAGTGATTGTGGTCGACAATTGCCCTGATGCCAGCGCCAGAGAGGTCTGTGAACGCGCCGCGGCGCGAATTCCGGGGCTCGCTTTCGTTCACATGCCGGTCCCGGGCGTCGTGAATGCCCGGAACGCCGGAGTGGCCGCGGCCTCTGGGGATCACGTGATCTTCCTCGACGACGACGAAATCCCCCGTCCGGGCTGGCTCCATAACTGGCTGCAACACGCCGCGAACGGAGTGGAAGCCGCCTTCGGCCCGGTCGTTCCCTGTTATGAGATCGAGCCGGCGGCCAACCGCGAGATCTTGGATCGCATGTTCTCGCGCCACTTCGACGCGCCAACGGGCACGGATATTACTCGCCAAATGATCCGGCTCGGGACCGGCAACTCGCTGTTCCGCCGCACCCGGCTGCACGGAGCTCGGACCTTCGATCTTCGGTTCAATCGCACGGGGGGGAGGATCTCCATATGATCGGGCAGCTAGCGAAAGCTGGCATCCGGCTGATCTGGAACCGAGAAGCCGGGGTGGATGAGATCGTCTCGGCCGACCACATGACCCCAAGCTACCTCAAGCGCCGGCGGTTCAACCAGGCGCAGCTGCGCTGCGTGCTGGTGCTCCGCGCCGGGGGCGCGCTCGTATTTCCATGGATCGCCGTCTGGATGCTTGTGGGGATGGCTCAGGCGGTGCTGAACGGCACCCGCTATCTGCTGGCCTCTGCGACCGGCGGGGCGCGGCGTGAGACGTTCGCGATCAACCTGCAAGGTGGCCTCGGCAAGATCTTTTGGTATCGCGGGACGGCAATGCAGCTCTATGCCCGGGCCATGCCTGTCACGAACGCACCATCCGGGTCGCCTCGCGCGAGGGAAAAATGCTAGATGAGTCCCAAAGGGCCGGCGAATCGGCATCCGTGCGGCCAGCCCGCGACGTGCTGCCGGAACTCTCCATCCTTGTAATCAGCTATAACACGGCCGAGTTGACGCTGGCCTGCCTTGATTCTGTGGTGGCGGAGACCCATGCGACGGCGTACGAGATCATCGTTGTCGACAACGCCTCGAGTGACGGCTCTGCCGACGCGGTTGCCGCGGCCCACCCCGAGGTCCGCCTGATCCGATTAGGCGAAAACATGGGTTTTGCGCGGGCCAACAATATGGCCGCCAAGATGGCAAAGGGTAATTTACTGCTGCTGCTGAACCCTGACACGCTGGTGCTTGACGGCGCGATCGATCGGTTGGTGGCCTTCGCCAAAGCCCGGCCGCAGGCGCGGATCTGGGGCGGTCACACGGTTTTCGGGGACGGTTCGCTTAATCCCTCAAACTGCTGGCGGCGAATGGGACTATGGAACCTGTTTTGCCGGGTCGCCGGACTTACCGGAATGTTTCCCGAAAGCAAGCTGTTCAACGCCGAGGCCTATGGCGGCTGGCCGCGCGACACCGAGCGCGAGGTCGATATCGTCACGGGATGTTTCTTCCTCATCGAGCGCCGTTTTTGGGAGACGCTGGGCGGTTTCGACCCGCTGTTCTTCATGTATGGCGAGGAGGCGGACCTGTGCCTGCGGGCGCGCGCCCTTGGGGCCAGGCCACGGATCACGCCGGACGCAAGTATCGTTCACTATGGCGGTGCCTCTGAACAAGTGCGAGCCGAGCAGATTATCCGCCTGAGCCGCGCCAAAGTCTCCCTTCTGGCGCGCCACATGCCGGCCGGTCTCCGCGGGGCGGGGATTTTCCTTTACAGGCTCTGGCCACTGTCGCGCATGCTGGCCTACCGCTTCGCGATGCTGGTCCGACCCAGCGACCGGTTCGCCGGGGAGCACGCCACCTGGAGCGAAATCTGGCGACGCCGACGCGAGTGGCAGCAGGGGTTAAAACAGGAGTGTCGCTAGAGTTGACCGTGGAGATCCTCACCGTCTGGATTTTCGGGGCGATTTCATCGGCGATCCGTGGGTTCGGAGAGGCATTCCCGAATCAACGCTTTGTATCGTTCAATACGGCTCCCTGCCTCAATGTTCGCAGCTGCAACGGTGTCACGCAGTTTTTCGCGGTGCTCGAATCCCTCCTCGACCTTCCTCAGCACCGTCTCGTCGGAATCCTCCCGGCAGTCGGCTACGAAGGGATAACCAAGCGTTTCGAACAGTCCGGCGAACTTTCTGCTATAGGCGATCGGAACAGTCGGCACCCCGGACGAAAATGCCGCAATGCAGGCGTGCATACGCGAGCCGCAAAAAAAATCCATCGAGGCGATGTAGGACTTGGCTTCACCCGGCGAACGAAAGGCTGGTGCAACCAGCACGCCTTCGAACTCCTGCGCAATGCGTTCTGATACGCGATAATCGTCTTCCACGGTCTCAATTCGCCGCGGTACGATCACGTGGCTGACCAGGTGGACCTCACAGTCGGCCCGCGCTGCAAATCGCCGCACAATCTCGCGCATGAGTTTTGGGTAATCCACCCTAAGGTCGAATTGATTCTTGCCCGTATATCCGCCTCCGAACAACAACCCGGACACGTTGATCCCAACGCGAATTTTTTGGCCGCGTGCTATGGCTGCGTTCTTATAGGTTAGTCGAAACGCCACATCTGTCGTTTCGGCGAGCGGTATAGCCGGATCAAGCGCACGGACAAAAGCGGTCGAAAGGTTGTCCCGCGTCACGACTGCCGTGCACCGGCGCATTACTATGCGTGCAACTTGCCGCGCCCAGGCACGCGAGAATGGTCCGATGGTCTGCGGCGCGAGCACTAACGGTGTACCCGACGTCAGAACGACCGCCTTTGAGATTGTGTGATACCAGAAGCGCTTAACTCCATACTGATCCGTAAAGCTGTCTCCGGCGCCAATATCAAAAACAACGTCGCAACGTCGCGCCATCTCCGCCAAACCGCCTCGCCGTGCCAGCATAAACTGCCAGCTGAAAGGATGAAATGTCATTCGCGGATGAAGGACGTATTTCGGCAACGAGTTCGAACCAACCTGCCACCTCGAACGATATCTGACGGTCGAGCTCTCTTTCGATCTCCTCGAAGATAGTCATATGCGCTATCGTGAGCGCACCAACGCCGTAGTTCGCAGAGTCTGACGTATGCCACAGCAAGCCAATGACTGTCTCGCGTGAACAAGGTTGAAGATGGGCCAATGTGCCGGCTCCCGTCACTCGGAAAGAAGTCGGGCGGGTAGCCCGTGCAACCAACAGCTTAGTCGGACTTGACAACGTTTCTCCATCAATCATCGCCAGATTGCAATGCCTTTGGGGTCGCTAACGAGGTCAAGGTTAACACGGTTTTCTTATTGACGGAGCGAAAGGTTATATGCGTTAACATTGCGTTCAGGCGATGTAACGCAAGCGAGCGGCCGCGAGGTTTTAAGGCGAGACTGACCATCGAGGAACGCCCACCAATCGGATTCGTCGTGTGACTTCCGCGCGATCCGCTCGAGGGGGGTGTTGGTGCGACAGCCTTGATCCAGTCGGAAAGCGAAGAATGGAACAATTGTGAACAAGGGTGTCGGCTTGAAGCGTTCTTCAGCACAATCTGTGCGGCGGATCGCATTCACCACGATCGGCGACGCGAGCGACGTCAGGTTCTGGTCCGGTACCCCGTTTCACATGTCGAAATCGCTCGCGAACGAAGGCCACGAGGTTATCCATATCGGTCCCCTAAGAGCACCGTTCCTGCCTCTATACAAGGCGTATTCGAGACTTTGTCATACATTTCGCATGCGAGGCCCCTCCCCGTTCCATGCGGGGCCTGTCACTGCACAGTACACAGCGGACGCGGTGCGCAAGATCCGTGCCGTTTCGCCCGATATCGTCTTCGCGCCTGCCGGATCCTCGTTCGCCTGGAGTGTGCCCGACGGCATTCCCCTCGCCTATGCGTCCGACGCGACCTTTCGGCTTATTGAGAACTTTCATCCTAGCTATCGGAACCTGTCACGCGCTGCTCGGGAGATCACGGAACGCCTGGAGCGCAAGACAATCGCGCGGGCGGATTTGCTCCTCTACCCGTCGGAATGGGCGGCCGAATCTGCCATTAGGGATTACGGTGCCGACCGTGCGCGGGTGCATGTCATTCCTTGGGGCGCCAACCTCGAAGAAACGCCCGATCGTGACTCTGTGCTTGGATGCCGCAAGCTGGGTCCGTGCCGGCTGCTCTTTATCGGTGCTAACTGGGAAGCGAAGGGCGCGGACATCGCGGTCGGCACTCTCGCCGAACTAAGGGACAGGGGCGTAGAGGCGGAGCTCGTGATCTGCGGGTGCACTCCGCCCAAGCCTGTCACGCAGGATGGCCTGACCATCATCCCTTACCTCGACAAGAATGATCGTGAACAGCGCAACCGACTGGATCAACTCTATCGCGACGCGGATTTCTTTCTGTTGCCTACCCGGGCAGATTGCTACGGTATCGTGTTTTGCGAAGCGGCAGCCCACGGCCTGCCGAGCATTGCGCCGGCCACCGGTGGCGTGCCCTGCGCTATCCGCGACGGGGAGACAGGCATCTTGTTGCCGCCGGATGCGACGAAGGCGGATTATGCGACGGTCATCTCCGAGACTTTTGCGAACCCGGACCGGCTGGCACGCCTGAGACATTCGAGCCGCGACGCCTTCGAGGCCCGGCTGAACTGGCGGGCCTGGAGTCGGCGTGTCTCAGATCTGATACAAACTCTATGATTGTCCTGAACTATCACGAGCTGGTGGAAGCCTCGCCTTCGAAGGCGTGGTGCCTGACGCATGAAACGTTCGATGCGCATCTCGCGCTTTGCGGCGACGGGCTGGTCTCGCCGTCGAGTTTTCTAAAGCATTGCCCCCATCCGGACGCCAGCCGCACCGGTGCGGTCCTGCTCACTTTCGACGATGGTTTTCTTTCGGACTACACACATGTCTATGCGCGTTACATGACGACCGGTCGGATTCCGGGTTTCATGTCCTTTATCCCGGTAGATTTTGTCGGCTCGCCGGGACGTATGAGCTGGCAGATGATTGAAGAACTTGGGCGGCGTGGCATTGCGATCGGCTCGCATGGCATGGCCCATGTGGATCTGACCACCGTCTCGGATGTCGAGCTCGACCGCGAACTTGCGGTGTCGAAGTCGATGCTGGAGGATCGCCTCGGGCAACAGGTTACCCTTTTCGCTTTCCCATACGGGCGCTTTTCCCGACGGGTTTGGAAGGCGGCACTGAGGGCGGGCTACACGCACCTCTTTACGACCCAGCTTGGGCATCATCGCGGATTCGAACCCTTTCTCTATTCCCGCCTCTGTCTCACGAACAAGATGGATGCGGAATACATGCGCCAGCATTTGTTTGATCCGGATGCGATGCGCGGCCTTGCCTGGAAGATCAGCACAAAGCTTGGGCTCTATCGCCAACTGATGCGCTGGCGGTATCGATAGCGCGTTTAGAGCATGACCCCGAAAAGTTGCAGAATTTTGAGATAAGATCATGCGACCGAACAAATTTGCAGTAACGGCGTCTCGAGAGGTTGGAAGGTCGCTAGCTTCAGGCGCCCGACGAGCCGCGGCACCAGTGACGCAGAGCCGCAAGGCCTCCCCGTTCATCGCCATCTTCGTTTTCTCGTTGGCCATACCTGTCAATATCTACGTCGGCTCGGTGCGCTTGTCTCCGTACCGGCTGCTGCTGATTGCGACCTTCATTCCGTGTTTGATAGCGTGGTTGTCTGGATCCGTGGGGCGAATACGGTTGCCGGACATTTTCATGCTTCTGACGGCGACCTGGGGCACGGTGGCATTATTGAGCGTGCACGGCGTCGACGAAGCGATGCAAACCGCAGGCATATTCGTCATAGAGACATTTGGAACATTCCTTTTCGCAAGGCGATACATTCGGGATGTCTTTGCTTTCCAACACATGGTGCGGTGTCTCGTGCTCATGGTTCTTGTCCTACTGCCGTTCGCCGCATACGAGAATGTCACAGGCTCGCCGATCTTGATTGAATTGTTTGGCAGGATATTTTCCGTTTACAATATCGCTGCTAAAGAAGAATCCCGATACGGGCTCCTTCGAGCTCAGGCCACGTTCGAACACCCCATTCTATTTGGTGTCGTTTGTTCAAGTGCATTCGCCTTGGCCTATTATGTATTGGGCGCTGCCAAGCGCCTAGTGGGGCTGTTAGCCTCAAGTCTTGTGGCAATAGCGGTATTCTCTTCCCTTTCCTCGGGCGCCGTCCTATCGCTATCCGTCCAGGCTATTTTGATCGTTTGGGATAAGGTCACGGCGAGCGTGGCTCGCCGTTGGGTAATATTAGCCTCATTAGCAATTCTTGCTTTTTTTGTCGTGGATTCCATATCAAACCGTAGCCCTTTCGAGGTTTTTATTTCGTATCTAACATTCAACGCGGACACTTCGTACATGCGAGTCCACATCTGGCACTACGGGACGCAGTCGGTGATGCGGCACCCGATCTTTGGTATTGGCATGGGTGATTGGGAACGTGCAGAGTGGATGAGTGACACCATGGATAATTTCTGGCTGGTCAATGCGGTTCGCTACGGCGTCCCTGGATTTTTGTTCATAGCCGGCGGTTTCCTATCCGTTTGCTTTGGTCTGGGACGGCTAAAAAATCTCTCATTACAGGTTGACCAGTGCCGAAAAGGTCTCATTATCACACTTTGCGGACTAGCCGTCGCGAGCTGCACAGTTCACTTGTGGAATGCTCCTTACGTCTTATTCATCTTCCTGCTCGGCGGCGGCGTGTGGATGATGGAGCACCGCAACAGAGGCGCTGCCGCCACCCCCGACGCGCAAAGCGGTCATTTTCGCTAAGTACCGGTCCGGTAGGCCGATCATACGCCGACGCCGGTGCTCGATCCGGGACGTGCGATGATCGCCCGTGGGGTGGCAGCCACCCGCCTGGTGTGACCATGTTCGCCGCCGTTTCTTCGAACTCGCCACCGCGGGACCCCGCGCCGGACTTAGTAGACAAGTCAAGGCCGTTATTCGGCGGAAGCGCAAGTTACCATAGTTGCCGATCTGCAATTATTGTTATGTCATTCATGGGTTCAGTCATGCTATTTGGGAGGTCGGATGAGGTTCGGGGATGGCGCCCGCCAACTGAACGTTAGCAGAGCAGGAGGATGCTATTCGGGCCATGAAGATTGTTCGCTTGCTGGCTGATCCGGACCGAAAAGTTGCAGGAGCGCTGGTCGGCATCGGTGCGAGCAGGCCCGCAGCCTTTGCTCGGAGGGGTAAGTGTCCGCCGTGTCGGGCTGCCGGTCGTCGCGCCGTGAGGCGGCTGCTAGAGTTTGGAAACCTCCGGGATAACTCATCGAAGGGATAATGCGCGTGGTACCGTTTCTCGATCTAAAAGCGCAGTACAAGCAAATGAAGCCGGAAATCGATGCCGCGGTAGCTCGTGTCATCGATAGTGCGCAGTTCGTCCTCGGTCCTGAAGTGGCCGCATTTCGAGGAGCGTTTCGCCGACTATTGCGGCATCACACATTGCACGGCGCTCAACAGCGGAACTTCGGCCCTACACCTGGCGCTTCTTGCGGCCGGAATTGGTCCTGGCGACGAGGTGATTACGGTCTCGATGACGTTTGTCGCGACGACCGCAGCAATTCTCTATTGCGGGGCAAAGCCCGTTTTTGTCGATGTGGACCCCGACACCTGGACAATGGATCCGAATTTGATCGAGGCGGCGATCACGCCTCGGACCAAGGCGATTTTGCCGGTCCATCTGCATGGGCTTATGGCGGACATGGATCCAATCATGGAGATCGCCCGCCGCCACGGGCTTGTTGTCATCGAGGATGCGGCTCAGTCCCACGGCGCTGAATACAAAGGCCGCCGCGCCGGCTCGATCGGTGATATCGGATGCTTCAGCTTTTATCCCGGCAAGAACCTCGGCGCATACGGCGAAGGTGGGGCCGTTGTGAGCAACAACCCCGATCTGCGCGGCGGATGGCCTTGCTTCGGGATTGGGGACAGGAGTCGAAATACAATCATGTCCTGCGCTGGCTACAACTATCGTATGGACGGCATTCAGGGCGCCGTGTTGAAGGTAAAAATGAATTACATCGAGGCATGGACCGAGGCGCGCAGGGCCGTCGCGTCACATTATGACCGCCTACTGGCAAGCAGCCGCTGCCGGCGACCAGCGCCGCCATCGCATTGCCGGCATGTTTATCATGTGTATGCCATCGAGCTTGCACATCGTGATGAGGTGCAAAAGGCACTTCAAGCGGCCGGTATCGGAACCGGCATCCACTATCCTGTTCCTGTTCATCTTGCAGAAGGCCTATGCAGATCTCGGATATGGACCGGGCGATTTTCCGGTCACGGAGGCTCTGGCCAATCGGTTCCTTTCGTTGCCGATCTATGCCGAGCTTCAGCCAGAGCAAGTTGCGGAGGTTGTGCTGGCGCTGGAAAAGGCGTCCCTTGTCGAGGCTGCATGACTTGGATGCTATCCGATCATATCGCTTGAGAGCACTTACCGATTTGAACGGAGATAGGAGAGTGTTGTGGTTGATCTGAAAGGGAAACGCGTTCTGGTGACCGGAGGGGCGGGATTTATCGGCTCGCATATCGTCGATCTGCTTTGCGACGAAGGCTGCGCCGAGATCGTCGCTCTCGACAACATGGTGCGGGGCCGGCCGGAGAACCTGGAACATGCGAGAGCCCGTGGCCCCGTTCGTCTGGTGCATGGCGATATTCGTGACGGCAAATCTGATGGCGTCGTTGGTGAAAGCCGCCGATATCGTTTTTCATCAGGCGGCGCTGCGCATCACGCATTGCGCGGCGGAGCCTCGGCTGGCGATGGAAGTGATGGTGCAGTCGACCTTCGACTTGCTCGAGCTTTGCGTCCAACACGAGGTTGAAAAGGTCGTTGCAGCCTCATCAGCATCGGTCTACGGCATGGCGGACGAGTTCCCGACGACCGAGCGCCAAAATCCGTATAACAATCGGACGCTCTATGGCGCCGCAAAAGCGTTCAATGAAGGTTTGCTTCGCACCTTCAACGATATGTATGGGCTCGATTACGTCGCATTCCGATATTTCAATGTCTATGGGGATCGCATGGATATCCATGGCCGATACACCGAGGTGCTCATCCGCTGGATGGAACGCCTAGAGGCGGGTCAGCCGCCGATCATCTTCGGCGACGGCCAGCAGACCATGGATTTCGTCCACGTCCGCGATGTTGCGCGCGCCAACATTTTAGGCGCCAAGGCGGATGTCAGCGACGAAGTGTTCAACGTCGCTAGCGGCACGGAAACGAGTCTCGCTGCAACTGGCGCAATCGCTTGCATCGGTGATGGGCCGGAACGGGCTTCGTCCAGAGTTTGCGCCGGAGAGATCGGTCAACCCGGTGCCTCGCCGCCTCGCCTCGACAGCGAAAGCCGAGCGGTTGCTTGGCTTTCAGGCCAGCGTTCCGCTCGAACAGGGCTTGCGCGAGCTGGTGGATTGGTGGCGGGTCGAGCGGCATTCATTCGCTTGCGCCGCGTGAAAAAGAGGCCGATCGCCTCGTGATTCCGATCGCAATGCCAGTCCTCGAGAAGGCCGAAGCCGAGGCGGCTAGCCAGGCGGTGCTGTCCGGCTGGGTATCGCAAGGACCGCAGGTTGCCGCCTTTGAGCGAGAGTTTGCCGCCTCGGTGGGCGCGCCTCATGCCTGCGCGGTTTCGAATTGCACGACGGCGCTTCATCTCGCGCTTGCTGGCGGTGGGTGTCGGCCCCGGCGATGAGGTGATCACCGCAAGCCATTCGTTCATCGCAACGGCCAACTGCATCCGATATTGTGGAGCCACTCCGGTTTTCGTCGATATCGATCCGGCGACCTACAATATCGACCCGCGACACGTGGCCGAAGCCGTAACTGACCGCACGCGCGCCATTCTTGCGATCCATCAAATGGGAATGCCATGCGACCTGGATGCCCTGGTGACCCTGGCAAATCGCCATGACATCGCCCTGATCGAAGACGCCGCCTGCGCTGCCGGAAGCCAAATCCGGATGAATGGGCAATGGGAGCCGATCGGCAAGCCCCACGGACAGATCGCCTGCTTTTCTTTCCATCCGCGCAAGGTCATCACGACTGGCGAAGGCGGCATGCTGACGACCTCCGATCCGGAGTTCGACCGCAAATTCAGGCTGTGCCGCCAGCACGGCATGAGCGTCCCGGATACCGTGCGGCACGGCTCCCAGCAGGTGATCTTCGAGGACTATCTCGTGATCGGCTTCAACTATCGGATGACCGACGTTCAGGCCGCCGTCGGGCGCAAACAGCTTGAGCGGCTGCCGGATCTTGTTAGCTCGTCGTCGCGCCCTCGCCGCCAGCTATGACGAGCTGTTGGGAAATATCGAAGGATTGGGTTTACCGTTCGAACCGGACTGGGCGCGCTCCAACTGGCAGAGCTACTGCGTGCGATTGCCGAACCGGGTCGATCAGAGAGCCGTGATGCAGAGCCTTCTCGACCAAGGGATCGCGACGCGACGTGGGATTATGTGCTCGCACCGCGAGGCGCCTTATTCGGGCGAAAAGCAGCGTCACGATCTGCGCCAATCCGAGCTCGCGCAGGATCATTCGATCCTGCTTCCGATCTACGCTCAGATGAGCCAGGACGACCTCGCCCGCATAGCCGATGCTCTCAGAAGCGAGTTGTACCGATGATCGCGTGGCTGTGTTCGTTCCAGTTGTGGTGTTTGCGATCGGGCACGGCGTTTCTCGGCCAAGTGGTGCAGTCCAATAGGACTTTGTAAAGCAATGAAGGTTCCAATCGTTTCAGTGGTGATGAGTGTATTTAATGGCGAGCGATTCTTGCGCGATGCTGTCAAGAGTATTCTTGAGCAGAGTTTTCGAGAATTTGAGTTTATCGTTGTGGACGACGGCTCGAATGACGCTTCAGGCTCGATTCTTGATTCCTATGCAACGCTCGATTCGCGAGTCGTCGTGCATCACCAGGAAAACAAAGGTCTGATCGAATCTCTCAACTACGCTTGCAAACGTGCACGTGGAAAGTATATCGCGAGAATGGATGCAGATGACATTGCAGTGCGAGATCGATTTCTATGGCAGGTCGCCTTCCTCGACGCACATCCAGAAGTTGGCGTACTTGGCGGTGCCGCAGAGTTCATCAACGCCGATGGCGCCCCCCTGGGCGAGTTGAGTCTGCCAACTGACCACCGGAAAATAAGCGCGGCACTCCTTCATGACTGCGTCATACTCCATCCGTCTGTCCTTGTGCGAAAGGATGTCTTCCTGGCAGCTGGAGGATACCGGAGGGTAATGGTAGACGCAGAAGATTACGATCTATGGCTACGACTTGCGGAACAGACGCAACTGGCTAATCTAAATGATGTCGTGCTGAAGCGCAGGCATCACCCGTTTCAAGTCTCAGTAACAAGGCTCAGACAGCAAGCGCTCAGCGCGATTGCTGCTCAGGTGGCTGCACGTTCCAGAAGAAGTGGTAAGCCAGATCCGTTCTTGTCAGAAGAGAGAATTACACCATCTATGCTGGTTCAGCTCGGGATGGATGAAAAAAGCCAGGACGCGATGCTAGCTAGAGTATACCTCGGTCGAATTCGTGCTATGGAGCGAGCTGGTAGCCATTCGATGGCCAGAGGGCTGTTTGCCGACTTAGTGAGCTGCACTAGATGGACGACTGCTGAGAAATGGGTAGTTGCCGATCTGTTGCTCTTCGAGGCGCGGCTGAATTGGCGCGAAGGTAGATTGGCGGCGTGTCTGGGAAAAGCTGTTTACGCGTTGATCAATCGTCCAGTAGTATTAGGACGTCCGATTGCGCAACTCCTGCGCTCGTTTGGTAGAGCTGTGGGGAGAAGTCGGGCAAAATCCATAAGAGGAGCGGGACTGACCCATCGTCTATATTTCGGACGTGGGTGCGTGAGATAGGCCACTGATATTGCTGAGGTGTAGGTGGGCGCTGGCGCTGGAAGACCGCATCGCCGCGCTCGGTCGCTCCGGTTCCTGGCCGCTGATCATCGCCGATCTGGATTTGCTGACCGAGACCGAGATCGAGCAGCCCGGCAAGCGCTTTGTCGTCCGCTCCGCCCCACGCCCCGTTGCCAGCCTCGTCCTGCGTGCCGCCGGCTGAAGTGCCAAGCCGCCGTCGCGGCGTCGGCCAGCACAGACAGCAGCACTGTCCCAGAACGTCCGAACGT
>CAWJYQ010000019.1:0-405788 GCA_963847045.1 uncultured Alphaproteobacteria bacterium | reverse complement strand
GATCATGTCAACCTTGATGCGGCCGCCACGTTCGCTGATGCGCTCGGCCCTGACGCCATCATCGCCGCCGCGGACAGCCGGGGCGGCGTGATCGTCACGCATGGGTGGAAGCAGGTCGACGACCATCGATCTCTGCGAGGCCGTGCGCGATCTCTCACCGTTCGTCGGGGGATCTCTGACGACGCTGGTCGATACGGAGGGGTTGATGCAGGGCCTCGACTTCGACCTGGTCGCGCGGCTGCGCGCGTCAACCGATCGCCGGCTCATCGTGGCGGGCGGCGTGCGGCACTGGGACGACGTCCGGCACCTCGAGGCACTGGGTGCGGACGCCGTCGCCGGGCATGGCTGTCGTATACGGGCGCTATCGCGCCTTGATCTGCAGATCGCCCGAGAACGTCTTGAACTGAAGCCGCGGGCCGCCACCCGAGGGCAGCGTGCCTTCGATCGAGCGCTTGCGAAGCGACGTGGACGAGATCGGCAGCGCGCTGTCGAAATCGCCGCTGAACGTATTGAACGACACGGAGCCCTTGGCATTCGCGTCGACGAACACGTTGATGTCGCCGCTGAAGGTCTCGGCGTTGATCGCGCCCTTGATGTCGCGCACGTGGATGTCGCCGCTGAACGTCTTCACCGCCTGATCGCCGCCGATGCCCTCGATCGTGACATCGCTCGAGAACGCGTCGATGTCGAGCCGCGCGGACGCGGGCACCTCCAACTCAAGCGTCGTCTCCACGACGTTGTTGTTGTGGTGGCTCTCTTCCCAGTCGGTGTCCCGCTTGTTCGCCTCGATCGTAACGCCAGAGCCGGACGTCTGAATGTCGAGCTTGATGTGGTCGAGCTGCTCGCGCGGCGCGCGGCGCGTGGCCTTCACCACCACGTCGCTTCCCGATGTGCCGACGATGTGGATGTCGCCGGAGAAATTCTTCAACCGCAGCGTGCCATTGGAGGGGAATGACACGGTCTTGTCGACGCGCTCGGTTTCCTTAGGCCCTTGGTCGTCATCGTTGAACCAGGATCGGCCGGAATTCCGCGACTGTGCGGAAACGACCATTGGCACCAGCGCCACCGACAGCAACACCGCCATACCCGACACGCACACCGCTGAACATC
Source organism: uncultured Alphaproteobacteria bacterium (assembly GCA_963847045.1). GTDB lineage: Bacteria > Pseudomonadota > Alphaproteobacteria > Rhizobiales > Xanthobacteraceae > Bradyrhizobium. The sequence goes on along the minus strand of CAWJYQ010000019.1, from coordinate 404,678 downwards.
CGCATATTCATTGCTCCTTGTCTGCGTTTGACGGCACGAGCACAGACGGCGTTGCCCGGGAGAAACCGTTCGTGGGGTTCGTGGGGTTCGGAGGGTTCGTGAGGTTCAGTTCCTGGGGCGTGCGGGTGCGTGAGGTTCGTGAGGGGGTTCGCGAAGAACCGCCCTCACGAACCTTCCGCCCCCCGAACCTTACTGAACAGAACCCCGCGAACCCCACGAACCTCACGAACCATTCGAACAGTCTTCACTTGATCTCCCAACTGAGACTGACCCTGAGCACTCCATCCGTACCCGCCGCCGGACTGCTCTCATCCTTCTTGTCGATGAGCGTCGCGATCCGGCGCTCGTCGTCGAGCGCGAATCCCGTGGCGCTGATGAAGTGGCCGCGCCGCAGCGCGACCTGAAGGCGATCGCCCATGAGCGCCGCAAACTCGGCGCCGTCGGCGTCATCGCCGTTGGATGTATTTGGATCCGAGACTGTGAGGTTCCAGGTCCATGTGTCGCCATCGCGGACGATGTCGGACTGACCCGAGAGGCCGAAGCGCATGATCATCCGGCGACCAAGCTCGTCGAGGCCGGAAAAGCCGCCCTCGGTCAGCACGGTGAAGGGCGCGCGATCGTGAATCAGCGTGACCTTCAGACCCGATGCGCCAAGCCGCGTCAAACCCATGGCCGCCGGGTGCGCGTTCGAGCGCACCGTCGACACGTACTGCGTTTCTTCGATCTCGCGGTCCGAGGCCGCCTGCGCGTCCGACCGCACGTCCTTCTCGAGAATCGACCAGGTCACTTGTCCGCCCGGCTCCACAAACCATGTCACTGTGCTGTCCTGCTTCAGGCATCCGGCACAGAGCGCCGTCAATGCCACCACGGCCGCCATCTTTGTCAGTTTCATCGCGCGTCCTCCACTATCTTCAAGGACGGCATCCGGGCGAGAACCGAACATGGCGTGGTAACGTCGGTGCCGGCATGGATTCGACGGTGACGGTGCAGCTCTTCGCTGAAGCGCGCGCGGGATCGCCCGAAGCCATGGACGCGCTGTATCGGCGCGCGGCGGCACGGCTGCTCCCGTTCATCCGCATGCGCCTCGGCCGCTCCCTTCGTTCGGAAGCCGAGTCGCGAGACATCCTGCAGTCGGTGCTGCTCAAGTCCGTCCAGAAGCTCGATCAGGTGCAGAACGGCGGCGCGCTCATGGGCTGGCTCATTCGCATCGCCGAAAACGAAATCCGCGACCTGGCGGACTACGCCACGCGGCAGCGGCGCGACGTGGCGCAGCGCCGGCCGATCGAGGACGCCGCGGAGGTTCCGGCGGTGGTGCGACAGGCGCTGAGCCAGGCCATCCTGAATGAAGACACCGTCGCGGCTCGAACGCGCGCTGGCGGCGCTCACCGACGCGCAGCGCGAGATCGTCGTCCTGCGCGCGTTCGAGGAACTGCCGTTCGCGGACGTGGCCGCGCGGGTGGGCAAGACGACCGACGCGTGCCGGATGACCTACGCCCGGGCGCTCGCCGCGATGACGATCCACATGCGGGAGCCGCTGTGACGTCGCCGGACCTCCCCGACATCGAAGAGCGGTTCGCGCGCTACGTCGAGCGCCACATCACGAGCGGCACCGCGCCGTCGGACGCCGATCTCGAAGCGATCGTCGCCGACCGGCCTGATCTCCTGCCAGAGATGCGTGCATTGGCGGCGGCCTATTGGCAGCTGACGGCGCAGCTCGACGGCACGGCCGTGCCGGCTGCGGTCGCCGCGCGCCATCACTCCCCGGCTTTCGCGTGGTGGAACGGGTCGGCGGCGGCGGCATGGGCGAGGTCTACAAGCTCGAGGACCTGACGCTCCACCGATTCGTCGCGGCCAAAGTGATTCGCGCCGACGCGCGCGTGACGACGAGCCTCGCCGGATTTCCTGCGTGAGGCCCGCGCGCTGGCGCTCTTCCAGGACCGGCGCATCGTGCAGATCTTCGAGTTCCGCGCGGACGCGGCGCCGCCGGTGCTGTTGATGGAGTTCGTCGACGGCTTCGAGCTCGGCCGCATCGGTCCGTCGCTCGAGCTCACGCAGCGCGCGCGCGTGATGCGCGAGATCTGCGAGGCGGTGCAGCACGCGCACACGCTCGGCCTGCAGCATCGCGATCTGAAACCCTCGAACATCATGCTCGACGCGTCGCTGCAACCGAAGATCCTCGACTTCGGCCTGAGCGGCGAGCGATGCCCTGCGCGGACATCTCACGGGCACCCCGCGCTATCTCGCGCCGGAGCAGCTGGATCCGTCGCAGCCGCTCGACGCCGCGCACGGACATCTACGCGCTCGGCGCGATCCTGTACGAACTCCTCACCGGCGCGCGCCGTTCGCGGAGGTCGAGTCGGACGCGTTGCCGGCCGCCATCGCGCGTGACACGCCGATCCTGCCGGCAGAGATCGTCGCGTCCGTCCCGGAGCCGCTGCAGGCGATCGCGCTCAAGGCCATGGAACGCCGGCCGGCGGACCGGTACGGCTCCGCGCAGGAGATGGCGCAGGATCTCGGCCGGTATCTCGATGGCCTCCCGGTGCTCGCCAGGCCGACGCAGTACGCGTCGGTGCTCGACGCGCGCGTGCAGCCGCACCTGCAGCATATCGGTGAATGGGAGCGGCTCCGCCTCGTCTATCCGCATGAAGCGGATCGCCTGCGCGGCGCGTACCGCCAGCTCGACGCCCGCGAAGACGACTGGATCGTGTCGGGCCGCGTGCTGTCGTGGTCGCAGATCGCGCTCTACTTCGGCGCGTTCATCCTGTTCTGCGGCAGTCTGTTCTACTTCAGCGCGCACCGGCTGTTCGGCGCCGTGAGCGGCGTCGCGCGTCCTCTCATCGTCCTCGGCGGCCCGTTCATCGGTCTGAATCTGGCCGCGCGGCGTCTCTACGACACGGGCCGGCGCGCCGTCGCGATCGCGTTCTTTCTCGCGGCCGCCGGCATGCTGCCGCTGCTTCTGCTGATCGTGTTTCACGAAGCCGGATGGTGGAACGCGGCCGACGGCGCCGCCGGCCAGCTGTTCGATGCGGCTGTCTCCAACCGCCAGTTGCAGATCACGGTCGGCGCGGCGCTCGCGTGGGCGATCTGGCTGGCGTGGCGGACGCGCACCGCGGCGCTCAGCACCGTGGTCGCGTTCATGGGCGCAGCGTTCTACGTTTCGCTGCTCGCCGACGCCGGCCTGCGCCATTGGATCGACGACAGCCTGTTCGATCAGCTGGCGCTGCACCTTCTGCCCCTCGTCGTGGTGTACGCGGCTGGCGCGATCTGGTGCGAGACGCACGGCGCGGCCGTGGCTCGCGCGGCCGCTCTATGTCAGTGCCGCCGTCGTGCTCGTGCTGTCGCTCGACTTGCTCGCGCTGGAACGGCCGGCTGCTCCACACGCTGGGCGTCTCGATGCAGCTGTATCAACCGGCCGGCGTCGCCGATCCCGTCCTGATCGACACGCTCGCCGGTCTGACGCTGAACGGCCTCGTGTTCTACGGCACTGGCCTCGTCGGTCAGCGGCCGCAGTTCCGCTCGCGGACGGCGCCGCGGGCCTGCTCGTTCCTGATCGCGCCGTTCTCGACGCTGGAGCCGCTGGCCTGGCTGGTGGAAACCGCGACAGTACTCGCTGCGTTTCGACTGGATCTATCTCGCGCTTGCGGCCGCCGACGGTCGCGGCCAGCCACCATCGGCAGCGCAAGAGCTTCTACTACGCGCGGCCTCGTGAATTCCGCCGTGGCGCTCTACCTCATCGCCGCGCGCCGCGAGTGGTTCGACCACGCCGCGTGGGCCGTCGCGCTGGTGATCGCGGGTCTCACCGTGCTGTCCGCCGGCTATCTGCTGGATGCGCGCGAACGGCGAAACGAACGCCGATAGCGCGTCACCCGCGTGCTAAATTTCCCCTGATGCGAGTGGTCGTCACCGGCGGCACGGGCTTCATCGGTCGCGCGCTGTCCGCGGCGCTGGCGGCCGACGGCCACGACGTGGTCGTGCTCTCTCGATTTTCTGGCGGCACGTATCTCGGCGTCCGGCATGTGCGAACGCAGGTGGTCGGCAATCACCTCGAACCGCAGGGCGCCGCAGAGGTTGACGGCGCCGGCGCCGTCATCAATCTCGCCGGCGCGGGGATCGCGGACGCGCGCTGGACGCCGGCGCGCAAGGCCGTGCTGCGGCAGAGTCGTCTATCGATGACGCGCGCGCTCGTCACCGCCATTCGCGCCGCCGCGGCGCCGCCGTCCGTGTTCATCAGCGGATCGGCGATCGGTTACTACGGATCGGATCTCAACGCGACGTTCGATGAGTCCGTCGCCGGCCGGCGGCGATTTCCTGGCGGAACTCTGCGCGGATTGGGAAGGCGCGGCCCGCGAGGCCGAGTCGGACAGCTGCCGCGTCGTCCTGTGCCGCACCGGCCTCGTGCTCGCGCGCGATGGCGGCGTGCTCGCAAAACTCCGACCGCCGTTCATGTTCTTCGCCGGCGGCCCGACCGGCACGGGCCGGCACTGGATGAGCTGGATTCACCGCGACGACTGGGTCGCGATGGTGCGCTGGGCCATCGCCACCGAATCGGTCCGCGGGCCGCTCAACGCGGTCACGCCGCATCCGCAGCTGAACCGCGACTTCTCGCGCGCGTTCGGCCGGGCACTGCATCGGCCGAGCCTCTTGCCCATGCCGGCCTTCGCCTTGCGCCTCATGTTCGGCGAACTCGCCGACGTCGCGCTGCTCGCCTCACAGAAAGTGACGCCGGCTCAGGCGATCGCGGGCGGATTCACGCTTCAAATACCCGGACATCGACGCGGCGATGCGAAACGCCGTCTGACGGCTCCATCGCTCGTTCATCGCTTCTCGAACGGACCGCTCGCTCGTCCACGTCGGCTCGAGTGTGCCGTCCGCCGATAACTGGTAGAACCCCGCGTCTTTCCCCGTCTGCATTTTCGCCAGCAGAATGATCTGACCCGTGTGCATCGAGAAGTGCTCGACGACGTGATAGATCGCGCCGAGCACGGTGGTGTCGAAGCGCTGGATCTCGCGGCGCTCGCCGAGCGCCTCGGCGGGCAGGCGCTCCAGCACCGCGCAGGCCTCATCCACGGCGGATCGCAGTTCGGCGATCAATACGGACGCCGGCAACATTTCGCGCGCCGCAAACTCCCGCGCGCGATCGCGCGCCATGTCAGCGCCGCCCACGCCGCCAACGATCCACTGCCGGACATTGCCGGCCAGATGCAGCATGAGGTTGCCGATGCTGTTCGACGCGTCGTTCGCGCGCCACCACAACTGCTCTGTCGTCAGCGGCGCGATGGCGCGGCAGATCTTCTCGAAGTACTCGGCGCGCAGATACTCGCGCGATTCGGCCACGAACGGTCCGGCGACACCATCATCCTTGGACACGGCCATGGATCAGGCGGAGCCGTTCGGCTTCGCGCAGCGGCGTGCCGCATGCCGCGCATGCTGAAGGGCCTGGCGCGATCTCGGCGCCGCATTGCCGGCACTTCAACGCGCGCACGCGTGGACGCGGCTCGGTCTTCCGATGCAACCAGATGAGAATGGCCATGTACGGAATGGTCGGCGACAGGTAGATGCCGAGCTCGAACGGAAACAGGTTGTGCGACGTCGCGTCCTTGATCCACGCGGGGATGAGAATCACCGCGAAGTAGGCCGCGACGGCCAGGAGTGGCACCGCCGCCAGCTGCCGCCAGCGACCACGCCAGATGAAGACGCTATAAGCCGAGGCGAACAGCGTCAGCGGAAAAAGCACGAATGCTGAAGCGACGATGAGCGACCCCATGGCGCCCACTATACGCCCGCTGCCGCGGGGCGGTACTCAGTCCACCAGCGCGGTCGCCGGACTGACGCCGGCCGCGCGGCGGGCCGGAATGATCATCGCCAGCAGCGCCACCAGCGTCAGCACGGCGGCCACGATCCCGATCACGGACGGGTCCATCGGCGTCACGCCGAACAACACCTTCGCTAACACCTGACGAAGCGCGATCAGGCCGCCGAAACCGAGCAGTAAGCCGAACGCCATGATCTTGATGCCGTCGCGGAGCACGAGACCGAAGACCTCGCCGCTGCGTGCTGCCGAGCGCGAGGCGGATGCCGATCTCGCGCCGGCGCTGCGCCACGCCGTACGCCAGCACGCCGTAGATGCCGATCGCCGAGAGGAACAACGCGACGCCGGCCGAACGCCATCGCGAGCAGCATCGGCATCGCGGCGCGACATCAACGCGTCGTCGAGCCGACTCGCCCATCGTCTGCACCGCAGTAGAGCGGCAGCGCGGGATCGAGCGAGGCGATGACTTTGCGCAGTTCGGCGACGATCGTCGTCAGCGCTCGTCGCGACGTGCGCACGGCCAGTCCGAAGCGCGTTCCGCGGATGCGACTGCGTGTACGGGAAGTAGTAGGCCCCGACCGACGCTGCTCGGTGAGCGAGCCCGTCGAGCTGCACTTCCTTGACGACGCCCACGACGGTGAACCATTTGGTGTCGGGGCCGGTCTTGAACAGGTTCTCGGCGCTTTCCGGCGTGTAGAGCCGGCGGCCCGATTGGATCCTGGTCCGGCCAGAAGTTCGCGACCATCCGCTCGTCGACGATGATGGCGCGCTGGCGCGGCGCGGTGTCGCGTCGCGTTGAAGAACCGTCCGCGCACCAGACCAATCTTCATCGTCTCGAAGTAGCCATCGCTCGACGACGAGCTGCGAGGGCGAGACCAGCGATTCGCCCGGCTTCATCTGGTAGTCTCTCGGCGAGGATCACGCTGTCGCTGTGATCGCCGGCCATCGGCAACGTCGATCGTCACGCCGGCGCTCTCCACGCCGGGCAGCGCGCGCACGGATGTCAGCAACCGTTCGACGAACGGGACGACCGCGTCGTCCTTGTACGCGGCGCCCGGCAGCGTGACGGCGCCGGTGACCACGCCCGACGCGCTTGAAGCCGGGATCGATCTGCAGCACGTTGCGGAAGCTGGCCAGCAGCAGACCGGCGCCGATCAGCAGCACGAACGCAATCGTGACCTGCGCGGTGGCCAGGCCGCGGCGCAGCAGATTCGTGCTGCGGCCGCCCGTGCCGCCGCGGCCCTCTTCGCGCAGCGCGTTGTTGATGTTCAGCCGCCAGAGCCGGACCACCGGCATCATGCCGATCAGCAGGCCGACGACGACGGCGACGCCCAGAATCACGGCGGCGCTCACCGGATCGAGCGCGATCTCGTAGCCGCGCGGCATCTCGTCGAGGTCCGAGCGCCGGCACGAGACGGAGCGCCCACCAGCCGAGCATCAGCCCGATCGCGCCGCCGACGAGCGACAGCAGCATCGTCTCCGTGAGCAACTGGCGCGCGAGCCGGCCGAGGTCGCGCGCCGATCGCGTGACGCGTCGCCATCTCGCGCGATCGGCCGCTCGCGCGCACGAGCACGAGGTTCGCGATGTTGAGGCAGCCGATCAGCAGCACGAACAGCACGCCGCCCCAGAGCAGGATCAGCACCGGCCGCACGTCCTCGCACGATCTCGTTCTGCAGCTGCGCCGCCGCGGTGTAGAACCCGGCGTCCTGCAGAATCTTGGTGAACTGCGGGAAACCGGTCCTCGTTGCGCGCGGTTGATGGCGTCGACCTGCTCCTGCGCGTCGCGCGACGGTCGCGCCGGGCTTCAGCATCCCGATCATCTGCCAGTTGTTGCTGTGGCGGCGATTGTCGGCCTTGTCCTCCGGCCGCGAACGCCAGCGGGCTCGATACACGTCGACGTCGTTCCACAGAAACTTGAAATCCGCCGGCGCCACGCCGACGATCTCGTACGGCGTGCCGCTCAAGCTGCAGCGTCTTGCCGACGACGTCCGTCGCGCCGCCGAACTCGCGCTGCCAGAGGCTCGTGGCTGAGGATGACTTCGTGCTCCTTGCCCGACCTCGCCCTCGTCCTCGGTGAACGATCCGGCCGAGCAACGGCCGCATCGACACCAGCCGGAAGAACGACGGCGTCGCGCGCGAGCGTCACGAGGCGCTCGGCGCCGTCCTTCGCCGCCAAGCGTGGCGCCCTCGCGGCGATAGAGCGCCAGCTCCTCGGAACGCGTCCATCGCGCGCTTAGCCGATCGAAGTAGTCCGGCACGCCGGTCGATCCGCGCGCGGCGCCGGCGTTCGGATAGTTGTTGTGGAAGAGCACGATGCGCTCGGCGTCCGGCACCGGCAGCGGCTTCAGCACCACCGACCGGACGATGCTGAAGATCGCGGCGTTGGCGCCGATGCAGATCGCCAGCGTCAGCAGCGCCGTCACCGTGAAGCTGCGATCCTTCACCAGCAGCCGCGCCGCAAAACGCGTGTCCTGCCACAGATTCGTCGTGAACTCTCCAAGGCGTTTCATGGGTCCCTCCGGGGGGCGTCCGGTCTTGATCGTTTCGAGCGAGTGGTAGCGCCGTTCGTCGCGATGCGCCGTCACGGCAAACGCGGCGGCGTCGAGCGTGCCGCGCACCACGGCCATGCCGTGACCGAGGACGCCGCGCGCGCGGCGCTGGCGGTCGAGGCACGTCGCAAACACCGCCTCCATGTCGTCACCGATCTCCGCGCGCACGCGCACCGGCAACGCCAGGAGCAGCGTGCGGTAGAACGCGCGGGAGTATCGGTAGGGCGGCATCGGTCAGGCCCGTGTGTTCTTGAGCAGCCGCTTGTCGCGAGCGGCCGCCACGATGCGCGCCATGCGGGCGGCTTCAGCCGCGCACGTGCGCTTGCCAAGGGGGGTGATCCGGTAGAAGCGCGGCTTGCCGCCGCCGGCGCTGAACCCGTCGGGCACGTCCGTTTCGGCGACGTAGCCGAGGTCGGCCATCTTCCTCAGCGCGCCGTAGAGCATGCCGGGCCAGAGCTGCAGCCCGCCCTCCGTTCGCTCGAGCACCTCTTCGGTGATCGCGGCGCCGTTGAGGGGCTTGTCGGCCAGGGCCAGCAGAATGTGAAACCAGTGCAGTTTGGAGCGATGGGGCCATTCGCCATTGCACCGATGCACACGTATTTAATAAATGGTATTTCCATAATTACATATCGTTCATTGCAGACGCAATTAGACATATACCTATGCCTATAAGAAAGAAGTTCATATATTATTCTTCGTTATCAGACTCACTTGCACGTGGTCTGTTCCAATAAGGTGTCCTGCAAGCCTTGTTCGCACATAGAAGTGGAACATCAGAGCTTCGTGGATACCATTCGTATCCACAGCGCAAGCATGTGCGCTTCTTGATTCGTTTATTCATGCTTGAGAACTTTAAGGCTGATAAGGTAATCGATGTAGTTGTCGATTGAGCTGTAGGGGTAAATTGAATCACGCCACAGTTTGTATTTCTCAGGGTCAACTGCTTCGAACTATCGTCCTCGACAATCACAGGCTCGGCCTGCAGCGGCTCGAGCACGCCGCCGATGCCCACCCCGCCGGAGATATGCACGCGCTTGCCGATCTGCGCGCAGGAGCCCACGGTCGACCAGGTGTCGATCATGGTCGCTTCATCGACGTAGGCGCCGAGATTGACGAAGGAGGGCATCAGCACGACGTTTTTCGCGATGAAGGCCGAGCGCCGGACGATGGCGCCGGGCACTGCGCGAAAACCGGCGTCGCGAAAACGGTTCTCGCCCCAGCCTTCGAATTTCGACGGCACCTTGTCCCACCAGGTGGCCTTGCCGGGCCCGCCGGCAATCGTGCTCATGTCGTTGAGGCGGAACGACAGCAGCACCGCCTTCTTCAGCCATTGATGCACTTTCCACTTGCCGCTCGCCTCGCGCTCGGCAACCCGCGCCTCGCCCTTGTCCATCAGTTCGAGCGCGTGATCCACGGCCTCGCGGACCTCGCCCTTGGTCGAGGTCGAGATGCCGTCACGCGCGTCGAACGCGCTGTTGATGGTGGATTCGAGCTGGGCTGGACATCGGGATTTCCTTGGACGCATGTTTTGAGCGGTGGGGGAGGCTTTTTCGGGATTTGAGGGGTGAGAGTCAACCCTCGCTGTCGTCCCCGCGAGCCGCGGAATTATCGATGGAGCGGATTTGTAGGGTGGGCAAAGGCGCGCTTGCGCCGTGCCCACCACTTGTCGACATACGGCAAGAACGGTGGGCACGCTTCGCTTTGCCCACCCTACGATTTCGTTTGTTTGTTCACCAGCCCCTGCAAAAATCCCGTCAGATCATCGGTGACATGATCGACATGGGCGTCGTCACGGCCTTCGAGCTCCCAGTCCTCGCGCACGACTTCCTTGGAGCCATCGGGCACGACCAGCACCGTGGTCATGCCGAGCTGGTGCGGCACCACTAGACGACCGATTCCAAGAAAGTTGTCATATGGGTGGGATTCATTTGTCGTTTCAAGCTCCTATGTAAGCGGTGGGGGGCTTTGCGACGAAGGATTTAGCGATATGGCGGCGTGGCGGCGGGCGATTGAATTGTCGCTCGGAGATTCGGATGTGGAGAAGTTGAGGATGATAGCGCGGTCGCGAACCGAACCTGCGAGCCGGGTCGAGCGCGCGCGCATCTTGCTGGGTTATTGGGAAAACTCGTCGTTTTTTGCGGTGGGCCAAGCGCTCGGGCTGCACCATCAAACGGTCCAGCGCTGCGTCGAGCGGGCGGTGGCCGAAGGCCCGATGGCCGCGCTGGACGATCGCCCTCGCCCCGGCCGGGAGCCGACGATCACGCTGGAAGCGAAAGCCTGGTTGACGTCGTTGTCGTGCCGGAAGGCGAAAGAGCTGGGTTATCCGCATGAATTGTGGACCACGCGGCTGCTCGCCCGCCACGCTCGCGAGCACGGTCCCGCCGAAGGGCACCCGTGCCTGGCGAACCTGGCGCAGGGCACGTTGTGCAAGATCCTCGATTCTGAGGAAGTGAAGCCGCACAAGGTCCGTTACTACCTGGAGAAGCGTGATCCTGAGTTTGCGGAAAAAATGGCCGAGGTGCTGTGCGTCTATCGCAAAGTGAAACTGCTCAAGAGGGCGGCGGCGCGGTCGAAGCGGAAGCCGAACGGCCGGGTGGCGATTGTCTCCTACGACGAAAAGCCCGGCATTCAGGCGATTGCAACGACGTCTCCCGATCTGCCGCCCGAGCCCGGCGTTCATGCGACCTTCGCCCGCGACCATGAATACAAGCGCCACGGCACGGTCACCTTGCTGGCCGGCATCGACCTTGTCACCGGCAAGGTTCACGCTATGGTCGAGGATCGCCATCGCAGCCGCGAGTTCGTCGCGTTCCTCAAGCGTCTCGACAAAGCCTATTCGGCCGACACCGCGATCCACCTCATCCTCGACAATCATTCCGCACATATCTCCAGAGAGACCAAAGCCTGGCTCGCCGAGCAACCAGCCGGCCGCTTCGAGTTCACCTTCACTCCCAAGCATGGCTCTTGGCTCAACCTCGTCGAGGGCTTCTTCTCCAAGCTGGCCCGCTCCGTGCTGCGCCATATCCGCGTCTCGTCCAAACAAGAGCTCAGGGAACGCATCATGGCCGCCATCGACTTCTTCAATCGCGATCCCGTCGTTCACACTTGGACCTACAAACTCGACAAGGCCGCTTGATATGATTCGAACTTCAAAATCGCTGACCTAGGTTGCGCGCGAGATCCTCGAACATCGCCGCGCGCGTCGGATCGACCGAATGATCGCGTAAGAATTTCTGGTAGGTCTGCGGCGACGGCTTTGGCTCCAGCTCGGCGGCGATGATGTCGAACACGCCGTCGAAATGCGAGGAGAGGCCGAGCCGCCCGAGCACGGCGTCGACATGATCGACCGAGCCGTTGGTCAGGATCAGCTTGCGGCCAGGCAGTTTTGCAATCGCCTCGCCCATCGCCGGATTGGGCTCCAGCGGCGAATGGTCGATCTTGTGCACATAGGCGAGATAGTCGTCGGCGCGCACGCCATGCTCGGTCATCATGCCGCGCATGGTGGTGCCGTAGCGGCGGTAATAGTCCTTCTGGATCAGCCGCGCCTGCTGCGTCGAGACCTTCAGCCACGCGCTGACGAATTGCTCGATCCGGGCGTCGACCTGCTGCCACAGATTGACGTGATGCGGGTAGAGCGTGTTGTCGAGGTCGAACACCCAGGTGTCGACATGGGTGAAGGTGCGGGGAGAGTGCATCACGGCATCGCAAAGCGCAGCGTCTTGCCGCCGCCCGACAAATCCACCGTGGTGAATCCGGTCGCGGCGAAGCCGCGGGCGGGGCAATCGCCCTGCTCGTTGGTTTCGAACTTGCTCTCGCGGGTGCAGAGCGGCGTCGCGCCGCCCCAGTTCAGCGGCTTGTCCTTGATCTTGATGGTGCGGTTCTCGGCATCCACGGCTTCGGCAAAGCTGAACACCTGCTTTGGCGTCCCGGTCACGTCGGGATGCAGGCACTTGCCGGGCGCGATCCCATACCAGCCGCGGCTCACCACCGACTTGCCGTCATCGGTCGCGACCGCCGCCATGATCTTGTGCGGCGTGTCGTTGCACCAGGTCAGCCCCGTCGCGGACGGCGACTGCACCGCGTCGATCATGGTGGTGAAAAAGTTCGGCGACTGCACCACATCCTGCGTCAGCGCGCGGCTCTTCAGGAACGCCGCGAGAGCTGCTTGAGTTTCGGCCCGTCGACGCCGTCGATCGGCGCGGCATCGTAGCCCGCGATCACCAAGAGCCGCTGAATGCCGGCGAGCCGCGCCTGCTCGTCGTCATACTCACTGTCCTCGGCGAGATAGGTGACGAGATTGCCGTCGTCGGCCCGGGTCGGCGTCACCTGCGTGAACTGGGCCGGGGTCTGGCCGCTGCGGCACTGGCGCGCCGCGGCGATGACGAAATTGCCCTGGGCAACGCAGAGCGTGTCGCTGCCATTTTGCGGAATTGGCGAAGCGCCATAGACCGGCAACGCGCGCGCATTGAGCAGGATGCGGTCGGCATTGAGGGTGCCCTGCACGACGACGCGGCAGGCGGCGGGATCGATGCGGAACCAGCCGCGGGTTGCGGTCGCCGCCTTGTCGTCGATGCCGATCGCGGCCTCGACCACATAGCTCATGCGGTTGCAGAGTTTGAGATCCGCGAACGCGGGTTCGCAGGAGAGCAGGAAGGATACGGCCGCGGCGGGGAGCGCGAGCAAGGTGCGCTCCAACCATGACGACTGATGGTCCTGCGTTGTCACTTGTGGATCAGCGTGCCGGTGCCCTGATTCGTGAACAACTCAAGCAATACCGCATGCTGCATCTTGCCGTCGATGATGACGACGCCCTGCACCCCCTGTTCCAGCGCATAGATGCAGGTCTCGACCTTTGGGATCATGCCGCCGGAAATGGTGCCGTCCGCGATCAGTTTTCGCGCGTCCTTCACCGACAGCTCGGGGATGAGCTTCTTCGACTTGTCGAGCACACCGGGCACGTCGGTGAGCAGCAACAGGCGCTTGGCCTTGAGCGCGCCCGCGATGGCGCCGGCAAAGGTGTCGGCGTTGATGTTGAGCGTCTGGCCGTTCTGCGAGGTCGCCAGCGGCGCCAGCACCGGGATCAGCTCATAACCGATCAGCTGGTTGAGCAGCGTGAGGTCGACTTTCTCGGGGTCGCCGACAAAGCCGAGATCAATCGCCTTCTCGATGTTGGAACCGGGATCCACCATGGTGCGCGTCGTCTTCGACGCCTTCACCATGTTGCCGTCCTTGCCGGAGAGGCCCACCGCCTTGCCGCCGGCCTCGTTGATATAGCCGACGATCTGCTTGTTGACCGAGCCGGCCAGCACCATCTCGACGATCTCTATGGTTGCGGCGTCGGTGATGCGCAGACCCGCCGCAAATTCCGACTGGATGCCGAGCCGCTTGAGCATGGTCGCGATCTGCGGCCCGCCGCCATGGACGACGACGGGATTGATCGCGGTCTGCTCGAGCAGCACGATGTCGCGCGCGAAGGCTTTGGCGGCGTCCTCGGCGCCCATGGCATGGCCGCCATATTTGATGACGATGGTTTCCTCGTCATATTGCTGCATATGCGGCAGCGCCTCGGACAGGATGCGGGCCTGATCGAGCGGGCTGATTTCGGTCATGAGGCTGATCTCTGGTTCGGCGGGTCGGCCGGGTTCTATCCGATTGCCGCGGCCCGCGCAAAGCGCCTGTTTGGTCGCCGGACCGTCACATCTTGCGCGGCCAGACGGCCGATAGCGCAAGCACGAGCCAGCTTGCAATCAACAGCGTGCCCCCGGTGGGCGCGGCCATTGGGAACAGGCTGTGGCCGGCATATTGGCGCAAGCTCAGGTCGCCCGCGAACAGGGCGGCGGCGATGACAAAGCCGAAAGCTGCCGCAAGGCCGATCCGCGGGTGAAGCAGCCCGCGTTCGGCGAGCGCCACCGCGCCGAGCACGGCAGTGGCGTGGAACAGCAACATCGACGAGGCTGCGCCAAGCCGCGATGCGTCAGCAAGATGCGCCGCCGCCGCGGCCAGCATGACGCCACAGGCGCCCATCAGGCCGGCGAGCACGATCAGGATGCGATACGGGCTCATCGGCTGCGCTCCTCCAGGAGCCGCACCATCGCCGCCCGCAATTCCGGCATGCCCGCGCCCGAACGCGACGAGGTCGCGAGCACCTCGGGAAAGGCTGCGGGATGCCTGGCCAGCGCCTCGGCGGTCTTGGCGCGACAGGCACCGAGTTCGGGCGCCTTCACCTGATCGGCTTTGGTGAGCACGACCTGATAGCTCACGGCCGCCTTGTCGAGCGTCTTGAACACGTCGAGATCGACGTCTTTCAGCCCATGCCGGGCGTCGATCAGCACATAGACGCGCGCCAGCGACGCGCGGCCCTGCAGGAATTTGTGGATCAGCGCGGTCCATGACGCGACCTGCGCCTTCGGCGCGGCGGCATAGCCGTAACCGGGCATGTCGACCAGCCGCAGGCTGGTCTTGCCGGGAATTTCAAAGAAGATCAGCTCCTGGGTGCGGCCCGGAGTATGCGAGGTCCGCGCCAGGCCGTTGCGGCCGGTCAGCGCATTGATGAGCGAGGATTTGCCGACATTGGAGCGGCCGGCGAAGGCGACTTCGAGGCCCGCCATCGGCGGCAGGGTTTCGATCGAGGGCGCAGCCCAGACGAACTGCCAGTCGCCGGCGAACAGCTTTCGCCCCGCTTCGATCAGCTTCGCATTGAGGTCGGTGGTCATGCGAAGGATCTCTGCTTGTCGTCTTCGTCATTCCGGGGCGATGCGCAGCATCGAACCCGGAATCTCGAGATTCCGGGTCTGGTGCTTCGCACCATGCCGGAATGACGTCGTATTGCGAGCGGCTCGCTCGCAATGGCGACGTCAGGTCTTCGACTCGGCCTTCTTCCACATGAAGGTGGACTTGAGATTGTCCAACAATTCCACCTTCACGCCATTGCGGCGCATGATGAAGCTCTGCTGCAGCACCGAGAGCAAATTGTTCCAGGCCCAGTAGATCACAAGTCCAGCCGGGAAGCCTGCGAGCATGAAGGTGAAGATCAGCGGCATCCAGCCGAAGATCATCTGCTGCGTCGGATCCGGCGGCGTCGGATTGAGCTTCATCTGGAACCACATCGTGATGCCCATGATGATCGGCCAGATGCCCAGCGCGAGGTAGTGGCCGAACAGCGGCAGCTGCGTCGGGTCGAAATGCAGGAGCCCGAACAGGGTGAAGAGGTTGGTCGGGTCGGGCGCCGAGAGGTCCTTGATCCAGCCGTAGAATGGCGCGTGCCGCATTTCGATGGTGACGAACAGCACCTTGTAGAGCGAGAAGAACACCGGGATCTGGATCGCGACCGGAAGACAGCCCGCGATCGGGTTGATCTTCTCCTTCTTGTAGATCTCCATCATCTCCTGCTGCTGCTTCACCTTGTCGTCGGGATAACGCTCCTTCAGCGCCTGCAGCTGCGGCTGCACCGACTTCATCTTCGCCATCGAGGCGTAGGACTTGTTGGCGAGCGGGAAGAACAACAGTTTCACGATCACGGTCACGAGCAGGATCGCGACGCCGAAATTGCCGACCAGGCGATAGAACCAGTCGAGCCCCAGGAACATCGGCTTGGTGATGAAGTAGAAATAACCCCAGTCGATCAGAAGATCGAAGTGGTTGAGCTCGAGCTGCTTGTTGTAGCCGCCGGGCCCGAAGATCCAGAAATTGAGGCCGACGACGTTGGCTTCCTTGGCGCCGGCAAACAGCCGCGTGTTGACGCTGCCGGTGCCGCCGATCGCGATCGTCTGCGGTTCCTCCAGATAGTCGGTCTGATAGGTATGGACGGTGCCGACGAGGTTCGACGAAAAGCGCGCCTGCAACGCGGCACTGGTGTCGGGCAACAGCGCCGAGGCCCAGTATTTGTCCGTGATGCCGAGCCACGCATTGGTGGCCTTGAAGCTGACGTTCTTCTCGTCGTCGATCTTCTTGTAGGTAAATTCCTTCAGGCCGTTGTCGCCGAGATAGCCGATCAGGCCCTCGTGCAGGATGTAGTAGCCGGAGACCTGCGGCGTACCGTGACGCGAGATCAGCGCGAACGGATAGAGCGTCACCGGCGCGTTGCCGACATTGGTGACTTCGTCCTTGATGGTGAAGAGGTAGCGGTCGTCGACCGAGATGGTGCGGCGGAAAGTCAGGCCCTCGCCATTGTCATATTTCAGCACCGCCGGCGACGACGGCGTCAGCGCGCCGCGGCTCTCCTGCTGCCACATCGTGTTCTGGTCGGGCAGGCGGACGGTCGAATTGGCGGCCGGGACCCAGCCGAATTCGGCGTAATAGGGCTCGGCGGTGCCCGACGGCGAATACAGCACGATCGGCGGCGAGTTGGGGTCGACGGTCTCGCGGAATTTCACCAGCGCCAGATCGTCGATGCGCGCGCCCTTGAGCGAGATGCTGCCGATCACGCTCGGGGTCTCGATTTTGACGCGGGGAGTAGATTTCGATCGCCGCATTGCGGTCGACCGTCGGCGCATTGGTCGCGGCCGGCGCTGTCGGGGAGGCGGGCGCAGGCGCGCTGCCGGCCTGCGGCGGCGTGCTCGTGGGCGAAGCCTGGGCGTTCGGCTGCGGCGCGGCCTTCTTCTGCAGCTCGGTCGCCTGCTGGGCGGCGCGCTGCTTCTCCATCGCCGGGATGTTGTAGAAATATTGCCAGGCGATCAGGACGAGGCCGGACAGGATGACGGCGAGGATGGTGTTGCGATTTTCGAGCATCTCTTAGGTCCCGTCGTTCAGTCCGGTTTGCGGCTCGTGCGCGCTGCGTTTGCGGCCCTGCCGATCAAGACGTTGTAGCGCCGAACGGAGGTCTTCGAGCATGGTATTGAAGTCGCAGGTCAGGGCCGCACGGCGGCCGATCACCACATAGTCATGATGCGGCGGCATCGCCATGACATCGAGCCGCCGCACCGCTTCCCGCAGGCGGCGGCGAATCCGGTTGCGCTCGGTCGCGGTGCCGTTCTTCTTGGTGACGGTGAAACCGACCCGGATCGGACCTAAATCGTCGCGGCGGCGGCCCTGCAGGGTGAAGGCGGCAGCGCTTACGCGCGCGCCATTGGCAACGGCGAGGAAATCCGCCCGCTGCCTCAGCCGATCCATGAAAGGTCTCCGGAAAAGGCCCGGCCTCAGGCGCTCAGGCGCTTGCGGCCACGCGCACGGCGCGCGGCGAGGACCTTGCGGCCGCCGGTCGTGGCGAGGCGGGCGCGGAAGCCGTGACGGCGCTTGCGCACCAGTTTGCTGGGTTGATAAGTCCGCTTCACGGGTCTGTCTCCGCTGACCGGCCAATCTGCCTGTTAAGAGTTGAGAGGAAGTCGGGATGTCAACCGGCCCGAAACGGCCGCTTCCGGCCCCAAGGGGCCGCCTCCGGAGTAGTCCGGGTCATCCCTGACAATTGGCGCGGCTTATATGCGAGCGACTGGTTTTCGTCAATGTTCGCGGCGTATTTAGCCCGCTTTCTTGGAAACGTCGTAATCGCCAAGAATAGTTTGGTTTTTGCGGTGTTTTTGAGGGCGAGGATGGCAGTTCCCGCGCCGCGGCCCTACATCAGCGAAACGACCGACATTAGCGATCCGTAATTTGACCGGGTGGGGCGACGGCCCCCATCCTCAAAGGGCAGGCCAGCGAAGGCAAACAGAGTGGCATTGACGGACGACCAGCCGACCACGGAACAGCCGCCGCGGCGAAAATTGCCGCGCCGATTGGGGCTATCGGGCAAGCTTTTCCTGCTGACCATCCCGCTGGTGGCGATCGCGTGCATGCTGATCTATGTGCCTGCGATCGCGAACTTCCGCATGAACCGGCTCAACGACCGGCTGGCCGCTGCTAATACCGCAGCGCTGGTGCTCGATGCGGCGCCCTCCGGCATGGTGCCTGATTTGCTGGCGCGGCAGATCCTGACCAGCATCGGCGCGCGCGCGGTGGCGATCAAGCTGGGCCAGCAGCGCCGCCTGCTCGCCAGCGCCGACCTGCCGACAGCGATCGACCATGACATCGACATGCGCACCATGACGGTGTGGGACGCGATATCGGGCTCGTTCCAGATGATGCTGGAGACCGGCAACCAGACGATCCGCGTGGTCGGCCCGGCCCCCGGCGGCGCGCAATTCATCGAGACCGTGGTCGACGAAAAGCCGCTGCGGCAGGCGATGTATCGATTTTCCCGCAATCTGCTGCTGGTGGGGTTGGCCATTGGAATCCTCACCGCCGGCCTCGTCTATGTCTCCCTGCATTTCCTGTTCGTGCGGCCGATGCGGCGGCTGACCGCGAGCATGGTCGGCTTCCACGAAAACCCGGAAAGCGCGGCGCGGATCATCGTGCCGAGCCAGCGCGGCGACGAGATCGGTGTCGCCGAGCGCGAGCTGTCGGACATGCAGCGCGATCTCGTCTCGATGCTGAACCAGAAGAGCCGGCTCGCCGCGCTCGGCCTTGCCGTTTCCAAGATCAACCACGATCTGCGCAATCTGCTCGCGTCCTCGCAGCTTCTGTCGGACCAGTTGGCAACCGTGCCCGATCCGCGCGTGCAGCGCTTCGCGCCAAAGCTGATGCGCTCGCTGGAGCGGGCGATCGCTTTCTGCCAGTCGACGCTGTCCTATGGCCGCGCCCAGGAGGCCGCGCCCGATCGCCGCATGATCCCGATCGAGCCCGTGGTGGTGGAAGTCCGCGAGACCGCAGGACTTGCGAGCGACGCCTCGATCACCTGGATCACCGCGATCGAACGCGGGCTCACGGTCGATGCCGATCCCGACCAGCTGTTCCGCGTGCTGCTCAACCTCGTGCGCAACGCCGCGCAGGCGCTGGAGAGCCATCCGAGAAACGACCCCGCCAGCATGCAGATCCGCGTCACCGGACGGCGCGAGGGCGCGGTCGCGATCCTGGAAGTGTCCGACACCGGCCCGGGCGTGCCGCAAAAGGCGCGCGACCATCTGTTCGAGGCGTTCCAGAGCTCCGGCCGCCCCGGCGGCAGCGGGCTCGGGCTTGCCATCGCCGCTGAGCTCGTGCGCGCCCATGACGGCGAGATCCACCTGGTCGAAGGTACGCTCGGAGCGACGTTCCGGATCGTGATCCCGGACCGGCCGGTGGAACTTCTGACCGTCCGCCACGAACGGGCGCGGGCGTAGGGTCCCAAGGTCATTCCGGGGCGCGCGAAAGCGCGAACCCGGAATCTGGAGGTTTGGCGCGAGATTCCGCCTTCTCGCTATCGCGAGCCCCGGAATGACATCGCAAATCGGCGCGCAAATGCCCTTTCCCGGACCTTGCCAATTCGGGCCGGAGCGGGTAGCTAGTGCGCTCTTTCGCGGCCGTTCCGATATATTCGGCAACGCAAGCGGGCGATCAGCCCGCGATCGCATGCGAAACACGCGCCCGTAGCTCAGCTGGATAGAGCATCAGACTACGAATCTGAGGGTCGGACGTTCGAATTGTTCCGGGCGCGCCAGTACTTAGCGGCTTCTGCCGTGCAAAAATTACTGTCGTTTTACGGGATTTGCAAGGAACCAGGCCACATGACAACCGCCGCGGCAGATGTCCCGGGTGGTCGCAGCCGACGCGTTGCCCCATGTCGCCAAAATCCGAGTATCGGCGCGTTGTAACCGAGAGCTCGGCTATTCCCTAGACGGTTACTATGCAGGGCCTGTCGTTTAGGCCATCTAAACCCGGACGAATGCTCAGGTATAACCTTTTAAGCAATCTTTGAGGTTGAATCAGCAGGCTTCGGCTATCCTGGCTGAGCGAGCGCCTCCAAAAACGACCCACGCCGTCCTGAAGCTTCAGAAGATAAACCCGCAAAGTCTAAGGTCGCTTGGTCTCAATGAAGCGTGGCTTCAACAACAAATCTTGGAGGATCCAGTGCTTCTGGGGTTAGGTGACCTGCAGGTGATCAAGCGCGAGCGAATCCAAGCCTCCGGCGGTCGTATCGACTTCCTGATGGGGGACTTCGAAAGCGACATCCGATATGAAATCGAAGTCATGCTTGGGCCGGTCGATGAAAGCCACATCATCCGCACCATTGAATATTGGGACGTAGAACGACAGCGCTAGCGAACCTTGGATGGTCCGAGGCTAGTGATCCTAAGCGGGCCTAGGTGGCTCGGCGTCATAACGTTCGATCGCCCGGGGGGCTGCTGCACAGCTGAAAAATTTCTGTGCTGCTCCACAACTACCGGGGTTTCGCAGACGCAAGCTCGCGATAAAGTAGATCAATATTTTGGGTAGTTTGGAGGACGCCGTGAAACGAGACCGGGGGAGCTATGGCAGAGACGCGGGATGCTCAGGGGTCAACGGCGGGACAAAAGTTGCCAAATGGCGACTTCGTCGCCCACGCTAAGCCGACTCTGGGTTTACCCGGGCACCTCACTCCGACTCAGCTCGCGGCCCATCTGGCGTGTCCTCACCTCACGCAACTCGAGCGCCAGCGGCGTGATGGGCTGCTTCAGATCGAGTTCAGCCCCGACTCGCGGCTCGACGCGTTGCGCGAGCGTGGCCGCCAGCACGAAACGGCTTATGTCGAGAGGCTGCGGAGTGCGGGCCGCTCGATCTGCGACTTGCGCGACCAGCGCGATCCCGCAGCGACCCGCCGAGCGATGGAGGCCGGCTTCGACGCTATCGTGCAGGCTACATTGGGCAATGAGGTGTTCAGCGGCATCGCCGACTTGTTGCTGCGCGTCGACACCACGACCTCGTCATTGCCCGGCTACGTCTACGAGCCGGCCGACACCAAGCTTTCGCTCGAAACCAAGCCAGGCACGATCCTGCAACTGTGCACCTATGCCGAATTGCTGAAGCCAATGCAGGGCGTGGCGCCTGGTTACATCCACGTTATCACGCCGATCGAGCAGGAAACCTATCGCACTGCGAAGTTCGCTGCGTACTACCGGCTCGTGCGTGCCCGCTTGCTGGCCGCGGTGACCGCGATGCCGCCACCGAGCACCTATCCGCATCCCGTGACGCACTGCGACATCTGCATCTACTGGCGCCATTGCGACCGGCAGAGGCGGGTGGACGACCACCCTTCGCTGATCGCTGACATCAGCAGCGCCCAAGTGCGTGAGTTCCAGCAACAAGGACTTCCTACGGTTGCGGCCATCGCCCAACGCGAAGGCCGACTCCCCGACAAGCCTAAGCGAGGCGCTGAAGCCACCTACCGGCGGCTTGGACAGCAGGCGCGGCTGCAAGTGGCCAGCCGTGGTGCCGACATGCCGCAGACCGAGGCACTCGCGCTTGAACCAGGCCGTGGGCTGGCACGGCTGCCCGAGCCTTCGGTAGGCGACATCTTCCTCGACTTCGAGGGCGACCCATTCGTTGCCCCGCACGGGCTGGAGTACCTCACCGGCGTGAGCATCAAGAATGAGAACGGAGGCGTCGAATTTAACCAACGTTGGGCGCTGCATACTGGTGAGGAGAAGGCTGCCTTGGAGGCCTTCATCGACTTTGCGCTGGCTCGCGTGCAGAAGCACCTCGGTGCCCATGTCTACCACTTCGGCGCCTACGAGCCCGCTGCCCTCAAACGGCTGTCGGCCCGCCATGCCACGCGTGGATCGGAGCTGGATCAACTGCTGCGCGGTCGGCGTTTCGTGGACCTGCATGCCGTCGTACGCGAGGCCTTTCGCGTCGGCGTGGAGCGTTATGGTCTTAAGGAGCTGGAAGCTTTGCATGGCTTCCAGCGCCGGCTGGACCTGCGAGACGCCGGCCTCGCGCTGCGCGACCTCGAACTGGCACTCGAACTGGGCGACGCCGATGCCATTGCCGACGAGATCCGTGAGCGTGTCGCCGCGTACAACGGCGACGACTGTCTCTCCACTGAATCCCTACGAGGCTGGCTCGAGCGCCAGCGCGACGATTTCCTCGCGCGCGGCCAAAGCATCGTCCGACCGGTGCCCGGCACGCTGGCGCCAAGTGAGGAAGTCAGCGCCCGCGATCAGCGCATCGAGGCGCTTCGGGAAGCGTTGCGGCAAGGCCTGCCTGCGGACCTCGAGACGCGGACGGCGGACGAAAGGGCGCGGGCGCTGCTCGCTGCGATGCTCGGCTACTACCGGCAGGAGGAAAAGAACGCCTGGTGGGACTTTTTCCGCCTTCGCGACCTGCCGAGCGACGAGCACCTGGACGAACGTCAGATGCTCGCTGGGCTCGAGTTCGTCGAACGGCTTCCCAAGCAGGGACGCGAGCGGAACGCGCGATGCCGATTCCGTTTCCCGACCCAGGAAATGGCTATCGATGTCGGTGACAACGCCGTGTGGCCGATCCCCGCAGATCCGGGCGAGGAACCGGGCACGATTAAGGCCGCAGTCGAAGCGCTCGATCTCGATGATCGGACGGTCGTGCTGAGCATCAGCGAGAAGGCCATGCAATCCCTTCCCACCTCAGTTTTCAAAGATCCCGTGGTCGGTGCCAAGTCGCTCGAGGAAGCATTGCTCGCCTTCGCCGAACATGTCCGCGACAACGGGTTTGACCATGACAGCCCCTACGCCGCTGCGAGTGAGCTCCTGCGTGCACGTCCGCCGCGCCGCACCGGCGTCGTCGAAGCGCTGCGCCGTCCTGATGAGGACGCCGTTCAAGCCCTTGTGCGCCTATGTAGCCAGCTCGACGGCGGCGTGCTGCCTGTACAAGGGCCGCCCGGAGCCGGCAAGACGACGCAAGGTGCCAAGGCCATCCTGGCGCTCGCCGCGGCAGGCAAGAAGATTGGTATCACAGCCGTCAGCCACAAAGTCATCGACAACCTGCTGGTTGCCGTGCGCAAGGCCGACAATGCGTCGAGCCGACCCCAACATCTACACCTTGTCCACAAGGATGATGAGCATGATGGTGTGGACGGCGTTGAATTCGCCAAGTCGCCAGGCGAAGCGCTCGACCGCATTGCTCCGGGCACCATCGTCGGTGGCACCGCGTGGCTCTGGGCCCATCCTGATGCCATCGGCCGCCTCGACGTGCTCGTCATCGACGAGGCTGGACAGATGGCTCTAGCACAGGCGCTGGCAGCCGCACGCGCGGCCCGCAACTTGGTGTTGCTCGGCGACCCGCAGCAGCTTGAACAGCCCACGCGGGGCGCGCACGAGGATGGCGCCGACGTTGCCGCACTCGTGCACCTGCTCGGTCCGGCGCAGGCGACGCTACGCGCTGAGCAAGGCCTGTTCCTCGACCGGACGTATCGGCTGCACCCTGCCGTTTGCGCGTTCACGTCCGAGGTGTACTACGAGGGTCGGTTGCAGTCGAATTGTGGCTTGGAGCGCCAGTGCCTCGAGGGCGCCACACCGTTCGTCGGTGCTGGGCTCTTCCTGGTGGAAGTGGCCCACCAGGGGAACCAAGCCCAATCCCTCGAAGAGGTGGACGCTGTCGTCTCTATTGCGCGTTCATTGCTGCACCCCAGCACCACATGGACAAACGCCGACGGAGAAACTCGCCAGTTGGAGCCGAAGGACATACTCGTCGTCGCTCCCTACAACTCCCAGGTGAGCGCGCTAAGGCGTGCGCTGGCCGATGTCCACGTGGTCCGCGTCGGCACCGTCGACAAGTTTCAGGGCCAGGAAGCGCCAGTGGTGATCTATTCGTGCGCCAGTTCCTCACCCGAAGACGCGCCACGCGGCATGGCGTTCCTGTATGACCCGCATCGATTCAATGTGGCCACCAGCCGGGCGTGCAGCACAGTGATTATCGTTGCGAATCCACGTCTGTTCGAACCCGATTGCCGCACGCCAGAACAGATGGGGTGGGCGAGTGGGTTCTGCCGGTTTGAGGAGATGGCGGTGAAGGTTAAGCTGCCTGAAGTTGGCGCGGTTCGCCGCCTTCCAAGGCGAGTAGGAGCTTGGAAATTGTTTCAACGAGGGCGTGGATCGATAAAGGCGAAATTTACGATCGGCCGAGGCGGTGGCATTATCGACAGCTTGAGCGATGAGGAGCCGCTGTGCTGGAGAGACCCTTGTTGAAAGACGATGGAAGCGCCATCTTTGCCGCAACTTCGCAGGCGTAGCGGGCTGCCGATTACCTGAATGGCTTTCAGTAGTCGCCTGACGCGGTCCACGCCGCTTAAAAGATCGCGCGGGTGACTTGCGCCGCCAGCGCTTTTTCCCTCATCCAACGGCGGAAGCGATGCTCAGTGCGGGGCTGGATTGTTCATCGGACTCTTCGATTGAGAGTTCAAGCGTGAGGCTCCGCTCGACGCTTTCGACGAGAACTTTGCGGTCAGTTGCGCCATCGCGATATTCGACCTCGTCGCCCGCGTCACAGGAGCAGACAGCCACGCCCAGCGGGGAACGAACGGATAACCTCCCTTTATCGAGGTCCTCGCCATCCTCAAAGAGCCGAACTGACAACCGCTTGTTGGTGTCGGCAAAGAAGAGGATGACCTTATCGCTCAGCTTAATGCGCGCGGGAGGCTCTTCCGGTGCAGATTGCTGTGCGAGAGGTAGGGGCGTTTCGGCGTCGGTCGCGCCTTCTTGCGGGGGCGATGTTGGCTCCGCGGTGCGATGTTCCGTGTAGCGATGGGTCCGCGCCGTTTGTTCCTTATTCGCTGCGGGCTCAATACCCATGCGCGTCAGCATTGCCACGAGATCACCGATGACACCATCAGTGTCCCGATAATAGCTGGAAGCAAAGCTTCGCCAGAAGCGCCAACCAACGCGTTCGAGAACGCGTTGGCGCCGCATGTCCTGGCGCCATTGCTCAGGGCCATGATAACGATCGCCGTCGCATTCGATAGCGAGCCGTCGACCATTGGCGCCTTCGACGACCATATCGATGCGATACCCCAAAGAACCGACTTGCGGACGCACGCTGTATCCCAGCTGTAGTAATCGTCCCATCACGTCGCGCTCGAATTCAGAATCACACAACGCGAACGCATCGGTGCTCACTTCGATCTCGGGCATCGGATTTTCAAAATGAGCGATAAGCCGAGCTTTAAGATCGTTCGGATTGAGCTCTTCGCGGCGAACGGACCTTACGAGGACGACTCGATCGCGCGCGCGAGATACCGCCACGTTAAATCGCTGCTCATAGCGCAGCATCGTGAGCGCCGTCTTATTTGACGGGTCAGCCACCATGGACAGAAAGACAATGTCTCGTTCACTGCCCTGGAACGTCGCGCTATCACCGCACAAAATGGCGTGACGCTGCATCAGCTCTTCACCGATCGTCTCAGACAGGCGGCCACGGATATGCTCGGCCTGTTCCGCGCCAACCAAGGAAATCACGCCGATGCTTCGCTCGCGCATCTCGGGATTAGCGACCACCGCGCTGATTTCGCGAACGATGACGTGGGCCTCGGCTTCGTTGACCTTCTTTCGGCCACGCCGACCATGCGGCACATAAATGTCGATTAGCGGCGGGTCGAGGCGCTCATGCGCTTCCGGCACGCGCAAGGGGATCATCTTTTCCGGATAGAATTGCATCGAGAAGCGCACGATGGGCTCGACGCAGCGGAAATGCTCTTTGAGCATCAAGCGCTCATCGGGGAACACTGCCCGCATCAAGTCGTAGATGCTCTCACCCGGTTCCAAGAGGCTCTTGAAAGGCATATCGCCGAGATAATGGTGCCGAAGCTGCGCGATCTTTTCTTGCGTAACGAACGGTGCCGTGGGACTGACCTGCCGGTCGTCGCCCACCACCAAGATCTTCTTACCCCGCAAGAGGGCCGGGAGCTCCGTGATATCGGATTGGGACGCTTCGTCGATGATGACGAGTTCGACCGCACCCAGCTCGGCCGGGAGCTGCTCCGCCACGCGCCAGGTCGGCATGATCCAGCACGGCACCGCGCTATAGCATTTCGCCATGGCATCGCGTGCAGTCCGCCGATGCGTCCAGGCCGATTTGCCCGTCCCGCGCCCGATACGAGCAAGGGCCCTAACAAATTCAACTAGGGCGGTCTTAATGGCCGGCGAAAGGCGACGCTCCAGTTGATAGAAGGTCCGCTCGCGGACCAACTCGCCAAACAATTGGCGGCAGCGTTTGTCCGCCGCCTCGCGCTCACTTGCTAAAGCGGTAAGCCGTTCGCGCATATCGATCCGCGTAAGGGCGGCGTCCGCTGCCGCATGATCCCACGCATCGCGCCAAGAGGCCGAGCATCGCGGATCGTCAGGGACCGCCGGCTCACTCGCCAGCATCGTCGCCCAGTTCGGAGCGCCCGCCTCGGAGATTGCCGCCGTTACGCGTAAGATGGCCGCGAAATCGCTTGAAAGTTCCTTGAGGCGGCCGAAGCGTTTGAGCAAGCCGGACCAGACCTGCGATACCTTGTCGCTTGCCACAACCGGCCTGCCGAGAATCTCCTTGAAAAGCTGGCGGGCAAGGGTTGAGGTGCGGTCATCTCCTTCTAACTTGGCTAAAGTCTGCTGGCGGTAAAGTTCAGCGCTCGCCAGGCGAACGCTCGCCGCGGCGGCACGTATCTGCTCAGCAACCGCTTCGCAAAGACCCGGATCGTTTGCTACGCGCGCGAGCGTCACTTCGTCGGATGTAAGCGAACTCAACGCGCCAGCATTGGAGCGGGCTGCCTGACAAGCCTTGAGCGTGGTGCGGGCGAGCTCGATTGATGTCTTGGCCTCGACATGCCGGGGACAGCCGACTTCCGCGGCGAACTCATCCCACTGGGCCCGCATGTCACGCTGCCGTTGCAGGTTGGCAATGACCGCCTTGACGTGCTGCCAGATGGCGGCGTCGGTATCTTTTACGGGACCGCCATTCACGCGTACGCTAGCGACGAGAGTTTTTGCCTCGCCCTTGCCGATGGCGACGATCGACCAAAGCCGTTGTCCCGCCGCCGCGCGCTCGATGGCGTCCCTTGCGTCAAAATTATCGAGGAGCCCCTCTGGGACCGTAACGGCGCGACGCATCAGCTGCGCACGCTCCGTATCGGCCGCGGCCATCTCCGCAAGAAGTTCGTGTAACCTGGCGTACCAAGCGTTTGCCGGGTCGAGAAGCGCGGCGCGCCGGAAGGGGTCTAACCAAGGTGATGCTTGGCTCGCCTGAAAAGCTTGCTTGAGACTATCGAGCAGATGCGCGACGGCGAGGGCGCCGGTCACGCCTTGTTGGGCGACGCGCAGATTGCGAACGGGGCCCTGGGTGGCGGCTTGCTGATACTCTGTCGCTGCAATGAGATCATCATGCCAACCTACGACATCGTTGGCCGCGGGAAGATCCTGCGGTGAAGGGAGCTTCGCATGCAAATGATCAATAAGATCGCCGCAGCGCGAACGTGCGGCGAAAAGTTCGCTCAAGAGGCGTTCTTCAAGTGACGTCTCCGAGGAAAAGCGATGCGGGCGATCCTTGAACCACACAAACGCGTCGCGTTCCGCCACGATCCGTTTGGCGACCTCGGCCGGCGTCTCCCCGCGCGGTCCGATCTTAGTCAGATGAGCGGTGGCCATCTTATCAAGTTCAAAATCGATCGCCGCGATGCGCTGGCGCAGCCCATCGAGTTCGGCTTCGATGCGACTGATGACGGCCCGCCGGTTTTGCGGCTGGGAGCCTTCCACCACGCCCTGAATTTCGCGGATGGCGCTCTCAACCTGTCGTAGCCCCTCGCGCTCGCTCGAAAGCACGGAGATGGCTAGCGGCTGAACTTCGGCCGGCAGTTGGTTTTTGAGGACCGAGAGAGCGGCTTCGCCTCGGGAAACCACGAGGACTCGCTGGCCGGTCGCCATGGCATGACAAATTAAGTTGGCGATGGTGTGTGTCTTGCCCGTGCCGGGAGGACCCTGGACAACTAGCCCATCCGCGTTGTTGAGACGGCGAATGATTTCGAGTTGGTCATCATTGAACGGTTTTGGGAAAAAGACGTCTAAGTGATCCGTCGGTTGCGGCGCAAGAGGCGTCGGGTCCGCGCCTGATCCACCTATCCGCTCACTCAGCGGTCGCCAGCCACCCCCCGCGATTTCCTTTGTCGGCTCTGTCACCAGCCGTTCCGGAAGACCGACGATATCTTCTTTTTCGGACTCGGCCGCATTACGCAACCGGTCGATGTCTTGCAGTATGACATGCTGAGAGCGCGGCCGTGCGAACAGTACCCATCGGTCGCTAACGGTAAGGCGCGCTGAGTTCGCGTCCGAGAGGAAACGCTCTCGCTTTCAGGAACGTAGCTTCCGTCACGGTCAAGCCGCACGCCTGCTGCCGACAAAAGGGGCTCGAAACTATCGCGCGCGAATGGCGAGACGCCTTCATTCTCACCCGCACGCTGTATCTCGCGGCGCATCAGATCGGCTAGGCTCGCAAGGCCTGTGCATCCAAGTTCTTCATAAGGCTTTAGATCGAATTGGGCATCGCTGCCCGCCGGCCGCACGCGGATTAAACCGCCGCGCTTATCATCAAGCTCAATGTCAACGCGGCGTTCGAGCAGCGGACGATCGATGACCCGTCCTTCCTTATTCCAATCGACCGTGCCGATGCCCCAGATCACCTCGATCGAACTCTCGGCGCCGCCGACCTCCAGCAGCTGGAACACTTTGTAAAAAGCTTGGTAGAGCGAGATCGTGCGCCGTCGCGGCGTCTCAACCGTGGACCATTCCGACCACGGTCCCGCGATCCATTGATTTATTTGCTCGGCCAATTCCGGCCGGTCTTCCAGCCGCAATCGCAGATCATATTGTGGGGGCGCAGTCTCGGCCCCGCCACGCTTGCGCGGTGCTTCAAGGATATCATCGGCGCGCACATCGCCCGCGGCGAGCGCCGCGTCTTTCTCTGCCTCGGAGACCGTGACGAGCCGCTCTGGGCGAACCTCGGGCGCTTTTGCAGGATCGCCGGACACGACGATCCAATCCGCGATGGCGTCAGGCCGAGCGGGAGGCTCCTTTCTGGTGAGCCGCTCTAATTCAAGCCAAATCGGCCCGTCATCGTCATTATGGTCGTGGCGAATGCCCGGAAGATTTCGGGTGTCCGTTTGGCGTATCGTGAAGCTGGTCCCGTCGGGTAAGTGATATTCAGAAAGCCGAAACGATACGCGCTCATCGAGCCGTACAACCTGTTCTACATAGTCCAACAGACCAATGAGCTTCTGACGAACGTCGGCCAAAGCAAATCCCCAGCTCGGACATCATCACAGCGCGCAACCCGACACAATGCAACCAAAACCCGTAATGGGCCATCCTTTAGGGTAATAACCATCTGACCGCCAACGAAAAATTGGTTCCCGTGCGGCGGACTCGAATTGGCGCTGCCTGCCACGGCTGCCGCCACGAGACCGACTATCCGCCGCCTTCGGCGGCGATTGGCCGATGAAAACTACACCCGTGGCCGCGTCCCAACCCAAAGATTTAATTGGGATGGCGCAAGGCTGCTTTCTTCAGAGGTGACGTCGAGAGAACCTCTCCTTCATGGCTGCCGATAAACTCGAGCAACGGGTCAGTTGGGACGTCAAAACGTCCACATTCGGGCCTTATACGAAGATCGACGCTTTCGAAGGGTCGGTCGGCGGACTGCCAAGGTTTATGTGAAAATGGAGTCAGTCGATCAACGGATAATAAGGTTTGATCGCAAAGCTTACGAGTTGCATTGCATGTTCCATAACATTCGGCGTGTCTAATACTCCGCGGTAATCGTCGCCATTTTTGGGCGGAGACCTTTGCGACGAAGTTTGGCCGAATATCGCGGAAGCATGCGATGATTGATCACGTTCTACCGCCTGGTCGGCGTCGTCGGTCACGCGAGCGGCTCGGCTGGATCTTCCTTGACACCACGGGCAACGATCCGAAGCGCGCCGTCCGGAAGCGGCCGCTGCAGTTCTAAGGCTTCGTTGGTAGGCGCCATCATCCAGGTGTCGACCTCGTGCGGCGCTGTAAGGATCACGGGCATCGCTTTTGGATGGATTGCGCCAACTTCGGCGTTCGGCTCGCTCGTGAGGAACGCGAAGATGTCATTGGTGGTCTCACCTTCCTTGACCTTGCGAACGGATGTCCAATTGGTCCAGATGCCGGCGAAGCAGGCGAGGGGCCGGCTTTCGTTGAGCGCGAACCAGATGTCGCCGCCCTCAGCTTTGTTAAATTCGCTGAAGGAGTTGAACGGCACGACGCAGCGGTTCTCGGCTCCCAGCCAGCGCGCCCAGTGTTTGCTTTTCACGTTGCGGATGTTGGTCGTCCCGCCGTCCGGCTCCATCCGAAGCAACTCCTTGAAATCGACGGTCTTGCCCTTGGCCTGCAGCTTGGCAGCCCGCTTCTTTGTCGCTTCCATTAAGGCGTGCTGCGACGACGGCATGCCCCAACGCGCAGTGGTCAGTTCGCGGCCCTCGTTTCCATTGCGCACGATTGGCGCTTTATAATCTGGAAAAACCCCGGGCATCGGCGCCAGATTGCCGACGTACCGATTGACGACGCGAAACAGCGCGCTGATGGCGGCCTGGCTGGTGGTGATCGAATAAAGATTGCACACGGCGGCCCCTAATATCTCTCGTTTAGCGCCACATTCCGCGCATGCGCGCCCCGATGTCCACCTTTGGTCCCTGGCTTGCGGAACGGGTCGCGGTACCAGCTGCGACAACCGGCCAAGCCGTGCGCTCAAATAGACTGAGTAGTTTTTCGGGAATGAAACGCGTCCTGGAGGCATAGAGATGACGATCGCCCTGCGCGTGCTGGCCATGCACGAAGAAACGTTGCGGTACGACCAGATGGAGATTGTCCTTGGCGCGGGTCATTGCGACATAGAGCAGGCGCCGTTCTTCCTCGACCTCCGCTGAGGTGCCGACACCGAGGTCGGAAGGCATGCAGCCGTCAACGACATTGAGCAGATAAACGGACTTCCACTCCTGGCCTTTCGCGGAATGGATCGTGGACAGGATGAGGTAATCCTCGTCGAGCAGAGGCACACCGGCCTGATCGCTTGTCGCGTCTGGCGGATCAAGCGTCAGTTCGGTCAGGAAACGCTCACGCGAAGCGTATCCGGACGCAATCTGCTCGAGCTGGATCAAATCCGCCCGCCGTGTTTCTGCATCCTCGTGGATGCGTTCAAGGTGCGGTTCGTACCAGAGGCGGGCGCGCTCCAGGTCGACGGGCCATTCCGAATAGCGAAGATTGCCGAGAGTCTCGACGAAGGCCGTCCAGTCGTCGCCCGCGCGCGGCGGCGTCGGTATGCCCGCGAGCGCAGCGATGGGGTCGGCGGCCTCCGCCATTCGCTCGAGCACGCGTTGCGCGGTGGCGGAGCCGATGCCTGGCAGGACGCGGTCGCGCGGGTTCTCGACAAACCGCAGCAGCGCGAGCACGTCCTTGATGTGGGCGGCGTCGAGGAACTTCAGGCCCCCGAATTTTACAAAAGGGATATTCCGCCGTGTCAATTCGATTTCGAGCGGACCGCTGTGGCTCGATGTTCGAAACAGAACGGCCTGTTCCTTGAGGAGGGTGCCCAACTCGCGGTTCTCCAGAATGCGCTCGACGACGAAGCGTGCTTGGTCGGCCTCGTCACGGACCGAGACGAGTTGCGGCTTTATAGCCGAGGTGCGTTCGGTCCAGAGATTCTTGGTAAAGCGTTCCTTGGCGAGGCCGATGACACCGTTGGCGGCGGCGAGGATCGTCTGCGTTGACCGATAGTTGCGGTCGAGCGTGATGATGTTCGCGGGCGGCGAGAATTGGTCGGGAAAGTCGAGGATGTTGCGCACGGTCGCGGCGCGGAACGAATAGATCGATTGGGCATCGTCGCCGACCACCGTGAGGCCGCGCCCTCCGGGTTTAAGCGCCAATAGGATCGAGGACTGCAGGCGGTTCGTGTCCTGATATTCGTCGACGAGGATGTGATCGAAGCGGTCGCCGATGTCGTCGGCCAGATTCACGTCACTGACCATCTGGCCCCAATAGAGCAGGAGATCGTCGTAATCGAGCACGTTCTGCTTTTGTTTGGCTTCGACATAGGCCGCGAATAGTTCCTTCAGCTCTGCCGACCAGCCCGAGCACCATGGATACGATGCGCCGATAACCTGCTCGATCGGCATCTCCGCGTTGACGCAGCGCGAGTAGATCGAAAGGCAAGTGCCCTTGGTCGGGAAGCGGCTTTCGGTCTTCGAGAAGCCTTTCTCATGCCTGACCAGGTTCATGAGGTCCGCGGAGTCTTCGCGGTCGTGAATCGTGAAGGCGGGATCCAGGCCGATCTGTTCGGCATACTCGCGCAGCAGCCGGGCGCCGATACCGTGATAGGTGCCGGCCCAGGTCAGCGCATCTGTCATGACCCCGGCGTTGTCGCCCATCACCTTGCGGGCGATGCGTTCGACCCGCTTGGTCATCTCGGATGCCGCGCGCCGCGAAAAAGTCATCAACAGGATCCGGCGAGGGTCTGCACCCTCGACAATCAGATGAGCGACCCGGTGAGCCAGAGTGTTGGTCTTCCCGGACCCCGCTCCCGCGATAACCAGCAGCGGTGGTGCCGCCAATCCTCCCGCAGCCCCGTGCTCGACCGCACGCCGCTGTTCGGGATTGAGAGTTTCGAGGTAGTGGGGTGCTGTCTGCACTTTGGGTGCCCGTCCATTGTCGGAATGGACGACGGTCGATGATTTCTGCCCTGATCGCAACCGAGACCTCCGCTCTGGGGTGGCGCGACTGCCAGACAAGCTGGAGCAAGGTAGCGGACGGACGCCGCCCCGCCTTAGCGCACTTGCGGCAGCGCAAACGGCCGGCAAGTCGTGCACGAAGGTGGTCGGCGGGTGCTTCATCGCCGCGAGGTCGACGTCGCTCGGCGTCTTGCACCGCGCGCATTATCTCCAGCCAGGGAAAGCCGCCGTTGACGGCCTGGTCGATCGTAGGCGACGGATCGATCGGCTCGCCGTCGGTCCACATCCGCTCGTTCCAGCTTTCGCAAAGCAGCCTGTCCGCCTGCTGGATGAGCGCTTCGGCCTTGGTCCGCGTCTCCGCCGATTGCGCGGCCAGGATGTTGGCCATCGCGCGCGCCTTGCCGAGTTCCTTAGTCAGAGCCTTGCGGTCGCCGCCGGAAAGCGGCGTGGGGTGATACTTCGGCGCCATCCGGACATCCAGGCGCAAAGAATCGGATCGGCGATCCGGCCCGCGGTTACGGACGTCAAACGCCGGCCAGCAGCCGTCTTCTTCGTGTCTGCCGGTCCGCTGCTGGCAGGTGTTGTCCAGCAGCCGCTGCGCGACGTCCTTCCAGACCGCATTGCCCCCATAGAGTCGGACCGCATCGGCGGTCTGGATTTCGACGATCCGCTCGCAGCGGCGGCAGGAGACGCGCAGCACATGGCGCTGGATTTCGGAAAGTCGCCTTTGCCGCACCCGGGCCCCAGTCGCGCCGGCGCGAGGGTCCTTGAGGAGCGATTCCCAGTATTCGGCAGGGAGTGGCGCGTCCGGAGCCGCGCGGTGGCCGGACTTCCGGGCGGCTTCGGCGGCCAGCTTTTCCATCTGCTTTGGGGTCGGCATGCGCCAGCTCGCGGGTCGGTCGGTCATGTCACGAACTAGAACATAACAAGAACAAAATGTCGAGTCCGCGCAGGTCGAAGGAGCGGCGGAAAAAATTATCCCTTGGAGGGGTCGGCGCTGTCGGAACCAAGCGCCCGCCGTTCGTCTTGAATCCGAGCCACCTGCTTCGGAGTTCCGCGTCCATGGCCCCCCGCGCTAACTGGAAAGGCTTCCTGCGCCTTTCGCTCGTCACCTGTCCGGTCGCGCTGTATCCGGCCACGTCGGAATCCGAAAAGGTCTCGTTCAATCAGCTCAACCGGAAGACCGGCCACCGCATCAAGTACGCCAAGGTCGACGCCGACACCGGCGAGGAGGTCGCCAACGAGGACATCGTCAAGGGCTACAAGGTCGACACCGACACCTTCATCGAGGTGACGAAGGAGGAGCTCGAGAACGTCGCGCTGGAATTGACGCGAACCATCGAGATCGACGAGTTCGTCGACCGCAGCGAGATCGACCCGAGATATCTGATCCGCCCCTACTACCTGCGTCCGGACGGCAAGGTCGGCCACGACGCCTTCGCCGTCATCCGCGAAACCATCCGGGAGATGAACAAGGTCGCGATCGGACGCGTGGTGCTGACCAACCGCGAACACATCATCGCGCTCGAGCCGCTCGACAAGGGCCTGATGGGGACGCTGCTGCGCTATCCCGTACGAAGTCCGCGATCGCGGACGAATATTTCGACGACATCCAGGACGTCAAAGTCACCAAGGACATGCTCGATCTCGCCAAGCACATCGTCAACCAGAAGGCGGGCCACTTCGAGCCGGACAAGTTCGAAGACCAGTACGAAACCGCCCTCATCGATCTCATCAACCAGAAGCGCGCCGGCAAACCCATCACCGCGAAGGAGCGTCCCCGCGGCGAGAACGTGGTGGATCTGATGGACGCGCTGCGCAAAAGCATCGGCGGCGCTGCGGCCGCGACGGAGGCGCCGAAGAAGCCAGCCAAGAAGACCACGAAAGGCGGCGGCCGGCCAGAAGGAAATGCTGATGCCGATCGCCGGCAAGAAACCAGCAAAGGAGGCCGCGGCAAAGAAACCGGCAGCCAAACCGCAGCGGAAGTCAGCCTGAAGTAAGGATGGCATTTCGCGTCTTGATCATCGGTGGCACGGGGCAGGTGGGAGCTGCGGTGGTGCGTGCGCTGGCGGCAGAGCCCTCCTGCGCTGAAGTAGTGATGGTCAATCGCAGGGCGATTTCTCCGGCCGCCGATCCCCGTGTGCGGCAGGTGATCTTGGATACGGCAGCTGCTCAGTTTCCGGCAGAAGTGACCAAGCTTGCACAGAGCATGGTTGCGCAAGGCGATCCTGTCTATGGGGCATCCTGCGTTGGCGTCGGCAAAGGCAGCATGAAGTGGAGCGAGGATGAATTGAAGGCCCTCGAAATTGGCGTAGTCGGTGGCTTTGCCCGCGGTTGTCAGGCCGGGGGTATCACACGGTTTTCTCTGCTCTCGGCAGTGGGAAGCACCGCGAAAAGCAGGATTCGCTATGTGCGGATCATGGGGTTAAAGGAAGAGACCATTCAAGGGATAGGTTTCCAACGCCTCGCGATTTTTCGTCCGGGAATTATCGCAGGCAATGCTCACACGCCGCGCTATGTAGCTTGGTTGGGGCGTCTGATTCCGGGACGTTTTGGCACAATTGAACAAGACGATATCGGGCGCGCCTTTGTCGCTGAATTCCTCAGCAGCTCGGCCCCAAACGGGGTTGTGTATCTCGAAAATGCGGCGATGAGGCAGAGATCTCGTGTGCTTAAATAGTCCACGCCTATCGTGAAGCATCCTGTGACACCCGACGGTCGCTACTTCGTTGTCCGCGGCAGGCTCTAGCGCATGGCGAAACACCACTTGAGGACTCCACGCAACAGGACAGTCGACTCAAACTGGCATAGATCAAATCGTTTCGGAACTTGTGAATCTTTGTGGCGTTGCTTCGGCACACTTTAGAGAGGAGTCGACGATGGCGGCAGCGAAAAAAACAGCAAAGAAGACGATGCGCGGGCGGAAGCAGGATCGGGCCCAGGTGGCAGGCGGGCAGGGCTATGAAGTTCGATACGAAGCGAAAAAGACCGGGCGGTCGGCCTCAGCAGTGAAGAAGACGGTCAAGAAGGTTGGCAACACGCGCAAGAAGGTCGAGAAGCGTCTCGGGCGCTGACTTCAAGCTTTCGACGATTTCGAGTGGCCTCAATCCGGCGGACATTCTGGGCAGGTGTCTCCGATCGAACCGAGCACTTCAGCGATCGCAGTGGCGGCCGCCTGCTGAGAGACCCCGGGCGGCGGATTTTCCCGGGCGATGTCGAAGGCACGATCGCGGGCGTGCGGATCAGCGCGATCGCACATCCAGCCGTGTTCCTCGCATTCGCGGACGGCGCCGGCATCCAGCAATGCGACGATCGCCCAGCCTCGCAAGGTTTGGCTCTTCGGACGCCGAATTCGTCATCAACATGAGATTCGCTCCTATCGAGACGAATCCTTTCGCCCCTTTCGCCGTTCCGTGCGGTTAGCACAGGCCAGGGATTCGAAATCGTGACGACTGCCGCTTTTCCACCTGTTCCGCCAACCCGTACATGCGCCTTTGGCGACGCATGAGCACACAGGGGTTCGTCGCTGGTGGTCTTTTGTCTTTGGCCGCCAGGCTTACTCTTAGCGGTCTATCTGATCTCGCCGTATGCACCACAGCAATAGGGTCAATCGAGCCGCAAAGGCGAAACGGTGAGATCGAGCGCCTTGGCCGAGCTGTGAGGCAGTCGTCTTTGAAACAAGCTCTGCATTCGCGCTTCGCGGCACCGCCGAGAGCTTGCATTTTATTATTTGTCGTTATCGCTTCTCCCGGGGAGCGCCATTGCATCCACCGGCCGCTGGTCTCGCCACCGCTCGGGTGACAGCCCGAATTCCCGCTTGAACGCCCGGCTGAATGCTTCTCCAGATCCGTAACCAATCTCCTGGGCGAGTTGTGCAATCGACTTGCGGGTCTCCCGCAGGTTCCGCCTGGCTGCTTGAAGC
This sequence comes from uncultured Alphaproteobacteria bacterium, assembly GCA_963847045.1. Classification (GTDB taxonomy): domain Bacteria; phylum Pseudomonadota; class Alphaproteobacteria; order Rhizobiales; family Xanthobacteraceae; genus Bradyrhizobium. Next base: position 367,949 of record CAWJYQ010000019.1, on the reverse strand, counting down.
CGCCAGATGGTCAGATAGCGGATCGGTGGCATGCCGATGAGCGTCGTGAAGCGATCCACGAACGCGCTGCGCGACATTGAGACTTCCCTTGCAAGAGAATCGGCGGTCCAGGGTGAGCTGATGTTGTGATGAATGGCGGCCAGGGCGCGGCCGATCTGCGGATCCGCAACGCCCTTCAACCATCCGGCATCCTGATCGGTGAACGTTACGGAATACTGGCGCATCGCCTCGACGAAGAGCAACTCGGAAAGGCGCGACAACAGACTTGATGAGGCAAATCTGCCTGCGGTCAACTCGTTGGCGGCATATCGCACGGAGGCCTCGACCCAGTCACGCGACACCCCCTTGCGGACATCAAGCTTCAGCACCCTAGGCAAGGTCGCGATCAACGGATTGTAGGATTCCTCGCTGCCCAGAAAGCCGCAGACAATATGCGCGGCCTCGCCGCCACCGCCATGTGAAATTCGCGCCAGTCCGCCATCCGCGGAGGGCTGGATAAGATGACGCGCGCTTGTTGGGACAAGACCCGGCGCGCTGGCCAGCACGTGAACGTCATTCCTTGGCAAAAGCACGATCTCGCCGGCCCGCACCTCGACGGTGGTTTCACCTTCGATGCTGAGCAGAAACTTTCCCGCGATAACGAAGTGGTAGGCGATCAAAAGCGGCGGCTTGACCAGGAAGGCCCCGCAGTCCTCGGCGAGGATATTCGTGTGCACGCACCACGGCGCGGTGAAGCGCGCATCGAGGAAAATGCCTCCCGTCAGGCGTACCGACCGAAGCACCTCCGAAAGCGGGTCAATCATTTCGTGGCCACCCTCAGATTTGGACGGACAGTCAGGTGATGCGGTCGGGCGATCATTCGTCCAAGCACAGCTAGCGCTATATATGGCGCCGATGGACGAAGTGCCACCGATTGACCTCGGCGCAAAGTCGACCGCCAGACAATCGTGCAGCTGGCGGCGGCCAGACAAACGGTTGAGGCCGCGATGGCGTTCAAAGAGATAATTGTTAGAAGGCAGGCATCTCGATCATGAGCACCGTGCAGACAATAGAAACAAACTATCAGTATATCGATTTCTGGAACACCATACTGGCTCCAAAATTCAACGCGTGGCGCCACATCCTCGCCGGGGGGCTCCACCTGCACAGCGCAAAAGTGTTTCCTGCGCTGCCGTTCCATAGCGGCGACAGCGTGCTGGATGTTGGATGCGGCTGGGGCGATACCGCGATTGAACTTGCGCGGCGTGTCGGGCCGGCCGGTTCGGTCATCGGTCTCGATTGCTGTGGCGCCTTCCTCGACGCCGGTCGTGCCGACGCGAAGCACGCCGGATTGACCAATCTAACGTTCCTCGAAGCGGATGTTCAGGCATATCCGTTCAAGCCAGTGCACGATTTCTGCTTTTCCCGATTCGGAACGCAGTTCTTCGATAACCCGGTGGCAGGTTTGCGCAACATGCGATTGGCGCTCAGGCCGGGCGGATTGATGACGATGATCGTGTGGCGTGAGCGGGCAGACAATCCGTGGCTCACACTGTCGAAGGAAGTTCTGCTGCGTTACCTGCCCGCGGTGAAAGATAACGCTGCGACCTGCGGACCCGGGCCTTTCTCCATGGCCGATACCGAGGCTGTGACCCGGCAATTGCGGATCGCCGGCTACTGCAACGTGCTGTTCGAGCGAATCGATGCGGAGGTCATGGTCGGGCGGGACCTGGACGAAGCGGTCGCGTTTCAGCTCGCGATCGGGCCCGCGGGCGAGGTCTATCGCGAGGCCGGCAAGGAGGCAGTGCGCCACCACGACAAGCTGGTGGCGTCTCTGAAGAATGAGTTGAGAAAATTCGTCCGCCCCGAGGGCGTGATGATGAATTCGAGTTCCTGGATGGTGACCGCGCAAAATCCCGGGTTATCGCTCGCGTCCGGAGAGTGATGGACCTACGCCGATAGCGGCCGCTCGAATTCGCTTGAGGACCATCCTTATCGAAAACACGATTTATTTCCTCGCTTTCACTGCCGATCGAAGGCGGGCGCGCCTGCTTCATCCGGCAAACACAACTGTAGAAATGACCAGGAGAAGGTTCATGGCAGGTCTTGTTGCGGTCATATACGGCGTCGTCGCTTACGGCTTCACTCTCGTGGCACTGCTTTATCTCATCGGCTTCGTCGGTGATCTCATCGTTCCGAAGTCGATCGATTCAGGGACGACGGGACCGCTTCTCCAGAGCGTGATCGTCGATACGATGCTGATCGGACTGTTCGCAATCCAGCACAGCGTGATGGCGCGCCAGGGCTTCAAGCGCTGGTGGACGCGGATCGTTCCGCCCTCGGTCGAGCGCAGCACCTATGTGCTGTTCGCTAGTTTCACGCTGCTGATCCTGTACTGGCAGTGGCAGCCTATCCCCGCGCTTGTTTGGACCGTGCACAACCCGACCGCGGCGGCGGTGCTCGACGGCATCTTCTGGTTGGGCTGGGTCGTGCTGGTGGCCAGTACCTTTCTGCTCAGTCATTTCGAGCTGTTCGGGCTCAGCCAGGTGTTCGCGCGCTTGTTCGGCAAACAGCTATCGGACGCGAAATTCCGCGCGCCGTTGCTCTATCGGCATGTCCGTCACCCGATCTATCTCGGCGTCTTGCTCGCCATCTGGGCCACGCCTGCGATGACCGTTGGTCATCTGCTGTTCTCGGTGGTGATCACCGGCTACATTCTGATCGGCATCCAGTTGGAAGAGCGCGATCTGCTCCAACAGTTTGGCGACCAGTATCGCCGCTACCGCCAACACGCGGCCATGCTCGTCCCGCTTCCGGGCCGCAAGTTCACCGGTCCGAAAGACGCCGATGTCTAGTGCAGGGTGTGTGTTGAGGCAGAAAAAGAGCCAGCAGTTTCGAACGAAATAAGGATTTGGCATGACTGCAATCGGGGCCAGCCGCGCCCGCGTCCGTTCCGCGTCGGCCCTCAGCAGGCGGCTGTATCTGCCGCTAGGACCGCTGCTAGTCGCCGCTCGACACGCCCGCCCGCCAAAATAAGCCGCTGCAGCCAGTGCATCAAAGCATGCCGCGCTGCTGCCGGACCAGGTCAAAATGTCCGAAATGGTCAATCGGTCGGTTCGCCCCTCCGCTCACCACTTCCGGTCTTCCCCCAACAGCGCACATCACGCACGAGGACCGCCACTTCGGAAAAGTGCCAACAAGCGACATCGCCTTGCCTTATCCGATCATCTAGATTGTCGCAAACGCTGGACGGTCGGCGGCCACCCGAGGAATTGGCAGCTTGCGGTATCTGTTCGAGGAGTACACATTCGATACTAACCTGCGCGAATTGCATCGCGGGGCAGAGGCAGTCTCCGTCGCGCCGCAGGTCTTCGATCTGCTCGAATACTTGATCCGCAACAGGGAGCGCCTGGTAAGCAAAGATGACCTCATAAATGCCGTTTGGAACGGGCGCGTCGTCTCAGATGCCGCGCTGACGACCCGCCTAAATGCCGCTCGCAGCGCAATTGGCGACACGGGCGAGAAGCAGCACCTAATCAAAACATTGCCGAGGAAAGGCTTCCGCTTCGTTGCCGCAGTGCAGGAAGACGAGGGACGCACAGTTGAGCCGGCTGGCGTGCATAGCGGCGACGTGGCGCCGACGCAAGCCTCGGCGCCACGTCTGTCCATAGTAGTGCTGCCATTCGCGAACCTCAGTGACGATCCCGGGCAGGGCTATTTTGTCGACGGGGTGACCGAAAGCTTGACCACGGACTTGTCACGCATCAGAGGCTCGTTGGTTGTCGGCCGACACACCGCGTTTACTTATAAAGGCAACGCCGTTGATCTCAAACAGATCGGCCGCGAGTTGAATGTCCGCTACGTGCTTGAAGGTTCAATGCAACGTAGCGGTGATCGACTTCGCGTCAACGTTCAACTCGTGGACGCAGAGATTGGTACACATCTATGGGCCGATCGTTTTGACAAAGCCATTGCCGATCTCTTCGATATGCAGGACGAGATCGTATCACGGCTTGCCTATGCGTTGAACGCCCAGCTCATCGTGGCTGAGGCGACGCGGGCGGAACGATCATTGCATCCCAGTTCAATGGATTTATTTTTCCAGGGTAGAGCTCTGGTGAACCAGTGGTGGACGCTGTGTTCGCCCGAATGCCTGACACGAGCGCGTGGCTGTTTTGAACAGGCGTTAGCGCTCGATCTCAAAAATACCGATGCAATCCTCGGTATGGCGGCAGTCGATGTGCTAGTTGGGGAGACCCTTTATCCCGACGACCGGGCTGCGCGTCTCGCGGCGGCTGAGGCGATGTTGGTGAAAGCGCTGCCTTACGCTCCGAACGAAGCTCTGGCACATTCGATATTGGGCGACCTGCTAGTCCAAACGAACCGCGCGGCTCAAGGAATAGCTGAGTGCAAGCGAGCGTTGACCCTAAATCGCAATTTGGCTGGGCCGCATGCGGTGATCGGGATTGCCAAAACTCTAATGGGTCGCGCTGAAGAAACTGAGGCCCATATCAACGAGGCACTTCGCCTCTCTCCTCGTCATCACGTCGCCCACTACTGGCTGCTGATTGCTGGCACAGCCAAATTGCAGCTTTCGGCGGATGCCGAAGCCGTTGATTGGCTACGACGTAGCATCGAAACCAACTGCAATTATCCCCTCACGCATTTTGCACTCGCCGCTGGACTGGCGCTGCTCGGTTCGCTGGATGAGGCGAGGGCCGCTGCAAAGGCAGGACTTGCGCTCGATCCAAGCTTTACCATTCGTCGCTACCGCAATGGCGCACCGAGTGATAATCCGATCTACCTCGCCTCACAGGAGCGCGTCTATCAAGGAATGCGGATGGCCGGGGTACCGGAGGGGTGACGTCGGCTTGGGGTCAGTGAACGAACCCGCTCTCGCGGGAGGGGCTGGCGGCGCGGTCGGGCGATTACGTCTGCCGCAGTAACTATTTGAACGAGCGCAAGTGACGGGCGGTCGCTCCGTCTTGAGGATCGAGGGGTTCAAGCACTCCAACCTCAAGACGGGAGCTCCCAATGAGCGAGAAGCCCATCAGCCCGCTGCGCCGGCGCATGATCGAAGACATGACGGTGCGCAACTTCGTCGAGAAGACGCACAACGACTATATCCGGCACGTCAGGACATTTACAGCCTTTCTCGGCCGCGCGCCGGATACGGCCGCGCCTGAGGATCTTCGCCTTTTCCAGCTGCATCAGACGCAGGCCGGCGTGCGTGCACCGAGTATCAATGGCTCGGTTGCAGCGCTGCGTTTCTTCTTCACCGTGACGCTCGACCGCCCCGAGATGGCACGGCACCTCACGTTCGTGCGGGAGCCGCGCAGGATCCCGGTGGTCTTGAGCCTGGAGGAGATCGCACGGCTGCTGGAAGCGGCGCCTGGGCCGAAGTACAAGGCCGCGCTGAGCGCTGCCTATGGCGCCGGACTGCGGGTCTCCGAAGTCGTGGCGCTGAAGGTGTCGGACATCGATTCCGAGCGCATGCTGCTGCGCATCGAGCAGGGCAAGGGGCGCAAGGATCGCTTTGCAATGCTTTCCCCGCGGCTGTTGGAGTTGCTGCGCGATTGGTATCGCATCGCCCGGCCCGCGGTCTGGCTGTTCCCGGGCCGTGATCCGCTGCTGCCGCTGACGACGCGGCAATTCAATCGCGCCGTTCATGCCGCTGCCGATAGGGCGGCGATCAAGAAGCGAGTGACGCCTCACACATTGCGCCACAGCTTTGCCACCCATCTGCTCGAAGACAAAACCGATGTGCGTTTGATCCAAGTTTTGCTCGGACATGCCAGGCTCGATACGACCGCGCTCTATGCGCAGGTGGCTACCAACGTGATCCGCGCGGTCATGAGCCCGTTGGATCGGCTCACGCCGCTGACATCGGAGAAGAAGCCGCCGGCATAAGCCACGGCGATCATGGCCCGTCCCGCCCTGGAGATCGCGGACATCTTCCGCGACCACGGGGCCGCTTGGCGTAAAGCCAATGCAGGTCACGTCAGCCTCGGCCAGTTGAAGGTGATGTCGGCGATCGAGAGCTGCCGCACGGTGGCTCTCGGCGGTCATGTCATGCGCTGCGAGGACTGCTCGCACACGCAGATCGCCTATAACAGCTGCCGTAATAGGCATTGCCCCAAGTGCCAGGGCTCGCAGGCGCTGGCATGGATGAAGCAGCGTAACTCAGAACTGCTGGACGTCCCTTATTTCCACGTCGTATTCACGCTGCCGGCGCGGATTGCCGCCATCGCCTACCAGAACAAGGCCGTCGTCTACGATCTCTTGTTCAAGGCTTCCTCGCAGACAATGCGCACGATTGCGGCCGATCCCAAGCGCCTAGGCGTCAAGATCGGCTTCACCTCGGTGCTCCACACCTGGGGCTCCGCGATGACCCATCATCCGCACGTCCACATGATCGTGCCGGGTGGTGGGATATCGCTCGACGGCATGCGCTGGATCGGCTGCCGTCCAAACTATCTCTTGCCGGTAAAGATGCTGTCGCGGCTGTTCCGCCGCCTGATGCTGGAGATGCTGCTCGCCGTACACGACGCCGGCCGCCTGCAGTTCTTCGGCGACCACGCCCACCTCGCCGGCAAGGCCGCGTTCAAGGCCTATCTCGCGCCGCTGCATCGGACCAAGTGGTTCGTCTATAGCAAGAGGCCGTTCGCCGGGCCCGAGCAGGTGCTCGCCTATCTGTCCCGCTACACCCACCGGGTCGCGATCTCCAACAGCCGCCTCATCGCCGCCGCCGCGACTGGCGTAACGTTCAGCTACAAGGACTACCGAATCAAGGGACCCGGCCGCTACAAGACCATGACGCTCAAGCCGGACGAGTTCATCAGGCGGTTTCTGATGCATGTCCTGCCTAACGGATTCCACCGGATAAGGCACTGCGGTCTGCTAGCCAGCGGCACCAAGACCGAGACCATCGCTCGGATCCGTGAGCTGATCGCTACTGTGGCACCTGTGCAAACCGCGCACCAGCCGCAGCCTCCCGATAGTGCCCCGGCAACCGACCAGGCGACCCACCCGTGCCCGTGTTGCGGCGGTCGCATGAGCATCATCGAGACCTTCAACCGCGGCTCGACACCGCAATACAGACCGCCGCCGCCAACCGTGATCAGGATCGATACGTCATGATCACGTTCCCCACCTCACAGATTCAAAATCCCGATCTTCCTCGCCGACCCTCGATCCGCCACGGCGACGCTCGTGCAAATCTGCCTTTGCGACGTCAACGTCGCCATCGATCTTCCTGCCTTACCGCAGATTCCCGCACCTGCGACGGACCAATCATGCCCCGCAAAGTCGTCAGCCAACACACTCATCGACCTCGGTTGTCCTCACGCAGCACCGTCGTACGCAAACCTCCATAGCGCTCGCCGCTCGCAGCGCCACCGCCTGCTATTGCCCGCGGGTTCCTTCACTGAAGGCTTTCGGACGCCGGCCACGGTGCAAGCCGCATCGCTGCGATCGGCCGGCATCCGAAACCCTCAACAACAGCCGCCCTCACGTGCTCGAAATCCGACTTCCGCTTTTCCCCCGAAAGCGGCCTCAAGTCGGACATCGCTGGTGGTCCGGTTCGTGCCATTGAACGAACCCGCTTCGCAGGAGCGCGCTGCGCGCGTAGGCGGTGGCGCCGATCGAGTGACGGGGTGAGGTAAGCGGGCGGCGGTGACAAGCCGGGCGTCCTGTCTTGAGAATCGAGGGGTTCAACAAACTCCACCTCAAGACAGGAGCACCCCGATGAGTGATAAGCCCATCAGCCCGCTGCGCCAGCGCATGATCGAAGACATGACGGTGCGCAACTTCGTCGAGAAGACGCGCAATGATTATATACGGCACGTCAGGACGTTCACAGCCTTTCTTGGCCGCGCGCCGGATACGGCCACGCCTGAAGATCTTCGCCTTTTCCAGCTGCATCAGACGCAGATCGGGGTGCGTGCGCCGAGTATCAATGGCTCGGTTGCAGCGCTGCGCTTCTTTTTCAACGTGACGCTCGACCGCCCAGAGATGGCGCGGCACCTCACCTTCGTGCGGGAACCGCGCAGGATCCCGGTGATCTTGAGCCTGGAGGAGATCGCACGGCTGCTGGAAGCGGCGCCCGGGCCGAAGTACAAGGCCGCGCTGAGCGCCGCCTATGGCGCCGGACTGCGGGTCTCCGAAGTGGTGGCGCTGAAGGTGTCGGACATCGATTCCGAGCGCATGCTGCTGCGCATCGAGCAGGGCAAGGGGCGCAAGGATCGCTTCGCAATGCTTTCCCCGTTGCTCTTGGGGTTGCTGCGCGATTGGTATCGCATCGCCCGGCCCGCGGTCTGGCTGTTCCCAGGCCGTGATCCGCTGCTGCCGCTGACGACGCGGCAATTCAATCGCGTCGTTCATGCCGCTGCCGATAGGGCGGCGATCAAAAAGCGAGTGTCGCCTCACACATTGCGCCACAGCTTTGCCACTCACCTGCTCGAAGAGAAAACCGATGTGCGTTTGATCCAGGTTTTGCTCGGACATGCCAGGGTCGATACGACCGCGCTCTACGCGCAGGTAGCCACCAACGTGATCCGCGCGGTCATGAGCCCGTTGGATCGGCTCACGCCGCTGACACCGGAGAACAAGCCGCCGGCATAAGCCACGGCGATCATGGCTCGCCCCGCCCTGGAGATCGCGGATATCTTCCGCGACCATGGGCCTGCTTGGCGTAAAGCCAATGCAGGTCACGTCAGCCTCGGCCAGTTGAAGGTGATGTCGGCGATCGAGAGCTGCCGCACCGTGGCTCTCGGCGGCCATGTCATGCGCTGCGAGGACTGCTCGTACACGCAGATCGGCTATAACAGCTGCCGTAATAGGCATTGCCCCAAGTGCCAGGGCTCGCAGGCGCTGGCATGGATGAAGCAGCGCAAGTCAGAGCTGCTGGACGTCCCTTACTTCCACGTCGTGTTCACGCTGCCGGGGCGGATTGCCGCCATCGCCTACCAGAATAAGGCCGTCATCTACGATCTCTTGTTCAAGGCTTCCTCGCAGACAATGCGCACGATTGCGGCCGATCCCAAGCACCTCGGTGTCAAGATCGGCTTCACCTCGGTACTCCACACCTGGGGCTCCGCGATGACCCATCATCCACACGTCCACATGATCGTGCCGGGGGGTGGGATATCGCTCGACGGCACGTGCTGGATCGGCTGCCGTCCAAACTATCTCGTGCCGGTGAAGGTGCTGTCGCGGCTGTTCCGCCGCCTGATGCTGGAGATGCTGCTCGCCGCGCACGAGGCCGGCCGCCTGCAGTTCTTCGGCGACCACGCCCACCTCGTCGGCAACGCCGCGTTCAAGGCCTATCTCGCGCCGATGCATCGCACCAAGTGGTTCGTCTATAGCAAGCGGCCGTTCGCCGGGCCGGAGCAGGTGCTGGCCTATCTGTCCCGCTATACCCACCGCGTCGCGATCTCCAACAGCCGCCTCATCGCCGCCGACGCGACCGGCATAACGTTCAGCTACAAAGACTACCGGATCGAGGGACCCGGCCGCTACAAGACCATGACGCTCAAGCCGGACGAGTTCATCAGGCGGTTCCTGATCCACGTCCTGCCATGCGGATTCCACCGCATCAGGCACTGCGGTCTGCTAGCCAGCGGCACCAAAACCCAGACCATCGCGCGGGCGCGTCAGCTGATTGCTGCGGTGGCACCTGTGCAAACCGTGCACCAGCAGCAGCTTCCCGATGGTGCCACGGCAACCGACCAGGCGACCCACCCGTGCCCGTGTTGCAGCGGGCGCATGAACATCATCGAGACCTTCAAGCGCGGCTCGACACCGCATCACCGGCCGACCGGTCCAACCATCGCCGTCAGGATCGATACGTCTTGATCACACTGAAACGACGCACTCACAACCTTGCCCAGCGTCGGTTGCTGACCGGCGCCGACTACGCTCGCGCAAATGCGCCGTCCCGACAGCTACGCATCCCTGCAACCGACACACTCAACAATAGTCTCAATCATAAACCCGAGCTATCGCTGCCTGCCAGCCGCCTCGAAGCACACGGCACTCCCGCGCTCGCACCTTCCGCATCAGACAAATCCCCATAGCGGAGTGCGCGGCATTCTCCGCGCCCCATCCCCCGCGGGTTCCTTCCTTGGCGGCTTTCGGACGCCGGCCACTGCTGTATGTCGCGCCGCTGTCGCTGGCCGGCATCCGAAACCCTCAACATAATCGGACTCATGCATCGCAGCAATCACGTTCTATTCGATCACCTCGTCGGCACGGGCAATAAAGGCCGGTGACAGTTCGACCCCGAGCGCCTTGACGGTTTTCAGATTGATCACCAGTTCGAACCGGACGCCTTGAACGTAAGGCATGTCGCTAGGCTTTCCGCCACGAAGGATCTGAACGACCTGTCCCGCGAGCGTGCGAATGGCATCTTTTAGATCAGCCGAATAGGACATCAGCCCCCCGGCCTCTGCTTGGTCGCGAAAGACGTAAATTGCTGGGATGCCAATCTGTGCAACCAAGGCGACGAGCAGAAAGCGATAGCCGTAACTCTCGACCTCGTTTAAAAAAACTAGTCCATCAGCTTCATCACGTCTTATCGTCGCAAAGGTGCGTCGGTACGCCCGTTCGTTGATCGGAGTGCTAACAATTGCATTAGATAGCGACATACCCAGCTGTTGAGCGGCCTGCCGGCTGGCTTTTCCTGTGGCGCCGTCCCATGTCTGTTCGCTCGCGACGACTAACAGCTTCCGCAGCTTTGGAATAACTTCGGCAAGCAGTTCAACCCGCTTAGCGAAAATATCAATTCCAGCATCAACACTGACACCAGTTATATTGCCACCGGGATGTGCAAGGCTCGACACCAAACCGAGCCGAATGGGATCGCCCGTAATAGCCACGACGGGAATTGTGGTCGTCGCGGCTTTGAACTCGCGGGTAAGCGGAGTGCCTGATGTCGAGATCAGGTCTGGATTGTTACTAACAACTTCGCGCGCCAGATCGGAGTAACGGTCGGTTTGCCCATTGGCCGAATATCGCTGAACAACAAGGTTTTGCCTCTCAGAGTAACCCAGCCGCTCAAGCTCTTGAAAGAAAATCGAGAAGCCGGAGTCGCCCCCGATCCGCATGTCGGCGATTTGTGTTGTTGGATGAACCACCGCGATCCGTTTGGTGCCACTCAAATGCTGTGCAATTGCGCGCCCGGCTACTGGCGTGACTATCAGACCGCCAATGAACTCCCGCCGCCTCATTCGATCCCCCATAGCAGCTCAGGTAATGCCGAGACTACCATCCCCTAGTGCCGGACGCATCCGCTTACGGCAGCGCGAAAAGACCGGCGTAGGACTGCTGTGGGTCAAAGTCGGAAGAACTCAGTCTGAGCATTTGTCTTCCGGGTTACCCCTAAGAGCCGACATCGCTCGGTGCACTTGGTAGGTCTCAAACGTGCCATAACCGGACTCATGCGCCGCCATTCGATCACCTCATTTGGATGGAGAGCTACTCGGGCAACCCCGCCTTCCGAAGACCCTCGGTCACCAGCTGCGCGTTTGATTGCCCGCCCCAAGCGATCCATCCAGATATTGTAAAGGCGGGATCGACCTCAAGCAGACGCGCCGCCGCCTCACGCGCCTCAGCGTCGCGTCCGAGATGGGCGAAAGCGGACGCGAGACAGAGGTAAGCTAACGGATAGGACGGGTTGTGACGCTGAGCTTTCCTTCCTGCGACGATGGCCTCGTCAAAGCGACGAAGCTCAACAAGGGCCATCCCCATCCCAGCAAACATCGCCGGGTCTATCGGGCTCATGCGAATGCCACGTTCAAAGCTCCGAACCGCTTCCTGCGGTAGCCCCGCAGCTCTATAGACCCAGCCTCTGGCGGACCATGCGTCAAATGAATTGGGGTTGAGCGCGACCGCCCGGTCAGCCATTTCGATCGCACTTTCACTATCGCGGACCACGTACGCCGAGATTAGGCTAGCCCTTGCTAACGTGTTCGGATCACCATCGTCGATGCGCAATGCCAAGCGAGAAAGCCGCACTGCTTCCTTGCGCTCGAATTGAGGATCGGTAGAATACCCCAAAACGACGTTGCTCAGGTGAAAGACGCTTGCCAGAGAAGCGGCTCGGCCAAACCCGGGGTCCAGCTCCAAAGCGCGACAGGCCAGCCTTATCGCCTCGGCCAACCCTTCGCGGGTCGTTAGGCTAGACTGCTGAATAGCGCGGAGCCAAAAATCATAGGCGGTGAGGTTCTCCGGTCGCCGCCGCGCAGCCATTGCGATTTCTGTTTGAATAATCTTTGGCTGAATAGCTGAGACAACGGCGACCGTCACTTCGTCCTGAAGCGCGAAAACGTCTGTCAGGTCGCGCTCGAACCGATCCGCCCAGATGTGCGCGCCGGTCACCGCGTCAATCAACTGCCCCGTGATACGAACTTTCCCCGCTGCCTTGCGCACAGACCCCTCAAGGATATAGCGCACGCCAAGCCTGCGCCCGACCTCCTTCACATCGACGGCTTTGCCTTTGAGCGTGAAGCTCGAATTGCGAGCAATGACAAACAACCACTTGAACCGCGAAAGCGCCGTAGTGATCTCCTCAACCATCCCGTCCGCAAAATACTCCTGCTCGGGATCGCCGGACATGTTCTCAAACGGAAGTACGGCGATGGCGATGGAAGGCGTGTCGGGGAGCGGAGGGGCCGCACTTAGCCTTTCGGTCGGCGCGAAGAACGCTCCCGTGCGTACAGCAAAAGTGCGGACCGGCTTGGAGATGTTCTTGAGCTGCTGTTCGCCCCGGTCCTCGAAGCCCACCTCCAGCTTGCCTTCGACTTCGCTGTACACCTTCTCCGAAATCAGAATGCCGCCCGGATCGGCGACTCCCTCGAGCCGGACCGCAATGTTGATCCCGTCGCCAAAAAGATCGCCGTCAGCCCCGACGATAACCTCCCCGAGATTGACCCCAATCCGCAGCTTAAGGGAGCTTTGGCCTGACGCGATACGTTCCTGTATCTCCACCGCGCATCGCACCGCAGCCGACGGACTTACGAACTCGGCGAGCGCGCCGTCACCCGTGGTCTTGATCAGTCGTCCGTCGTGGCAGGAGAGGCCAGGCTCGATTACTTCGCGCTTCAGCCGCTCGAACTCGGCGTAGGTGGCTTCCTCATCGCGTTGCATCAACGCAGAGTAACCGACCACGTCGGCGGCCAAGATCGCTGCTAATCGCCTTTGAACTCGTTGCTCTGTCACAGCGCACTCCGAACGACCAAACTAGCCACGGCGGTGGATAGGGAAAAGTCTAGCACTTGGCAGAGGGCCCGTGAGCGGTAATTGCGGGAGAGAATGAGCGGGCGTCAACTCGGGAGGTCCGAGTTGGGTCAGAATGCGAAGAACTCAACGTGAGCAAATCTCGTCCGCTCTGCCATGCTAAGCGAACCTCGACAAGGCGTCCCTCGACTTCGCCGGTGGGGCATGAAGCGACATCAATCGCTGCGCCGACCAAAAGAAAGGCCGCCTCGCGGCGGCCTCTTGCTTCGGCCCTACGACTAATTGGTTTAACCTTTCGAGGCGCTTCGCGCCCACGCGAGCGACGCTGCGCTAATTGGTACTACCTCGCCGACGTCGACCACCGGGACAACATTGACGTCGTTCCAGTAGTTGTACTTGGAGACAAATGAGACGATGACGTTGGGGTCGGCCTCAACCAGAACGTAACCTCCGTTAGCGGCCAAGTTCGAGACGAACGCGTGGACCGTTAGGCCGTCCTCCGGCTTCCATTTTCCAAATGCGTTCAACAGCCCTTCCGTACCAGCAAAACTCTCGTCGAGGGGGATGCCGCCTGCGCGGATTTTGTATTCGATCATGTATTTCAAGAGAATCTCCTCCAAAAATTGAACCAAATTCACGACTAGCGATGCTGCTCGGGCAGAAACGAGCTTAACGGGGGCGATGATGCACGGATACTACTGCACTCGCAAGATAACACCCGTAAGTGCGAGGTCGCTTTTGGGTCAAACGCGTCGGTTTGCCTGCGTCTTCCCGATGTCCGCTCTGGCATCGACTGCCGACGTGCGGGACGCGATGGCGATCTTCGCCTTCGGGCCAATAAGCGCCGTCCAATTTCGTGGCAGTGAATCGCCCGAAAGTGGCGGGAAACGCGACGCCGCCTGTTGCTGGGCGCACCGATAACGTGTTCACTTCGAAGAGCGTGGCCACGCGAGGACCGGCGAGCGTATCGTCTGCGTTCTCCCGGCAACTTCACCAAGCTTTTGGGGGAAATCCAATGAGTGGGCTCCGTCTTGACCAGATCCTCGCAAGCGCAGCAGTTGCGTTTATCCTAGCTGCGCCGATATCTGCGCTCGGGCAACAGACGGAGCCGTCCCACGCAGGTCTAACCGACCAGTCGAAAGCAGGCGATGCCTCTCCCGGCGGGCCCCTCACCGCGCCGCCGGCCAGCGCTGCGCAAACGGCTACTCCGGCGAGTACGCCAGAGCAGGATCGGACGGCTGATCCATTGGCCTCGCTCGATCCTGCCGACCGCGCGGTGGCGGAGCGGGTTCGCGATCTCCTGGCGATGAAACCGAACCGCATTTTCACAGATGAAAAGGTTCAAGCGGCTGTCGAAGCCTTCTATCAGAAGCGCAATCTGGCGCCGCTATGGCTCGACAAGGGCGTGGAGAATGCGCGGAGCAAGGCGGTGATTGCGCGCCTCAAGAACGCCGACGCCGACGGGCTGGACCATGCCGACTACAAGACGCCGGCCTTTGCTGGGCTTTCGCCGGACGCGCTGGCCGAGGCCGAACTGAGCCTCACGCAGACGATGCTGACCTATGCGAGGCACTTGCAGGCCGGACGTATGCCCCATCGCCAAGTGAGAGAGGACAACATCGCGCTGCCGCAACGCGCGCCCGATCCAGCCGTGGTGCTGGCGGCCGTCGTCGAGGGAAACGACGCCGGCCAGGCGCTTGATCAGTTCAGCCCGCCGTACGAGAACTATCAGAAGCTCAAGGCCGCGCTGGCGCAGCTGCGCGGCAAGACGGCTGGCGGTGCCGGCGACGGGATCGCAGCGGGTCGGGTGCTCACCCTCAACCGCAAGCGTCCGATGGAAGATGCCCGCGTTCCGCAATTGCGCGAGCGGCTTGGTGTTTCCGGCGAGGCTACCGATCTGCGCTACGATGAGAAGCTTGCTGAGGCCGTCAAAGAATATCAGCGGAGCAACGATCTGCCGCCGACCGGCAATCTGGATGCTCGCACGGTCAAAAAGCTCAATCCAACGAACGACAGTCGCATCGATACCATCATCGCCAACATGGAGCGCTGGCGCTGGTACCACCGCGACGTGCGCAAATCGCGTGTGGAGGTCAACGAACCGGACTTCACCCTCAAGGTGATCCAGGACGGCCGGCAGATTTGGACCTCGCGCGTCGTGATCGGCAAGCCGAGCATGCCAAGCCCGCTCCTGGCGCAACAGATGGATTCCATCTCCATCAACCCGACCTGGAAGGTGCCGGCGTCGATCGTTCGGAACGAGTACCTGCCGGCGGAGGCGAGAGAACCCGGCGCGCTGGCGCGTATGGGGTTTCGCATGAAACGCGTCAACGGCGAGGTGGAGATCACGATGCCACCGGGCGGCCAGAATCCGCTCGGGCACATCCGATTCAATTTCTTCAATCGCTTGACGGTGTTTCAGCACGACACCCCGGACCAATATCTGTTCGCCCATGTTGTGCGGGCCGAGAGTCACGGCTGCATGCGCGTGCAGGATGCTCCCAAATACGCCGAAGTCCTTGCCGGCATCGTGCACCCTGAGGAGCAGTGGACGGCGGAGAAGGTCAAGAGTCTGTACGCCGACGGCGTCGAGCAAGAGATTTCGCTGGGGTCAGGGCCGATCTGGATCTACTTGACCTATCAGACTGCCTTCGTCGACGACGCGGGCAAGCTGCAAACACGCCGCGATCTCTACAACCTCGACAGCCGTGTGCTGGCAGCGATCAAGGAGGCGCGCGCAATTGCCAATCCGGCATTGGAGAGCAAATCTGAACCGACGATGGCGACTCCTGCGTCGGCCGCACCCGCCCACCGCCGCAAGGCCGCTCCAATGGATCAAGTCCGATCGTAGTGGTTTGATCTGGAAGGCTCGAAGTGCCACTGATGTCGGCTATGGGTCATTCGCGTCGGTTTGGCGTCCCGCCCGCCACTTCCGGTGAACCCCGATCAACGGACATTGGCAGACCGGTCCGGTTGGTCCGTTTGGTGCCAATACCGGGAAGTAGCTCGCCCCTTTCGATCACCTCATCCGTCGTCGCGAGCACGTCGACGGAAGGTCGAGGTCAAGTCTCATCGCCGACCTGAAATTGATCATTAACCCGAATTTGGTGGAAGCCGCGCAAGAACGGACTGCAAGCTTTTCGCCCTTCTGAGATCGGCCAGATTAGTTACATCGTCGCCTGATCACTCATCTCGTCTAAAAGTTTCGCGAATGGCGCGGTCGCCGGAGGGACCGTCGCGCCATGCCGCGGGTAGATCGTGTTGTAGAGATATTCGGAAGAATTATACGACAGCCATACCTTACCTTGATCGTCCTCCCAGACCAGCGCCTTGGGCGGCACGTCGATCGCCAGCAGTGGCGTCTTGACCATGGCGGGCGTTCCCAGCTTCGGGTTGCCAAACACGATGACTGTGCGTGGCCGCATGTCGAGGCCGAACTTCTTGGCGGCGGCAGCATGATCGATTTCGGCGAAGACCATAAAGCCAGCCGCCTCCTTCTGTTTAACCGCAGCTTCAAATCGCGTAACGGTTTCGTTCACCGAATACTTGCTCGGCTTGGTTATCAGGCCGTCGTCAGCCGCACGTGCGGTACCCGCACATATCGCAAGCGAAAGCGCCAAGGCACATTTGTTGGAAAACATGAGGATTTCCTAACCTGTTGTGGGTTTCGCCGACGCGACGGCCGACGCCGTAACAAGGCGCAATGTATCACCCGGCGGGACGATGCTGCGAGCCAACTAAGCGACTACGCCATAGCACGCAGCGGGTGAGGAAGGGCAAATAAGCGGCTTCAGGCGCTGCGACCGAATGTCCGAATCGGGTCAAAACGTGACCTCGCGGCCCCGAAATCCAACTTCCGTTCTTTACCCGAAAGCGGACTTACTAATCAGTCACTAATATAGGAGACAGATTCTGCTCGAAAAAAAGACCGAACGAGAGCGCGGTTCTCTTGAATTTGTTGCAGCTCGACGTCGATCCGATTGTGCAACGATTCCCCTTTTGCAAGCGGCTTCCGTGCCGTCCCGGTCCTCTTCATGTAATTCCACACCATCTCATCCGGATTGAGTTCGGGGGCGTAGCCCGGCAGAAAGTGAAATTCAAGCTTCCCTTCGGTCGACGCAACGTAATCTTTGACGATCTTGGCTTTGTGGGCAGGCAGACTATCAAGAATTAGGAGCACAGGCTTCTTACGACGAAACATCATTGCCTTGAGCAGTGCAATAAATAGCTCCGCGTTCATTCCACCCTTGTAGGTCGCGCACCAGAAACCGCCTTTGGCATTTACGGCTGAAGCCGCCGAGACGGATTGTCGTGTGCCGGGCACAAAAATAATTGGGGTCTGCCCTTTCACACCCCAAGTCTTTCCTTGCACGGCTTCGGAACGAAAGCCGGACTTATCCCAGAAAAAAATCTCGGCACCTCGCTTTTTTGCCCGTTTCGCAATGGCTGGATAGACGTCGGTTTTCCACGCTTCGATCGCAACGGGATCTCGCTCGTAAGCTCGCTTCAGTGGCTTCTGCGGCGTCAATCCTAATTTTGCAAGTAACTTTCCGACAGCGGTCACACCCAAATTAGCTTCGAATTTGTCCGCAATCAGCTTGCGCACGATCAACCTCGTCCACATGCCGAAATCAAAGCCGTGCTGACGAGGATCCTTTCCGTTGATCCACCGAAACAATTGTTGCTCTTGCTTGGGCGTGAGCGTTCGTGGGCGCCCCGTTCCTTTTCGTGAAATTAGCGCGCGCAAGCCGCGCCCTTTCCCTCGCGCCTCTCGCAACCATTTGTAGATGATCTGACGACTGAACCCATAGGAGGCAATCACGACGCTCGGTTTCTCGCCGTCCCATACGCGCTGAACCGCCATCCGACGAATTTCTTGTAAGGTCTTGTGATCTAATTTTCGTCCGTCCCGCTTCATGAATGAATTATATTGAAATCGACAACTTGTCGCAAGATATTTGTCTTCTAAATTAGTGACCGATTAGTAAGTCAGACATCACGGCATGTCCGAAGCGGAAGTCCACTATTCGATCACATCGTCAGCGCGGGCGAGCAATGTGGGCGGAGTGGTCAGTCCGAGCGCCTTAGCGGCCATTAGGTTGACCGCCGTTTCGTATTTGGTTGGCGTCTGCACCGGTAGATCGGCGGGCTTTGCGCCGCGAAGGATTCGATCAACATACGACGCCGCCTTCTGGAGCAAGTCGATGTTGTCAATTCCATAGGACATGAGTCCGCCGGCTGTGACAAAGTAGCGCCAAGGATAGATCGCAGGCAAACCGTAGCGCGCCGCGAGCGCAATGACGAGGTCGCGATGCGCTATGATCGTGGCATCTGGAACAAACAGAAGGCCACCTTTAGGCAACTGCGCGAAGGATTTGATCGTGCGCTCAACATCGGCAGCATTGTTGCTGATCTGATTTGGGATGAGTTCAATCGCAAGCGCTCGCGCACTCGCCACGGCAGATCGCCAGAAGTATTCATAGCCTCGGACTCTTGGATTGGCGACAAAACCGACACGGGCGAGTGCCGGTGCGACCTCTTTGAGCATCGCCAGCCACTTCCCGATAATGCCGCTCTCGTACTGCATCATGCCGGTGAGATCGCCCTCTGGCCTTGCCAAACTCGTTACGAAGCCCGAACCAACCGGGTCGGAGACCCCGACAAACACGATCGGAATCGAGCGGGTCTCCTGCTTTAGCGCAGCAGCGGCCGGGGTAGACTCTGAAAGCACCACGTCGGGTTGGAGCGCCGCCAACTCTTTCGCAAGTAACGGATATTGATCCGCAATTCCGGCTGCAAAACGAGCGTCGATGCGGATGTTGTGATCCTGCGACCACCCGAGTCTTTGGAGCTCTTGAGTAATCGCTGATAGATGCGACTTGGCCTCAGCATCGTCCTCAGCGTAAGGCAATAGTACGCCGACCCGGCGTACCCGATCCGTATGTTGTGCGCGTGCGACTGGCCATGCAGCCGCGACGGCAGCAAACGCGATGAAGTCCCGTCGCCTCACGGGTTCCTCCTCAGGGCGATCATTATAAAACTTACCATACCTGGAAAAGAGCGCCGCAAAATTGCTCGTCGATGTCGCATATGGGTCAATCGCGTCGGTTTGACGCCGTGCCCGCGACTTCCGGTCGACCCCAATCAACGGACATCGCAAGACCGGCCCGGCTGGTCCGGTTTGTGCCAAAGAACGAACCCGCTCTCGCGGGAGGGCGCTGGCGGCGCGATCGGGCGCATTGCGTCTACCGCAGTAACCATTTGATCGAGCGTAGGTGACGGGCGGGCGCTCCGTCTTGAGGATCGAGGGGTCAAGCACTCCAACCTCAAGACAGGAGCCCCCAATGAGCGAGAAACCCATTAGCCCGCTGCGCCAACGCATGCTCGAAGACATGAGCGTGCGCAGGTTCATGCTCGATACGCAACGCGAGTATATCCGCGCCGTCAAGAGGCTTGCGGCCTTCCTCGGCCGTTCCCCCGACACAGCGACCCCGGAAGAGTTGTCGCGCATTCCAGTTGCATCTGACCGAGATTGGTTTGCAGCCACCGACCATCAACGCGACCGTGACCGCGTTGCGGTTCTTCTTCAAGGTGACGCTCGACCGGCCGGAGACGACGCGACATCTCGTGTTCGTCTACGAACCGCGCAAGCTGCCACGCGTGCTCTCGCCCGAAGAGGTGTTGCGCCTTCTGGAGGCCGCACCCGGGCCGAAGCACAAGGCGGCGCTCAGCGCTGCCTATGGCGCTGGTCTGCGCGCCATGGAGGTCGTCGCGCTGAAGGTCTGCGACGTTGATTCCAAGCGCATGATGATCCGGGTGGAGCAGGGCAAAGGCCGCAAGGATCGCCATGCCATGCTGTCGCCGCAGCTGTTGGCGCTGCTGCGCGACTGGTGGCGCATCGCGCATCCCCAAGTGTGGATGTTCCCCGGCCGCGACCGCATCAACCCGATGACTACGCGCCAGCTCAATCGCGTCTGCCACATGGTCGCCGAACTGGCTGGGCTGCCCAATTGGGTTGCGCCGCACACGCTCAGACACAGCTTCGCTACCCACCTGCTCGAGCAGAACATCGACATTCGAGTGATCCAGGTCTTGCTCGGAAGGGCGACATACTGCCCGCGAACAACAGGCTGAAGCACGCATCACTTACCGATTTCATCCTCGCTTCGGCGAGACGGTAGGCGTTAGGCGGCGGCTTGAGCGAGGCGGCGCCGCGTTTCTCGTTGTGCACCAACTTGACGGCACCTTTGCCTGCCTTCCGGCGTGGATGACTGAGGAGGCTGCGTCCCGATTCGAGATCGGCGTTGAGCCGCGTTTTCCCCTCAATGTTCTTCGCTCCCTGCGCAACGAGGTCGATGCGCTTCTAGGCTTTCTGGCGTCCGAATCAAAAACGGAGCGACCAGAGAATGACGCAGAGATCCGAGAATCTCCAGCCAAGCCTGTTCGAGGCCGAGCCACTGTGCGTCGAACTGCGTGCAGCTCAAAAGAGCTTGCTCGCGACGGTCATCGAGGTGCTGCTGCGCGAGATCGCGGCGGCGCTGGCAAAAGCGGCAAGCGGAGGAAGCGGCGATGACCAAGATCACGACTGAGCATCTCGCCCGCAGCGCCTGCGTCTACATCCGGCAATCG
Source organism: uncultured Alphaproteobacteria bacterium (assembly GCA_963847045.1). Taxonomy (GTDB): domain Bacteria; phylum Pseudomonadota; class Alphaproteobacteria; order Rhizobiales; family Xanthobacteraceae; genus Bradyrhizobium. The sequence goes on along the minus strand of CAWJYQ010000019.1, from coordinate 347,105 downwards.
ACAGCAGACCAGCTCGCGCATAATCATGAGAGCCGACGGCGCCAATACGGCCTCGTCGATCGCGCCAAGCAGCTTGGCTGGAGCAACATCGATGTCATCGACGACGACCTCGGTCGCTCCGGTGGCGGCATCGCGCGTCCCGGCTTCGAGCGGCTGCTCGCGACGATCTGCGAGGGCCGTGTCGGCGCTGTGCTTGCGATCGAGGCGTCGCGTCTTGCCCGCAATGGCCGCGACTGGCATACGCTGATCGAGTTCTGTGGATTGGTCGGCACGCTCATCGTCGACGAGGACGGAATCTACGATCCTCGCCATCCCAACGATCGGCTGCTGCTTGGCATGAAGGGCACGATGAGCGAGCTTGAACTCTCGATGTTCCGCCAGCGCTCGCAGGAAGCGCTGAAGCAGAAGGCGCGCCGCGGCGCGCTGGTCCTCGGTGTCGCCGCCGGCTATGTGAAGATCGGTCGCGATCGCATAGAGAAGAATCCAGACAAACGTGTGCAGGACGCCCTGCAGCTGGTCTTCACCAAGTTCGCCGAGCTGCAAAGTGCACGACAGGTGCACATCTGGCTGAGAGAGGAAGGCATCGAGCTGCCTGTCAAGTCGCGCCAAGGCGAGGCGCATGGCGTCGTGTGGCGACTGCCGGCCTACAACATCGTGCACAACATTCTGACCAATCCGATCTATGCAGGTGCCTACGCGTTCGGGCGCACGACGAGCCGTGTGAGTGTCAAAGGTGGGCGCAAGCATATCCGGCGTGGTGTGCAAAAGCCCATGGCCGAATGGGATGTCTTGATCAAGGATCACCACACGGCCTATATCACCTGGGACGAGTTCGAGCGCAACCTCGAGGTAATCGCCAACAATGCGACCGGCATGAGCAGCGCACTCGCTCGCGGAGCAGCTCGTAAAGGCGAGCTGCTGCTGCCCGGACTGCTGCGATGCGGCCACTGCGGCCGCAAGCTCCATGTGCACTACAGCGGCAAGATCGGCCGCTACAATTGCTGCGGTGCTCGTACGAACCACGGTGCCGCGCGCTGCATTTCGATCAGCGGCTTGAGCATCGATACGGCGATCAGTAGCGAGGTCCTGCGCGTCCTGAAGCCGCTTGGCATCGAGGCCGCACTCAAAGCAATCGAGGCGCAATCGAGCACGACGAGCGCGGCCGAGCGCCAGCTGGAGCTGTCGCTGCAACAGGCGCGCTACGAAGCTTCGCACGCGCGCCGACAGTACGACGCCGTCGATCCGGCAAACCGACTGGTCGCCGGCGAGCTGGAGCGCCGCTGGAACGAGGCATTGCAGGCTGTCGCAAAGCTTGAAGGAGAGATCGCCGCCCTGATTGCGCGTCGTCTGCCGCCGCTCGGCGAGCCAGAGCGTCAGCAATTGGTGGCGCTCGGTGCTGATCTGGAGCGCGCCTGGTTGCATCCCGCTGCAACCGCCGCAACGCGCAAGCGTATCCTTCGCGCGGCGCTCACGGAGATCGTCGTGCGCAGGGATGGCGCAATCATCCATGCGGTCCTGCACTGGCAAGGCGGCGACCATACCCAACTGCAAGTCAAACAGCGACTGAATGCAGCCGGCCGGCACAATCCACGCATCCCCGACGACACGATCGCACTCGTGCGTGAGCTGGCGCGGCTGATGCCTGATCGGCAGATTGCGCGCCTGCTCAATCGCACCGGCGTCGAGACCGGGCACGGCAATGCCTGGACGCAAGAGCGCGTGCGCGGCTTCCGCAATCACCACGACATCGCCGTCTTCCGCGATGGCGAGTGGGCGGAGCGCGGCGAGATTACGCTCGAAGCAGCAGCAAAACTCATCGGCGTCTGCAACATGACCGCGTTGCGCATGCTCCGCCGCGGCGACATCAAAGGCCGACAAGCTTGCGCGGGCGCGCCTTGGGTAATCAGAGCTGAGGACCTGGCAGGCTTCGCCCGCGGAAAGCGTCAGAAGCCTCCGCTAACACCGGATGCCACGCAGCAGGTCTTTGACTTTCAATGAGTTAGCCGAGGTGCATTATGAATCATGACTGCTCGGGCACGCCAAGCTCGACACCACGGCGCGCTACACCCAGGTGGCCACCAACATCATCCGTGAGGTCATGAGCCCTCTCGACAGGCTCACGCCGCTGGTGCCGAAAAGGACGAGCCGCCAGCGTAACGGGCCCACATGGCCCGTCCAGCTCTGGAGGTCGCGGATATCTTCCGCGACCACGGGGCCGCGTGGCGTCATGCCAACCGCGGTCACGTCAGCCTGCTCCAACTCAAGGTGATGAGTCGCCATCGAGAGCTGCCGCACGGCGGCCCTCGGCGGACACCTCGCGCGCTGCGAGGACTGCGCCCATACCACGATCGCCTACAACAGCTGCCGCAACCGCCACTGCCCGAAGTGCCAGGGCGCCGCGGCGCGCCAGTGGATGGCGGCGCGCGAGGCCGAACTGCTCCCGATCCCCTACTTCCACGTCGTCTTCACGCTACCGTCGGCAATTGGCGACATCGCCTACCAGAACAAGGCCGTGATCTATGATCTGCTGTTCAAGGCCTCGTCGGAGACGATGCTCACGATCGCGGCCGACCCAAAGCACCTCGGGGCCCGCATCGGCATCACGTCGGTATTGCACAGCTGGGGCTCGGCAATGATCCATCATCCCCACGTGCACATGATCGTGCCGGGCGGTGGGCTCTCCATGGATGACAGCCGTTGGATCTCATGCAAGCCAAACTTCCTGCTGCCTGTGCGCGTTCTGTCGAAACTTTTTCGGCGGTTGATGCTGGAGAAGCTTCTGGCGGCACACGTGGCGGGCAGCCTGCGGTTCCTCGGCTCACACGCGCATCTCGTCGACGTGAAGGCGTTCGCCGCATTGCTCGCCCCGCTCAGCAAGAAACGCTGGTTCGTCTACGCCAAGCGCCCGTTCGCGGGCCCGAAGGCCGTGCTCGCCTATCTGTCGCGCTACACCCACCGCGTCGCCATCTCGAACCGCCGTCTGATCGCAGTCGACCAGCGGAGCGTCACGTTCAAGGTCAAGGACTACAGGATCGAAGGCCCCGGCCGCTACACGACAATGACGCTCGACGTCCGCGAGTTCATCCGCCGGTTTCTCATCCACGTCCTGCCCAAAGGCTTCCATCGCATCCGCCACTACGGCTTGTTCGCCAGCGCCAACCGCGCCGAGACGATTGCGCGAGCGCACGAACTCCTGGGACTGGCAACGCCTGCGGCCGAAGAGGCGGTCGAGATCGATCCGGCGGCGCAGCCACTCGCCCAGCCCTGTCCGTGCTGTGGCGGCCGCATGTTCGTGATCGAGACCTTCGAGGCCGGCTGCGAACCACGTTATCGGCCGATCGTGCCTCTCGTCGCAATCAGGATCGACACCTCATGAGCGCGGCCACGACATCACGCACCCGCATCGCCAAGCGCGTTCCTCGCTGGTCCCAACCCGGCCACGGCGGCGCTCGACCGGACAGCTACCCGGCACCGCTTTCCACAGCGCAATCTTCCCCGAAGCGCATCGTCATCGGTGTTCAAGCGAGCCCGAGACACACCAGCGCCCGCCATCATCTAACCGCCACGCTCTCGCGCCTCGCTTCCACCGCAAACACTGCGATCAAATCGCCATAGCGCGCGCCTCATCGTCCGCACCTCATCTCCCGCGGGTTCCTTCCTTGGAGGCTTTCGGACGACGGCCCCAGTGCAAGCCGAATCGTCGCGACGGGCCGTCATCCGAAACCCTTGTATGGGGCCTATTGGCGTCAAGGAGAGAGTGGCGGTGCTGTTGAGTCATTTTGTCACGTCACCAGATTGCATTTGCGGCATGGACAGCCCCTTGCTCGGCTGCGCCGAGCGGTCAAGCCCCAAAGCCGCTTGCGGCGCGCCGAAGGCGCGGGGCTTGACGGCGAATGCGCAGTCCGAGCCATCATAATTTGTCGCCGCAACGTACAAAAGTCATTCGGCGCTGTTCGAGGCACTGTGGATTGCTATTGTGGGGACCTCTCCTTTCACCGACATGAGTAGTCTTGCAGCCTGAAGATCGGCACGACTGATCCGAGGGGAGCTTGCCATCGGGGCGCAGAAGTCACGCCACAACCTTGTATTCGGTCGATCCATGTGTGGATCGCACCATGATGCAGTCATACGCATCGTCGGCGAAGCTCCGGGGCGGCAGGCCCAATCTGCACAGCGGCATTTGAAGCCATGGTTTTAAGGCGGGACACCGCCACCTCGGATTTATCGGCAGGCTCCTAGCACGGGCTGCCAAGCCGTTTGTCCTGTCGTTGCTCTCTTTCCATGCTGTTGCTCATGACGCCGGCCGTAGCACGATGCCCTGCGGAACCTCGCCCCTCGTAACGAGACGCCAGAGGGCGATGAGCAGCTTACGCGCCAGCGCCACGATCATCGTCTTGCGTGTGCTGGCGCGTCCGTCGGCGGTTCGCGCCGCGAACCATTGGGCCAGGGCGCTGTTCTTTTGGAACCTGACAAAACGCCAAGCCAGCTGAATCATGCCGCAGCGGACGCGGACATTGCCGGCGCGCGCAAGACCCCGTTCGCGTCGACGGCTGCCGCTCTCGTCGGGCGAGCCGGTAAGACCGGCGTAGCGGGCGACGGCCTTGCGATCGCGCCAGTGGCGCGAGAAGATCTCGTTGACCAGCATGTCCGCCGTTTCGATACCAGCGCCAAAGACACGGGCAATCAGGCGGACCATCGCGTCCGGGCTTTTCGTCTCCGCGGCAGGAGCCACCGCGAGCTTGCGCAGGCGTTCCTGTTCGACCGCACGGATCTGGTCGCGTACGAAACGTAGCCGCGCGAGATGACGGCGCAGTTCCGAAAGCGTGTTCTGTGGCAACGACGTGCCTTCCGCCGTGCGCAAATCTTCGAGCCCTTCGGCAAGCTTGCGCATGGTCGGGCGCAAAGTGCGAAGGCCGAAGCGGGCAAATATCGCCTTGATCTGGTTGATAATCCGCGTTTGCTCAGTGACCAGATTCTGGCGCTCACGGTTCGGTCGCCTCGCGTCCTCCTCCTCGATCGTCGGGATTGCCACCATGCTGCAATGGCGCTTTTCGCCACGCAGCCAGCCGAGAAAAACGCGCATCAGAAGTTCCGTATCGAGACGATCGGTCTTTGCGCGCCGGTGTTCGCGCGACACCGCGATGCTGGTCGGATGGATGACATAGGCCTCGACATCGCGTGCCCGCAGCCAGCGCGCTAGCCAGAACCCATCGCGGCCAGCCTCAAAGGCGACGACGATACGCTTGATGTTGCGCCCAGCCTGGCCGGCTTCGCAATGCCAACGATGCAAGAGCTTCAGCAGCATTTCTTCTTGGGCATCGAACTTCTTAAGAGGTTGACGTTCGACGCCGGGAACCAGCGCCGCAACCAGCCACTTCGTTTGGCTCATCTCGATCACGGCGACGATTGTGCTATCTTGCTCGAGAGCGGTGAGGGATCTGCTCGCGTCAAAACGAAAATGTTGCGACATGGGTGAGCTCCATCGGTAGCCGTTGAACAGCGCCCATGGTGCCATGTCCTCGCCGCTCGCCCCATATCATCTGCACATCAACGGTCCTGATAGCCTCGAAACGCCACTTCCGGATTACCTCGAGGAACGGACATCGTGAGAGTCGGCCGCCATGTCTCAAAGGTGCCAACGCACTAAATCGCTGCGCGATAGCCCGCTGCGCGGGGAGCCCGACCGCGAGCACGGTAGCCGGGGTCAAGATCGTCGATAGCGCGCGGGTCGCCCTGTCTTGAAGATCGAGGTGTCGTCAACCTCATTCAAGACAGGAGTTTCCTATGAGTACGGATGCTGTCAGCCCGCTGCGCCAGCGCATGATCGAGGACATGAATGCGCGCAAGCTCTGTGCGGGCACGCAGAGAGGCCATATCAGCAGCTGCAAGCGGTTCGCGGCGTTTGTGAAGCGGTCCCCCGACACGGCCACACTCGAGGACATCCGCCGCTTCCAGCTGCACCTGGCCGAGACTGGCGTGAGCATCTGCAATCGCAACCGCATCATGACCGGGCTGCGGTTCTTGTTCCGCGTGACGCTGCGGCGACTGGATCTTGCCGCCGAGATCTATCACATCCGCGAGCCGCAGAAGATCCCGCTGGTGATGAGCCAGGACGAGACGCGGCGCCTGCTGGCCGTCGCCAGCAGCCTCAAGGCTCGCACACTGCTCAGTCTCGGCTATGGCTGCGGGTTGCGCGCCGGCGAGGTGGTCCGGCTCAAGATCAAGCATATCGACAGCGCGCAGAAGATCATTCGCATCGAGCAGTCCAAGGGCCGCAAGGACCGCAATGTCATGCTGTCGTCCGAGACGCTCGCTCTGTTGCGGCAATGGTGGAAGGCGCGCCCGTCTTGGCACGATGCGGGAACGCCCCTGGAAGAACGTTGGCTGTTTCCCGGCCTCCGGCGCGGCAAGCCGATGACGACCCGCCAACTCAACCGCCTGTTCCATGAGGCGGCCGATGCGGCCGGGATCAGGAAGGGCGTGACGCTGCACGCGCTGCGCCACAGCTTCGCGACCCACCTGCTTGAGGATGGCACCGATATCAGATTCATCCAGGCGCTGCTGGGTCACGACAAATTGGACACGACGGCGCGCTATACCCGTGTCGCCACCGGCATGATCGCCGGCATCGAGAGCCCGCTCGACCGGCTGTCGCAGCCTCGCAAAAGACCCAGGAAGAGCAGGAAGGACCAGCCGCCGGCGTAACGGCTGGGAGCTGTGTCGCGTCCAGCGCTGGAGGTCGCGGATATCTTCCGCGACCACGGGGCGGCGTGGCGGCGCGCCAATGCGGACCACGTCAGTCTCGGCCAGTTGAAGGTCATGAGTGCGATCGAGCGCTGCCGCACGGCGGCGCTCGGCGGCCATGTCGCGCGCTGCGAGAAGTGCGCGCACACCCAGATCTCGTACAACAGTTGCCGCAACCGGCACTGCCCGAAGTGCCAAGGCGCAGCCGCCAGGGAGTGGCTGGCCGCGCGCGAGGCCGATCTCCTCCCGGTGCCGTACTTTCATGTGGTGTACACACTGCCGGCGCAGATCGCCGACATCGCCTATCAGAACAAGACGGTGATCTACGACCTGCTGTTCAAAGCCTCGGCCGAGACCACGCTCACGATCGCGGCCGATCCCAAGCATCTCGGCGCTCGCATCGGCTTCATCTCGGTGCTCCACACGTGGGGCTCCGCGCTCACCCACCACCCGCATGTCCACATGGTCGTACCGGGTGGCGGCCTGTCGCCGGACGGATCGAGGTGGATCGCGTGCCGCCCACGCTATTTTCTGACCGTGGAGGTTCTCTCGGCGTTATTCCGCCGGCTGTTGCTGCAGATGCTGGTCGTGGCCCACGACGCCGGCCGCCTGCAGTTCTTCGGCGAGCATGCGCGGCTCGCCGACAAGGCTGCATTCAAGGCCTATCTGGCGCCGCTGCGCGAGATCGATTGGGTGGTCTACGCCAAGGAGCCGTTCGCCGGGCCCAGGCAAGTGCTGCGCTATCTGTCGCGCTACACCCACCGCATCGCGATCTCCAATCGCCGGCTGGTCGCCGCCGACCACAAGGGCGTTACCTTCAAGTACAAGGATTATCGCATCGAGGGGCCCGCCCGCTACAAGACCATGACGCTGGCGACCGATGAGTTCATCCGGCGCTTTCTGATCCACGTGCTGCCGAAGGGCTTCCATCGCATCCGGCACTATGGCCTGCTCGCCACCGGCGCCCGAGCCGCAAACATTGCCCACGCGCGCGAGCTGCTCGCCGTGCCGTCCCGCCCAAAAGAACCAGAGACGCCCGAAGCAGCGATCGACGAGCCCCGCGTGCTGCCGCGTCCATGCCCGTGCTGCGGCGCCCGCATGATCGTCATCGAGACTTTTGAGCGCGGCTGCGAGCCGAAGCACCGCCCCACACCGGCACCGGCACCGGCGGCGATCAGGATCGACACATCATGAGACCATCGCCGCCGATCGACGACCGCAGTGACGAGCGCCATTCTGGCCGGCTCTCAGCCGGCAGCGCCCACGCTCGCATCGCTGTGCCGGATTCACCAGCAGTCGCGCGACCAATCTTGTCGCGCGACGCCCAGAACGCTCGTTCATACCGACGCACACCCCTGCGCGTGGCAGAAACCCGATCATCGCAACCGCTCCGGTCCAGTCTTCTCAAGCCCGAGCCCGCGGCAAAATCCCCATAGCGCCCGCTGCACCGTCAGTGCCCCACCTCCCGCGATTTCGTGCCTTGGCGCTTTTCGGACGCCGGCCGTCGGTGCGCGGGGATAGCTTCGTCATCCCGGCGTCCGAAAACCTGCACAACAACGGAAGTTGCAACCACTTTACAGCCCACCCACTCCCAGAGCCCTACCGAGGCGCGCGCGCGCCAACGTTCCAGCCCAATTGCGGGTTTGAGAGAGGATGTGGGTACGATACATCGTGACGTCGCTGAAGTAGCGCAGCATACGATGGCCCTTTCGCGTGGCAAAGGAGCCAGATGATCGGAAGAGGCCTTCCACCGCATCGCACGCAAGGTCGCCAGCTTGTTGGAACAGACTTACTAGGCGCAGGTTGTCTTCCATGCTGATCAAGTCACCGTGCTCTGCCCAGCGATAGTATCGGTGAGCACCCTGCAAAAGAATTGCTTCTGCAGCAGCGGTGCTGGCAAGCGCTTCGCCAAACGCAAGCTGAATTCCGGCGTCGTCAGCGCGAAGCAAGGTCGGGTCGTAAAAAGACTTCTGCGTCTTGATGGTTTCTTCAAACTCATCCAACGCTGCGCGTGCGGCTCCGATGATGGGTACAACAAGATTCGCTTGATAAGGCCCAATCGTACGCCCTAGGTACATCGGATTGTTGTGAAGCCGCGTTCCCGGCGTGCCCTCGGCCATGTCTTCCGGACGGATGCCATGAAAAACGAGAGACACAAGATGGTGTGCCGGCACGAATGCGTCGGTTATGCGCACGCTATTCGATCCGCTCGCGCGCATGCCAAGCGTCAAGTCGCCGCCCCAGTCGTCGAGAACAGTCAGAGCGGCGCGCGGCAGGACGACAATAACAACAGATGGAGGCTTGCCATCGACCTTCAACAGCGTGTGCGCGATCAAGTGCGTGGCATAGGGGATGCCGGAGCAATAACTCCATACGCCGTTGACCCGATAGCCACCCTCAACCGGCACGCACGTTCCCATGGGAATTCCGCGGTGCGGAGCCATGAAATCGCCGTTCGGCCCGAAAAATTCTCGCTGTGCAGCTTCCGGCCAGTGCGATGCAACGGTCAGCGCATGGCAAGATGCCAACGTCAGGCCCCAGCCGACGGCCGGATGACCATGTGAAATTTCGAGCATCGCACTGTAGAAGGTCGGCAGATCGAATTCGTACCCACCGAACATGCGCGGCTGTAGGGCGCGATAAAATCCTGCCTTGCGAAAGGTTTCGTGCAGCGCTTGCGAGTACGTTCCAAGCGCATCGCTTTCATCTTGCTGGTTCTTCAGGGTCGGCTTCAACTCGCGCGCACGCTTTATGAGTTCCTCTGGAGTCAAATCCGGCTCGGGTGCGCGAATAGACGAGTGTACGTCCGATGCATTAGGTTGAGCCATTCTCTCCCCCGTCACGCTGTCCACGCTGGTGGTGGCGCGGCCGGCCGAATTTAGCAATCTGAGGGACTGAGGGATAGCCCAGACATGGCGCTGTCGCATGTCCGAGTTGGGTCTTGTGTCACGATGCGCAGCCGGTTCAAACGGTTGCGCGCAACTTTATGGGAGATGAAGGTAGGTCCTTCGGGTTCGGCGATCAGGTCGCTGATCCCAAGTCACCGCAGGCCGCTTTGGTCAAAAGCCACGGTGGTGAGCGCTGCGGAAACGTCGGGACGATGATCCCGGCGGGCACGGTTGAGAGAGGCGAGCGCAAGCGAACCGTCGATGAAGTGTCGAAAGCGGATTAGGTGATGTCAAAACCGAGGGTTGACCCTACCTTCGGGATCAGTTCGGTGGATGTCCTGATACTGACCGAGCGACATCCGGCATGTAGACGGCGCGAAGCTCAACCAGGCTCTTGTAAGGAACGTAAGAACCTGGCCGGCGATGCCAAGGGAAAAGGCCCAAGCGGCGCCACCGCAAGGCCGAAATACCGATGCGCCGGAGAGGGACGGACCGTTCCGGAGTAGCGAGGAAGCGGCTGTAATGGTCGTGGAGCGAAGGGAGTGGGAGTGGGTCATCGACGATGAATCGGGCCAACTGGCAACGGGAGGAGCCCAAAGCTCAACGGAAGGCGGCAGCCTTCAATCGATGGCACGAGCCGGATGATGCGAGAGTATCAAGTCCGGATCTGTGAGAGGCTCAGGGTGATTGTGTCAAGAAGATGCGAGAGCATCATGCTGCACGAGAGATGAAGGTAGGCCCTTCGGAGCCGTCCTGTAGGGGAAGGCTCCAAACTGCCATAAGCTGCTTCGGACAAAATCCGCGGTGGTGAACGTTGTGGTTAAAAGGCGTGGCAATGACCACGTCATGTGAGAATCAGGGAGACGAACGCAAGTGAACCTCCGATGAAGCATCGAGATCCTCTCAGACGACATCAAAACCGGAGCCTTCACCTTGTTCCGGGAAGAGCATGGAAGAAACCTACGTACTGTCCATGTGGTGTCCGGTGTATAGGGGCGTGACCCTGATTTGGGCTTTCGTGCGGAACTTGAGAACCTGGACGGCGATGCCAAGGGAAAAGGTACAAGCGGTGACCCCGTGAGGCCGAAAGTACCGATGCGTCGGACAGGGGCGGACTGCTCCGTAGTAGTGATGAAGTGGGGTAATGCCCATGGAGCGAAGGGGGCAGGTCACTCGCGTCGGGATCGACGGGTCAGCGGGAAACCGGAGGAGCCCGTCGTGTCGACGGAAGACGGCAGTCTTCAGTGGGTGGCACGAGCCGTGTGACTGGAGACAGTCAAGCACGGTTCAGTGAGGAACTCGGGGTGCAATCCCCCGGGTCTACTCGGCTTGTGTCAAGAAGATGCGAAAGCATCATGCTGCACGAGAGATGAAGGTAGGCCCTTCGGAGCCGTCCTGTAGGGGAAGGCTTCAAACTGCCATAAGCTGCTTCGGACAAAATCCGCGGTGGTGAACGTTGTGGTTAAAAGGCGTGGCAATGACCACGTCATGTGAGAATCAGGGAGACGAACGCAAGTGAACCTCCGATGAAGCATCGAGATCCTCTCAGACGACATCAAAACCGGAGCCTTCACCTTGTTCCGGGAAGAGCATGGAAGAAACCTACGTACTGTCCATGTGGTGTCCGGTGTATAGGGGCGTGACCCTGATTTGGGCTTTCGTGCGGAACTTGAGAACCTGGACGGCGATGTCAAGGGAAAAGGTACAAGCGGTGACCCCGTGAGGCCGAAAGTACCGATGCGTCGGACAGGGGCGGACTGCTCCGTAGTAGTGATGAAGTGGGGTAATGCCCATGGAGCGAAGGGGGCAGGTCACTCGCGTCAGGATCGACGGGTCAGCGGGAAACCGGAGGAGCCCGTCGTGTCGACGGAAGACGGCAGTCTTCAGTGGGTGGCACGAGCCGTGTGACTGGAGACAGTCAAGCACGGTTCAGTGAGGAACTCGGGGTGCAATTCCCCGGGTCTACTCGGCAATTCCCTGGGCCTACTCGGCAAACGCGGTCCTTGGGGCATCCAATAACACTTCCGCTTTTGCCCCGCGAACGGACATCGTCCGCCAGTCGGACCACTTCCGAAAAGTGCTAATGAACGAACCCGCTCTCGCGGGAGGGGCTGGCGGCGCGGTCGGGCGATTACGTCTGCCGCAGTAACTATTTGAACGAGCGCAAGTGACGGGCGGTCGCTCCGTCTTGAGGATCGAGGGGTTCAAGCACTCCAACCTCAAGACGGGAGCTCCCAATGAGCGAGAAGCCCATCAGCCCGCTGCGCCGGCGCATGATCGAAGACATGACGGTGCGCAACTTCGTCGAGAAGACGCACAACGACTATATCCGGCACGTCAGGACATTTACAGCCTTTCTCGGCCGCGCGCCGGATACGGCCGCGCCTGAGGATCTTCGCCTTTTCCAGCTGCATCAGACGCAGGCCGGCGTGCGTGCACCGAGTATCAATGGCTCGGTTGCAGCGCTGCGTTTCTTCTTCACCGTGACGCTCGACCGCCCCGAGATGGCACGGCACCTCACGTTCGTGCGGGAGCCGCGCAGGATCCCGGTGGTCTTGAGCCTGGAGGAGATCGCACGGCTGCTGGAAGCGGCGCCTGGGCCGAAGTACAAGGCCGCGCTGAGCGCTGCCTATGGCGCCGGACTGCGGGTCTCCGAAGTCGTGGCGCTGAAGGTGTCGGACATCGATTCCGAGCGCATGCTGCTGCGCATCGAGCAGGGCAAGGGGCGCAAGGATCGCTTTGCAATGCTTTCCCCGCGGCTGTTGGAGTTGCTGCGCGATTGGTATCGCATCGCCCGGCCCGCGGTCTGGCTGTTCCCGGGCCGTGATCCGCTGCTGCCGCTGACGACGCGGCAATTCAATCGCGCCGTTCATGCCGCTGCCGATAGGGCGGCGATCAAGAAGCGAGTGACGCCTCACACATTGCGCCACAGCTTTGCCACCCATCTGCTCGAAGACAAAACCGATGTGCGTTTGATCCAAGTTTTGCTCGGACATGCCAGGCTCGATACGACCGCGCTCTATGCGCAGGTGGCTACCAACGTGATCCGCGCGGTCATGAGCCCGTTGGATCGGCTCACGCCGCTGACATCGGAGAAGAAGCCGCCGGCATAAGCCACGGCGATCATGGCCCGTCCCGCCCTGGAGATCGCGGACATCTTCCGCGACCACGGGGCCGCTTGGCGTAAAGCCAATGCAGGTCACGTCAGCCTCGGCCAGTTGAAGGTGATGTCGGCGATCGAGAGCTGCCGCACGGTGGCTCTCGGCGGTCATGTCATGCGCTGCGAGGACTGCTCGCACACGCAGATCGCCTATAACAGCTGCCGTAATAGGCATTGCCCCAAGTGCCAGGGCTCGCAGGCGCTGGCATGGATGAAGCAGCGTAACTCAGAACTGCTGGACGTCCCTTATTTCCACGTCGTATTCACGCTGCCGGCGCGGATTGCCGCCATCGCCTACCAGAACAAGGCCGTCGTCTACGATCTCTTGTTCAAGGCTTCCTCGCAGACAATGCGCACGATTGCGGCCGATCCCAAGCGCCTAGGCGTCAAGATCGGCTTCACCTCGGTGCTCCACACCTGGGGCTCCGCGATGACCCATCATCCGCACGTCCACATGATCGTGCCGGGTGGTGGGATATCGCTCGACGGCATGCGCTGGATCGGCTGCCGTCCAAACTATCTCTTGCCGGTAAAGATGCTGTCGCGGCTGTTCCGCCGCCTGATGCTGGAGATGCTGCTCGCCGTACACGACGCCGGCCGCCTGCAGTTCTTCGGCGACCACGCCCACCTCGCCGGCAAGGCCGCGTTCAAGGCCTATCTCGCGCCGCTGCATCGGACCAAGTGGTTCGTCTATAGCAAGAGGCCGTTCGCCGGGCCCGAGCAGGTGCTCGCCTATCTGTCCCGCTACACCCACCGGGTCGCGATCTCCAACAGCCGCCTCATCGCCGCCGCCGCGACTGGCGTAACGTTCAGCTACAAGGACTACCGAATCAAGGGACCCGGCCGCTACAAGACCATGACGCTCAAGCCGGACGAGTTCATCAGGCGGTTTCTGATGCATGTCCTGCCTAACGGATTCCACCGGATAAGGCACTGCGGTCTGCTAGCCAGCGGCACCAAGACCGAGACCATCGCTCGGATCCGTGAGCTGATCGCTACTGTGGCACCTGTGCAAACCGCGCACCAGCCGCAGCCTCCCGATAGTGCCCCGGCAACCGACCAGGCGACCCACCCGTGCCCGTGTTGCGGCGGTCGCATGAGCATCATCGAGACCTTCAACCGCGGCTCGACACCGCAATACAGACCGCCGCCGCCAACCGTGATCAGGATCGATACGTCATGATCACGTTCCCCACCTCACAAATTCAAAATCCCGATCTTCCTCGCCGACCCTCGATCCGCCACGGCGACGCTCGTGCAAATCTGCCTTTGCGACGTCAACGTCGCCATCGATCTTCCTGCCTTACCGCAAATTCCCGCACCTGCGACGGACCAATCATGCCCCGCAAAGTCGTCAGCCAACACACTCATCGACCTCGGTTGTCCTCACGCAGCACCGTCGTACGCAAACCTCCATAGCGCTCGCCGCTCGCAGCGCCACCGCCTGCTATTGCCCGCGGGTTCCTTCACTGAAGGCTTTCGGACGCCGGCCACGGTGCAAGCCGCATCGCTGCGATCGGCCGGCATCCGAAACCCTCAACAAGAGGCGACATATCCGGGCGCGTGCAATGGCCCCGCAGCAGTGTGATCACGCAATGGTGCCGGGTCGCTGCCTCCACCACCTGGCCGCTCGCGCCGTCGGCGTCATCTTCCCAGTCGAAATTCCGAAACTCCCCGCGGCGGAAGTCAGGCTTCGGGCGACAGTCCGAAGCGGTGTGGACTTCGAGTATGCTGGCGTACCGAGTGGCCTAAAGGGCCGGGGCTTAGGTGTCAGGTAGCCTAAAAATTAATTTTTATCCGGGCCTCGAATATCGCGCCTCCGCACTGCCCTTATTGCTTACTTATCCAGAGGGACCCGCCAAGCGCGCTCTTACAAATTATTTGACCAATCTGTTTTCTCTCTTTTACTGTTCGGAATAAGCCACGCAAAGTCGGCTCAAAGACGCACGTTCGTCACTTGGTCATCGGTACGTCACGTGCAAGGTGCTGAAAACATTTCGTTTATCGATAGTGACGGAAATCACTCCTTTGGCGAGACTTCTTCCTTAGCAGCGCTCTGCACTTATTAAAGAGATAATAAGCGCTTCTTCTCTTAATCGGCGATCAAAAAGCGTAGATTGCTTGCTTACTACTCATTGGAATTGTGTCATTTGGGTCATTTCCGTCATTTTGCAAATAGATCAATTATTTGGCCATGACCCAACGATGACCGAAATTCCTTTGGGTCATGGCCTCCCATCAGTCGAAGATTTTGCACCCCAACCGCTTCTCGAAGATGGCAACGGCCTCAGCATGCGAGGGTGCCACAAGACCCCGCGCGCTGCTATCACGTCCTCGCTTCCACCCGAAGGGCTTGAGCTTGGTCGCAATACCGTGTGGGCTGACAGAAGCATGTTGGCGGTTGGACCGCATCCAATGCCGACAATGGCTGAGCAGCACCTTGTTGCTAACTCGATGGCCACTCATCGACCAATCCGGAGAGTTCTCGGTGTCGTTGGCCGGCAGTTCACCTTCCGTGAGAAGTTCATAGTACCAGCGCTCGATGCCACGCAGGCTTTCCAGGATTTGCGAGCCCAGCGCTTCGGTTCTTGGGGCGCCTGTCCGGGGTGTCCAATCGCCAAGGTCCATTGATAGCATGTCGTAGAGAAACGCTTCGCGGCCGCCGTTCTTGAGCTCCGAGTAAATGGCATCCCAGTATGCGCGGTTTACCACGTCGTCCGAACCCTTAACACGATGCTTGCCGCTCACTTCAAGAACCACGAAACGGCGTTCGTCGAAGGTCGCCGGCACCGCCCAATCTTCGTTTGTAGCCATGAGGAGACCGACGCGGTTAACTCCGTAAGTTTCCTCCTTGTACATCGCGCGATAGAGAACATGCCGGTCGGTGATCAGCTTTTTTAAAGTCCCTTCGTCCTCCTTATTGCCGCCCCAGACTGCCTCATCGGCGAACACAAAACACGCGGTCGTCAGGTGACCGCTGAACTGCCCCGCGAATTGGCTGCGACGGCTGACAACAAGCCCATGTGAGCCGAAGGCGTCCACCAGTACTTGCCCCAACGTGGTCTTTCCCACGCCCTTGGGACCACGAAGCGCGATTGACGTTTCGGCCGGCAAGTCCGGGTTTTGGATTTTGTAGGCAACCCACTTGATGACGTAGTCGTAGTACTCGCTTTTACCCGCGCATAGGTCATCGCGGATCATCGCTTCAAAGAGCTTCCATCCGTTTGCCTTTTCGATGGGTTTAATGCCGTAGCCGGTCCATAGGTTGAGGCGACCGTCCTTGATTCGCGCGTTGATGTCGGCAGCTGGCGATGCTGACGTATCGAAGGTGAACGCAATAGCAGAAGGACGGTCCGGCAATTCAAGCCAGGCCTTTCCGAAGGGCAGCGACTTCCCGTCGACCTCGACCTTCCGGTTTGCATAGTGCAAGCAAAACGCCTTGTCGCTCATGCTCTTCCAGTAGCGGCGTCCGGGCATCTCCGGGCTTTCGTCGAGATACATGATCCGCAGGTTGCCATCGACGGCCGTGCAATACTTCCGGGAAAGTTCTTAAATCGGTCCAACGACATCTTTGCTTAGTTCCGGCGAGAAGTCCGGGTCCTCTGCAAAATCCGACGCGATGCTGTTTGAGCCTGCATCGCCTTTCGCATAGGCATAAGCGTTTTCAACCTTGTTCAACAGCTCATCATCGCTCCACGGCGGACTACAACGATCGTTGTAATGGTCCGACATCAGGTCGAACGCGCAGCGCTCTGAAATTCCCCGGTCGCGCAAAGAACAGGCCACCGTGAAGGTGGTGTAGTCCCCGTTGCGACCCTCGATCGCTGGCGAAGCATCATTTTTCAGATAACGGATCGCATGCCGCACGTCGGCGTCGTTGTCCCAACCGGCAGGAGGAGCTTCAACGCGTTCCTCCGCCGGTTGGAATCTCGGCGGTCCAAACGAGCAAGGGTGTTTCTCCTCCAGCACCTCCATGAACCGACGCCCGAAGCCGTTCATTGACGCGTCTTCTTCGGGGCATGCGTGGACCAGTTTCACCAGGAAAGGGTCGCCCTTTTGATGCCAGAAGCCAGGAAGCCGCATGACGCGGCTCGGGTCGCAAACCGTCAGGTCGCCGTTGTAGTAGGAAGCCATTCGGACTTGGAGCACGGAGGCCCGTTCCAAGTTTTCGTCCGGCAGCAGTAGCCAGTAAGCGTGATGCCGATTGTGCGAAGTCTGGACGATGAGATCGGGGTCAACCTCAAAGTGTGGCAAACCAGGTTGGTCCAGGTCGACGAAGCTCGCGCGAACATTTTTGATGTTAGCTGCTTTGCGGCCTTGCCCATCCGTGTCGTTAACGACAACGAAGACGCCGCAGCCTTCATGCTGCGCACGAATGAGCCTTGGGGCCATCTCTTCAAGGGTGCCATGACGAGACCAGGGAAACCCGCGCGATCCGAGCCGCTCGGGAATGACTTGGAAACAGACCACAGCGTTCGGTCGTCCAGTCAGGTAGTCAATGAACGTGCTTGCTTGTTTCAGGTGGGGTTTAAGGGAGATCGCTGCCTTGATCATTTTCAAACCATTTTCTTCGAAGTAGGGATACGAGTTCGTGCTGAGCACGCGCATGTTCTTGTCGGACCGGAACGAACTAGCTGTCCGTTATAAGGATCCGCTCCATTGGAGGGATCCGAGCGCTTTTCCGGTTTGGGCTAATGGTCAAGAGTTGAGTTTGCCCGCCGCAACTAGCATCTTCGCGAATTGATGTAATGAAAGGTTTAGTCGCATTGAGCTCGAAGCGGGGATCGGTCGTATTGAGCTGATGGATGATCATCTGGCTAGCCTGGGCTTTTGTAAGGGCAGGGAGTGGGATGCGGTTTAGTAAGGCAATTGCAAGAGCGGGATAATAGGACGAGCGTTGTCGCGCCGCTTGATCATCTGCACGGTGCGACAGGCGTCCTCTTTCGTCATCGTCGTCAGCAGAAACTCAGTGCGAAGGCGAAAATGGTGATCGTTGTCTTCGGTGCCGGCCAGGTGCTGGAGCGCGTGCGTGACGTGTTGCGAAGTGAGCGCCGGAGGATGAGCCATCCGATAGTAATCCTCGAACGGCGTGAAGAAGCCGCACTCCGTCATGTACGCGAAGGGCTCCGCCCATTCGGAATCGGGCAAGCTCAGTGCGAACGCCGACCCGCTCTTTTGCCACAAGCGGAGGAATGCCATGGCCGCCGTCCCGAACTCAATGTCGTAGTGACATCGCAAGCGAAAGATGGCTCGCTCAAAGTCAGGATGATCTTTACGGTAAAGTGTTAGGATGAAGTCAGCTTCAGTCGCAGCGACCAACCAACGGGCTGCGAAAGTGGCGAAGTTGATGGAAGGGCACTCAACGACTACGAACGGGATGGCGTCCGAAACATTGCACATGGTGTGTCTCCGTCGGGATGTTGGTCGGGGTTACAAGATCTGCATCGAGCTTGATGCGGCTTGGGGACAGGTATTTTCGCAGGAAGGCTGCTCTATAACGCTGCGAAGATGCTTGCGCAGGTTCGACCAAGGACTCTTGATGAGCCGTGAGACGAGCTCATCCCCGAGCCGCGCATGTAGTTCGTGAGCGAAATGCGAAGTTGCTTGGGGGTCAGCTTCCACTAGGGCAGGAGCCCGCTGTTCCTCAATATGCTGGTAGAGCAGGATGAGAATCATGACATCTGTTTCCGTGGGAACGATGCCCTCGTGTAGGCTCGCGATGACGGCCTGCACCACTTCGGGAGGCGTTTTAGGTCGCGCCAGCCGATACAGGGTCGCCGGATTCAAATGCGAAACGATTTCGCCTTCACGCGCTGCGAACTTGGCGGCGCGCAGGTAGTTTTGCACCGACCGAATATTGAAATAGCATTCGCGGCTCACCCATTCGCAAAAATGCCCGTGGTCCAGAAGCTCTTTCGCTTCGATCAGCGCCTTGCCAATCGCGATGATCGACGCGGTGGACGATCGGGCGTGTTTGCGCACTTGAGCGGCGAGTTCGCTCAGGTGTTTCACGCTGGGTGATTCCTCCGCGTGAGGGGCCGGAAGGTAAAGCGGGACGATGTTGGAGGCTTCAGAAGCGGTCATCTTTTTTACTTTCTGTTTGGGGGTGGCGGCGGGCTGCTAGTTCGGGCACTTGTCGTAATCGACATAAGCAACTGCGTCGAAAGACGGTTCATCGAACAAGGCGGTGATCATGCTCTCTGGCCACGGCCATGGTTGGCGCGAGCACATCTCTCTAAGTGTACGAAGGCCGTGGTTTGTCGGAGGAGCGACCTGAAACCTATCCCGATGTCCCGCGAACTTTGCGCTCAATGCCTCCGCATCAAGGCCCGGCCAGGCGAACGGGGCTTGCAAGAGGAGAGACTTGACCTCAGGGTCGCCGCGCGAAGCGCTGAACAAAGCGCCGACGAATTCGACGACTTCATCGTCGCCGTTGAGTTCATAGAGCGCGAACAGGTTGAGGTAGATTTCGGCTCGACCTCGGTCGAAAAGATCGACTGTTGAACCGTGCGGAGACCTTCTCTTGAATTGAAACGGGATACGCATGCGAGTGCCTTTGCTTCCTAAGAGATGGTGGGTTTGAGGTTACGCGTTGACTTGCCGGGGAAGTTTCGCAATCCAGTCGAGTACGTCTGAGCGTCGGTACCGAATCCACTTGCCGTCACCTGACCAAGGTGGACCTTCTCCGCGCGCGCGCATGGCGCAGAGATGCTCTGGCGAAACCCCGATGAGCTCCGCGCAGGCCCTGCTGTTGATGAAGGGAGTTGCCTCGAGATGACCGAGCTGCGCGATTGTTCGCTGGACAACGCGTTGGATCAGCGCTTCGAGCTCAGAGCGAAAATCCGCTGTGAGGGTAGGCAGAGGAGAGTGGTCGGTGTCGGACATGGCGATTTCCATCGGTCAGTGCCGATTGAGAAACGCTGTCGAAGTCCGCTTGGATTAACTGTCTGAGACAGAAGCGAGCACGCGACAACACTCCCCAATCGAGATTGGGTTGCATTGCCGGTTCGCTTGATGGCCGTTACCTTTCCCTGAAAGGTAATCGCTACCGGAGTTTGCGATCACGAGGCCATTTGTCAGTGATCACTTGATCGAGAATGTTGTCGATCTCGCGCAACTTGGCCGTAAAGAGGTCGTCGGTCAACGAGTCTTTGTTGCGATAGTTAATTTGAGCATTTCTTTGTACGACTGTGAGGCTAATGCTGAGCCCGAATCGCGGGATCGTTTTGCCCTCTAATATTGCCGTTTCTATTTCTTCACGAAGTTCTTCTGTGCGGCCATTCCAGGGCCTGCCGCGTGCACTCATCCAGGCTTGTGCCAAAGGACGGCCCGCCTTCGAAGGAGTGCCAGACACGGTCCAAACAGGGAAAATGCCGTAGCGAGGCTCTTCGTCAAAATCAAAATGCCCAAGGTAACTTTGGAGAAGCTGAGGGTAGCCGAGTTTAATCAGCTTTTCCGCATAGGCTCGGAGCATAGCTATCCGCTTTTGACCCAGAGGCCTAAGCAGCGCGAGGTCGCCGCCTGCTGCCGCAACCGCCAAATCCAGCTTTATGCAGTCTTCAGCAAACTCGCGTTCAATCGCTTCCATTGGGCATATAACCTATATCGAGGTTTTCGTGAGCGCGTGCTTCGATATGAAGGTGCTGATGCTTTCCTGTGCTTCCAGTAAAGATGCAAATAATGCCGGCACGTTGGTGTAGGAGTCGGTAACGTCATTCTCGATCGCGTGATTCATCAGGATCTTTAATCGCAACCGGTCCACGCCAGCCGCCGCGGCAAGTGTCCGAAACGAGTGCCGCAGCGCGTGCCCTGTGTGAGAGAGCTTTTGCCGTCCCTCTTCCTTGACTTCCGCGACATGCCCGCCCGGCGCTGGGAAGACCCAGGTCTTGCTTTCGTCGGGGTAATAAATGCGGCCGGCTTCCTTGACGCGCTCAAGGCATTCCAGCATCGCGGTCGAGAGCGGTAGTTCAAACGCCCGCTCTTCGCCGCCTTTAGGCGCGGGCACGCGCAGCGACGGGCGGGCAGGATCGAAATTCACCCAGCGCGCCGTTAAAACATCCGTACGACGCAAACCGGTGAGCAACATAAAGAGGTGAAGCTCGCGACGAATGGGATTGGCGAGCGCCTGCAATTGCGCCCACCAGGCCGGCAGTTCGGCGACACCCATGCCGGTGTTGCGGGCCTTCTCCTTGTGAAAGAGCTTGCCGGACCGGAACGGGTTGCGCTCGGGAAGGCCCGGCGTCTCCAACTCATCCTTGGCGTGGTTCCAGACTGCCCGGGCAAAGCGCATGGTGCCGTTGGCGGCGTATTTGCCGCTAGAGTATTTCTGGCCGGCCCGAGCCTTCCTTGCGCGCTCGGTGATAGCGGCATGCTCCTGGACAACGTCTTCTCGCTTGATGCCGGCGAGCGGCAGTTCGTGCCAGGCTTTGAGGTGGCGATCGAACTTGTCCTGATAGTCCGCGATGGTGCGGATGCTCTTACCTTCTTTGGTGATCGCGGCTCTGTACGCTTCCCAAGCGGCTTTGAAGGTGAGGGCAGGGGCGGCGTCAGGCGAAACGGCAAGACCGCGCGGGATGGGCTCGCCGCGGGCGCGTAATGCGACGATGTGAAGGGCCTTCGCTCGGGCCTCATCTGCGGAGGCATGGGGGTGCTCGCCCAGCCACTGCACCATGGTCGAGCCACGCTGGCCGTTGACGCGCGGAGTCTCGTATTGGAGGCGATAGGTCTTGGTGGTTTTGCCGACCCAAACATGAAAGCCCGGGATCCTGGCGTCACGGACGATCTGCGGCTTGGCGTCGGCGTAAGGCAGGCCTTTGACGGCCTTGTCGGTGAGTAATATGCGGTGAGTGGCGGACGACATCGAACCTCCTGCACGGTTTTTGCACGTATGCAGAGGCCGGGTACCGCGCATTACAGTTTGGAGGTCTACATCGGGTCTGACTAAGCAACGTTAATTTTGCCAGTCAAATCCTAGGCTTATCTCCTACCGGAGCGTTCTTGCTTAACGACCCTTAACCGGGATTTGGCGCCTGGCCAAAACTCGGACGTTCGAAATCGTTCCGGGCGCGCCATTTTTGCGATTTTGTGTTTCCTTGAAACGCGGCCCGTTCCGCAGGCCAGATAACTCGATCTTGCGCGATAACTTGCTATCAATGGTCCCTTCGGTTGTTAAAGTTTCGGCTGCCACGTCCATAATTTCGAGCGGGCTCAGTTGGCAGGTCGCATGACATCAACGCACGAGGTCCAGCGTCGGCGCCTCCTCGTCTCGGGCGCCAAGCTTGGGTTGGCGACCGTCGTCGCGCCGTCGATTGGCGCAGCTTTGGCTCACGCGACGGCTAAGCCGTCGTTTGAAAGCGGCTACGCCGCCGGCGATGGTGCGCGACTCTTCTTTGTCCGGGTCGGCGAAGGCCCGCTCATGCTGTTCCTTCATGGCCATCCGGACAGCGCTCTGCTCTACGAAACCCTGCTGAGAGAATTCGGCCGCGATCACCTGGCGGTAGCTCCCAACCTTCGCGGCTACTCCCCATCGGACGCACCCGAGGCGGTGGAGGCTTACGCCATGCCGCGTCTGCTTGGTGACGTGCATGGTCTCCTGGATCATTTCGGCATGGAGCGGTGCACTCTCGTGGGTAATGATTGGGGCGGTTACGTCGCCTGGGTATTTGCCTCCGCTTATCCGACCCGGGTCGAACGCCTGATCATTCTCAACGCGCCGCATCCGGCGGTCCACCTCCGCGAGGTCAGTACCAACCCGGACCAAATCAAGGCGTCTCAGTACGAGCGGGAGTTCAACACGGCGTCCGGCCCATATCCCGTTTGGTACAACTACTATCGGGCGGATCCGATCAAGGTGCCGGCCTCGCTCGAGGAGGGCGCCGCGACGAGGGCGCCGGATCTCGCGGCCCATTTCTTCTCGGGTGTTGGCACGCCACCCGCAACCACCTCGCTTCGGGTGAAGGTACCTACGCTGGTCATCTGGGGGATGCGCGATCCCTATATGCTGCCGCAACAGCTGGACGGACTCGACGCGTATGCGCCGGATCTGACCGTGGTGCGGATCGAGGACGGCGGGCACTATCCCATGCGTTCCCATCCGCAGTTGGTGAATCAGGCCATTCGGGCGTTCACGCAGCGCCCGAACTGACCGCCGGTTTGAGAAGGCGGCATCACAATCGCGGACGAGCCTGGAATTGCGTCCACGCGGCCTGTTCACTTGGTCATCCGCAGACCCTTCGTGGTGAAGCGCTGTGTCCTGCCGTCGTGGCGTACGGGCCGTCGCGTGCCGGCGGCCTTGCCGGTGCCGGGCGGCTGGTGGGCCGGCACGAGCTGGTCGGGGCGCGAGCCGATCAGGTCGGTGCGGCCCATCTGTCTCAGCGCCTCGCGCAAGAGCGGCCAGTTGTCGGGGTCGTGATAGCGCAGGAACGCCTTGTGCAGCCGGCGCTGCCGAAGCCCCTTGATCGCCTCGACCTTGTCGCTTCCCCCGTGCCGCACGCCGCGCAGCGGATTGACGCCGGTATGGTACATGGCCGTGGCGGTCGCCATCGGCGAGGGCAGGAACGTCTGCACCTGGTCGGCGCGATAGCGGTTCTTCTTGAGCCAGAGCGCGAGGTTCATCATGTCCTCGTCGGTCGTGCCCGGATGCGCCGCGATGAAATACGGGATCAGGTAATATTTCTTGCCGGCCTGCTGGGCGGCGGCATCGAACATCTGCTTGAAGCGGTTGTAGGCGCCGATGCCCGGCTTCATCATCTTGTCGAGCGGGCCGCGCTCGGTGTGCTCGGGCGCGATCTTCAGATACCCGCCGACGTGATGGGTGACCAGCTCCTTGACGTATTCGGGGCTTTTCACCGCGAGGTCGTAGCGCACGCCGGAAGCGACCATCACCTTCTTGATGCCCTTCACCTCGCGGACCTTGCGATAGAGCCGGATCAGCTCGTCGTGCGAGGTGTTCAGGTTCGGGCAGATGTCGGGGAATACGCAGGACGGCAGCCGGCACGCCGCTTCGATCTTCGGATCCTTGCACGCCATCCGGTACATGTTGGCGGTCGGCCCGCCGATGTCGGAGATCACGCCGGTGAAGCCCGGCGTCCTGTCGCGGATCCGCTCGATCTCGCGCAGGATCGAGCCCTCCGAGCGGTTCTGGATGATGCGGCCCTCATGCTCGGTGATCGAGCAGAATGTGCAGCCGCCGAAGCAGCCGCGCATGATCGTCACCGAGAACTTGATCATGTCCCAGGCAGGAATTTTGGCATCGCCGTAGGACGGATGCGGCGCGCGGGCGTAGGGCAGATCGTAGACGGCGTCCATCTCGGCTGATGTCAGCGGGATCGGCGGCGGGTTCAGCCACAGGTCGCGGTCGCCGTGGCGCTGGACCAGCGGCCGCGCATTGCCGGGATTGCTCTCCCGGTGCAGCACGCGCGAGGCGCGGGCGTAGGCCTCGCGGTCCCGCTCGACCTGCTCGCACGAAGGCAGCCGGATCACGATGTCGCCGGGCTGACGGGCTGCGCCCTCATCGGCGGAGTCGAGATCGTCGGCATGTAGTTCTGTGAAATGGTCAGGCACGCGGCGGAACAGCGCGACGCCCCGGATGGAACAGAGATCGCGCGGCGCTTCGCCTTCGGCGAGCCGGTGCGCCACCTCGACGACGGCACGCTCGGCATTGCCGTAGAGCAAGAGATCCGCCTTGGCGTCGGCCAGCACCGAGCGGCGCACCTTGTCGGACCAGTAGTCGAAATGCGCGATGCGGCGCAGCGACGCCTCGATGCCGCCGAGCACGATCGGGACGTCCTTGAAGGCCTCGCGGCAGCGTTGGGCGTAGACGATGCTACAGCGGTCCGGCCGTCGGCCGCCTTCCCCGCCCGGCGTATAGGCGTCGTCGTGGCGCAGCCGGCGGTCCGCCGTGTAGCGGTTGACCATCGAGTCCATGTTGCCGCCGGTGACGCCGAAGAACAGGAGCGGTTTGCCCAGCGCTTTGAATGGCTCGGCCGACTGCCAGTCGGGCTGCGCGATGATGCCGACCCTGAAGCCTTGGGCCTCTAACAGCCTGCCGATGATCGCCATGCCGAAGCTCGGATGATCGACATAGGCATCGCCTGTCACCAGCACGATGTCGCAGGCATCCCAGCCGAGCGCCGTCATCTCGGCGCGGCTCATCGGCAGGAACGGCGCCGCCTTGCCGGGATGTGCCCGGTGGCGGGACCAGGAACTCAAAGGCTTTGCGACGGAGGCGGTGGGGTCCATGGCGCCCACGCATAAGCCTCCGGCGCCGCGAATTCAATCGAATGACGCCCGACGCGACCGGTATCACGGTTCCAGTCTTATTCTGAATGGCGCGCCATTTTCGAACTGCGGTCGGACCACGTCACGGCGCGTCGGAGCCGTCCTCCACGATCATCTCGTTGAGTTTTTGATCGACGATCTCGACCGTGCGGTCGATCTCGGCGCTGGGTGCGCCAAGCTGGTGCGAAATCAACTTCACCAGCAGGTCGACCCGCTCGATGAAAGGCGCACCACTGGCCACTGCGCGCGCCGCCGACGAGGGTTTGAGCAGGCTTTCCGCCGCTTTGGCGTATTTCTCGAAGGGCACCTGATCCTGCGGGTCGGCTCCCAGGCGCCGGGCGACGGCGTCGACATGGTCATAGATCGACTGAGAGAGCTTCAGATCGCCGTGCACCGCGTCGCGGATCGACTGCGGCTCGGCTGGCGTGATGCAGCGGTAATTCCCGGTCAACAGCATCGACCATTTGGCCAGGGGGACGAACAGCGAATCGAACACTTTGAGCTTCACCGGAACGTCCTGGCCATCCAGCCTCACCGCGTCGATGTCCGCTTCCAGCTCCCGAAGCAGCTTGTTGTGTTTCTCATCGGCGAATGCCGCTGCCTTGAAGTTTGTCGGCAGGCCGACATGGAGCACATTCGCCGCCTCTTCCGGCGGGCGGAACGCCTGCGGGTCGGGCGAGCAGAGCGTCACCAGTCCCGGCGTGAAACGCTCCCACACCTGGGCGTTGGTATAGGCCTCCTCGAGGTCCATGTCCTTGAGCGCCGGGATCCGTTTGAGATAGGGCAGGGGCGGCATGTTCATGATCGAGAGGCAAGGCAGCTTCGCCGCGGCGATTTTGATCATCAGAACCCGGATCGTATGGTTGGTGTATTGCGGCTCCTGCATGGCAAGACCAACCAGATCGTAGCGGGAAATGTCGACGTCTGCGGGCGTTGTCGCGTCCACCTTCCCAGGCAGATCGCGCGAAAAGATCGCCCGGTGCGTCGGCTCGTCGCGCAGCTTGATGCGAACTTCGGTGCCGTCGCGATTGATGAGCTCTGCGGTCTTCTTCCGGCACACCAGGGTCACGTTGTGACCCGCCATCAAGAGCTTCGTCGCCAGCAATGAGCCATACGAGGCTCCAAGGATCAGAATGTTGCGCGCCATACTCTCTCTTCCGCAGATTACGCCGGGGCCCCTTCGGGCAAGGAGCGTCCCGTCTAGCGAACGTTGACAGGCATTACAATCACCTCGCGGTTCTTGCAGACTGGCGCCGTTCCCTAGACGAAGCCCGGCAGCACGATCTCGCTGATGATGGCGTCGTTGATGCGCCGCTGTTCGGTGCCCGGCTTGTCGTAGTTGCCGCAGTTCTGCGCCACCACGAGGGCGAGCTCGGGAAAGACATAGAGGCGCTGGCCGCCCCAGCCGATGCCGCCCACCCAGCGTTGCCACTGTTGAGATGCGCCGGTGCGGGAAGCGGCGAGGTACCAGTGATAGCCGTAGCGACGCCCGTCCTCGATCGCGACCATCGGCGTGATGGCGCGTTTCACCCAGTCACGCGGCACGACCTGCTTGCCGTCCCACGCTCCGCCGGCGAGCATGAGCTGGCCGATCTTCAGGAGGTCGCGCGGCAACAGGCGCAGGCCGGAGGCCGCGCGAAATTCGCCATCCCGGCCTTTCGCCCAGGTGGCTGGACCGAAACCCATCGGATCGAACAAAACGCGCCGGCAAAAAGCGAGCAGCGGCTCGCCGGTGCCGTTCGCGATCAACCGGCCGAGCAGCGCGGTAGCGCCGCCGCAATAGGTCCATCTGGCGCTGGGCTCACCGACGATCGGCCGCTCCAGGATGAAGCGGAAACGGTCGGGGGCTGCCTCCATCGCATTCTCGGCGTTGCGCGGGTTGCCATAGGGAATCGTGAGTTCGTCCCAGTCGAGCCCGAGCGTCATGCTGAGCACGTGATGGATGGTGAGGCGATCGCGGCCCGGCTGGCTTGCGAGATCGGGATATTCCGGGAACTGGTCGTACAGTCTGGCCTCGGGTGGCGGCACCTTGCCGGCTTCGAGCGCGATGCCGTAGGCAAGACCGATCATGCTCTTGGACACCGAACGCAAATCGTGCGGCATGTCCGGGGCGAAGACGACCGTGCCGAGGAGGCCTCGGCCTTCCGCCTCATCCACGCCTCGTCCATAGTGCTCGAACACGAGCTTGCCGCTTTGGCTCACCAGAAGCGCGTGCAAGCCGCTGACTTTACCGTCCTGCTCGGCTTGTACGAGGCGCTGGCTGATATCTTCCGGCGACGGTCCCGCAAAGGCGCGAGGTGCCGCGATCAGGCCGGCGCCGAGCGCGGCCAGAAAATGGCGGCGATCAAGGCGGGTCTTCGGCATTGCCGTCGGCAGTTTACGCATCTCACCCTCCGTTTCCTTGTTGACGCCGCCGTACTCAGCCGGGGTGCTGTTCCGGTTTGAGCAGCCGGTAATGTAGCCGCGCAAAGCCGGCGAGCTTTTTGATCGCGCCGTTGAGGGCGAGCAGCAGCAGTGTCGCGGTGGCGGCGCTGGCAGAGATCAGTCCGATGCCTGCCAGCACGCGCAGAACGATGGTGGAGATCGGCGCGATGGCGGCGAGCTTGAAGACGCTCAGGAGCAGCCCGATCCCGATGATGCCGAGGATGAAAATCACGAGGCCGAGCACGAGGACGGTCAGCACCGCGGCGAACAGCAGCGGCAACAGCAGCAGGATATCGACCGCGGCGAGGCCGCCGAGCGCCAGCAGCGCGGATGCGGAATTGCGCAGGCTGTGGTGATTTTCCCAGCGGCGCAGCCCGGTCTCGGCGCGCAACTCCCGCGCCAGCCGCCGGGGATCGCCGAGCGCCGTGGCGATGTCCTGCTCGCTGCGCCCCGCAGCAAGGCCTTCGTCGAAATGGGCGCCGTAGTCGCTCACGATCTCGTCGACGTCCTGGCCAGGAAGTCCGGCGAGTCCGTCGCGGAGAATGCGCAGGAAGGCCGACTTGTTCATTTGCTGTCTCTGAGAAGCCGCTCGACCGCGTCCGTGAAGGCCTGCCACTCGCGCTTCTGCGCTGCGAGTGCCGCGCGCCCGGCGGGCGTGAGCCGGTAGTATTTTCGCGGCGGACCGCTGCTCGACTCGACAAGGCGCGTGGCGACCAGTCCGTCATCCTGCATGCGGCGCATCAGCGGATAGATCGTCCCTTCTCCCATGCCGATGCCCGCCGCGAGCGTAGAGGCGATCTCATAGGCATAGCTTTCGCCACGGGCCAGCAACGCCAGCACGCACATCTCGAGCGCCCCTTTCTTGAGCTGAATTTGGATCGTCAATTCCGTCATCGAACTCCTGCGAGCGACGTGTTCTATATATAACAAGGTACCATGTAATGCAAGGTACTGATGCAGGGCGATGTCGGAGCATGGTTACCCGCAGAGAGGCTCCGCCGATTGAGGTGAACCTTGTTCCCGCGCGGCTCAGGCTGCGAACGCGCCTCCACCGCCGCCGCGCGTTACTTTCGACGGTTCAAAAATTGCCACCAAAGGGGTACGTTTTTCTGGAAGCCCGTGGCTCTCGGCTTGCGGCGAGCAAGCGCCGTGGCTCGCCTTCAACCCGAACCTATCCCATTTGAAACTGATTAAACTCTCCGCGATTCTCGCGGAAATACAGGGATCGTAGGGACGGAGTGGCAATCGCATGAGCGAAGAAGGCAAGTCTCCCGAAGCACGATCGTCGCTTGCCCGGCTACCCGGCGGCATCTGGGCACTCGGCTTCGTCAGCCTGTTGATGGATATCTCCTCGGAGATGATCCACGGCCTGTTGCCGGTGTTCCTCACCACCGTGCTGGGCGCGAGCGCGGAAATGGTCGGTCTCATCGAGGGTGTCGGTGAAGCAACGGCATCGATCTCGAAGCTGTTCTCCGGCTGGTTGAGCGACAGGCTCGGCAAGCGCAAGTCTCTCACGGTGATCGGCTACGGTCTTGGTGCTCTTTCAAAACCCTTCTTCGCCCTGGCGCCGACGCCTTCGCTGGTGCTCGCCGCGCGATTTTCGGATCGGCTCGGCAAGGGCATTCGCGGCGCGCCGCGCGATGCGCTGGTGGGAGACATGGTTCCGGCGGGGCTGCGTGGCGCAGCCTACGGCCTGAGGCAGGCCCTCGATACCGTCGGTGCGTTTACCGGTCCGTTGATTGCCATCGCCCTGATGGCAGCGCTGAACGACAATTTCCGCCTGATCTTCTGGATCGCCGTGATTCCCGGCCTGGTCTCGGTGCTCGTTCTCGCGGTCTTTGTGCGCGAGCCGCCCCGCGAGGTGGTCGCAACGCAGGCGCCCTGGAGACCCGTCGGCTTCAGGAAGCTTAGTCGGTCGTATTGGCTCGTGGTCGGCATCGGAGCCGTGTTGACGCTCGCTCGCTTCAGCGAAGCTTTTCTCATCCTGCGCGCACAAGCTGCCGGGCTTTCACTCGCGCTGGCGCCGCTGGTGCTCGTCGTCATGAACATCGTCTATGCTCTCTCCGCCTATCCGCTTGGTGCGCTGTCGGACAAGGTCGACCGCAGGCCGATGCTCATCGCCGGCTTTGCGATCCTGATTGCCGCCGACATCGTCCTCGCCATCGCCCCCAATCTCGTGGTGGTCATGTGCGGCGTTGCGCTCTGGGGCCTGCACATGGGGATGACCCAGGGCCTGCTTGCCGCCCTGGTCGCCGACGAAGCGCCGTCGGATTTGCGCGCGACCGCCTTCGGCGTATTCAACTTCGTCAGTGGAGTAGCGCTGCTGCTCGCGAGCCTGATCGCGGGCGCGCTATGGGAAATCATCGGTCCTTACGCAACTTTCGTGGCCGGGGCAGCTTTCACGGCGGTCGGGCTCCTGGGAACCGCCGCGGTCCTGCGGCGATAGAGCTTCGCCGCGCGTGAACTTCCTTCGGAGGCCGGCGCGACCCAATGCACCGTGGCATGGAGATCGACATGACGTCGCGTAAGGGCCTGTTGGCTGTTGTCGCCTGCGGCGGGATGCTTCTGAGCCTCTCCGGCGCGCCTGCGCTTGCAAGTGACTGCAGGGAGCCGAAGACCGGCACGAAGGAAATTCCGATCTTCTCGCCGCCGCTCTCCGAAGCCGTCACGGGCGTGGGAAGGCTGCAATTCTACGCGGCGCCGAACCTTCGCTGCCCGATCGACGGCGTGTTCGTCATCCCGAAGGATGAACTGATCGCCTATGCCGAAACCGATGACGGGTGGTCGTCGGTGATGTACACCAACCCCAGGACGGGCAAGAGCGTGTCCGGCTGGCTGAGATCTGCGCGTTTGAAGGAAACCGGCACTGTCGGCCCAAGGCAATGATGCCGGGCGCGATCACCGCGCGGCCAGGAAAGGTCCGCGCGGGACAGCACTTGCGGGCCGCGGTTTTTATGCTTCGGCCATCTCCTGTGCACCGCCGAGCAGCTTCACATTGAGCCGTCCGCCGGCAAACAGCATGTCATTCAGCGCTTCGTCAATGTCGGCCGAGACGACCGAGCCTCCACCATCGCGAACGATCGCGCTTTGTGCGATCCTCCGCATCAGCTCCTTGATGAAGGCGGCGCTCACGCCTTGCGTGCGCCGCACGGCGTCATCGACAACCGCAGCGCTGAGCGGCAGGCCCTTGCCATAGAGTTGAACGAGCTTGGCGCGCCCGATTTCGTCAGGCAGCGGCACCTCGATGGCCTGGTCGACGCGGCCGGGCCGGCCGGCCAGCGCGCTCTCCAGTTCCTCCGGCCGGTTGGTGGTGAGGACGAACAGGATATCCGCATCCTCTTTCAGCCCGTCCATTTCGTTGAGCAGCTTGTTGAGCAGCGATTCCTCGCAGGGCCCGCCCATCTCGCCGCGGTCTCGCGCGATCAGATCGACATCCTCGATCACGACTAGGGCTGGCTGCAGTAGGCGGGCAAGAGCCATGTAGGCGCCGAGCCAGCCCATTTGCCCGGCCGTGATGATCAGTGTGGTGTGGCCCGGCAGATTGGCTGCGAGATAGCGGATGGTGTGGGTCTTGCCGGTGCCCGGCGGACCGTAAAGCAGGATGCCCTTCCGCGTCGAAAGACCCAGCCTGCGCAACGCTTCACGGCTTTCGACAAACCGCAGAACGTTGCGATCGAGCAGCCTCAGCGTTGGCTCGCTCAGGATGACCTGCTCGCGGTGCACGGGAGGAAGCCGATGCACCATGAGGCCGACCGACCTGCCGCGATATTCGTCGTCGGCATCGAAGGACAAGACCTTGCCGCGATAGGAGTGTGCCTCTCGCACCGCCGTTTCCAGCTCCGCAAAACAATGCTCGGCGAACCTTTCGCCGGCATCGCCGGCCAGCACCGCTATTTCAACGTGGAGGAGTGGTTCCGGGCTGTATTCGCGGAAGCGGGCAAGGACGACAACATAAGGCAGTTCGCCGTGCTGGCACAGCCATAATCCGTTGCGCAGGCACTTCACCGGCGCGGCTTCGCCGACGTCCACGTCGAGATATTGCGGCGGCGCCAGTGCTTTCGCTTGCCGGCCATCCCTCAAGAGCTGCGCGAAGTCGAGGTCGCCGCGGTATTCCTCGTGAATGCCGAAGAAACCGACCGGAGATGAGAACAATCTGGCGAGCGCGACCTGGACATCGGCCTGCATGTGCAGCGGAAACCGCCGCAATCTCGTGACCAGTGCGCTCGGCGGGGTGCCGGAGAAATGCCAATCAAGGGCTTCGCACGCGTAGGCGAATGCCCCATCTTGGGCTTCGTCGGAGGAATCTGTGGCTTCCTCGCCGGTCACGCGCAAGGGATGTCCGGCCGCGCGAAAGCGGAGCTCGCACTCATCGAGCAGTACCTTCGCCACCGCAGCCGGATAGGGGCCGGACGCGGACATGCCTTCCCGGTGTATCTGCGCAACGGTTGCCCGCGCGTCGCGCTCGGATTTGGCAAAGACGGTCTGGATCAGCGAGTGGACAAACTCCTTCGGGGTCTTGTCGTCTTTATGGAAAACAAGCCAGACAGTCTCGGCCGACGCCGCGTTTACATCGTGCATGAAGCCCCCTGCACACAACCAAAGCTTGATTGGAACAAAAGAAGAACATCATAGAATGCACGGCTCGTCAAGCCGGACAAATTCAAACTGTTCGTTTGGCCGGTTCGCATGATTGCCGATCGGCCTGCTTGAGGTTACGAAGCCCGGCGCCAACCTTCGCGAGCCATCCTCATGACCACGTCAACCGTCTCCCCGCAGGACATTCGCGCTGCGCTGTTGCTGCGCCAGGAAATTGCGCTACTCGATATCAGGCACGAGGGCGCCTTCGCCACCGGGCACCCGCTGTTCGCCGCCAACCTGGCGGCGGACCGGATCGCGATCGAGGCGGCGGTGCGGTTGCCGCGCAAGGATGTGCCGATCGTCCTGTACGACGACGGTGAAGGATTGGTCGCGCCCGCGAGCGTTCAGCTCGCGGCACTCGGCTACAACAATGTGCGCGCGCTCGGCGGTGGCCTCGCGGCCTGGCGCAGCGCCGGCTACGAAATTTTCCAGGACGTCAATTCCTACGCAAAGGCCTTCGGCGAGCTGGTCGAGTCGCGCCGCCACACGCCGTCGCTGAGCGCGGATGAGGTCGCCTCGCTGATCGAGGACAAGGCCGACATCGCCATCCTCGACGTCCGCCGTTTCGATGAATATGCGACCATGAACATCCCGGGCTCGTTAAGCGTGCCCGGCGCGGAGCTGGTGCTGCGCGCAGGGAACGCGGCGCCCGATCCCGACACCACCATCATCGTCAACTGCGCCGGCCGCACCCGATCGATCATCGGCACGCAGTCACTGATCAATGCGGGCCTGCCCAACAAGGTGCGGGCGCTGCGCAACGGCACCATCGGCTGGACGCTGGCGCGGCACGGCCTCGAGCATGGTGCGGACCGGCGCGGCGGCATCGGAATGTTTGAAGGGGCCAGGGACAACGCCCGCGATGTCGCCTATCGCGCCGGCGTTCGCCATATGGGCCCGAGCGATGCGGCCGCGATTGCGACCGACGGGACACGCACGCTCTACCGTTTCGACGTGCGCGATGCGGACGAATATGCCGCCGGTCATCTCGCAGGCTTCCGCCATTATCCGGGAGGCCAGCTGGTGCAGGAGATCGACATGGCCGCACCCGTGCGCGGCGCGCGCATCCTGCTCACGGACGACAAGTCCATCCGCGCCGACATGACCGCATCCTGGCTCGCCCAGATGGCGTGGGAGGTCTACGTGCTCGACGGCGGCTATGGCGGCCCGTTGGAGGCAGGCCCGCCGCTGGTCCTGCCAAAACCCGACCCGTCACAGCGCTACCGGCGTCCCTATGAAGGCACCGACGTCAACGATGCGGCGATGCAGGCCTATCTCGACTGGGAGTTCGGCCTGGTCGAGCAGCTCCGCCGCGACGGAACGCATGGGTTCTTTGTGATCTGAACGCACGGCCGCGTTATCGGGAAGCCCCGATGTGCCGCTCGATGTGGGCGGCCAAATGGTCGGCCGCCGGGAACATGCCGACCTGTCGCCGCCAAAGAACGAGGTCGACCGAGGGGAGCGAAGGCATGCTGTCCCGCTCGTTCAATCGCCGCAGGCCTGCCACCTTGACCAATTCCGCCAGCACGATGACCGCGGCGTCGGCGAGTGCCATGGCCTCCATGCCGGCGATGCTTTCCGATACGCAGGCAATGCGCCAGGCGCGGCTGACATTGTTGAGCGCAGCGAGTGCGTAATCGCGATACAGATTGCCCTCGGGCAGAAGCGCCAGAGGAAGGGTCTTTTCCTGGAAGGCGGTGCCTGAATTGGCGCCGAGCCAGACCAGTGGTTCGGTGCGCAGAAGCTTGATGCTTGCGACCTGCGGATGGACGTTCGGCATGCGGGTTGCGAGCGCAACGTCGATCCGGCCCGCCGAAATCTCTTCGGCCAGTTGCGCCGACAGCGCGCAGCGAACCGTCACCTCGATTCCGGGATACGCTCCCCTGAAGCTCGCCAGAGTTTCGGGAAGCAGGAAAGCCGCGTACAGGTCGGGACATCCAAGCGTGACGCGCCCGGCGATCTCCTCGGTGGCAAGGCGCGAGCGCGCATCGTCGTGCATCTTCAGCATCTGCCGCGCATAAGGCAGCAGCATTTCGCCGTGGCGCGTCAGGCGCGGATGCCGGAGGTCGCGTTCGAACAGGGGATGGCCGACCGCATCGCTCAAACGGTTGAGCTGAAGACTGACCGCGGGTTGGGTTCTGTTGAGACGCCGGGCAACGCGGGTCACGCTTTGCTCTTCGATGAGCATCACGAACGTGCGCAACAGGTTGATCTCGAGCACCCGAGCCATGATCGAAGGATAAATAAAACTTTGCTTTTCGCGAAGCACAATAAATTTGCTTGGTGGCAAGCGCCGAACTAGCGTTTCGATCAGGACGGATTCAGTGTGTGCACACCGCAAAAGCAGATGTGGCTAGTTTTTGATCAACGGATCGGACGCGCGGGCATGATCGCAGCGCTCCCGTTTCACCGGAACGATTAGGCCGATGCGGGACTTGCTCAGGATCAGCCATGTCAGCAAGCACTTCGGCGGCGTCGCGGCGCTCAACGACTGCACGCTTTCGCTGGTTGAAGGAAGGGTCACCGGCATCATCGGGCCGAACGGCGCGGGCAAGACCACGTTGCTGAACGTCGTCAGCGGCATCGTGAAGCCCGATAGCGGCTCGATCGAATTCGATGGGCGCGACGTCACTTCCTTCTCGGTCCATCGGACGGCCTCGGTCGGACTCGTCAGGACCTTCCAGATCGCGAGGGAATTGGGCGGCCTGACCGTGCTTGAGAACCTGCTTCTGGCCGCGCCGCATCAGGCCGGCGAGAAGATCGGCGCCGCGTTGTTCGGGCGCGGCGCCGTGAGACGGCAGGATCGGGAGATTGCGCTCAAGGCGCGCGCCATCCTCGAACGGCTCGGCCTGTGGCATCTCGCCGACCGATCCGCATCGGCATTGTCGGGCGGCCAGAAGAAGCTGCTCGAGCTTGCGCGGGTCCTTCTGCTCGATCCAAAGCTCGTCCTGCTCGATGAACCGGCCGCCGGCGTTGCCCCGCCCATGCTCAAGGAGATCATCGGCGTCATCCGCAGCTTGAACCGGGAAGGGATATCGTTCGGCATCGTCGAGCACGACATGCACCTGATCAGCGAAATCTGCCACGACGTTCATGTTCTGGCGGAAGGTGCCGCGCTGGTTTCAGGATCGTTCTCCGACGTGACCTCGGACAAGCGGGTCATCGAAGCCTATCTGGGGATGGCGCTGTGAACGCAATCATCCCCGCGCTATCGGTTCGTTCGCTTCGCGCCGGCTATCCGGGCGGCGGCGATATCGTCCGGGGCATCAGTGTCGACCTTGCGCCGGAAACCATTCTGGCCGTGATCGGCCCCAACGGCTCCGGCAAATCGTCGTTCATCAAGACACTGGCCGGCCTGCTGTCCTCGCGCGAGGGTTCGATCGAGGTCACGGGCCGGGAGATGACAAGCCTGTCTCCGGCGAGGCGCGTGCGCGCTGGCCTCGCTTATGTGCCGCAGGAGGCCAATGTCTTCCGCAACCTGACGATCCGCGAGAATCTCAAGCTGGCCACGGAATTCCTGCGCGATCGCCGTGGTGTCGGGCCTGCACAGGAAGAGCAGGTGCTTGCGATGTTTCCCGAGATCGCGCGAAGGCCAAAGCTGCTTGCCGGGAATCTTTCCGGGGGGCAGCGGCAGATGCTCGCATTCGCCTGCGCGCTTTTGTCCAACCCGGAAGTGCTGCTGCTCGACGAGCCGACCGCGGGGCTGTCGCCCAAATTCGTCGAAGAGACCATGCAGGCCGTGGCTCGCGTGCGCGAGGCCGGCGTCACCGTCCTCCTGGTCGAGCAGAATGTTGCTGCGGCGTTGCGGCTTGCCGACGAGGTCATGGTGCTGGTCGCCGGCCGCAAGCGCTGCCAGGTCCCGCCTTCGGTCATTTCCGGCTCCGACCTTACCGATCTCTTCTTTGGAAGGGGCGGCGAGCCATGATCGGTCAATTGATCGTCGACGGACTTGCGACCGGCTTGTTGCTGGCGCTTCCCGCGCTGGCGCTGACCGTCGTGTTCGGCATCCTGAAGTTTCCGAATTTTGCAATCGGCGCCACGTTGACGCTGGGCGCCTATGCCGCCTGGGTCGCCAACACGTTGCTTCATCTTCCGCTGCTTGCCGCGGGCGTCCTCTCCGCGCTGGTCGTTGCCGGGACCTGGGTGCTGTCCGACCGGCTGGTCTTTGCGCATCTGCGCGACCGCGGATCGATCGTGCTGCTGGTCGCCTCGATGGGAGTATCGCTGGTCCTCGAAAACATCTGCAGGTTCGCGTTTGGAAATACGACGCGCAACTTCGACTTCGCGATTGCCCGGCCGATCCGCTGGCACGGCCTGCGCATCAACCAGGAGCAGCTCATCGCCGCGACGACGGTGCTGCTCTGCGTCGTCTTGGTGCAACTTCTTTTCTATGCCTCGCCGCTCGGCCGCGCGATGCGGGCGACGGCGGACAACCCGACGCTTGCCGCGGTGCGCGGCGTCGAGCGGGAAACGATCGTGCGGATCACCTGGGCCCTGTCCGGCGCGCTGCTTGCGATTTCGGGGGTTCTGGCGGGTCTCGATCGCGCGGTCGATCCGCTGCTCGGCTGGAGCTATCAGATTCCGGCCTTTGCCGCGGCGATCCTGGGCGGGCTTGGAAGTCCGTTCGGTGCGGTGGTCGGCGCCCTCGTGATCGGGCTCGCCGAGGAGCTCTCGCTGCTCGTGCTGCCGACCAATTACCGCCAGGTCGTGAGCTTCTGCATCATCCTTGTGCTGCTGTTGATGCGCACGCAGGGCCTGCTCGGTGCACGGGTGGTTGGCAAATGATCGCCTATCTCTCCACGCTGTTTGTCCTGGTTTCGATTGGGATGCTGGTCGGGCTCGCGCTCAACTTTCAATGGGGCGTCGCCGGCCTCGTGAATTTCGGCGTGGTCGGCTTCGTCGCGCTTGGCGCCTATACGATCGCCCTGCTTGGTCCGCATGTCGGCTGGCTCGCCGCGATGATCTGTGCCGCCGCCCTGAGTGCCGCCGCAAGCACGGCTCTCGCCTTTCTGTCGATCCGTCTCGCCGACGACTATCTGGCCATCGTCACCATCGGCTTCGGCGAGGTGGTCGGCATCCTCCTGCTCAACGAAGACTGGCTGACGGGCGGGGCGATCGGCATTGCCAACATACCGCGGCCGTTTTCCTCGCTGGTTCCGGCCTCCCAGTATGACGGCGTGCTGCTCGGTTTCGCGCTCGCTATGGTCGCGCTGGTCTTCGTGACGCTCGAAACCCTGGTGCGCTCCCCCTTCGGTCGCGCGCTTCGGGCCGTTCGCGAAGATCCGATCGTTGCCGGCGCACTTGGCAAGCCGGTGCTGCTGTTGCGGATCAAGGCGTTCGCAATCGGCGGCGCGGTGATGGGCCTGGCCGGCGCGCTCCACGCATTCTACCTGACCTATATCGATCCCGGCCAGTTTACCTCGATCACGACAGCCTATGCCTTCATGGCCGTCATCCTCGGCGGCCGCGGCTCCAACACGGGCCTCCTGGTGGGCGCCGGGACCATCATGACCCTGATCGAGGCGACGCGCTTCCTCAAGGATGCGCTTGCGGTCGTCGACGGCGCCCAGCTTGCAGCCTTGCGTCTCGGCCTCGTCGGCCTCGGCATCGTTCTGTTGCTGATCCTGAGACCGCAGGGGCTGTTCGCTGAGCCGCAGAAGCAGGTCAGCGACTTTTTTCCCGACGATGATGTTCCAGCCGATCGGCCCTCCGCGGCCTCTCAGCGATCCGCGCCGGTGTGGGCCGTGGATCCGGCTGGCGCAGCCCCGTCGTTCAAGCATTGCGAATCCGAAGTTTCCAGCAGGGAGTCATGATCATGGTGCGTTCGCTTAACCGACGTCAGGTTGTGGGTGTGTTGGGTCTGTCGCTGGCCGGTCTTGGCAGCCGGCCGTCATTCGCCGAAGGCGCCGGCCAAATTCCGATCGGGATGGTCCTGCCGTTTACCGGTGCCACGGGCCCCTATGGGCCCGACATGAAAAAAGCCGCCGATCTCGTCGTGAAGACCATCAATGATGCGGGCGGTATTCTCGGCGGCCGAAAGCTTCAACTCTATATCGAGGACTCGGAAACCAGTGCGACAACGAGCGTGACGGCGACCCACAAGCTGCTTGACGTCAACAAGGTGGAAGTCGTCGGCGGCTTCTGGGGAAGTCCGGAAGCGTTGGCCGCAAAGCCGCTGATTCTCGCCGCCGACAAGGTGGAGATGGTTTCCGCGGCGGCGGATGCGATCACCGACGGCGACACCAAGGGCCGCGTCTACCGCTTCCAGGCCAAGAGCTCGCAATGGGGGCCGGCCGCCGCGAAGGTGATGACGAGCCTCAAGCTCAAGAAGATCAATATCCTGGCGCAGCAGAATCCATTCGTGGTCGCCATGATCGAGCCGTTCAAGACCGAGATGGCGAAGCTCGGCGGTACCGTCGCCGACGTCATCATGTACAATCCAAATCAGGCATCATACCGCGCGGAAGTCGAAAAGGCGTTCGGCACCGAGCCGGACGGCGTGTTCTGCGCGGCGCTGCTGACGGATTTCGTCGCAATCGCCAAGGAGGTCTATCGCGGCGGGTATCAGGCGAAGATCGTCGGGCTCGGCACAGGCGCTGATGCCGACGGCGCCTTCCTCAAAAGCGTCCCGCCGGAAGTGGCCGAAGGCATTCATCATCTGCAGCCGGGGCCTCCGCTGGATTCGGCCTCCTATAGGAAGTTCGTCAGGGAGATGGGCGCGCCGGAGGGCACGGTGTTCCTGTTTGCGGGCAACACGCACGATCAGGTCTGTGTCACGGCGCTTGCCATGGAGCACGCGAAATCGTCCGACGCGTCATCCTGGGTGAAGTCGATCCCGGAAGTCTGCAATCCGCCGGGCGAGGAGGTCGACGACATCGTGAAGGCGCTCCAGATGGTGCGCGCCGGCAAGAAGATCAATTTTGTCGGCGCGGGTGCGACCGTGGACTTCAACGAACGAGGCGACCAGCTCAACCGGTCCTTTGTCCATCAGATCATTCGCAACGGCAAAAACGAAATCGTTGAAATCGTAACCTGAGCCCGTCGAAGAGCCCGGTACGCAATGAAGCGCGGCCGATCCGGCGCGCAAGGAGGATTCGCATGTCAAGAACAGGCACGATGCACCTCTGCGGATTCCTGATCGCGGGTCCGGTGGTCCATAGCCACGCGATCTGGAGAAACCCGGAGCATCCGACCGATTTTCTCAGTCTGGCGCATTACGTCGAAATCGCAAGACTGCTGGAGCGCGGAAAATTCGATTTCCTGTTTTTCGCCGATCGGCTCGCGATCGCTGATCGCTACGGCGCCAGTCACCGCACCGGCATCCGCTACGGCGATCAGGACGCCACCCGGATGGATCCTGTTCCCGTGCTCGGCGCGCTGGCGGCCGTCACGACGCGCATCGGGCTCGGGGCGACGCGGTCCACGACATATGACGCGCCCTATAATATCGCGCGCGAGTTCGCCACCCTCGACCATATTTCCGCGGGTCGTGCCGCCTGGAACGTCGTGACCTCGATGAACGACGGAGAGGCGCTGAATTTCGGCGACGTGCCGCATCTCGGCCACGACGAACGCTACGATCGGGCCGACGAGTTCATGGAAGTCACCTTCGGACTCTGGGACACCTGGGAGGCGGATGCGCTCGTGCTCGACCGCGAGGCCGGCATCTACGCTGATCCCGACAAGGTCCATTACCTCAATCACCGTGGGCGCTGGTTCCAGTCGCGGGGTCCCCTGAACATCCCCCGCAGTCCGCAAGGCAGGCCCGTGGTCATCCAGGCCGGATCGTCCGGACGCGGCAAGGCCTTTGCCGCGCGCTGGTCGGAAGTGATCTTCGCGCTGCAGCCGACGCTGGAGCGCATGCAGAAGTTCAAATCCGAGGTGTGCGACGCGCTCTCCGTGGCGGAGCGGCCGCCGGGCGCGAGCAAGGTGCTGATGGCGATGATGCCGTTTGTCGGCGAAAGCCGCTGCGAGGCGGAAGAGAAGCGCGATCGTCATGACGCCCTCGTCGACCCCCTGGTCGGGCTGTCGACGCTTGCCGCGCATGCCAACAACGACTTCTCCGGCCTCGCGCTTGATGCAAGCGTGGAGAGCGTCCAGTCTTCAGGAAGCCAGGGCAATCTCGCGGCCCTCAAAAGCATAGCGGCGGGACAATCCATCACCATTGCGGACGCCGGCCGGATCTACGGCCGGGGAGTCATGTGTCCGAGGTTCGTCGGCACCGCGAAGGATGTCGCCGAGCAGATGGCCGACATCGTGCAGTCCGGTGCGGCCGACGGCTTCGTCGTTTCCCCCGCTTTTCTCCCCGATACGTTTGATGATTTCGTCAGCGCCGTCGTGCCGGTCCTGCAGCAGAAGGGGCTGTTCCGGCACGAGTACGAGGGCGACACGCTTCGCCACCATCTCGGCATCGCAGGGACGATGTAGTCCGATGGAACATCTCGCCGAACACGCAACACTGGCAAGCATCGACGAAGGCCGCTTCAAGGCTGCGATGCGCTGCATGGCGTCGACCGTGACAGTCATTACCAGCAGGGCCGGTGCGGTCACCAACGGGATGACGGCAACCGCCGTGTGCAGCGTGTCGGCCGCGCCGCCGTGCATCCTGGTCGTGATCAATCAGTCCAGCCGGTCGCATTCGTTGATCGAGAAGAGCGGCTTCTTCGCCGTCAACGTCCTGTCGGCGGAGCAGGCCGCGCTGGCGCAGCACTTCGCCGCGAAGTCCGACGATCCGCTACAATACGTGGAACACCGCCAGGGCGTAACGGGAGTGCCCATGATCGAGGGTTGCGTCGCCCAGCTCGAGTGCGTCATCCAGGCGCAACTGGCCGCGGGAACGCATTCGGTTTTCATCGGAAGAGTGGTGTCGGTGCAGGCGACGGATCGATTGCCGCTGATATATCGCAACGGAAAAGTCGTGGAGCTCAAGAGGGGGGCGGCATGACCACACGCCGATCCCCGCGGAGGGTCATCAAGATGAAGCCTGTCGTTCTGCTTGCTGCGATACTAATGTTCGTGTCCGCTCGCGCCCACGCTGGCGAGCTCAAGACTGTCGAGAGCCCGCGCGGCGCCAGCATCCGCATCTGGGTACAGCAGACGAGCAAGACCGCCGATACTCTGGTGCTGCTGATCCCCGGCGGCAACGGCGCCGGCCACATCAAGGTGACCGACGGCAAGGTCGCGCTGTCGAAAAATTTCATCGCCCGCACGGCCGAACTTTATGCCGAGGCCGGCCTGATCTCGGTCCTGATGGACGCCCCGTCCGACTCCATCAAGGGCATGTCGGACACGTTTCGCATCTCGGACGATCACGCCAAGGACGTGAGCGCCATCCTCGACGCCTTTGCCGTGAAGCGGGTGTTCCTGGTTGCCAACAGCCGCGGAACGCTGAGCGCAATGGCGCTCGCTTCCAGGATGGCAGCCGACGCCCGCCTGAAAGGCGTGGTGTTGACGGGCACCATTCAATACAAGGACTATCTCGAAACGGCACACCCTGAACTGATCAAGGCGCCCGTTCTGATCGTGCATCACAAGGACGATGCTTGCGACCTGAACACCTATGCCGGCGCCCAGGATGTCTACGATCATCTCGTGACCTCCAACAAGCACGTCCTGCTGGTGCCGATCACATCAGGTTCCACTCCTCCCGGGGAGGACCCCTGCATGCCGATCAGCGTTCACGGCTTCTACGGTGCCGATGCCGAGGTGACGGATCGGATCATTCGCTGGATCACCACGAGGTGAACAAGGGGCGATGTGCGGGCAGATGGCGTGGGAGGTCTATGTGCTCGAGGGCGGCTATGACGGCCCGCTGGAAGTAGGCCCGCCGATGGTCCTGTCCAGGCCCGACCCGTCACACCGCTACCGGCGTCCCTATGAAGGCACCGACGTCAATGATGCGGCGATGCAGGCCTATCTCGACTGGGAGTTCGGCCTGGTCGAGCAGTTCCGCCGTGACGGAACGCACGGCTTCTTCGTGATCTGAGGGCGCGGTCTCACGCCAGGCGTCAAGCTGCCGACAGGCGCACGTGAAATTTGCTGCCGGTGGCTTTGGCATAACGCAGCAATGTCTTGGTGCTCGGAAGCGTCTGGCCACTCTCCAGACGGGCAATCGTGGATTGGCTGGTGCCCATCCGGGCCGCGAGTTCCGCCTGTGAGAGGCCCGCACGTCGGCGTGCCCTGAGCAACTCCGCAGCGATCTCGAACTCCGGCGCCAGCGCGTCGTATTCAGCCTTCACCTTGGGATTGGCAAGCAGGCGCGTCTTCAGCTTCTCGAACGGAATGGTCACTTGATTTCCTTTGCGCGCCGAAGCGCCAGGTCGATTTCAGCGGGTGGCGTCTTTTGAGTCTTCTTCACAATTGCACGCACCACGACGACCCTGCGGCCCGTCGCCGTGACGTAGAGCGCTCGCGCAATTCCGTCACGGCCTGTCAGCCGCAGCTCCCAAAGCTTGCCCTCCAGATGTTTCACATGCGGCTCGCCCAGACTTTCCAGTCCGGCGGCCACAATGCGCTCTGCAAGCCGCAAAAACCGCGCCTGCATATCGGCAGGCAACGCTGCGATTTCCGCAGCGACTGTCTCATTGAGGATTTCAACTCGCCACGACATGCTATCTCATTTTTGAGATAGAAAAAAAGCGCGATCAATCGCGAGAACAAACGAAGAACATCATATCGTGGAGCCTCCGTCAAGCGCGCCGAGGGGCCGCCGCCGCTGGAGCCAGGCACGCCCGGTCTACGCCGGCACCGCCGCCTCCGCCAGCATCTCCCTGACCAGCGGCACGACCTTGGTCGCGTAGAGCTCGATGCTCTTCATCAGCTTCTCATGCGGCAGGGGACCGGCCGAATATTTCAGCTGGAAGCGCGCCAACCCCAGCGCCTTCGCGGTCGCGGCGATCTTGCGCGCCACGGTTTCGGGCGAGCCGACATAGAGCGAGCCGTGATCGGCTTCGTGGACGAACTCGTTGCGGTTCATCGGCGGCCAGCCGCGCTCCTTGCCGATGCGGTCGCGCATGGTCTTGTAGTCGGGCCACAGCTCCTCGCGCGCCTTCTCGTCGGTCTCGGCGACATAGCCCGGCGAGTGCACGCCGATCGGCTTCGCCTTCCGGCCGAATTGCTCATAGGCGCGGTGATGCAGATCGACATAGGGCATGAAGCGCTTCGGATCGCCACCGATGATGGCGAGCATCAGCGGCAAATCGTAATGCGCGGCGCGCACCACCGATTCCGGGCTGCCGCCGACGCCGATCCAGGTCTTGAGCGTGCCGTGCTCGACCGGCGGATAGACCAGTTGGTCCTTGAGCGGCGGACGCAGCTTGCCCTGCCAGGTCACCGGCTGCTGTTTCAGGAGCTCGACGAACAAATCGAGCTTCTCCTCGAACAGCACCTCATATTGCCTGAGATCGAAGCCGAACAGCGGGAAGGACTCGGTGAACGAGCCGCGGCCGAGGATCACCTCGGCGCGGCCGCCCGAGGCCGCATCCACCGTTGCAAAGCGTTGAAAGACTCTAATGGGATCGTCCGAGCTCAACACCGTCACTGCGGAGCCGAGCTTGATATGTTTGGTGCGCGAGGCGATCGCCGCCAGCGCCACTTCGGGCGAAGAGATCGCAAAATCGGCGCGGTGATGCTCGCCGAGTCCGATGAAGTCGATGCCGAGCTGATCGGCCAGCACGCCCTCGTCGATCACGTTGCGGATCACCTGCGCATGGGCGAGCGGCGCCCCGTCGGCGCCTCTGGTGACGTCGCCAAAAGTATCCAGTCCGAATTCGAGGGGTTTGGTCATTGCTCAGATTTTCATGCGAGAGCAGGGCTTCTAAGCGCAAAAACTAAGCAGCGGCGCGTCGCAGGGCTAGGGCGCTTTCCCGAAATGCATGGTTTCCATTTTTTCATTGCAGCGTCCCGCGGGCCTGAAACTTCCTGCGATCGATCATATTTACAAGGCCCGCCGCTCCATAGATCCCACCCAGAGGCATAGCTTGTTTCAATTCGACCATATCACGCTCGCCGCCGACAATTTGCGCGCTGGCGTCGCCCATGCCGAGGCGGCGCTCGGCGTGACCATTCCGACAGGTGGCGCCCATCCGCTGATGGGCACGCACAACCATCTGCTTCGTCTCGGTGACACGCTGTTTCTCGAGATCATCGCGCCCGATCCGGCAGCC
The DNA here is from genome assembly GCA_963847045.1 of uncultured Alphaproteobacteria bacterium. Lineage (GTDB taxonomy): Bacteria > Pseudomonadota > Alphaproteobacteria > Rhizobiales > Xanthobacteraceae > Bradyrhizobium. The sequence continues at coordinate 302,808 of CAWJYQ010000019.1, read as the reverse complement.
GGGCCGTTGTCGCGGCGGCGCTGGTTCGGCCTCGACGATCCCAGACTGCGCGCCGAGCTTGCCGCCTCGCCACGTCTCATGACCTGGGTGCTTGCCACCGACGACATGGAGACGGCGCTGCGCGAGGTGCCGCATGCGGCGGGGCCAGCGGTCACCGTGACGCGCGGCGATCTGGCCTGGCTGATGTCGGTCCCTGACGACGGTTCGATGCCATTCGGTGGCGCCTTCCCGACGTTGATCCAGTGGCCGCTCGTGCCACATCCGGCGTCCCGCATGCCCGATCTCGGCTGCAGCCTTGTGTCATTCGAGATTGCGCATCCCGACGCCGAGCTGATCACCCGCTCGCTAAGGCCTTTCTTCGATGATCCGCGCGTGCGGTTTTCGCAAGCCACAACGCCGTCGCTCTCCGCCACGATCCGGACGGCGCATGGGATGCGGCAATTGCGGTGAGGGCGGCCGCGGATGAGGGCGGCCATCCCCTTGAAATCACGGTATTTTTGGAGGCGCTGTTCTATTAATGGTGTGCCTTAACTAACGATTAAGGATGCATTTGCGGGCGCGACGGCGCCGGCCTAGCGTGCGTTGGGGAGCTGTCGAGCAACCAACGAATTGGTGCGTGCCATGACGTATAAGATGTATAGCGCGTTGATTGCGTCTCTCGGCGCTGTCGCGTTGATGCTTCCCGCCAGCGAGGCCATTGCGAGGTCGGGAACTGCGCCGGGTGGCGCGGTTGCTTCGGCGCGCGCGATGGTCCGTGGGCCGGTTGCCCCGGCGTTTCGTCATCACCGCAGAAATTTTGGCGGGACCTTCTGGACGGGCGACTACGGCTACGAGGCCTACCCGTCGGGTGGCGCACCCTATGCGGACGTGCCGCCCCAGACGTCACAGGATGTCCATTACACCACCACCTATGATGTTCCCTGGGATTGGGCCCATCGCTTCCCGCCGAATGTCACGCCCTCCGACAAGCCCTATGTGTCGAGCTGCCCGGTGGAGACGGTGACCACGACCCGCCGTGATGGCAGCGAGCAGACCATCAATGTGATGCGGTGCTATTGATCGGGGCACTCAGGCGACATTTGAGCCGCGTTACGTGACTAGGCACGGCGCAGGTCAATGGATGCGCTCCGGCGCCGGCACGACATCGTCGATCGCCGGGAAATCTTCCTTGATTGGTTTCATCGTCTTGAGCAGTGCAATCAATCTGCGCTTGCGCACTGGCTCGATCACCAGACGATCGCCGTCACGACGCATGATCGCCTCATTGCCCGGCATTTCGAACTCGACGGGGATGCGGACCGCCTGATGGCGGCCGTTGCGGAATAGTCTGACGCGCCGCGCCTCTGACATCAATTCGGCTCCTATGGCATATGAAACATATGCCTGGTCGAGGTATTCCCCAACGGCATCTTGGAGCGCCAAAACCGCCCACAGGCAACGCCGGCGTGAAACCGTCGCCCATTTGGTGAATTATGCTCGCGGATCGCGCGGTGAAGCCGCGCGATGACCACCCTTCTGAATGGAGCCCTCCTTGAGCGACTTACGATTGATCGGCGACATCGGCGGCACCAATGCCCGCTTTGCGATGGCGCAAGCGGGCAAATACCAGGAGCTCCGGCATGTCGAGGTCGACCACTACCCGTCGCTGTACGACGCGCTGGCGGATTATCTCAACGCGCTGCCGGAAGCCGAGCGTGCGAACCTGTCGGGTGCGCTTGCGATCGCGGGGCCCGTGCTCGGCGACCGGATTTCGCTCACCAACAAGGCCTGGTCGTTTTCGGTCGAGGAGTTGAAGCGGAGCCTGCATCTGACGGCGCTCACGGTCGTGAACGATTTCGCCGCCAACGCCTATGCCATCCCGCATCTCACGGCGCAGCAGAAATTGGCGATCGGCCCCGTCATCGAAAACGCGCACGGCAATATCGGCGTGGTAGGACCCGGCACGGGGCTCGGCATGAGCTCGCTGATTCCGCACGGCGGCGGCTGGACGCTGGTTGCGGGCGAGGGCGGTCACGCCACGCTCCCTGCTTCCACCGAAGAGGAGTTCGCGATCATCCAGATGCTGCGCAAGCGCTGGAGCCATGTCTCCGCCGAGCGCGTGCTGAGCGGCGCCGGTCTTGTAAATCTTTACGAAGCGCTGTGCGCGCTACGCGGCATCGAACCCTTGATGCTGTCGCCCGCCGACGTGACGCGGCGCGCGATGGACAAATCGGACGAGAACTGCGTCCGCGCCTTCGACCACTTCTGCGATTTCCTGGGCGGCGTCGCCGGCGATCTCGCGCTGACCATCAGCGCTTTCGGCGGCGTCTATATCGCCGGCGGAATTTTGCTCCGCTTCAAGGAGGCCTTTGCCGCTTCCGCCTTCCGCCAGCGTTTCGAGAGCAAGGGACGCTTTGCCTCCATGCTCGCCAAAATGCCGACCTGGCTGATCCTCGAGGAATCGCCGGGCCTGATCGGGCTCGCCAACATGCCGCTGGGATGAGCCTCTGGCAACAGTAAGATAATATGACTAGAACGGCTGGCGCAGGCTGTGGAACCAGGCTCGCCGGCCGGTCGCGCCCGCGTGGGGAAGCAGTAAAGCCATGAACTCCCGCCTGGTCGTCATTCCAACGCGCCGCGCCCACTCCAACCATGAGCAGGTCGCCCGCTCTATCGGCATCGATATCATCGCCGGTCGCTATCCCGAGGGTTCGCGCCTGCCGGGCGACGCCGAGTTGACCGCGCAATTCGCAGTGTCGCGGCCGGTCTTGCGCGAAAGCGTCAAGACCCTGGTGGCGAAGGGACTGCTGACGACAAAGGCGCGCGTCGGCACGGTGGTGCGCGAGCGCGGCGCCTGGAACATGTTCGATGCCGATGTGCTGGCCTGGCATCTCGATGTCGGCATCGACCGGCGCTTCCTCTCCGACCTCGCCGAGATCCGCCTCGCGATCGAGCCGCGCGCGGCGGCGCTCGCCGCGACCCGGCGTACCGACGCCGACATTGCGGAGCTGCGCCGCGCCTTCGAGATGATGCAGCGCGCGCCTTCCGACTCCGACGCCTTCACCGACGGCGATCTCGCGCTGCATATCGCGGTGGCGAACGCATCGGGCAATCCTTTCATGCGCTCGGTCGACGCCGTCATCGCCGCGGCGTTGCGCGCCTCCTTCCTGCTCTCGGCGCCGGTCGATCCCGACGATCGCGAGACGGTATTGAGCTGGCACCAGCGCATCGTCGATGCGATCGCGCAAGGTGATCCGAAGGCGGCCAACGAGGCCATGACCGCCGTCATCTTCAATGGTATGCGAAGGCATGGCGCGAGCTCGGTCGATCCGACGCTGCACGATCCGGCCGCTGCGCACGAGAAGGACGACAAGGAAAAACGATGACAAAGCTTCGTCTCGCCATCGTCGGCTTCGGCAAGATCGCGACCACACGGCATGTGCCGGCGATCGCGGCCACCTCCGGCGTCGAGCTGGTGGCGATCGCCGATCCCAGGGCGAAATCTTCCGACGTTCCCAATTTCGCGAGCCTCGAAGCGCTGCTGCGCGACGGGCCCGAGATCGACGCGGTCACGCTCTGCACGCCGCCGCAGGTGCGCACCTCGCAGGCGCGGCTCGCGCTCGAGGCTGCCAAGCATGTGATGCTGGAAAAGCCGCCGGGCGCCACCGTCAGCGAGATCGCGCCACTGCTTGCGGTGGCGCAGGCCGCCGGCAAAACCCTGTTCGCGACCTGGCATTCGCGTTTTGCGCCCGCGGTCGAACCGGCGCGCGAGCTGCTCGCCGGCCGCAAGATCAAGCAGGTCACCATCATCTGGAAAGAGGACGTGCGGGTCTGGCATCCCGGGCAGGACTGGATTTTCGCGGCTGGCGGATTCGGCGTGTTCGATCCCGGCATCAACGCGCTGTCGATCCTGACCCGCATTTTGCCGCGGCCGCCTTTTGTGACCGGCGCCGAACTCGGCTTTCCCTCCAACCGCGAAGCGCCGATTGTGGTCGAAATGGACATGGCCGATGTCACGGGCCTGCCGATCCGGGTCGAGTTCGATTTCCGCCAGACCGGCCCGCAGACCTGGGACATCCGCATCGAGACCGATCGCGGGCCATTGGTCTTGTCGGGCGGCGGCGCCAGGATGAGCGACGGCGACAAGGGCGTGGTCGATGCGATGAAGGAGGAATATCCGGCGCTGTACCGCCGCTTTGTCGGTCTGACGTCGAAGGGCGAATGCGACGTCGACCTCGCGCCGCTGCAGATCGTCGCGGACGCCTTCCTGCTCGGCAGGCGGCGCAACATCGAAGCCTTTGAGTTCTGATCATGAACGCGACCAGCAAAGCCAAAGTCGAACGCGCGCCCTTCGGCCGTATGCCCGACGGCACCGAGGTCGAGCGCATCGTGTTGCGCGGCGCGGATGGATTTGAGGCCGGGATTATTCCCTTTGGCGCCGTGCTCCACACGCTGCACGTGCCCGACCGCAACGGGCGCAGCGACGACATCGTGCTCGGTCACGACACGTTCGACGAATATCTCGCCCAGCGCAAATTTCTGGGCGCCACCATCGGGCGCTACGCCAACCGCATCGCCGGCGGGCAGTTCACGCTGGACGGATCCACGGTCAGGCTCGACGTCAACAACGGCCCCAACATGCTCCATGGCGGCAATGACGGCTTTGACAGAAAACTCTGGCGCATTGTCGAGGTGAAGGACGCGCCGGAGCCGGCGGTGGTCATGGACTACACCAGCGCCGACGGCGAGGGCGGCTTTCCCGGAAAGCTCGAAGCGCGCGTCATCTATCGCATCACCGGCCCAACCCAGTTGGCGGTGACGTTCGAGGCGACGACCGATCGTCCCACCGTCGTCAACCTCACCAACCACAGCTTCTTCCATCTCGACGGCGCGCTGTCGGAATCCCAGATCCTCGATCATCGCATCCGCATCGTTGCCGATCATTTCCTGGCGACGGATGCGACCTCGATCCCGCTGCCGGGCCCGCCGCATCCGGTCGCGGAGACGCCGTTCGATTTTCGCGAAATGCATACGATCGGCGCGCGCATCCGCGGGGACGACGAGCAGTTGCGGCGCGGCCGCGGCTACGACCACAATTATTGTCTTTTGCCGGGTGAGGGCGTGCGGCTTGCCGCGCGCGTGGAGTCGCCGAAGAGCGGCCGCGTCATGGAACTCCTCACCAACCAGCCCGGCCTCCAGTTCTACTCCGGCAATTTCCTCGACGGCACGCTGTGCGGCAAGGGCGACCGGCTCTACCGCCAATCCGATGCGTTCTGCCTGGAGCCGCAGAGGTGGCCGAACACGCCCAACCGTCCCGACTTTCCGTCGGCGCGGCTCGATCCCGGCAGGCTTTACCGGCACGAGACCATCTATCGTTTCTCGCTGGTGTAACCGGCGATGGCGTCGGACCACATGCAGGAAGTGCCGACCACCACACTGTCGGCCGAGCGCTGCCATCTCGGTGAAGGCCCCACCTATGACGCCACAACCGGCACCGCCTGGTGGTTCGACATCCTCGAGCGGCGGCTGTTCGAAGCTGATATCGCGAGCGGGTGCGTGAAGATTCACACGCTCGGCAAGATGGCGAGCGCGATGGCGCGGATCGATGCAAAGCGCCAGCTTCTTGTCACCGAGGATGGACTTTATATCCGTCATGTCGCCGACGGCCGGATCGAGTTGTTCGCGCCGCTCGAAGCCGACAATCCAACGACGCGCTCCAACGACGCCCGCGTCCATCCCTCCGGCACGCTCTGGTGCAGCACCATGGGACGCAAGGCCGAGGCCCGCGCGGGCGCAATCTATGCCCTGCATCGCGGGCGCATCTCGCGGCTCTATCCCGACATCACCATTCCCAATGCGATCTGCTTCTCGCCGAACGGCGAGACCGGCTATTTCGCGGACACCGCTACCAACATCCTGTTTCGCGTGCCGCTGGATGCGGCGACCGGCCTGCCGGTCGGCGATCCCGTGCCGTTCATCCGTCACCAGGGCGTCGGCGGCATCGACGGCGCGGTGGTCGATGCGGATGGCCTGATCTGGAATGCACGCTGGGGCGGCGGCTGCGTCGATGTCTATGACACCAGCGGCAGGCCGCTGCGCTCCCTGCGCGTTCCCGCGCGCCAATCGAGTTGCCCGGCCTTTGTCGGCCGCGACCTATCGCGGCTTCTGGTCACCTCCGCCTGGCAGGGCATGGACGAGGTTGCCCGCGCGGACGATCCCGAACATGGCCGTACCTTCATTCTCGACGCGAGTGCGCGCGGCCGGGCCGAGCCGGACGTGAAGCTTGGAGACTGAACCTCTTAGCTTGCGCGGGCGCAAGCTTTCCAGCAGCGGCAAAATCACCTAATCCTGCGTGCTCCGTCACCTCCGACAAGCGCAAATGAACCGTCGCGAAGGCCGGGCCACCGGCCAAGAACCCCAGGCGGCTTCGAGCGCCCCCAACACTCCCGCTTCTCTCTGCGAATTGGGCCATCGTCATCTTGAGGCGGGCGAAATCCTCGACGCGCAGCTCTGCTGCCAGCAGGCGCTGGTGATCGATCCTGATTTCACCGACGCGCTGCATCTGATGGGCCTGCTCTCGCTCCATGCCGAGCAGAACGATCACGCCATCGAATGGTTTTCGCGCGCCATCCGGCTGGACGCAAAGCCGCGCTATCTGGTGAGCCTCGGCGATGCGCTGAAACGCCAGGGCCGGCTCGAGGAGGCGTCCAAGGCCTTCGACAAGGCCGTGGAGCTTGCGGTGGCTGAGCTCGGCCGCGCGCACGCGCTCGACCCCGCCAATGCCGAAATCTGCGACAGGATGGGTGTCTTGCTGCGGCGGAGCGGCCAGGCGGAGCAGGCGCTGATCTGGTTCGACAAGGCGCTCAGCCTGCGGCCGGACTTTTTCGCTGCCTCCAACCACAAGGTCTCCGCGCTCGTCGACCTCGGCCGGTGCGACGAGGCCTTGGCCATCTGCCTCTCGGTCATGGCCGCCGATCCCGAAAACGCAGAGGCCGAATTCAATGCGGGGTTCCTGCAGCTCCTGAGGGGAAATTTCGGGGTCGGCTGGCTCCGGCGCGAGGCCCGCTGGAAAATGCCGGCGGGCCAGGCGCCCACAAAATACAATTTCTCGCAGCCGCTATGGCTGGGCAAGGAGCCGATCGCAGGCCGAACCATCCTGATCCATCAGGACGAAGGACTGGGAGACACGATCCAGTTCGTTCGCTATGTGCCGATGCTTGCGGTGCTGGGCGCCCGCGTCATCCTGCTGGTGCAGGATGCGCTGGTGCCTCTGCTGTCCGCCGTTGAAGGCGTCAGCCAGTGCTTGCCGAAATCGGCCGATGTCTATGTTTCGTTCGACCTGTATTGCCCGATCACGACGCTGCCCCTGGCCTTCGGAACGAGGATGGAGACCATTCCATCCCGCACGCCGTATTTGCCGGCGCCCGACGAGCAGCGTGTGCGTGCCTGGGAGCAGCGTCTTGGTCCGCACAACAGGATGCGGGTCGGCCTGGTCTGGTCCGGCAATCCACGGCAATCCAACGATCACAACCGCTCGACGACGCTGCGGACATTGCTGCCGCTCCTGGACTGCGACGCCACCTTCGTGAGCCTGCAGAAGGACCCGCGGCCGGACGACCGCGCGCTGCTGGCAGAGACCAACATCGTCGATCTGACGGCTCATCTCACCGACTTCGCGGAGACCGCGGCGCTAATCTCGTGTCTCGATCTCGTGATCTCCGTCTGTACCAGCACGGCCCATCTCGCCGGTGCGCTGGCGCGGGAGACCTGGGTCATGCTGTGCTCTGCGCCGGACTATCGTTGGCTGCTCGATCGCGACGACAGCCCCTGGTATCCGACCGCGCGATTGTTCCGGCAGACGGAGTTAGGCGACTATGCGAGCGGGGTCGCGCGCGTGCGCACCGAACTCGGGGCGCGCATCGCCGCGTGGTCCGCTGCAACGGGCGAGCAGGCCGATCTGCCTCGTCCGGATATGGCCGATCTGATGTGTCAGGCCGGCCTCGCCTTGATGCGCGCCGGCAATCATGCCGACGCCGAGCGTTGCTGCCGCCAGGCGCTGGCCCAAAACCCCGATCACGCCGGCGCGCTGCATCTCATGGGGCTGCTGTCGCTCGAGCATCGGCAATATGATCGGGCGGTGGAATGGTTGACGCGCGCGATCCGCAGCGACCCCAGACCGCTCTATTTAAGGAGTCTCGGCACCACGCTGCTCAACCAGGGGCGGAGCGAGGAGGCGCTCCAGGTCTTTGACAAGGCCGTGCAGCTCAAGCCGGACGATGCCGATCTCTGGCGAAATCTCGGCGACGCGCTGGTCGATCTTGGCCGCCCGCTGGATGCGATCCAGAGTTACCAGCATGCGCTGAAGCTCAATCCGCGCCATCTGGACGCCGCGCGCAAGGCCGGGATATTGCTGCATCAGGAGGCGCGCTATGAAGAGGCGCTTTCCTGCTTCAACCTGAGCGAGGAGCAGGAAGGCGATCATCTCCCGACGCTCCGCTGGCGCGCGCTCGTGCTCTCGAGCCTGCAGCGGTTCGAGGAGGCGCTGGCCGACAACATCAGGGCGCACACGCTCGATCCCGGCGCGGACACCTGCGAGAACACCGGCAATGTGCTCCGGGCCCTGTCCCGCCACCAGGAGGCGATCGCATGGTACGACCGGGCGCTGGCGTTGCGGCCGGACTTTGCGGTGACGCTCGACAACAAGGCCGTGGCGCTTGCCGAGCTGCACCGCTTCGATGAAGCGATCGCGACCAGCCGACAGGCGATCTCGGCCGATCCCGGCTACGCCGTGGCGAAGTGGAATCTGGCGCTGGTGCAGCTGTTAACCGGGAATTTCGAGGCCGGCTGGGCCGGGCGTGAGGCGCGCTGGGAAATTCCAGCCTTTTCTCGTGGCTATCCGAAACTCTCCCGGCCGATGTGGTTCGGCGCCGAGTCGGTCGCAGGCAAGACCGTGCTGGTGTGCGCGGAAGAGGGATTCGGCGACAGCATCCAGTTCGTTCGTTACGTCCCGATGCTGGCGGCGCGGGGCGCGCGCGTCATCCTGGTCGTGCAGGATGCGCTGTGTTCCCTGCTTGCGGAGATGGAAGGCGTCGCGCAATGCCTGCCGAAATCTGCGCCTCGGCTGCCGGATTGCGATTTCCATTGCCCGATGTCGAGCCTGCCGCTCGCCTTCGGCACAAGGCTCGAGACCATTCCCGCCGAGACCTCCTATCTGCGCGCGCCGGCGGAACGCGTAAGAGCGTGGGAGGAACGCCTAGGCGCGCATGATCGCCTGCGGGTGGGTCTGGTCTGGGCTGGCAACCCGAAGCACAGCAACGATCGCAACCGCTCGTTACCGACGAGCCTGCTCGCGCCGGTCTTCGATCTCGAGGCGTGTTTTGTCAGCCTGCAGAAGGACCCGAGACCAGACGACCTCCAGATCCTCACCGAACGGGCCAGGATTGTCGACCTCACGGCAGATCTCACCGATTTCGCCGAGACGGCGGCGCTGATCTCCTGCCTTGATCTCGTGATCACGGTCGACACCAGCGTGGCCCATCTCGCAGGCGCGCTCGGCTGCGCGACATGGATCCTGCTGCCCTATACGCCGGATTATCGCTGGCTGCTCGATCGCGACGACAGTCCCTGGTATCCGACCGCGCGGCTGTTCCGCCAGAGCGAGGCCGGCGACTATGCGGGCCTGATTGATCGTGTGAAGAGCGAATTGCAAGTGCGGATCGGTCACAACAGGGCCTGAGGCTGCCAAGCGGACCTTGATCTGCCACGAAATATCCCCATAACGGGCGGATCACCCCGGCAGCGAGCTTCCCATGAACACCCATCAGCGCAACCTTTCCGCTTCCATCGATCCCGTCAAACTCGACCGCCTCGCGGAGGTCGCGGTGAAAGTCGGTCTGCGGCTGCGGGAAGGGCAGGACCTGCTGCTCAGCGCGCCCGTGGTGGCGCTGCCGCTGGTGCGCAGGATCGCCGAGCATGCCTACAAGGCCGGTGCCGGCCTGGTGACCCCGTTTTTCTCCGACGACGAGTTGACGCTGGCGCGCTATCGCTTCGGCAATGAGGCAAGTTTCGATCGCGCCGCCGGCTGGCTCTATGAGGGCATGGCGAAGGCGTTTTCCGAAAACACCGCGCGCCTTGCCATTGTCGGCGACAATCCGATGCTGCTGTCGGGCGAAGACCCCTCCAAGGTTGCGCGCGCCAGCAAGGCCAATTCGAAGGCTTATCAGCCGGCGCTGGAGAAGATCGTCAATTTCGACACCAACTGGAACATCATCGCCTATCCGAGCCCGGCCTGGGCGAAGCAGGTTTTCCCCGACGATGCCGAGGACGTTGCGGTGGCGAAACTGGCGGAAGCGATCTTCTCCGCCTCGCGCGTCGACAACGACGGCGCGGTCGCGAATTGGGACGCCCACAATGCGCGCCTGCGCGAGCGCACCGATTGGCTGAACGGCCAGCGCTTTCACGCGCTTCATTACACCGGTCCCGGCATGGATCTCACCATCGGCCTCGCCGACGGCCATGAATGGGAAGGCGGCGCCTCCACCGCCAAGAACGGCATCACCTGCAACGCCAACATCCCGACCGAGGAGGTCTTCACCACGCCGCATTGCCGGCGCGTCTCCGGCCATGTCGTGAGCTCGAAGCCGCTGTCCTACCAGGGCACGCTGATCGACAACATCCAGGTGAAATTCGAGGAAGGCCGTATCGTCGAGGCACAAGCCTCGCGCGGCGAGGAAGTCCTGAACAAGGTGCTCGATACCGACGAAGGCGCGCGCCGGCTCGGCGAAGTGGCGCTGGTGCCGCATTCCTCGCCGATCTCCAAAAGCGGGCTGTTGTTCCTCAATACGCTGTTCGACGAGAATGCCGCCTCGCATATCGCGCTCGGCCAGTGCTATTCGAAATGCTTCGTCGACGGCACGAAACTGACGCCGCAGCAGATCGCGGCGCAAGGCGGCAACCAGAGCCTGATCCACATCGACTGGATGATCGGCTCCGACAAGACCGACATCGACGGCATCCATGCCGACGGAAGCCGCGTGCCGGTGTTCCGCAAGGGCGAGTGGGCGTAATCCAGCGAGCCGGAAGACCGTAGGGTGGGCAAAGGCGCATTGCGCCGTGCCCACCATCTATGGACAGCATCACACTTGAATGGTGGGCATGCTTACGCCTTAGCTCGTTGAACCACTGCGGACGTGGTCGCTTTGCCCACCCTACGGCCGCGCCCCGATCTATTCCACCGTCACCGTAATCCGTTCCGACATCACCGGCGGCTTGTGCGGGATATGCGTCCAGTCGCCAAGAATGAGCTGCAGCGTGTGCTGTCCCTTCGGCAGGGTCACGGAGGCTTCCGTCTGGCCCTTGCCGAAATGCAGATGGTGCTCATCAATCGGTATAGCCTCGTCGAGGGCGGCGCCTTCGATCGTATCATCGATGATCAGGTGGTGATGGCCGGTATTGGGAGCCTGGGTGCCCGCGGGTGCAACCCCCATGCCGGACAAGCCAAATCGGATGAGAACCGGCGAGGTGACGGTGTCGCCATCCTTGATGTTGATGAAATAAACCTTGGCGTCGGCGGGCGCCGGCGTTTCGCCGGCATGCGCGAAGGTGCCGGCCAGCAGCAGAACGAATCCCAGAAAAATCCTTCGCATTTGATGGCTCCTCGAGCTGAACGGGAAACGACCCAAGCAATGTGGCGCGGAGCGACGGACAAAATGTGACGTGGAGTTATCCGGTGAATAAACTTCCCGATACCGGATCTGCTCCAGCCCGCCAGAGTACGAAGCGCGTCAGCTCGTACGCAACAGCGACGGATCGAGCGCGGGGAGCCGGGCCGGATCGAAAGGCGCGAGATCCGTGCTCCGCGCGCTCCCGTCGGCGATCAACTCTGCGAGAGCTTCTCCGGTTGCCGGCGCGTTCAGGATGCCCCAGACGTTATGGCCGGTCGCGACATAGAGGCCCGCGCTCTGCGGCACCTTGCCGATCAGCGGCAGCCCGTCCTGCGTGACCGGGCGAAAGCAGGCCTGCCGCGCCATGATCCGCTCGGTGCGGAACACCGGCGACAGCCGTTCGCAAATCGACTGCAGGCGGGCGATCGCGTCCGGCTCCGGCTTCACCGCCGCCGGATCGAGCGGCAGCGGCAGCTCCTCGGAGAAGGCGGTGACGTGCGTGCTGCCGTCCGCGCGCGGAAACACTTCGACCGAGACGGCCGCGCCGTCCTCGCCGTGAACTTCGAGAAACAGCGCCTCGGCGGGCACATCGCTGCCGGTATCGTAAACCAGGCTCGGACTTCTCCAGCCGAACACCGCCGGAAGCGACATCCATTCGGCTGCCAGCAGCGACCATGGTCCCATCGCGACGACCACGGCATCCGCCTCGATGACGCCGCCATCGACCTCGACTCCCTTTGCGGTCGCGCCATGGGTATGCCTGACAATGCCGGTTACCCGCCCGCGGCGCAGCTCGGCGCCATACCGCCCGGCGGCGCTCATCATCGCGGTGGTGAATTTCCTGGGGTGAACGATCGCCGTCGTTTCCGTGGTACTGAGCCGGCCCGCGATGACCACGCCACTGGCGAGCCAGTCGAGCTCGGATGACGCGTGACGGCGGCTGTCGCGCTCGGACACCACGAAGCCGCTATAGGCCGTCATGGGCCGATGGCCCCAATCGCCTGCGACCTCGCTCGGAAGCTCGGCATGGAGCGCAAAGCTCCGCCGCGCCAGCGCATCGAGCGGCGTGCCGGCGCACCAGTCGAGCGCGAGGAATCCGCCGGCCTTGCCGGACGCCGCGGCCGCCACCTCGGTCCGTTCGACGACAACGACCTCGACGCCGCGTCGCCTGAGGAAATAGGCAGTGCAGGCGCCGATCACGCCGCCGCCGCAGATCACAACGCGCATTGTTTCCCCGCTGACGTCCGTTCACCCCTACTGCGTCACCCTCATGGTGAGGAGGCGCGAATGCGCCGTCTCGAACCATGAGGCCCCGATAATGGCCTCATCCTTCGAGACGCCGCTTACGCGGCTCCTCAGGATGAGGGAAGAGAGTAGCTTGTGAGGCAGCAAGGCGACCCGGCACTTCCGGAACCAAGCGTTGTTTAGCGAAGCGGCGGACGGGAGTCAGCGAGAGAATTGGCGAGAAAGAGCCATCGCTTCACGTCTTTTTGTTTGCTTTCGATCGAGTGCCCGCGGGCGCTTTCTTCTTCGTTCTTGTCTGATTGTGATCGACAGCGGCGCGGATGAGCGTCTTCAGGGCACGCTCATTGATCTTGTCACCCTCATGGAAATCGATCGCACGCCTCGTGTTGCCTTCGAGGCTGGAGTTGAAGAGGCCCGAGGGGTCCTCCAGCGCGGCGCCGTTGGCGAAGGTCATCTTCACGATGCTCTTGTACGTCTCGCCGGTGCAGATGATGCCATCGTGCTCCCACACCGGAACGCCTCGCCATTTCCACTCCTCGATCACTTCGGGGTCGGCCTGCTTGATGAGGGCGCGGACATGGGCGAGCGTCTCGCCCCGCCAGTCGTTCAGCTCCTTGATCCTCGCGTCGATCAGCCGGGACGGAGAGCCTCCTCCTTCCTTTGCGCCGCTCTTCTTCATGCCTGAGGCTGCCTTGTTCATGCTGCTGTCGCTCCGCTCACATTCCGCTGCTGCGCCACCTGGTGGCATAGGGCAGCGCGAACAAGTACAGACCTGTGAGCAGGAGCAAGACAAGCGGGAACAGCGCCATGAGGCCCACCCAGACGGCTTGTTTCTCCTGGACCAGGGCGATGACGTTGACGATGACGGCCAACGTAAAGGCAATGGACAGCCAGCGGTGGATCTGCCGAATCCAGCTATTCCAGTTCAATGAACCCTCCTTTCAAGAGAACCGATGCGCAACGCGGCAGACTTCAATCTGTCCGCGCCAAAACCTGCTCCAGCTTCGCGAAAAACTGCTGCCATCCGGCGTGGGCGCCGCCATAGGCCTGCTTCTGATCGGGCCGGAAGCCGGACTGCTCCATGCGCAGGCGGGTTCCGGTGCTCGTCGGCGTGAGCGTAAAGGTCACCACGCTCCTGAGATTGTAGGCCGCGTCGTCATGCGAAAAATTCCAGGTGTAGGACAGCGTTCGGTTCGGCTCGACGGCAAGCACCTCGCAATCCAGCACGCCGCCCCAGTCTCCGCGCAGATTGAAGCTGTGACCCACGACGGGCCTGAAGTCGTTCTTCATCAGCCACTCCTCGATCAAATGCGGCTGCGTGAGCGCGCGCCAGATCTTTTCCGGCGGATGAGGAAACTCGCGTTCGACGATGGCGGAGCGCGTTTCGGTCGCAGTCTTGCTCATTGGTCCATCCTTTTCAGCAGATCCTCGAGATGGTCGAACCGCTTCTCCCAGAAGCCGGCCATCTGGCTGGTCCAGTCGATCAGCGGGGCCAGCGCGCCGAGCTGCGCGCTATAGTGCGTCTGGCGGCCTTCGTGGCGGTCGCGCACCAGCCCGGCCCGCTTCAGCACGCCGAGATGCTTCGAGACGGCCGGCTGCGACACCCCGGCCCGCGCCGTCAGCGCGCCGACCGTCTGCTCTCCGTCGCGGCATAGTCGCTCGAAGATGGCCCGCCGGGTCGGATCGGCGAGCGTTCGGAACAGCACATCGCGGGCGTTTGGCATCGTCGATCGATAACCTGTTGGTTATTGATTAACGTATAACCGACGAGCTATGGGTTAGTCAAGCCTACTGCATCAAAACTGAAGCGGACTAATACAGCACCGACGGCAGATACGCCCCGGCCGGCTCGCTGTAGAGCCCGACGGTCATCAGCGTCATCTGGTGCACCAGGCGGAAGTCGTTCTGCAGACACCAGCGGAACAACTCGCCGTTGCGGGTCGGCACCAGGAATCCACCGCCCGGGAAGGCCTTCGCCGCACCGATCAGCGCCTTGATCCCGGAATTATTCTCCGCCACCGCGTGGGCGAAGAAGCCGACATCGCTGGCATAGGCGGTGATCTCGCCGAGATGTTCGACGACCTTTGCGGTGCCCGCCTTGATGCCGTCCTCGAGCTCGCCGCCGCGATGATGACCATGCACCTTCAAACAGAGCGCGTTGCAGGCGGCGACGTCGCTGCTGCGCGCCGGGCGGACCTCATAGCCGTCGAGTTTCGTCCCGATCGGCGCGCCGTTCATCTTCGAGACCGTCTCGCGCGTGTCAAAGCCGAGCTTGGTGTAAAGGCAGAGCGAGCGATTGTGGAACGCCGATTGCAGCAGCCTCACGCCCGGCGCGCCGCGTTGTCGCGCGCGGTCGAGCACGGCGTTCATCAGGCTGCGGCCGACGGTCTGGTTTTGCACGTTGGGATCGACGGTGATCGGGCCGACGCCTGCGATCGGTCCGCGCTCGTCGAGGAAGTTGCTGCCGACCACCTTGCCGTCCTGCTCCGCCACCACCGAATGGAAGCCGCCATGCGACAGCAGCATCGTCAGCACGGCGGTGGCCACTTCCGGCGACGGAAAGTCCCAGGGGAAATTGTGCTCGTCATTGATGGCCTTGAAGGCTTCGAAACAGATCGGGCCGCATAATGCGGCATCCGCCGGCGTGCCGGCGCGCAATACGATGCTCATCGGAAATCCCTGAAAGCGGCTGTGAATGAATTCGCGGCCGGATGCTAGACCGGAATGAATTTTGATTGAATGGATTTGTTTTAGGTGTTTCGCAAGCAGACGTCGCGCCGCGCCGGCGATCGACTGATTTGCCCGACAGGCTGATTTCCCGAATTCGCGTCAAGCCCTCGATGGAAAAATATTTTGCTTCCGTTTTTCAGAAATATATGATTGTCTAGGCGCATCCCGCTTCCACCAGAGGGGCGTATCGCGATCGTCACGGACGTAGGGCGCGGGATGCGATGGACGAGATGGCCCGTGCGACGAGCGCGGCCGTCGCGTACGGCGAAGGCGTGTGGTCCTGGTCCCCCGACGCTGGGATCAAGTGCGTGGACGATTTCACGCGCGACGGTGGCTATCAAGCCCGGACACCGGGGAGAGCGCGTCATAAGCCGTTAAAACCATTGCGCAGGGAATGCCGGTTGATCCGGCTAAACCTGTGGTGACTGCCGCCTGCTTTTTTTGTTGCAGGCGGGCCATGGGTGAGGCCATCACCCGGCATTCCCTGCGCCCTCCTATCGAGGGTGTCTCGCAAGACTCGGGCAGACCATGCCGCGGGAATGCTGAGACATGCCGCCGTCATCGCCGACAACGCTTTTTGAAAATGTATCCGGCAAACGCTTCAATCCACCAGCCCGCGCAGCATCGGGGTGTCGTCGATGGTGAAGCGGTTGAACAACGTCGTGCAGGCGATGCCATAGGGCGTGCGCACGATCACGTCCGAGGTCGACACTGCCTGATGCAGTGCTGCGACGGCGTCCTCGGGCTCGGCGAGGCCGAGCTCCTCTCTGACGAAGATGCGCACGTCCTCGAGATCGTCCTGCTCGGAGAGCGTCATGGCTTCCATTGCGATCGCGGCGCGCCGCATCTCCGACAGTTTGCCGTTGCCGGAGAATTTCAGCAGGTCCTTCCAGTAGGGATGCGCGGCGACCAATTGCATGAACGCGTCGAGATCGGTTGCGATGATGCCGGCTTCGCCCTCGGACGAGACATACAATACGCGTCCGTCCGGCAGGCGCACGAACAGGCCGCCGGCGCCTTCGCGGCCGATCGGTTCGAACTTGCTGATGCCTTCGGCGGTGAACCAGACCGGTTCGTCGGGCTCGATGTCGATTTTCAGGTCGAAACTCCAGCCCAGTCGTTCGACGAGTTCGTCATTGGCGGCAAGCCTGGCGAGATCAAGGGGCATGGGCGTCCTTCGCTGTCCTGTCGATGGTTCCTTTTGTCGTAAGCGAAGGCTGTTGCGTTCAGCCGACGGATCGGCGGCGAAAGGCCGCGGACTTCGCCGGCATTGTTCAGCTTTGCGTAAGGAAGGCTTAAGCGTGTGTCCCTAGCTTGACCGGGTATTTTGTGGGCCGCAGAAATCGATTTCGCGCGCCATTTTTTCCAAGGGTTGAGGAACGTCGATGTCGCGCTCGCTGATTGAAATTGCCAGGCTGACCGTCGATCTGACGCCGCGGCCGATCGAGCCGTCCTGGATCCTCCAAGGCAAGCCGGAAGCAACCTGGTGCATTTTGTCGCAGAGCGCCGACGGGCTCGCGACGACCATGGTCTGGCATTGCACCGAGGGCAAGTTCGACTGGTTCTATGATTTCGACGAGACCGTGCTGATCCTCGACGGCTCGATCGTGCTCGAGAGCGACGGCATGCCGCCGACGCGCTATGGGGCCGGCGACGTCATCTTCTTCCGGGACGGCGCGCATGCCAAATGGCATGTCGAGGGCCACGTCAGGAAGCTCGCCTTCTGCCGCAAGACCTCGCCGGTCTGGTTCGGCTTTGCGCTGCGCGTATTCCTGAAGCTGAAGAAGATCTTCCTGCCCGCGAGCGGTCGCCGGCCGGCGAGCCTGATGGCGGGCTGAGGCGCCGCGATTGGCCGCAGCGCCTCTGCCGTCGTCACCATCGCGGCAGCATCAAGCCGATTTCGCCAGCAGCTCGCTATGGCCTTCGCGCACAAAGGCTTCGAACGTCTTCGGCTTCGCGCCGCCGATGTTCTCGATCGTCTCTGTGATCGCGTAGCGGGGATCCCTGGGGTCGATCGCCGCACCCTTGATCGCGCGCCAGAGTGAGGAGAGATGCTCGATCGCATGCGGATTGTAGCCGCGGGAAGCCGCGTCACGGCGCCACTCCTCGTCGGATATCTCCTGGTAGTGGACGTTGCGCGCCAGTACCTTTGCGAAGGTCGCGACGATCTCCTTCAGCGAGATCGTGGTGCCGATCATGTGGGTGACGCTGCCGGGCTGCAGCGAAGGGGCCGTGAGCAGGCCTGTCGCGACGCGGCCGACGTCTTCGCCCGCGACCAGCGGCAGCACGGTGTTCTCGCTGCCCCAGGGCAGCCGGATCGCGCCCTGCGCGGGCAGGCTCTGGCGCACCAGCGCGGCGACGTTCTCATAGAACAGGGTGGCGCGGATGTGCACCGCGCCGATACCGGCCCATTCGAACACCTGTTCCGAGAGATAGTTCTGCCGCATCCGCGGCGTCGGCGCGTCCGGCGAGGATTGCAGCATCACCAGATTGACCAGCCGGGTGATTTTCGCCTCGCGCGCGGCCAGCGCCATCGCCGCAGTGGCATCCATCAGCCCGTCCTGCACGGGATAGGCGAAATAGATCGCGGACGTGCCCTCGACGGCGCGCTGTACCGAGCGGATGTCGAGGAAGTCGCCTTCGAAGATCTCGGCGCCGAGCGCGCGCAAGTGCTCGGAGCGTTCATCGATCTTGTGCACAAGCGCGCGCACGGGGACGCCGCGCGCGAGCAGCAGTTCGGAGACATGACGGCCGGTCTTGCCTTGCCGGCCGCCGGCGGCGGAAGTGACGAGGACGGGTTTTGCCATGATGGCACCTCAGATTTCTGTGGGTTGTATTTGGTACCGAGTGGTACCAATTGGTTTGAATGTATGGTACTCGTTAGTACCAAAGTCAAGGACGAGAATGGCGGTTAAAAAGACTGTGAAGATGGTTCCCCCGGACGACCGGGAGTCCAGCGTCCGCGGGCGCATATTGGCAGCGGCGTTTTCGGCCTTCACCGAGCGCGGCTTTGCCGAGACCTCGACGCTCGAGATCGCGACCCGCGCGCGGGCCTCCAAGCGCGAGCTCTATGCGCTGTTCGGCAGCAAGCAGGACATGCTGGTTGCCTGCATCAGCGAGCGGGCCAAACGGCTGACCATGCCGGCCGATCTGCCCGAGCCGCGCGACCGCGAGACGTTGCGGCAGGCGCTTGTGGCCTTCGGCGGCCAGCTGTTGCGCGAGACAAGCGATGCCTCCGTCGTCGCGGTGTTTCGCCTCGCCATCGCCGAAGCGGTCCGCGCGCCGGAAGTGGCGCGAATGCTGGACGAGATCGGCATCGAGGCCAGCCGCAGCGCCTTGCGCGAACTGATGCGCCGCGCCCGGGCGGCAAGACTGGTCGACGGCGAGGTGGCCGAGCTGTCGGACCATTTCGCCGGGCTGCTATGGGGTAACCGCATGCTTGGGCTGTTACTCGCGACCGCCGAGCGGCCAAGCCCGCGCGAAATCACGCGGCGTGCGGAGGCCGCGAGCGAAGCGTTCCTGCGCGCCTATCCGGCGCCGGGCTAATCTAGACCGAAGTTTTCACTCTGTTTGACTTGAGCGTGGAGTTGTGGCGCGGGTTTCTGGCAGGTTTCATTTCTGCACCGTGTCCATGTAAGGGGATTCCCAAATCAGCCGGAATATGATTCGATCCGAGCATGTTCATCGAGACCGTGCCGAATCGCGACTCCCCGCCGGCGGTGCTGCTGCGGGAAAGTTATCGGGACGAGAACGGCCGGACGCAGAAGCGGACGCTTGCCAATCTGAGCAAGCTGCCGGGTGACGTGGTTGCGGCGCTGAAGGCGATCCTCAAGGGCGGCACGCTGATCGGTGCGGGCCTGGAGGAATTGCAGATCGAGCGGTCGTTGCCGCATGGCCCTGTCGCGGCGGCGCTGGGGATGATCCGCAAGATCGGATTGGATCGTTTGATCCTGAGTACGGCGAGGGACGCCGAGGCGAGGCGCTATTGCGATCTCGTCGTGGCGATGATGGTCGACCGCCTGATCGCACCGCGCTCCAAGCTCGGTTTCGTGCGCGCGGTGGACGAGGAAACGGCGACTACGAGCCTGGGCGAGGTCTTGGGCCTGGGCAAAGTGAAAGACCGCGAGGCCTACGAGGCGCTGGACTGGCTCCTGGAACGCCAGGTTAGAATCGAGAACGGCCTGGCGCGGCGTCATCTCGAGGATGGCATGCTGGTGCTCTACGACGTGAGCTCGTCTTACTTCGAAGGCCGCCATTGTCCGCTGGCGCAATATGGCCACAGCCGGGATCACAGAAGCGACCGCCTGCAGATCGTTTACGGCCTGCTCTGTACCCGCGAGGGATTGCCAATCGCGGTCGAGGTGTTCGAGGGCAACACGGCGGACCCGACGACGCTGAAATCCCAGATCGACAAGCTGAGGTCTCGCTTCGGTATCAAGCGCATGGTGCTGGTCGGCGACCGCGGGATGATTACCGCGGCCAGGATCCGCGATGATCTCAAATCGTCAGGCTTGGACTGGATCACCTGCCTGCGCGCGCCGCAAATCCAAGCCTTGGCGCAGGACCATGGGCCGCTGCAGCTCTCGCTGTTCGACGAGCGGGATCTTGCCGAAATCAGCTCTCCCGACTTTCCGGGCGAGCGGCTGATCGTGTGCCGCAACCGCGATCTGGCGGCTGAGCGCGCGCGCAAGCGTGAGGCGCTTTTGGTTGTGACCGAACGGGAGCTTGCGCGCATTCAAGCTCAGGTCCGCCGCAAAGGTTCTCACCTGCACGCTGCCGTCGAAATCGGCCTGGCCGTTGGCGAAGTCGTGAATGCGAAGAAGATGGCCAAGCACTTCGCCCTCGACATCCGCGACGGCCACTTCACTTGGGCTCGCAAGGTCGATCAAATCGCGGCTGAGGCCAAGCTTGATGGCATCTATGTCATTCGCACCAGCGTGCCGGCTGAGGACCTCGATCCCGCGCATGCGGTGCAGGCATACAAAGATCTCTCCCGAGTAGAACGGGCCTTCCGCTCGATGAAAACTGTCGATCTGGAAATCCGCCCCATTCGCCATTGGAGCGCCGACCGGGTACGTGCGCACGTCTTCCTGTGCATGCTCGCCTATCACGTCGAGTGGCATCTGCGCCAAGTCCTGGCGCCGCTCTTGTTCCACGACACTGACCTCGATGTGGCGCGAGCGGAACGGTCCTCGCCGGTTGCCACGACAGAACCCTCGGCAACAGCACGGGCCAAGAAGGCCACCAAGCGCAACGCCAATGGCGACCGGATCAATAGCTTCGCCGGCCTCATCGACCATCTCGGCACCTTGACTCGAAACACCATGCGCATGCCGCTCGCAGCCAAGCATCCCGTCACGCTTCTTTCCAAATCGACGCCGCTTCAGGAGGCGACGTTCAAACTCTTGGGCTTCAATCCGAAGCGTGTCCAGTAGGGGGAAAGACCGGCCGTAGAAATGGCGAGTCAGATCAGTCCCTTATACAGTTCTTCGATGAAAACTTCGGTCTAGAGGTCGGGAATTTGCAGCCGATAGAAATCCCTGGCCGTCTTCGAGAACAAAGCGGTCTTCTCGCTCTCGCTGGCATGCGCGGAAAGGCGCTTGAAGGCGTTGAAGATCACCTGATAGCTACACTGGCCCTTGTCCGGCGGAAAATTGCTCTCGAACATGCAGCGATCCACCCCGAAGGCTTCGATGCAGGTCTCGATATAGGGCTTCCAGGCCGCGGCCGCCTGTTCGGAATTGGGCGGCTTCGGCCATTCATGAAAGCCGAAGCCCGGCAACACCATTGCGAGGCCCCCGAGCTTCACCACGACGTTGGGGCATTTCGCGACTTCCCGGATCGAAGCCTTCCAGGTCTTGAAGATTTCGTCGCGTCGGCCGGCGTAGCTGCCGATGCCGATGATGCCGCCGCAATGATCGAGGCAGATCTTGGTATCGGGAAAGGCGCGGGCGAGATCGGCGAACTCGCCCAGCTGGTGATAGAACAGCCAGCCGTCATAGCTGAGGTTCAGCGGCGCGAGGCAGGCAAAGCCCCTGCGGAAGGCCGCATCGAGCAGCAAGCCCCTCGGCCGTTCCGCATAGATCCCGGCAACCGCCTTGTCGGCATCCCAGGGCGAGGAATGGCGAATGCCGCGGAAGCGGCCGTTGCCGGCGGCGATCTCGGCTTCCAGCACGGCTTTCGCGCCGTCTCCGAGCAAGAGATTGGCGTGGCCGACGATGCCGTTGGCGATCAGCGCCTTGCCATAGGCGCCGCTCGCCGCCATTGCGGCGGCGCCATTGACGAATTCGACCTCGCCGACGGGCCGGAACGCTTCCGGCCCGTCGGCGCGGTACATCGAGCGGGCCTCGACATAGACGGTCGCGATGATGTTGTGGCCGGAGGTGACGTCGTCGGTCATCTCGTCCATGAGATAACGCACCCCGCCGCGATCCCAGAGATGGTGATGCGGATCGATGATGGGCCGGGCGGGATCGAGGATTTCCTCGGTGTGCAGCGCGAGCCAGTCCTCGCGCGGATCGGCATAGAGCCCGCTTCGTGTGGAAAGGGCGGTCGAGGCGACCATGGTGTTTGCTCCCCAAGCTTTTCTTGTTGGTTGTCTTGCTTGTCAGACCCCGTCGAGAATAATGACCGTCGGCGTAGCAGGCAATGTCTCCCTCGAGATGCGGAGCGTGCGCTCGGCTCGCCTATCGATCTCGAATTGCTTGCCGATCCGCTGCATGAAATCCTCCAGCGGCGTCTCGAAGCGGTGCATCGGCAGCACCACGGAAGCGCGGAGCCGACGGGTGATCTCGGAGACGCCGTCGAGCGACATCGTATAGGTCCCATCGATCGGCACCATCAATATGTCGAGCCGGCCGATCGCCGCGAAATGGGTGTCGTCGAGCTTGTGATGCAGATGGCCGAGATGACCGATGCAGAGCCCGGCGACCTCGAAGATGAAGATCGAGTTGCCGTCCTTGATCATGTCGGCGCCGGAATAGTCACCATAAAAGCGGCGGATGTCGGTCGTGACGTTGCGGATCAAGACGTCGGCGATCTTCTCCAAGACTTTGGCGGGCTGCCCGTCTTCGCCCCAGCCATGCAGCACATGCGGAATGCGCGGGTCCGGGAACAGCGTGTAATGCGTGGAATGCGCGCGGTTCATGGTGACGACGTCGGGCTGACGGCCCATCCGGTAGGCGCCGTTCCAGTCGGTCGCGATGCGAACGCCGCCGGGCGTGTCGATGTAATAGGTGGAATGGCCGCCATAGGTGATGGCGACTTCGTCGCTGGCAGCCGCCGTCCGGCGAAGACCGACCGGCATCGCGCGCGGCGGCGCGTTCGCCATCGCCAGGCACTCGCTGCGCGTGTCTTGCGATTGCGCCATCGCAGGCGCGACCAGGGAACCGAGCAGGGCAAGGACGGCGGAAACGGTGCGCAGCATGGCGAGGCCTGTTCGAGGACGCTGGGACTGTATCGCCAAATAGCGAAGCAAACTATCATGACCGCATCAACAGGTCGTCAGAAACCGCCCGGGAGTTGCAGGCATGTCGTCACGCGCGTCTTCCTCGCAGCGGCTGGAGCCGCTTCGCCATGTCGATGCCGGCGTGCTCAACATCGCCTATTACGAGGCGGGTCCCGCGGACGGTCCGGTCGCGGTGCTGCTGCACGGCTTTCCCTATGACATCCATTCCTATGTGGATGTCGCACCACAACTCGCGGCGCAGGGCTGCCGCGTCATCGTTCCTTATTTGCGCGGCTATGGGCCGACGCGTTTTCTGGATGGCGCGACGACGCGCTCCGGCGAGCAGGCGGCGATCGGCGCGGACCTGATGGCGCTCATGGATGCGCTAAAAATTCCGCGCGCGGTGTTCGCGGGCTACGACTGGGGCGGCCGCGCCGCCTGTGTCGGCGCCGCACTGTGGCCGGAGCGCTGCATCGGGCTCGTCTCGGTCAACAGCTACCTGATCCAGGACATCGCCAATGCGCTGAAACCCGCGCGGGCGGAGCGCGAGGTGCCGCTCTGGTACCAGTGGTATTTCCAGATCGAGCGCGGCCGCGCGGGGCTGGCCGCCGACCGGCGCGGCATCACGCGCATCCTGTGGCGGCAATGGTCGCCGAACTGGCAGTTCGATGACGCCTGCCTGGAGCGCACCTCGATCGCGCATGACAACCCCGACTATGTCGACATCGTGATCCACAGCTACCGCCATCGCTATGGCCTGGTCGAGGGCGATCCGCGCTATGCCGACATCGAGGGCAAGCTCGCGGCGCGGCCGCCGATATCGGTGCCGGCGATCACGCTCGATGGCGAAGGCGACGGCGTCGCGCCCGCCACCGACGGCAAGGCAAGTGCCGCCAAATTCACCGGTCGCCGCACCCATCGCACCATCCCGCGCGCGGGACACAATCTGCCGCAGGAAGCGCCGGAGGCGTTCGCCGCGGCGGTGCTGGAGTTGATCAAGGGGTGAGACTATTCCCGCCTTGGGCTGAACTTCCAGGTCGCAGCCACGATGCCGATGGTCATCAGGCCGCTGACGGCGGCGGCGACGGGGATCGACAGCACCAGCGCTGATGTCGCCGCCCAGCCGATCGAGGAAAAGGCTTCCGCAAAGGTCGCGAGCCGTGACGAGGTCTGGCGGCGGCGGAATTGGCTGCGTTTGGCCTGCACGCGGAACCAGAGCTGGATCGCGGTCGCCGATGCCGCGCCGATCGCGACGCCGGCTGCGGTGACCACGGCCTGCAGCGGCGCAAGGAAGGCAAGCGCTGCGACCAGCGGGGTGAAGATCACGCCGATCACGATCAGCACCACCTCGATCTTGGCGCGGATCACACTCGAGGGCAAAAGCGGTGCCGTCGCAACGAGATCGGCGGCGTCTTCGCCGGAAATCGTCAGCCAGGCGAGACCGCCGGCGAGCTGGCCCGCGGCCATCACGATCACGGGCGTGATCAACACGATCGCGGTCGAAGAGTTGGAGAAGCTCCGCCACAGAAACAGCGCCGGAGGCACGAGATAGAGCAACTGCATCAGGGTCTGCGACACCAGCCAGGGATCGCGCCCGAGGAGCAGAAATTCCTTGCGCCGCAGCGCCTGCTGCCGCGAGCCGCCGCGAAAGGCGCGTGTTTCCTTGCCCTGCCGGCTGGAGGCGGCATGCGCGGAAGCGCTGAGCGCGGTATCGGCAAAGCGCGGCGACAGCACCGTCATGACGACGCCGAGCAGCACCAGGCCGATCGACAGCAACAGCAACAGCGCTCCGCCGTCGCCAAGGATCGCGTGGGCCGGCCACCACACCAGGCTGTCGGGGCCGGGTGCATAGGCGGCCGCGGCGTCCGAGGTCAGCACCGCAAAGCGCGACAGCGTACCGTAGGACAGGATCGCGGCGACCTGCAGCGCGATCACAAAGCCGGCGCCGATGATGGCGGCGAGAATCTGCGCGATCAGCCGTGTCCGTGCGGGGCCGATCAGACAGAACAGCAAGATGGTGATCGCGATCGCAACGGCCGCCGCGGTGAGCCCCACCGCGACGACGACGCCAAAGGCGGCAAACCACCTGGCGCCGCCGCCGAGCACGAGCACATCGACAAAGGGCGTCGACGGCACCAGCGCCATGCCGGTGATGACAAGCGCGATCGCGGCGATCCGCACCGAGAACACGTTGGTGAGTTTTGCCGGCGAGGACATGATCAGATCGAGATCGGCGCGGGCATAGAACACCCGCGTCACCGACTCGATCGCCTGCGAGAGCATCAGGGCCCAGGCCAGAAACACCGTCGCGGTGATGACGATCAGCGAGTTCTTGTCGAGCGGCGCTTGCAACTCCGCGTATCGGCCGATCACCGCCCAGGCCGGCAGATGCATGATCGCGACAAAGATGATGAGGCCGATCACGGCGGCGCGCGCTTTCCGCTTCCGCCCGCCGGTCATCATGGCGAGCCATTCGCGCCAGGCCAATCTCAGCTCATGCCGGGCGAACCATGAGAGCGCGGTGGCCGAGCTCATGCGGCCTCACGCTTGACGTCGACCAGCGCGATGAAGAGGTCTTCGAGGCTCGTGTCATGATGCCCGTTCTGCTGGCGCAATTCGGTCAGCGTGCCCTCAGCGACCAGCCGCCCGGCGGCGATGACGCCGATGCGGTCGGCCATGCGCTCGGCCACTTCGAGGATATGCGTGGTCATGATCACGGTGCAGCCGGCGCGGACGCGATCGCCCAACAGTCCCTTGACGTGACGGGCGGAAACGGCGTCGAGCCCGGTCAAGGGCTCGTCGAGGATGATCAGCCTGGGATCGTGCACCAGTGCGCCCGCGAGCGCCACCTTCTGGCGCATGCCCTTGGAGAAACCCTCGCAGCGCTCATTGCGGTGCGGCTCCAGGCCGAGCGAGACAAGCAGCGTGTGGGCGCAAGACTGCGAGACCTTCGGCTCGATACCCCAGAGGCCGGCGACGAACTCCAGATACTCCGTCGGCGTGAGCTTGTCATAGATCATCGGCTCGTCCGACACCCAGGCCATCATTTGTTTGGCAGCAATGGGATCGCGGAGCGCGTCGATGCCGAAAATATCGACCGAACCGGCATCGGGCTTGAGCAGACCGGCGACCATGCGCAAGGTCGTGGTTTTGCCGGCGCCATTGGGGCCGACCAGGGCATAGAACTCGCCGGCATGCACCGTGAGATCGAGCGCATCGACCGCCAGCCGGTCAAAACGCTTTGTTAACCCTCGCAATTGCAGCGCGGAGATGTCGCCGTCCATGAACATGTCATCCAGCTTCGCTTGTGCGGGAAGACCATGGACTGAAGACGTTTCGGCGCGGTGAATTGGCGGGCGCAAATTCCGTGCTCCGGGATGACAACTTTGGCTTTGTTGACAGCGGTCCGTCCTTCCTGCTGAATGCCGACTAAGGACAAATGCAGTCTTTCGCGGGCGAAGGACGGGATGCAAAAGGCAGCCAAAAGAGCAGCCGCGCATCCGGGGAGGGAAACAATGCTGGACTTTGTTCAGCAGTTGGTGAGTGGCATTGCGCTCGGCTGCGTCTACGGCCTGATCGCGCTCGGCTTCGTCCTTGTCTACAAGGCGACCGAGGTCGTGAACTTCGCCCAGGGCGACCTGATGATGCTGGGCGGCTTCTTTGCCTTCACCTTCATCGGCATTCTGGGCCTCAATTACTGGATCGGCTTTGTCGGCGCGGTCATCGCGATGGCGGCCTTCGGCATGCTGGCCGAGCGCGTGGTGGTGCGGCCGATCCTCGGCTATCCGCAATTCTCCATCATCATGGCGACGATCGGGCTCGGCTATTTCCTGCGCTCGGTGTCGGGCATGATCTGGGGCACCGACGATTTCAAGATCGAGACGCCGTTCAGCCAGGGCGTGCTGCGGATCGGCAGCCTCGTGCTGGCCTATGACAAGCTGTCGGTGATCGCGGCGACCATCATCCTGTGCGTGCTGCTCTATCTCTTTTTCAACAAGACCACGCTCGGCACCGCGATGCGCGCCACTTCCGAGAATATGCTGGCCGCCTATTATATGGGCATTCCGGTCAAGCGCGTGGTGTCGGTCGTCTGGGCCATCAGTGCGGCGGTGGCGACCTGCGCCGGCGTGCTGCTGGCGCCGATCACCTTCATCCATTCCAATGTCGGGCTGGTGCTGGGACTGAAGGCGTTTCCGGCCGCCGTTCTCGGCGGCTTCGGCTCTATTCCGGGTGCGGTCGTTGGCGGCGTGCTGATCGGCGTGATCGAGAGCATGGCCGGTTTCTATCTGCCGGAAGGCTGGAAGGACGTCGCGCCATACATCGTGCTGCTTCTGGTGCTGCTGCTCAAACCCGAAGGCCTGTTCGGCCTTCCCATGCGCAAGAAGGTTTAGGGGCATGATCCGGAAAAGTGGGCACCGGTTTTCCCTCGCGACAAACGCGGAACGCGTTTGCGCGGAGATCATGCCCTAAGGGGGAATGATGCGGTTCCTGTTCAAGACCAACTACGAAGACGACATCAGGTTGTTCCCGCATTCGGGTTATCTGTGGTCCTACGGCACGCTGCTGGTGCTGCTTGCGATCGCGCCTTACGTGCTCTCGAGCTACCTCGTCAGCCAGCTCGTCTTTGTCTGCATATACGCCACCGTCGGTGTCGGACTCCTGATCCTTACCGGCTTCACCGGGCAGGCTTCGCTGGGACACGCCGCTTTCCTTGCCATCGGCGCCTATACGGCGGCCTATCTGCAGCAATTCAACGTTCCCTTTCCCGTCTATTTCCTTGCCGCCGGGCTCTTCACCGGTGTGATCGGCGCGATTGTCGGCTTCCCGGCGCTGCGGCTGCAGGGCATCTATCTCGTCATCGCCACCATCTCCTTTGCCTTTATCGTGGAGGAAATCCTGGCACGCTGGGAAAGCGTCACCCATGGCAATGAGGGCATGCGGGTGAAGACCATCCAGCTGCTTGGCACCCAGATATCGCGCGACAGCCCGGCCTTCTATTTCCTCTGTCTCGCGGTGCTGGTCCTGACCATCGTCGGCTCGCTCAACCTGCTGCGCTCGCCGACCGGGCGCGCCTTCATCGCCATCCGCGACAGCGAGACCGCGGCGCGCAGCATGGGCATCAATGTCGCGCTCTATAAAGTGAAGTCGTTTGCGATCTCGGCCGCCATCACCGGCTTTGCCGGCGTGCTGTTCGCACACAAGCTCTCCTTCATCAGCCCGGAGATGTTCACCCTCCAGCTCTCGATCGAGTTCATCATCGTGATCCTGATCGGCGGTACCTTCAGCCTGCATGGCGCGGTGCTGGGCGCGATCTTCATCGTGATGATCGATCCGTTCCTCACCTATCTCAAGGACGACATGCCCGGTGTGATTGCCGGCGTCGCTGCGGCGCTTGGCGCCGGCAGCGAGCGCGCCGGCCATATCCAGGACAGCGTCGCCGCCTTTGCCTCAGCCAATGGGCTGAAGGGCGCGATCTATGGTGTGATCATCGTGCTGTTCGTGTTGTTCGAGCCGCTCGGGCTCTACGGCCGCTGGCTCAAGATCAAATTGTTCTTCCAGCTGTTCCCGCTCTACAAGCGCGCCACCTTCAAGCGGCAGAAGATCTATGTGAAATCGGAGCGGAACCGATGAGCTATTTCCGCGCCGAAAGCATCTCCCTGCATTTCGGCGGCCTGAAAGCGGTCGATGCGGTGTCCTTTGCGGTCGAGAAGGGCGAGATTCTCTCCATCATTGGTCCCAACGGTGCCGGCAAGAGCTCGATCTTCAACCTGATCTCGCGCATCTACACCCCGACATCAGGAAAAATCTTCTTCGAGGACCAGGACATCACCGAGGTGCCGGCCTATGGCATCGCCAAGCTCGGCATCGCCCGCACCTTCCAGAACATCGAGCTGTTCGAGAATGCGACGGTATTGAACAACCTCCTGGTCGGCCGGCACCGGCATTCGACCACGCAGCTGTGGCAGGAATTGCTGTTCCTGCCGAGCGTGCGCGCGAACGAGAAGGCGCATCGCCACCGGGTCGAGCAGGTCATCGAGTTCCTCGACCTCGAACCCTATCGCGAAAAGCTGATCTCGGGGCTGCCTTACGGTGTGCGCAAGGTGATCGAGCTCGCGCGCGCGCTCTGCTCCGAACCAAAACTGATTCTGCTCGACGAGCCGTCCTCCGGGCTCAATGTCGAAGAGACCGACGACATGTCGTTCTGGATCCGCGACATGAAGTCCGAGCTCGGCATCACCGTGGTCATGGTCGAGCACGACATGACGCTGGTGAACCGCGTCTCCGACCGGGTGATCGCGCTGAACTACGGCCGCGTGCTCGCCATGGGGTCGCCGGCCGAGGTGCAGGGCCATCCCGACGTCGTCGCGGCCTATCTCGGGGCATGAGGGATGATGCGATGAGCACAGCCGATATCATCCTGAAGGTCAGCAATATCGAAAGCTACTACGGGCCGATCATGGCGATCCGCGGCATCTCGCTCGAGGTGCCGCGCGGCCGCATCGTCACGCTGCTCGGCGCCAACGGCGCCGGCAAGACGACGGTCTTGAAAACCATCTCGGGCATTCTCGACCCGCAGAAGGGCTCGATCGAGTTTTTGGGCAAGCCGATCCAGCGCATGGAAGCCGACAAGATCGTGCGCCTGGGGCTCAGCCATGTGCCGGAAGGGCGCGAGGTGTTTCCCTTCCTCTCGGTGCGCGAAAACCTGATGATGGGCGCCTATCCCAGAGCCGACCGCGATGCCGTGGCCGAAGATCTCGATCGCGTCTACGGCTATTTCCCGCGGCTGAAGGAGCGGATCAACCAGCCGGCCGGCCAGCTCTCCGGCGGCGAACAGCAGATGCTCGCGATCGGGCGGGCACTGATGAACCGGCCGACCTTGCTGCTTCTGGATGAGCCCTCGCTCGGGCTGTCGCCGATCCTGGTCAGGGAAATCTTCGAGATCATCCGCCGCGTTAATGAAGAGCAGGGCATGTCGATCCTCCTGGTCGAGCAGAATGCCAAGGTGGCGCTGGAGACCGCACATT
Source organism: uncultured Alphaproteobacteria bacterium (assembly GCA_963847045.1). Classification (GTDB taxonomy): domain Bacteria; phylum Pseudomonadota; class Alphaproteobacteria; order Rhizobiales; family Xanthobacteraceae; genus Bradyrhizobium. Next base: position 272,719 of record CAWJYQ010000019.1, on the reverse strand, counting down.
ACGGCTATGTGCTCGAGATCGGCCGCGTCGTCATGAACGACACTTGCGACCGTTTGATGCATTCCAAGGACATTCAGGAGTTTTACCTTGGCGCCAAGGAAGCCGGCGCGCGCGGCGAACGTCGCTGGAAGAAGAAGAAAACTTGGCGCTGAGCAGGAGTTGGCGTTAAATGCCGCTACCGCTTCGGACAACAAGACCGGCGCAAGCTGGCATGCCAGGCGGGGTACAAAGGAGGGAACAGGCATGGCCGGACCGGCAGTGCTGACGGTCGCCGACACGATCGCGCGGAGCTTTCTGCTCGCGGTGCAAACGCGTGGGGACAGGCCCGCGATCCGCGAAAAGAAATTCGGTATCTGGCAGCCGACCAGCTGGAACGAATGGCTGCAGATTTCCAAAGACATCGCCTATGCGCTGCATGCGACGGGCTTCCGGCCGGGCGACGTCGCCTCGATCATGTCGAACGCGGTGCCGGAATGGGTGTTCGCCGACATGGGCGTCCTCTGCGCCGGCGGCGTGTCGTCGGGCATCTACCCGACCGACTCGGCCGCGCAGGTCGAATATCTCGTCAATGATTCCCGCACCCGCGTGATCTTCGCCGAGGACGAAGAGCAACTTGACAAGGTGCTGGCCTGCCGCGCGCGCTGTCCGACACTGGAGCGAATCGTCGTGTTCGACATGGAAGGGCTCTCCGGCTTCTCCGATTCCATGGTGATGTCGCTCGCCGAGTTCACCGCGCTCGGCCGCAACCACGCGCAGGGGCGCGAGGCGTTGTGGGACGAGATGGTCGGAAGCCGCGGTAGCGATGATCTCGCGATCCTGGTCTATACCTCGGGCACGACAGGGCCGCCCAAGGGCGCGATGCACGCCAACCGCAGCGTGGTGCATCAGATGCGCCACGCCAACGATCTATACCCTTCCAGCGACAACGAGGAACGGCTGGTGTTCCTGCCGCTCTGTCATGTCGCCGAGCGGGTTGGCGGCTACTACACCTCGCTGGCGCTGGGGTCGGTGATGAATTTCGCCGAGAGTCCGGAAACCGTGCCGGACAATCTGCGCGAGGTGCAGCCGACCCTGTTCCTGGCGGTGCCGCGCATCTGGGAAAAATTCTATTCCGCCGTCACCATCGCGCTGAAGGATGCGACCGCCTTCCAGAACTGGATGTACCGGCAAGCGCTGTCGATCGGCCATCGCATGACCGATTGCAGGCTTGAGGGCGGGGCGCCGTCGCTGGGCTTGAGGCTCGCCAATCGCGCCGCCTACTGGCTGGTGTTCCGCAACATCCGCCGCATGATCGGGCTCGACCGCTGCCATCTCGCGTTCACGGGGGCCGCGCCGATCTCGCCGGACCTGATCCGCTGGTATCTCGCGCTCGGCCTCGACATGCGCGAGGTCTATGGCCAGACCGAGAATTGTGGCGTGGCGACGCTGATGCCGTCCGACGGAATCAAGCTCGGCTCGGTCGGCAAGGCGGTGCCGTGGGGCGAAGTGAAGCTTTCGCCGCAGGGTGAGATCCTGATCAAGGGCGACTTCCTGTTTCAGGGCTACCTGAATCAGCCGGAGAAGACTGCCGAAACCATCGACGAAGCCGGATGGCTGCATACCGGCGACGTCGGCGCCATGGACAACCAGGGCTTTGTCAAGATCACCGATCGGATGAAAGACATCATCATCACCTCCGGCGGCAAGAACATCACGCCCTCGGAGATCGAGAACCAGCTCAAATTCTCGCCTTATGTCTCGGACGCGGTCGTGATCGGCGACAAGCGGCCCTATCTCACCTGCCTTGTCATGATCGACCACGAGAATGTCGAGAAGTTCGCGCAGGACCACGACATCCCCTTCACCAATTACGCGAGCCTGTGCCGCGCGACCGAAATCCAGGATCTGATCTGGCGCGAGATCGAGGCGGTCAATGCCAATTTCGCCCGCGTCGAGACCATCAAGAAGTTCATGCTGATCGAACGGCAGCTCACGCCGGAGGACGAGGAACTGACACCGACCATGAAGCTGAAGCGGAATTTCGTGAACAAGCGCTATTCGGGCGAGATCGACGCGATGTACAGCGAGCGGGCGGTTGCTTGAGCCGCGTATACGGAGAGGTTTTGAAAACGGCGAAGGAATTTATTGGGCCCCGGCCTTCGCTTAATACGGGCCAACCAGGGAAGAGGAGACTTGAAAAATGTCGAAAACGCTAAGGGCGTTCGGCCTTGCGATCGGCGCGCTGGCGCTGACGCAACTCCCGGCGACCGCCCAGACCAAGGTCACCAATGAAGGCATCTCGGCGAACGAGATCGTGATCGGGACGCATCAGGACCTGTCGGGCCCGATCAAGTTCTGGGGCGTGCCGGTTTCCAACGGCATGAAGATGGCGGTCGAGGAGATCAACGCTGCCGGCGGCATCAACGGCCGCAAGATCAAGCTCATGATCGAGGACAGCGGCTACGACCCCAAGCGCGCGGTGCTGGCGACCCAGAAGTTGGTCGAACGCGACAAGATCTTTGCCATGGTCGGCCCGATGGGATCGCCGACTGTCCTTGCCGCTCAGGATACGTTGTTCGATGCCGGCGTGCTGCAGCTTTTCCCGCTGACGGCAGCCGAGTTCACCTTCAAGTTCGATCCGAACAAGCCGCAGGAGCGGCTGAAGTTCAACAACCTGTTGCCCTATGTCGAGAGCACGCGCGCCGCGCTCAAATACATGATGGAATTGAAGAACTTCAAGAAGCCCTGCATCATGCATCAGGACGATGAGTACGGTAAGAACGTGCTCGACGGTTTTAATCAGCAGCTCGAGGCCATGAAGATACCGGTGGCCTCGGTGACGACATTCAAGCGCGGCGCCTCCGACTTCTCGGCCCAGGTCGCCAAGATGAAATCCGACGGCTGCGACCTCGTCGTGCTCGGCACCATCATCCGCGAGACCATCGGCTCGATGAGCGAGGCCAAGAAGCTCGGCTGGGACGTGACGTTCCTGGGCGCGACGCCAACGAACGTGCTTGAAGTGCCAACGCTGGGCAAGGACGCGGTCGAAGGCCTCTATGCGGCTTCCGGCTTCGAAATTCCCTACGAGGATACGGCCAAGGGCAAGGTCAAGGACTGGCTGGCCAACTACAAGAAGATGTTCGGCACCGACGCCAACACCCAGGCGATCATCGGCTACAACACGGTGGAGACCTTTGCCTTCTATGCCAACAAGGCCGGCAAGGATCTGACCGGCCAGAAGATGCTGGATGCGCTGGAGTCCGGCGACAAGTTCCTCGACATCTTCAACTCGCCGCCGACCAAGTTCTCCAAGACCGACCATCTCGCCAACACCATCACCCAGGTGCAGCAGATCAAGAACGGCCGCTGGGTTCTGGTGAAGGATAATCTGATGTTCTGACGGGCGGATCGCGCAAGAAGCAAGGGCTGCGCGATATTCTCACGCAGCCCTTTTTTATGTCCCGACCCAGAACGTCGTCATTGCGCGGAGCGAAGCGACGAAGCAATCCAGACTGTTTCTGCGTTTGCATTTCTGGATTGCTTCGCTTCGCTCGCAATGACGGATAACTATTTCTTCGGCCGCACCGCGTCCGCCGTACCCTGGATGAAGGCCTGGATCTTCGCGATGTCCTCGTCCTTCAGCTTGCCCGTGAAGTCGGGCATGCCGCGATCCTTGAAGGGGCCGTTGAACACGATGTCCTTGAGGTTGATGATCTCGTCCTTCGGAATAAAGCCGAGATTGCGGACGTTGCCGCCATTGTCGACGCCGGGCACGCCATGGCAGGTGGCGCAGGCGGCGACATAGAGCGCGGTGCCGGCGTCGTAGTCCTTGGGATCGTAGGGGACGCCTTCCAGCAGGTTCTCGGTCTGGTACTTCACGAACTCCGGCAGCTTCGCCTTGCCACCCAGTGCAAAGGTGTAGACCGTGCCCGGGCTGCGCAATTGCGTGGCGCGGTCGGCGATGCCGAACACGCCGCCCCAGCCGACCGCAACCGAGACATATTGCACGCCGTCGACCAGGTAGGTCGAGGCCGCGGCCACCACGCCGGTGCCGGTCGGCGTCTCCCAAAGCGTCTTGCCTGATGTGGCGTCATAGGCAACGAAGCGACCATCCGCCGTGCCCTGGAAAACGAGGTTGCCCGCGGTCGTCAGCGTGCCGCCATTCCAGGGAGCCGGATATTCCACGCGCCAGGCTTCCTTCTGCTTCACCGGATCCCAGGCGAGCAGCCGGCCGAAGGCGGGCGCCTTCGGCGGCGTGCCGTTCAGCACGAAGCCGACGTTCCAGCCGGTGGAGCCGCCGAACTTGCCCGGCGTCGCCGCATTCTGCTCGAAGGTCTTCTCCGGTGTCAGGTTCAGCGGTACGTTCTGCGCCGGCAGATAGACGAGCCCGGTCTGCGGGTTGAACGACATCGGGTGCCAGTTGTGCGCGCCGTAGGGGCCGGGGATCGAGTCATAGGGATCGTTGCCGCGCGCCGCCGGCACCTCGATCGGGCGGCCATTGGCGTCGTAGCCGGTGGCCCAGTTCACATCGACAAAGTTCTTCGCCGAGATGAACTTGCCGTTGGTGCGGTCGACGACAAAGAAGAAGCCGTTCTTCGGCGCGTGCAAAATCACCTTGCGCGGCGCACCGTCGATGGTGAGGTCGGCGAGGATCATCGGCTGGGTCGAGGTGTAGTCCCAGTGATCGCCGGGCGTTTCCTGGTAGTGCCAGATATATTTGCCGGTGTCGGCGTTCAGCGCGACCAGGGAAGCGAGATAGAGATTGTCGCCGCCGGACGGGCTGCGGAGATTGCGATTCCACGGCGCGCCGTTGCCGGTGCCGATATAGACCATGTTCAGATCGGAATCGTAGGTGATGGTGTCCCACGGCGTGCCGCCGCCGCCATTGATCCAGTATTTGCCCGCGGGATCCCAGGTCTTGGCGGCCGCCTCCATCGAGGCATCCTCGAACGGCTTGGAGGGATCACCGGGCACGGTGAACCAGCGCCAGAGCTGGTTGCCGGTCTCGGTGTCATAGGCGGTGACATAGCCGCGCGTGCCATATTCGGCGCCGCCCTGGCCGATCACGACCTTGCCGTTGAACGCGCGCGGCGCGCCGGTGATGGTGTAGGAGTGATCGTGGTCGATCAGCGTGTCCTTTTCCCAGGCTTTCTGGCCGGTCGCGGCATCGAGCGCGATCAGGCGGCCGTCATAGGCCCCGACGAATACCTTGCCCTTGTAGACGGCGACGCCGCGATTGACGACGTCGCAGCAGCCCTTGTAGCCCTTCTCGCGGTCGACGCCGGGATCAAAGCTCCAGATCTTCTTGCCAGAGCGCGCGTCGATCGCGTGCACGATGCTCCACGGTCCGGTCTGATACATGATGCCGTCGACCACGACCGGCGTCGCCTCGATGCCGCGCTCGGAATTGAGGCTGTAGCTCCATACGAGCCCAAGCCCTTTGACGTTGTCGGAGGTGATCTGGCTGAGCTTCGAGAAGCGGGTCTCGGCATAGTCGAGACCGATGGTCGGCCAGTCCTTCGAGGTCGCGGTATTGGCCTTGATCATGGCGCTGTCGACCGCCGACGTCGCCGCCTTGATTTTGGCTGGCGTCAAATCTTCGGCGAATGCGCTGTGATCGGAAATCGCAAGGCCCAGCAGCAATGCGCCGGCGGCCCCGAGCAAACGGCAAGCAGAATTGTTGCGCGGCAAGCGTCTCATCTCTTCCTCCCGATGATCTCTGTGCGAGCGCGATGAATTACGCTCCCGGATCGTGACGCGATGGTAGCTGCGCCGAAAGCAGCGCGTCAATCAAAGGTGGAGACGAATGCGAAAAGAGAAAATTTGTATCGCCAAATTTTCGCCAAACGAAAAGTTCCGCAGCGGCTCCGTATCGCGGAACGACTGACGATTGAAAAATGAGCTTGCGTTTAGTGGCTGCTGCCGAGCGCGACGCCGAAGTCAACCGGCTGCAGCGCCGTGGCGTTGCAGCGCCAGCCGCCTTGATCGGTCTTTTGAAAGGCGAACGCCTTCTCGACCCTGACGCGGTGCGACACTGGAAAGCTGTCGCGGTTGCCCGGCGTCGACGCAGCCTTGCCCGATTTCAGGTCCCAGCAGGTGCCGGTGCAGCTCGATGCGACAGAGCTGCAGGCGGCAAAGGGCGACAGCACGATCATCTCGACCTCGGTGGTCACCAGCGCGCTCTGATCGGCGATCTGGCTGCCGATCTCGAACACCCGAGAGCGATCATGTCGATAGTGGGCAGGTTTCCACCGCTCGGCCGAAGGGTCTCCGCGAACCCTGCGGCTGATCAGCGACAAATGGTTTGGCTGAGCGGCGAACGACTGCCTACGTCTTGCACCCTCGGCCTGAGCCTATGCGGATGCGGCCGCTGTAATCCGCAGCTCTACGTTGGGTCGTCTCTACTGCACGCCATAGCGCTTGAAGTCATCGCCAATCGTCGCCTGGATTTTCTTTGCCGCTGAGATATCGGCATCACTGCCAACGTTGTCGCCCTTCTTAAGCTTGGCAAGCCCGCGTCCATATAGCGCGCTCGCCAGCTTCGGCTCGAATCGCAGCGCAGAATTATAATCGTCGATAGCCGTGTCGAATTGGCCCATCTTCATGTAGGTCAACCCACGCGAGTTATACGTCGCGGCATCGGTCGGCTCCGACCGAAGCGCCTTATTGCAGTCCTCCAGCGCCGCCCGCAACTCACCAAGGATGGCGCGGGTCCAGCAGCGTCCGGCCCATGCGACTTTCGAATTGGGCTCAAGACGAATCGCCTCACCATAGTCGCGGGCCGCGCGATCGTACTCGTTCTTTTTCTGGTAAGTTTCGGCACGGTTGACGAAGGCCTTGACGTAGTTGGGATTGAGCCTGATCGCCTCATCAAGATTTTTGATCGCGAGGTCGTATTCGCCCTTCTTCAAGTAAGCTACGCCGCTGTTGTTGAAAGGCTTGGCGTTAGTTGGATTGAGCTTGATCGATTGATCGAAGTCCTGAACAGCGCGGTCGTAGTCCCCCTTTTCGGCATAGGCGTCGCCACGATTATTGTAGGCGGTAACCGCAGCCGGTGTGCGTTCGCCCAAATCGATGACCGCCGTGCAACCATCGATCTGAAGTTCAGGCGAGGTGCGATCGATGCCGTTGCACAACGCAAGGTTCTTGAGAAGATTATTCTTGGGCTTCGGGTCCTGGGTCGCGGGTGCCCCTTTCGTAACTTTACTCTTTCCCTCTTCAAGAAGGGTGGCAAATTTGACCGTCCCTACATCCGAAATTTCGACGTGTGGCGTGGTGCCTCGAATCCCCATGGTTGCGACGGGAGTGTCGATCTTCATGTCGCCAGTCTTCGCTATCTTGCCAGCAACAAAAGTGAACGTTCCTGTGCTTAGATTGAACAAGGTCGCGTTGGACTTCCCGTTCGGGTCGTACACGAACTCGTCCAAAGTCATGTTGGCGTTGTTCGACAGATTGAATGAGGTGCCATCACTAAAGTTAATGCTGACCCGACCATCGGCTCCGGTCCGAACCACGTCTCCCTGGTAGACGAGATCACCAACTTTCGTCTGGCTGGCTTGATTCGGGAGATTCGCCTGGACGACCACCGCATTCACATGTTCAATTGTGACCGAACCCGTGGCGGCTACAACGTTTCCAATGGGTTTTGATGCGACATCCTGAACGGCGGGCTGGGCAGGACTGCTTTGCGCTTGAGCCGGCCCAGGTAAAAAGCTGGCTGCAGCCAAAACGAAAGCTGTCACCAATACGGCAATCGCATGCTTGCACATGATCCTCCTCCTTGAGAAGGTCTCTTATAGCCACAATATTTGGCTAAATCACTCGAACCTGCTGGACTAGGCTCCAATAAATATAAGATAAACAATTAGAATATAACATGCTTATACCTAGTTGGAAGATGAGATCAAGTCCGGCTCGATAGCCAATTTGAGCGCTGCGGACGGCTCCCGGTCCGGCGCGACCGCGAGCAAGGGTCCGTCAACGTACCGCATGACGCCGTATTGATCGATGACGTACAGCGGCTGGTAATTCCTGACATACGCGTCCTCGACCATCGCCATGCGGCGGTTGTCGAGTGTGAGCCAGTGGCCGTCCAGCCGCGCCGCCGCAACCGCGTGATCCTCGCCACGAATGGTGTCGTGCATGATCACGATCCGTAAGTCCTCAGGCGAGATGCCGGCCTGGCGCAATGCGACGAATTTTGCGATCGCGTAATCCTCGCAGTCACCGCTGCCAGTCGTGAAGGTGAGAAGCGGCGAACTCCACACGTCAATTTCGCCATATTGGGCCAGATCGCTCATTGGGTGGATTGCGAGATTGATGGCGCGGTTGATCTCGCCGAGGCGCGCGCGGCCCTCGCGGGCTCTCGCATGGTCCACGATGGCGAGAAACCGAAGCGCCGCCGGCGATACGCAGCGTTCCCGATCCCCGTCGCATAGCGCCAGTTGCACCTGCTCGTCGTCGAGCTTGCGCTGGACGCCCAGCCATTTCTCCGACAGCCCGCCGCCGGACAGGCGGAATGCGAATATCCCGAATGGCTCGGCGGATTTCCTGATCAGAGCCGCAGAACCGGGGGAAAGCAGTGTCCCGGCGGCAAGGTCTGACGCAGGCCCAAATGAAACCATGCCGCAGGCCATCACGGCCAACGCGCGCGAGTAACTGAAAATTCCCATCTGACGGCCCCCATGTCCGGGCATCGGCGAGGCTCATTAGCCAGCTCGTGACCAGATCGTTTCGCCGGCGATGATGGGGGGTGAGACTTTTACTCTGCTTAAAGCGGGTCTCTTGGGATCGAGAAGTGCGAACCAGGCTGAAAACGGTCTTGCCGTTTTGCCGGCAATTTTATGGATTGCGCGGCTTGAGGAACGGAGTGCGGCTGCGGAGCAACACCTGTCGCCAATTTCTACAGGACATGGCTAACTCGGAAGATTGACCGATTTTGTTATATAGGTCACAGTTTTAGCGGTAAAATTGGCGCAATATCCCGCCGGAACAAGGTGGGGAATAGATAATGAATGTATTCACATCGAATGCTATACATTAGATTACCGCCAGCGATTGATTTATTCACGCGTTCATTTGGCAAATATTCCGGAATACAAGCTTAGATACTTTTTCCAGAGTATAGACGAAAGTATAGATTCCAAATCGATTTATCTGGGTCGTGAAGTCACACAAGCGGTAGATGGTTTCGCAATGGCCAGACCGGTGATATGCAAACTGAGACCCTCGAAATTATATTGTTACTAACCATTTGCGGTGGGCCGTTTGAATTACGCTGGCAAATCTGACGCCACGCTTTCTGCTGATGGTGCTGGTACGCCTGCTGATGGTGCTGGTACGCACGGTTCTCCCGCGAACGTTCCCGCAGACGCGATCGTCGTTTCCGACGCGCATCTGCTTTTTAACGCAGACTTCAAGCGGTCCGGCGTCGATCTGATCCTGTCGAAGGACGATCGCGAACTGGTCCTTCACGATTACTTAAAGGGCGAGAAGCGCGCTGCGCTTTCGTCTCCCGATGGCACCCACCTCACCGGCAATATTGTCAACGCGCTGACAGGGCATGTTGAGCACGCCCAGGCAGGAGGCGCGCTTGAAGCCGCCAAGATCATCGGCCATGTTCAGACGGCGATCGGTTCCGGCACCCTGACGCGTGCGTGCGGCATTTCCGTTGAGGCCAAGGTTGGCGATCCTGTTTGCCAGGGCGACGTCATCGAGACCGCAGCCGACGGCCGGGTCGGGCTTCGCTTCATCGACGGCACCGCCTTCAACCTATCTGCCGGCGCCCGCATGGTGCTGGACGAATTCGTCTGCGACTCCAACGGGACCTCGCATTCAGCCCTGTTCGGTGTCACCCGAGGGACCTTCGATTTCATTGCCGGCCAGGTGGCTAAGACCGGTTGCCTCAGGATCGACACGCCTGTTGGAAGCATTCGCGGCCGCGCTCGTACCAGCGGGATCGGCGTGCTGTCGCTCACCGCACTGATCTTCTGCGTTTTGAAAGAAGTCCAGGCCGCGGAATTTTCCTCGCAGCGCCCATTGTTGGATTCTTTGGATGACGACAAAATAAATCCCAAAGACCTACAGCTAAACGGCGTAGTCGAACTCTTTATGAGGGACGGGCGACACTATACCCTTGATGATCCTTCGCAAACAGTCGTCATCAACGGGAGTGGGTCCATCAGCGCGGTTACGAATAGTCCCGCGCGAATGGAGGAGTTACAGAGGTTCCAGCAGGAGGCGCTCGCCGCCTACGCGCTGGGGACTATCACGGGGCCAACTAGCACAGGTGGAGGCGGATCTTCGCCACCTTTCTCTACGCCGGAGGAGCTCCAACCCATCAATTTTCAGATCGACCAATCAGCGCCGCAAAATTCGGGGCGCGCAACGACACAATTGGTGTTCAGCACATCTGCTTCGGTCGATGTACCTCTGGTGCTTTTGAAACCCTCGCCGCCTTTGCCGCCGCCCGTCCTGACGCTTGGGGTCATCACGCCGATGGTCGGCAACAGTACGGTCAACACCGCCGATACGCTCAATGCCAGCGGGGCCAGTGCCGGGTTTGCCATCAACGGCACGACGTCGGGAGTGGAGAACGGGCAGACGGTGACGGTGACGATCATCAACAGCTCGAACGTGGCGGTAGAGACATTTGCCGCGACGGTGACCAACAATGCGTGGTCGATAAATGTCAGCCCGGCGCAGGCCCATGCGCTGAGCGACGGCGGCTACACGGTGATGGCGAGCGTCTCAAACGCGGCCGGCACTCCAGCGCCGCCGGCCTCGCAGAACCTGACAGTTGACCAGACCCCGCCAGTGGTCACTTTTGGCACGGTGTCGTTTACCGACACCGGGGTGCAGGGTGACCACATCACCAGCAACGGCCAGGTGACGCTGTCGGGGACGGTGTCGGAGACGGTGTCGCAGGTACAGGTGTTCAACGGCAGTCAGCTGCTTGGCACGGCGACCGTCGACAACGTTCATCACACTTGGACACTAACAACGACGCTGGCGTCGGGCGTCTACAATCAGTTCAACGCGACGGCGATCGACGAGGCCGGCAACCCCGGCAACGCGAGTACGACGCAGACGGTCCAGGTGAACGACGCGCCGGTATTGACGCCGGCCAACCCGACGCTGACGGCGATCACGGAAGATCAGACCACCAACGTCGGGCAGACGGTCTCGTCGTTCATCGGCGCGAGCATTAGCGACGTCGACGCCGGGGCGGTGAAGGGGATTGCGATCACCGCTCTGACCTCGACCAACGGGACCTGGCAGTACTCGATCGACGGCGGCACGACGTGGACCGCGATCGTCGCGGCCAACAACGCAGCGCTGCTGCTGGATGCCAGCGATAAGATCCGGTTCTTGCCGGACGGCAACAACGGCGGCAGCGACACCATCACCTATCGGGCGTGGGACGAGACCGCGGGGACCCACGGGACCACGGCCGACACCAGCGCCAACGGCGGGACCACGGCGTTCTCGACGGCGACCGACACGGCGCATCTGACGGTCGCCAGCGTCAACGACGCGCCGGTATTGACGCCGGCCAACCCGACGCTGACGGCGATCACGGAAGATCAGACCACCAACGTCGGGCAGACGGTCTCGTCGTTCATCGGCGCGAGCATTAGCGACGTCGACGCCGGGGCGGTGAAGGGGATTGCGATCACCGCTCTGACCTCGACCAACGGGACCTGGCAGTACTCGATCGACGGCGGCACGACGTGGACCGCGATCGTCGCGGCCAACAACGCAGCGCTGCTGCTGGATGCCAGCGATAAGATCCGGTTCTTGCCGGACGGCAACAACGGCGGCAGCGACACCATCACCTATCGGGCGTGGGACGAGACCGCGGGGACCCACGGGACCACGGCCGACACCAGCGCCAACGGCGGGACCACGGCGTTCTCGACGGCGACCGACACGGCGCATCTGACGGTCGCCAGCGTCAACGACGCGCCGGTATTGACGCCGGCCAACCCGACGCTGACGGCGATCACGGAAGATCAGACCACCAACGTCGGGCAGACGGTCTCGTCGTTCATCGGCGCGAGCATTAGCGACGTCGACGCCGGGGCGGTGAAGGGGATTGCGATCACCGCTCTGACCTCGACCAACGGGACCTGGCAGTACTCGATCGACGGCGGCACGACGTGGACCGCGATCGTCGCGGCCAACAACGCAGCGCTGCTGCTGGATGCCAGCGATAAGATCCGGTTCTTGCCGGACGGCAACAACGGCGGCAGCGACACCATCACCTATCGGGCGTGGGACGAGACCGCGGGGACCCACGGGACCACGGCCGACACCAGCGCCAACGGCGGGACCACGGCGTTCTCGACGGCGACCGACACGGCGCATCTGACGGTCGCCAGCGTCAACGACGCGCCGGTATTGACGCCGGCCAACCCGACGCTGACGGCGATCACGGAAGATCAGACCACCAACGTCGGGCAGACGGTCTCGTCGTTCATCGGCGCGAGCATTAGCGACGTCGACGCCGGGGCGGTGAAGGGGATTGCGATCACCGCTCTGACCTCGACCAACGGGACCTGGCAGTACTCGATCGACGGCGGCACGACGTGGACCGCGATCGTCGCGGCCAACAACGCAGCGCTGCTGCTGGATGCCAGCGATAAGATCCGGTTCTTGCCGGACGGCAACAACGGCGGCAGCGACACCATCACCTATCGGGCGTGGGACGAGACCGCGGGGACCCACGGGACCACGGCCGACACCAGCGCCAACGGCGGGACCACGGCGTTCTCGACGGCGACCGACACGGCGCATCTGACGGTCGCCAGCGTCAACGACGCGCCGGTATTGACGCCGGCCAACCCGACGCTGACGGCGATCACGGAAGATCAGACCACCAACGTCGGGCAGACGGTCTCGTCGTTCATCGGCGCGAGCATTAGCGACGTCGACGCCGGGGCGGTGAAGGGGATTGCGATCACCGCTCTGACCTCGACCAACGGGACCTGGCAGTACTCGATCGACGGCGGCACGACGTGGACCGCGATCGTCGCGGCCAACAACGCAGCGCTGCTGCTGGATGCCAGCGATAAGATCCGGTTCTTGCCGGACGGCAACAACGGCGGCAGCGACACCATCACCTATCGGGCGTGGGACGAGACCGCGGGGACCCACGGGACCACGGCCGACACCAGCGCCAACGGCGGGACCACCGCGTTCTCGACGGCGACCGACACGGCGCATCTGACGGTCGCCAGCGTCAATGACGCGCCGGTGGCAACGATCACGCCGACGACCTATAGCGCGACCGAGCAGACGAGCCTGAGCCTCAAGAACGACGGCCTGGCGGTGAGCGACGTCGACAGCCTCGGCGGGGTCGAAAAGGTGACGCTGTCGGTGACCGAGGGCACGCTGACGGTGAAGGCCGGCACCAGCGGCGCGACGGTCAGCGGCAGCGGCAGCAAGTCGGTGACCATCACGGGGACGCTGGCGCAGATCAACGGGCTGCTCAACACCGACGGCACCAGCACGGTCAGCTATATCGACAATACCTACAACCCGAGCCCATCTGCCACGCTGACGCTGTCGATCAACGACAACGGCAATACCGGCTTCGGCGGAGCGCTGACTGGCAGCGACAAAGCGACCATCAACATCACACCGGTGGTGTCTGCGGCCACTTACAAGACGTTCAACGGCAGCACCCAAAACAACCTAACCGAGATCGACCACGGTGGTTCGGTCAGGATAACGCTCACCTTTAGCGGGGCCGTGCATTTTAGCGGCAATCCGACATTGTCGATAGCCGATGGCGATGAAGTCCCGCCCGGGTCCGATGACGATGTTGCGACCTATAACGCGAGTCTTTCCGACCCCACCCACGGTGTACTGGTCTTCACCTTCACTGCGGATTCAGACGGACTAACGCATGATCTCGCGATCATCGCGGTCAATGGGACGATCAAAGACGCCAACAACGCTAACGTCAATACAACGCCGTTTATTGGCGTCCTTTCGAACCATGTCCATACAGACAACACGATTGTCCAAGAGCATCTCGGGCTCAATGAGCCGGCGGCCCCAGCGGGCGTCGCTGGAGAGCCCATCAACCTGGCGCTGACGGATCTGTCGGGAGGGCAGAGCGGCCCGGTCACGGTGACTGTCGCCGGGGCTCCGTCGGATTGGAGCCTGGACCAGGGCACGAACATCGGCCGAGGCATCTGGGCGGTACAGACCAGCGATCCGGCGGCGCTGACGATTAGAACACCCGCCAATTTCGTAGGAGCGGCGCTGCTCAACGTGACGGAAAGCTGGACCAATGCCGACGGCAGCACCGGAACCGCGAGTCTCAAGGACAACGTGGAGGCCTACGCGGCAGGTTCGCCGATCTTCGCCCTGTCGGGCGACGACCACCTATCCGGCGCCGGTGCGAACGACTTCTTTGCGTTCTCGCAGCCAATCGGCAATGACATCATCTATAATTTCAACGCTGCGTCGGACAAAATCGACCTGATCGGCTTCAACAATGTTGCGAGCTTTAGCGATATTCAGGCCAATCTGACAGACGATGCCAACGGCAACGCGGTGATCACGTTCGGCGTCGGCGAGACCATCACTCTACAGGGGGTTCATGCCGCATCGCTGAATGCGAACGATTTCGTGTTTGACCAAGTGCCGGTCACGACCAACGCCGGCAGCATGACCATAAGCGATGGCGCTACCCTGCCGTTGAGCGGCACGATCAATAACGCCGGCACTATCGAACTACTCTCCACCGGCGACGAGACCGATCTGCAGATCGTTGCACAGGGCATTAGGCTCACCGGCGCTGGTCATGTGGTCTTGTCGGATAGCGCAGAAAATGTGATCGGCGGCACGAGCGCCGATGTCACGCTGACTAACGTCGACAACACTATCGATGGGAGCGGCGACCTTGGCGGCGGCCAGCTGACCCTCGTAAACGACTCCCAGGGTATCATCGTCGCCACCTCTGCCTTCAATCAACTCACAATCGACACTGGTGCCGGTTCATTCACCAATCATGGCGTCGTGCTGTCGAATGGAGCAGGCGGCCTGGAGATAAAGGGGGATCTCTACAGCGATGGCGTGCTGGAGGCGAGCGCTGGCCTGCTCAAGATCGACGGGGATGTCGGCGGCGGCGGACATGCGTTGATCGATGGCGGCAACATGGAATTCGTCGCCGACTCGGATGCGATCGTGCAATTCTCGGGAAGCATCGGCGGCACGCTTGTGCTCGATGACGTTCCGCATTTCACCGGTTCGGTGAACGGTTTCGCCTATGGCGACACCATCGATCTCTCAGGCATCGATCCGGCAAATGTCAGCGTCAGCAATTCCGGCTCGCTCGAGGTTCACTACGGACCGGCGACCAGCGACTTCTTCACGCTTGCCGGCAATTATGACCCGGCGAATTTCGCGATCAGTTCTGATAATAAAGGTGGCGCGGACATCGTTTGGAACCACCAAGCGCCTGTCATAGACACCGACCAGTTCAGCGTCGCGCAGAATCCCGACGGAACGACGACAATCTCCGGCCTGCACGTCTCCGACTCCAATTCCGCAGCATCCACGGAGACCTTCACTGTCGCTGCGACAAGCGATGCGTCGGGAAGCAGCGTGACGACACCCCTGGCCGGCTCCGCCTTGCTGGCTGACCTCAATACGGCTTTGAACAACGGGGTCACTTACAATCCGGGCACGATTTCGCCTGCGGCCGACAAGGTTGCACTTACCGTCACCGACAGTTTTGGCGCCACCGACACCGAGAATTTCATCTTCAGCGGGCCGGCGGCAGGCCCCGACGTCGCTCTGCAGGGCACAGCCGGCAACGACGTGATTTTCGCAACTGGCCACCAAGACATACTCACAGGGGGCGGGGGCGCCGACCAGTTCGTGTTCGCGCCGACTTCAGAAACCACGGCCGTACAGCACACGATCACTGACTTTGCCGCGGGGCTGGACAAGATCGACATACGACAATTCGGCAATATTGGGTCCCTCGCGGATCTCATCGAAGCCCAGCAAGGGAACGACACGCTGCTCACGCTCGACAGCCATGACAGTGTGTTGCTGAAGAATGTGACCGCCGCCAACCTTCATGCCAGCGATTTCATTATTTCGCCGCATGGATCTTAGCTTCAATAGCGCGGCGGCGAAGCCTTCCTTCTCTACATCGAGAAGGTTCTGGTCCCGACCCTGCGGCACGGCGACATCGTCATTATGGACAATCTCGGCTCGCACAAGGCTAACGCCGTGCGTCGCGCCATCCGTGCCGCCGGCGCCCGGCTCTTCTACCTGCCGCAATACTCGCCCGATCTGAACCCGATCGAGCAGTTCGTCGCCAAGCTCAAACACTGGCTGCGCAAGGCCGCACAGCGAACCACCGAGGCCGTCTACGATGCTATCGCTCCGATCCTCGACACTGTCTCACCGCCGAATGCGCCAATTCGGCCGAACGGGATCGCGCTACTAGCGACCGAGTTTCGGCTCTCGCCTTTACGGCTTGCGCACCACGTTTGCATTGGCCTGATTTGGTGAGACGGACTTCGCTGGAGTCGTATTTCAGATCAGCGGTAACCTCGCAGAGTTACGTTAAGCCTGCACCGAGTTGCCGTTTTCAGATTGGTGGTCATAAGGCGGACGAATATTTCTTTCGATATTTGATCGCGTTTTGATTGTGAGGACTCAGTATCTCTCGCCGACGCCACAATCGCGGACATATTGGAGCGGTTGAACAGGGAGGATGCCTGTGCTCTTTCCGAGGCTCGAGGGCCAAGTGCGTGGCAGGCCAGATCCGGTCGTTTTGGAGTTCAGTATTCATCCGTGTCTGATTGTTATTCAGGGAACACGCGACGACGGCTAACCGTTGGGCGCAATTAGAGCTGAAGCGGATAAGTGAGGTTTTTGTTTCGTTCGTCAGCGATCAACTGTCGTTGATCGCCATATTTTGCCCCCGAGAGCCGATAAACCGTTCGGTAGCTCATCAACCGAACATTTTACCAGGCGTTGTTCGACGGGCAGGCATTGGTGAACAAAACCTTTGCAAGAGGACGTGTTTGTCGCAGCAACGGAGGCGGCTTTACCCGAACTTCACCACGATCGAATCTCAATCGCTGCCTTTAACTGTTGAGCAGTCGACCTCCGGTTTAGACTGCCGCACTGGAGAAGCGACACCATGTCTCCTAGAGTGGCGGAAATTCCGGAGCTCGGGTCCGAGCATGCTGGCGCGATCTGCGAGGAGATCGGCGCGCGCCTTGCTTGCATTCTGCGCCCGACCGGATCGGATCTGCCGCCGAGGCTCGCTGAATTAATGTATAGGCTCTCAGCACTGGATCACGAGGCGCCTTCGACTGTGCCCTCGATTGAGGAAATAGACGCCGAAGACGCTCGGTGGGTGTCTGAGCTGGCGTGGCGCGCATAACCTTGTTTTTCGCGCCCCGAGGCACTCACTGTATCCACGCAGGGTTAAACATTTATTAACCATCTAAATCCATTCTCTGCCTCAATAATGCAGCGGAGCCGACCCGTCGAGTCGCCTGTCGCAAGAGCTTGGCCGGAGTAGTGACGGCCGCCGATCGACTGCCAATTTCGAAGTACTGATTTCAACTCTGATACCTTGCCGGTGAGTGGATGGCCGATACGCTGGATGAGGATTTGCTCGCACTACGGGAGTGGCGCGGCGTCGTCTTTCCGATCCATCGCTTACGTCATTCGAGCGGCGCGAACTTCGAAACTATATGAAGCAAGCAGACGATGCTTTGCGTGCCGGTCTCAAACGCATCGTTGACCGGGGTAGAACCCGCCGAGAAGCCGAGAAGGTAGCCCCTGCTGCCCGCCGCTTGGATTTTCGCATCATCAAGCTAGACGCTTGAGGCTCAGTTTCATGAGGCTCATCCCAAATCACTTCGAACGACAGTTGATGCAGCAGCTTCGAGGTCGAGGCTGGGTAAAAGCATCTGAGTTTCCGCCATCAACAAGGTTGATTGAAACGTTGCTCCAGAAAGATTGGATCGAGGCGCAAGGTGCGGACAAAGATTTAGCATATCGGATCACCGAAGAAGGGATGAGGGCTAAGACGGCGCTCATTCCGAAATACAGGTGAGACAGACAGCCGTGTCAATGCCTGTAGTTCTCGGCAAATACAGCCCAGCTATTTGATGAACCGACGATGCGGACGGCCTCGAGCCGCGGCCGCGGTGGCTCGACCCCGAACAGGCGAGGCAGCTCGCCATATTGTCGCAACGCCATTGCTACTCTGCGAAAGCGCATGCCGATCATGTAGCGGTCGAGACTGCCTCGGCGGCGACGTAGTGACGGAATTGGCTCGTAAGCATCCAGGCCCCGGTTAACTTCCCCACTGTACCGCATTAACATCGTCCGCGCCTGCGATAACCGGAACATCCCATGAGCGCCTCAGAATCTGGCGACGTGGTTCGCACGAAGGTTCGGCTATTCGCGGCTGATCTACCTTACGATGCTCGACACAGGGATCAACTCGTTGCGCATCAAGTGAGAGCAGAGGCTCGAAAGGCGTTCAGCTCGTTATTCGCTGGGTCAGCTTCCCAGAGCCTTCGCGCAATCGAAATGGGTGCGACTTGCATATTTGACCACCAGTTTGCCTCGTTTCCGTGGCGATGCAGATCCCCATGGTGTTTGCGGCAGAGAGGCACGGTGAACTCGTCGCTGACCTTTCGTCCCAAGGAGCGGGGCTGCGCAATCTTCAAGTGGTGCGCATCGCAGGGGCTCATCTTGCAAATGACGCACGGTTGCGAAGCGACGAAGGCAAGATGTGCTTTACTCCGCTTACGAACTCGTTTCGTTAGCGGCGTGACCAGCACATTTGATGTGGCCGCGAGCTCGTTTTCGCTCAGTTTTGAGGAAGGCGCCTCCGCATTAGATGGTTCGAAAGCTAGGAGGGGCTCTTCGGGGCAGGCCGCAAGCTTTGCAAGGTAAGTCACTTCCACGGCTTGCGCATCTTCTTGCGTCAGGGTGTTCTTGATCGGCAGTGACCGGTGCGCCCAGAGAGCCAGCGTATCCGCAGTGCAAATGGTGGATATCTCCTCCACCAGTCGATCGCGTAGCTGAGCGGATTTGTCGGGTGCAAGGCGCGACAGGTGGGGAGAATGCATGCGGCCATTACCTGGCTCTTGAGGCGGGGGCTGTTCGGGGCGCGGCTGCTCCGGCTGAATAGCGATTTCGGGCGCGTCCAGATCGTCCTCACCTGCAATTCCAACCAGCGTAAAGAGTGCGTATCGCCGTGCGTAAGTCAGCGCGGCGCCCTTCACGTGCGCGGAGGGGATTGCCGCAGAGCAAACCGGCCAAAGTGACGAAACCCATTCACCGGAGGCATGGACGAGCAAGGTGGTCAGTAGGATCTGTCCCTGATTCACGGAGGTCGTTTGCATGACTGCGATCTGATGTTGACCCAAACATTTGCGTACCAGGTCCAGACCGGTGGCGAGCGAAGCATAGCGGAAGGTCCGTTCGCCGTTTGGAGCGGCGATTGTCGCGGTCAAAGTTTTTTCCGGGTTGGTAAGCTCGGCCTGTGCTTTGGCAAGCGCGGTAGCGATCGCACCAATGGTTTCGCTTGAGCTATGCATTGGAAACCTCCAGCAGCTCGAAGCTGATTGCGCCCGATTTGGAGCGTTTGGCCCGCAGCCCGTGTCCTGTTGCTTCTTTGGCGTCCTCAGGAACAAGCTTCTTGAGATCGGATTTGGCGGCCTCGTGTTCTTCGTAAGCGGCTCGCGTCCGCCGATAGGTGGCCGCAAACTCAGCCCAACTGTTGGACGACGTCATATCCACAGTGCGCACGGCCTCTAATCGAGGCCGCGGCGGCTCGACGCTAAATAGGCGAGGGGGCTCGCCAGTCTGTACGCATCGCCAGAACTTTCGTTCGGCCGTCAAAAGCAGGTGCTGATAGAGAGGATCGGCGTGGACCGCGATCTCGACCCACTTGCCGCCACCGGTGATGATCGAGAGTACGGAAGTGCGAGCAGCAATCACCCACATGTTATGCTGCAGTTGCGCCATGTGCTTTTCGGTCGCCGCCTCTTCCGAAAACGCCCAGGGCAACATGAACTTGGCTTCGAATACCGCCCCGGTCTGCTGCACGCGTCCGTCGAGCGTCCCCGCCATCCATTTGTGGACGGGATGGTGGACCCGCCTCTGGACGTCGTGGACGACGTTTCCGGAGCATCGTTCGTACCAAGCGCGGTTGAGGTCCTCGGTGATGCTGCCCAGCTGGACGACGAGGTCTCGGCTCAGGTCTCCAGGTTCGACTTCGCCTCGCTTCTCCTGCCAGAGGCGGATGAGCTTCGATTCATCGTCGCCCATGATGATCCGGGCGTCGGATCCTCCTAAAAATGATCTTCGGTCCACAGTCCTTAATGGCTGCATGGCTTCACACTCCCGTGCTGTGCTAGGTTCATAGGCATTTAGCACATGTGACAATAGCACAAGTGGGGACCTGTGACAAGTGCACAAGTAAGGATGGCGCGTGCGGCATTGGGTTGGACGGTGCGAGATCTCGCTGCCGCCACGGGCCTTCACAGGAATACGATTACTAATATCGAAGTCGGACGATATGGCGGGGACCACGAGACGTTGAAGATCATCAAGCGGGTTCTCGAACAGCATGGAATAGTTTTCATCGACGCCAACGGCGGCGGACCTGGCGTCCGATTCCGCAAACCGCCCGCTGACTGACGGAGGTCCGAAGAGCAAATTCGCGGAATCCGCACAGCGGAAGTTGGCTGTTCTCGAGGCTGGCAGTCACGTATCGCGACAGGCGACGCTCCAAGTCGTCCGAATGGCGTTCGAGGCTGCAGAAGTTGAATTTATCGACAAAAACGGAGGTGGGGCTGGCGTGCGGCTGCGTAAACCGACGAGAGGTGGAAGTGCGATGGAAGATCTGCAGTAATGCTGCGGTACACATCTTATACCGAAGTGGAAATACGCGCTTTCGTCTTATAGGAATTTGTCGATCAAAAGTTGAGGCTGATTTGCCATATCCTCTCGTTGAGGCCGACTGGTTTTACGTTTACGATGCCTCGAGCCGCTAGGATTCAACTAAGGCCGAACAGCCTCACTGAATCGTTATGCTTTGCTCAGTTCTGCGGCGCGTTTTGCTCAAGCCATCGAAAAGGGAGCGGAGGTGAGTGTTGCAGCGAACCAAGACCAAGATCGTTCGCGCGACGCCGCGCTGATTGCGCTCGCGCAAGCTCGCGATCAAATCGCGATTGGTGACGAATATCATGCGGAGGCCAATGAGAAGGCACTTCCCAGGCAAGAAGACGCCAAGACAGCACCATCGACCCCGGCGCCGCTTGCCGTGACTGCTCGCCGCAACTCAACACAGGGCAGCTTGGCTACATGGACTCTGATCGGACTGATAGCGCTAGTGCCACTTGGTGCTACCGTCTTTGCATGGCTATCGGTTCACAGCCATATCGAACTCGGTCCGCATTTCGACATCATCGGTCTTAAAGAAATGGGCAAAGTCTGTCTCGTCCGAGGGCGTGGTAGAGCAGTCAGATGCAGGCTCTCGACAGACATCACCGCAGGCACAAACCACGGGCCCGCGCGCAGCTCCAGCCGTCTCTGCGGTCGCACCGCCGGTTACGGACCTCGCTCAGTCGATGATAACTATGGCGCACCAACTCGCAGAAGCAGAACGCGTGATCGATGCGTTAAAGACCAGACAGGGCCAAATGGTCCGAGAGAATGCGGAACTCGATGAGCATCTCAAAGCGACGCAAGAAATGGCTCGCCACACCGCCGACGTAGTGGAGGACCTTAAGTCGGTACAGGCACAAATGGCCCATGATAGCGACAACCTGGCGGAGCAGCTTAGGGCAAGCCACGGACAAGTGACGAACATCGCTGCACAATTAGATGCTAGCCAAGAAAAAATGGCTAAGATCGCAGCGCAGCTCAAGGCAAGCCAAGAACAAATCGCCCACTTAGTTGAACAGAAGCAACGCTATAGGCCGTTGCCTTCCGCGTCGTCGCCTTCTACTAACAACGCGACGCAAAAACAGGCGTCAACGCCTCCCTTGCAACAACCAAGATCGCAGACGCAAAATCCTGCACATTCACTACCTAGATAGCTTCACCTATGGAGGAGAATTGGGAACTTAACTTGGACTGCGCCGAGGGAAACGTCGTCGCATCGGAGTGCGCGATGCAGCCCGGTGTAAGTGGTATTCACGGGGTCCCCCGCCGGCAAAAGAAAGTCTAGCGTCGGCCAACACGGACGGTCAAGGACGACGTACGGTCGTGACCATCGCGAAGACCGGAACTACTGCAAGCCGGCCAACATTGAAAAAAATGACGCATGTCCAGTGCGCTCGCGGGCGGCTATTCCCTAGTCCCAAGTTTGTACTTTGCGGGACTTGAAAGCTGAAGTCTTTTCGCGATTTTGGGTTATGAACCGCTCTCGATTTGTATCCATGTAAAGGGCTTTTCAAATCAACGCGAGTGTGATTCGATTCGGAAATGTTCATTGAGACAGTTCCGAATCGCGATTCACCGCCGGCGGTGCTCTTGCGGGAGAGCTATCGCGATGAGAACGGTCGGCCCCAGAAGCGGACCCTGGCCAATTTGAGCAAGCTGCCGGACCATGTGGTCGCTGCGCTGAAGGCGATCCTCAAGGGCGGTACACTGATCGGGACAGGCCCGGATCACTTGCAGATCGAACGCTCGCTACCGCATGGCCACGTTGCAGCAGCGCTCGGGATGATCCGCAAGATCGCCCTGGACCGATTGATCCTGAGCACGGCGAAGGGTGCCGAGGCGCGGCGCGGTTGCGATCTCGTGGTGGCGATGCTGGTCGACCGGTTGATCGCACCACGCTCCAAGCTTGGCTTCGTGCGGGCGGTCGACGAGGAGACGGCAACAACGAGTCTGGGCGCGGTCTTGGGCCTTGGCAGGGTGAAGGATCACGAGGCCTACGAGGCGCTGGATTGGCTCCTGGAACGCCAGGTTAGAATCGAGAACGGCCTGGCGCGGCGGCATCTCGAGGACGGCGTGCTGGTGCTCTATGACGTGAGCTCGTCTTACTTCGAAGGCCGTCATTGTCCGCTGGCGCAATATGGCCACAGCCGCGATCATCGGAGCGATCGCCTGCAGATCGTTTACGGCCTGCTCTGTACCCGTGAGGGATTGCCAATCGCGGTCGAGGTGTTCGAGGGCAACACGGCAGACCCGACGACGCTGAAATCCCAGATCGACAAGCTGAAATCCCGCTTCGGTATCAAGCGGGTTGTGCTGGTCGGCGACCGCGGGATGATTACCGCAGCCAGGATCCGCGATGATCTCAAATCGTCAGGCTTGGACTGGATCACCTGCCTGCGCGCGCCGCAAATCCAAGCCTTGGCGCAAGACCATGGGCCGCTGCAGCTCTCGCTGTTCGACGAGCGGGATCTTGCCGAAATCAGCTCTCCCGACTTTCCCGGCGAGCGGCTGATCGTGTGCCGCAACCGCGACCTGGCGGCTGAGCGCGCGCGCAAGCGTGAGGCGCTTTTGGTCGCGACCGAACGGGAGCTTGCGCGCATTCAAGCTCAGGTTCGCCGCAAAGGTTCTCACCTGCACGCTGCCGTCGAGATCGGCCTGGCTGTTGGCGAAGTCGTGAATGCGAAGAAGATGGCCAAGCACTTCGCCCTCGACATCCGCGACGGCCACCTCACTTGGGCTCGCAAGGTCGATCAAATCGCGGCCGAGGCCAAGCTCGATGGCATCTATGTCATTCGCACCAGCGTGTCGGCTGAAGACCTCGGTCCCGCGCATGCGGTGCAGGCATACAAGGATCTCTCCCGAGTAGAACGGGCCTTTCGCTCGATGAAAACCATCGACCTGGAAATACGCCCCATTCGCCATTGGAGCGCCGACCGCGTGCGCGCGCACGTCTTCCTGTGCATGCTCGCCTACCACGTCGAGTGGCATCTGCGCCAAGTGCTGGCGCCGCTCTTGTTCCACGACACCGATCTCGAGGCGGCACGCGCGGAACGGTCCTCGCCGGTTGCCGCGACAGAGCCCTCACCCGCGACGAAATCCAAAAAGGCCATCAAGCGCAATGCCAATGGTGATCGCGTCAACAGCTTTGCTGGTCTTATCGACCATCTCGGCACCATGACACGCAACACCATGCGCATGCCGCTCGCCGAAAAGCATCCCTTCACGCTGCTGTCCAAATCCACGCCGCTTCAGGAGGCGGCATTCAAGCTCCTCGGCTTCGACCCAAAAAGTGTCCAGTAACCGCAAAGGCCAACCGCAGAAATGGCGAGTCGGATCAAGCCCTTCTGCAGTTCTTCAGTAAAAACTTCGGCCTAGTGGTTTGGAAGGATATAATCGTTCAGGTGGGAAATTCCCGGCATGTTGTTGGAAAGGATCGAATCGTGGCCGAGACGGTGATCGTTTGCGCCCAGATCAATTGATAAATCTTTTCTGACGTCCGCAGAGGAACTCCGGAGCCACGCAGTTAGGTTGCCCGTGTCACTCGGGTCGATTGCAGAGTGGTTCAAATCAAAATCAGGATGGATGGATTTGAAATTATCAACTCGGCCGTTATCTGCATCCCCTAACGTAGCCTTGAAGGCAAACTGATCGCTGCTCGAACCTGTCGCTGCACTCAGGCTCTGTTGCTCTACGGGCCTCACTGGCGGATCGGTTATCAGCGTTCCTCCATGATGGTCGGAAGCAAAATTGAGCACGTTATTGAAATTGTCGAATTTAAAGGTCGCGCTGTGGGTTCCATCAGTGACCATCAATAGGCCAGTTGAGGCATTGTACGTCTGCGAGAAGCCGGGTGCATCATGATCAATGCCGACAAGATCGATCGTATCCGAGTGCGCTGCGTCGGGCGCGGTCCCCTTAAAGCCCGAGATGTGTCCAGCGAAGCTGGTCGGCTGGTCTAAGACAAGAGAGCCGGTCTC
Source organism: uncultured Alphaproteobacteria bacterium (assembly GCA_963847045.1). Taxonomy (GTDB): domain Bacteria; phylum Pseudomonadota; class Alphaproteobacteria; order Rhizobiales; family Xanthobacteraceae; genus Bradyrhizobium. The sequence goes on along the minus strand of CAWJYQ010000019.1, from coordinate 247,805 downwards.
CCCTTCGAAAGTAATCTGCTCGCTCGACGCGTGGTTCAGCTCAAGCGTTTCGCCATCGGATACGGTGTCGATCGACGTCGGGCGGGAGACTATATCAACGCTGCCGTTCTGATGAGTCGTCACGTCGAACGTGGTCGATGCGTAATTCCCGTCGAGGATCAGAGAGACTGAGTGATGGTCCAAAGCATCAGTTACCGTCAAAGGCGTAGTGTCATTTTGCGGATTATACGCCGCATCGGCCGTCGTATGGCTCGCATCGAAACCTTTGAGCGTCAATACATCGCCCGCGCCAGATAGGCCGGCGATCTGCCCCTCGAAGCTCTCAGGCTGACCGAGCACGAGCGTACCAGTGCTGCCGGTAAAACTAACTTTGTCAACCGTCGGCGTATTCAGTTCAAGCACCGCCCCGTTTGCGATCGTGTCGACAGTCCCCAGAGGATCGACAATTTGGCTGATGCCGTTGACCTGGGTCACTGTGAAGGTCGCCGACGCATAGTTCCCGGAGAGATGAAGGTAGGCAACGGCGTTAGTGCCGTTCATCAGTGTCAAGATACCACTGTTCCAGAAGGCGCTCGTCACGGCGCCTTGGAAGTCGATGGTATCAGTAGGGTCGAGGCCGGCGATGACCGGGGTGAAATTCAACGAGCCATCAAGCTCTGCGCTCGACAGCGTGAGCGTCCCCGAGCCTTGAAAGGTGATGGTCTCCGTTGTGCCGGCTGCAACTTGATCTTGGAGGATAAGATCAGCGCCACTGCCGATGTTGATCTGGCCGGTGCCGGCCAGCGTTCCCGGCAGTGTCAAGGTAGTTCCTGCGGCGACGGTGATCGTCCCATCATTGATCAGTTGGCTTGCGGCTAAAAATGAGCTGGTTCCGCTTGCGGTCCAGCTTGCTCCCGAATTCGTTGTGAAAGGTCGTCGCTCCGTTGACCACGACGACGGCGCCGGTGATCGTGCCGAAATTGTCGATCGTGACCGTGCCGGATCCGCTGGCCTGGGCGTCGACTGCCGCCGTCGTGCCCGTCACGGTAGCGTAATTTGTGATGCTTACATTGCCGCTACCGACTGAAACACCGCCAAAGGAAAATGCGCCGATGCCATAACGACCGCCCGAGATGATGGCGCCGGCTTCCGCTATGACGGTTACCGATCCATCCACGTAATTTATGCCGCGTACGCCATCGGTCCCCGCCGCGGCCGCAATGCTAGCGTAGTCGTCAATCAGAACATCGCCCTTGAAGCTCGAGTTCACGGTGTCCGAGGAGTTCGGATTGAAGCCGGCCAGGATTCCAGCGGCTGGATCGATACTCGACGGCGGAATTACGCCGGACGTGATCGTCCCGTGGGCAACAACTCTCACCTCGCTGATACCCGACCAATCGGGTCCGCTTTCTGCGGCGGTCGCTGGCGCGGGCGCGCGATTGACGGCCGCAATGCCCGAAGCGCCCGATTTGATCACGACCCCAGTGCCGGTCGTGACGCTGATGTTGCCGGGCCCGTCATTCGAGGCGTTGATGCCATCACCATAACCGTTAACCGGACTTGCCCAGTTTTGCGAAGCCGTGATGGTTCCAGCATTGTCGTTGACCGTTACGTCGCCGTAACCGAAATTGTAGGCACGAATGCCATCTCCGGCAGATGCGGTGATGTTGCCAAAATTATTGACGACAACGTCTCCGTATAGCCCGAGCAGGGGGAACGTTGTCGGTATGGTGCCTCCGCCAAGATAGCCCGCGATGATGCCGGCCGGGGGACTTCCGGTGCCGGTCACAACCGCGCCGGAATTTATCGTGGCATAGGAGGTGATGATGATCGAACTCTGCAACGAGGCCGCGATTGCGGCCGCCTGGTTGACGGCATCAATGCCGGCGCCGCTCGAGGTAATGGTTGAGCTTGAACTGGCAACATTGACGGAAATGTTGCCGCTTCCCTTGTTGAACGCATAAATGCCGTAGATCGGATTTGTGATCGTCGTTGAGCTCGACGTTGCGTTGATATTTCCGCCATAGACGTTGATGGCAATGTTTCCAGTGCCCCCGCTCTGGGCCGAAGCGACGATGCCGTATTCTGCAGCTTCCGTCGTCGTGGTTGCTGTGGAGCTGGCGCGCGAGCCGCTGCCTGTGACGCTCACGTTGCCGGTGCTGTTGATGGTGATGTCGCCATTGCCGAAATTGTACGCGTTAATTCCATACCCGGCGGCGGCAGATATGGCGGCGGTGCTGTTGATGATGACGGTGCCGTTCACATTGAGATTTGCAACGGTGCTCGTGCCACCAAGAAAGCCCGCTCGGATGCCCGCCGGGGCCGACCCACTGTTGTTCTGGACGTTTCCGGAGTTGATGGTGCCAGCTGCGTTGACTGTCACGAGCGCGTCGGCGGCAGCGGCGATTGCGGTCGCCTGATTGTTCGCGTTGATGCCGTCGCTGCCCGAATTGATGGTGTCGCCAGCTGACGTCGTGACGGCTACGTCGCCGGCCCCCAAATCGATTGCGTTCACGCCATATGGCGCGTTGTTGGACGCTGCACTCGACGAGTTCAGGGCCGAGATGATTGCGCTGGATACGAGGTTGACGGCAACATTGCCGATCCCATCATTCGCCGCGCGGATGCCAGTGCCTGCGTTGGCGGTAACACTACCGGCCGTCACGAGAACGTTGCCGAAGACGTTGCCGTTATACGTTCCGGAGCCGCCGGGGCTGATATTGGCGATGATGCCGGCCTGCGCACTTCCGCCATTGTTCGGGTTCGTGCCCGAAATGATCGTGCCGAGTGAAGTCACATTCACGCTGGTCGGCGTGGCCGCACCAATCACTGTCGCCTGGTTCGAGGCTAGTATGCCGGTGCTGCCGGAATTAATGGTCGAACCGATGGCGCCGACGACGGTAACGTTGCCGGCACCGTAGTTGAACGCGCCGATGCCGTATTGCGCGGTCGTGGGCATGACGGCGGCATTGGCGGTAATCCCGCCAGAGTTCGACACCGTAATATCGCCAGTACCGTAATTGAAGGCATTGATCCCCATCCCGGTGGACGCGGTGATCGTGGCCGTGCTGTCAACGATGACGTTGCCAAAGATACCTGTCAGCGGAGGGTTCGGAATGCTCGAGGGCGAGCTGGCGCCCCCCATGTAACCGGCCAGGATCGCCGCTGGCGCGCCGGTGCTCGTCTGGCCCGATTTTATCGTGCCAGAGGCTTCGACCGTGAGGGCACTGCGGATGCCGTTGATGAGCGGAACGGATGTTCCCTGGTTTTCGACAACAATGCCGGAACCAGCAGCGCTAACCGTCACGCCGGACCCCGTCGTCACATTGGCGCTACCGGCCGATGTCAACGCAAAGATGCCGCGCGGGCCCGTGGCGGTTATGGTGGAGGTTCCATTGACGGTGATCGATAACAGCGCCGTTCCGGTGGTGAGCGCCTCGATACCAATGGTGCCGCTGACATTTCCGGTGTCGACGATGGTGGTCGATCCGGCGGCTGAACTGGCCAACAGGCCAATGCCGCCGGAGGAGGAAATGCTGCCGGCACTGATGATGGCAATGTTGGCGCCGGTTGTCGTCAAGTTCATGCCGTTGAACGCGCCTGTCACGGTAATCGACGATGATTGGTTGATCTCCGCGAAAAATGTGTCCGCCTGGCTGCTGTCGGTGGCTGCGATATTGAGACCGGTTGCGGCGTTCGAGGAAATGCTGGCGTTGTTCAGCTGATAGAACTGCGCTGTTGTCGGCGCGGCCGACTGTGCTCCCAGAGATCCCGTTAGCACCGTTGCGCTCGTCGGCACCAGGACGATGGTGTTGCCCGAGAGCACGCTGAACGCGTTCTGGGTCAGCGCTCCCGAAACGGTGTAGCTGAGGGGCGTCGAAACACCGCTCTGCGTGACCGCCAGCGTCGAGGTGCTGCTGTTGAAGTTGACGCCGGTGATTGCGGGTCCCTGCAAAACGATGACGTCGCCAGCCACAAGCCCGGTAATATTGCTACTGAAGGCTGACGGGTTGTCGATGTTCAAAATGCCTTTGTTGCCGCCGAAGGACACCGTCTGTCCGGAGCCGACTGTGCTTGTGAACTCTACGCTGGCTTGATCGCCAACGTTGAAGGTGCCAGTACCCGTAACGGTGCCTCCGATAGTGAACGCGCTCAAGGCAGCTATGTTAATGATGCCGGAGTTTGCCATCGCAAGGCTCCCCCCGTTGTAAAAACTGCTGACGCCCGCAACGTTAATGGTGCCGAAATTGCTGATCGAACCCGCGCCATTGAAGAAATTTTGCCCGCGGATGTTCCAGATGCCGCCGGACTGGTTCTGGAAGGCTGAGGCTGAGGTTGGGGCCGAGTTCAGGAACACGTTGCCAGAAATGGTACCGGAGTTGATAACCGTTACCGCACCATTGTTGGCAGCTTTTCCACCATAATAGTCGGAAACTGCCATGTTCAGGCTGCTACCGGCAGCATAGAGACCTGCCACCACAAGCCCCGTGTTGGTGAAGGTCGCACCTTGGGTGGTGGCATTATTGATCTGCACGACCCCTGTGATGGAGCCGCCGCCGTAAGCGCCAAGGGCATTGATGATGCCGGATGTAAAATTACCCTGTAAATCCTTCGCGCCTGAGATCGTGAGGGAAATGGTGCCACTGCCAGCGCCGGTAAGGCTGCCGCCGGTTCCGGTTGCAATGCCGGTACCGCTCGCAGCGGTGATAGTACCGTCGTTGACGATGCTGACGTTGCCGCCGCCCTGAGCAAACGCTGACACACCCTGAAGCGGCGCGTTGATCGCGGATGTCAACTCCAGAGTCAAATTTACATTGCCGACCCCATAGTCGTACATTCCGACGCCAGTGCCAGCTGCCGCATTGATCGTTGCAAAATTGTCAATGATGACGTTGCCGGCAATAGCGCTGTTGAAAGTGCTGGTGTTGTTATTGTTGTAGCCTGCCCAGATGCCACCGGGCGATCCCCCACCGCTGCCATTGTTAAATCCGGAGTTGATCGTACCGTTGGCAATGATCGAAATCTGGCTTGAGGAGGGAGCGCTTGTCGCAGCATTGTTGGAATTGATTCCTGTGCCACCGGAATTGATAATGTCACCGGTCGACGTGGTGACAGAGATATTCGAGCTGTTGTTTGAGCTAGCCTGAAGGCCCCAAAGTCCAGACAGTCTGCTGGCCGTGATCGTCACGCCGCCGAGAACGTTGACAACAACGCCACCGGAGCCCGTACCTAGCGAATATGCACCAAGACCGTATTGAGCTCCCGAAATTGAAGTTCCTGCCTCCTCGGTCACAGTGACGAGGCCATTGCCGTAGTTGAAGGCGTCAAGGCCGTAGCCCGCGGCGGCCGTGATATTCGCAAAATTGTCGATCGAGACCGTGCCGTTGATGGCGTTGTTGATGGTGCCATTGGCGCCGTAGTAGCCAGCAGCGATACCTTGCGGCTGCGAGCCCGAGGGATTCAGGTTGGTCCCGGAATGGATGGTGCCATGAGCCACGACGCTGACCGAACTGCCAGCCGTGCTTGCGATGATTGTGTCAAAATTGACAGCGGAAATTCCGGTTGCTCCTGACGCGATCGAATCGCCAGACGATGTCGTGATCGAAACATTGCCCGAACCGTAGTTCGTTGCCCGAATTCCAAACTCGCCCGGAGCAACGATCGTGGTGTTGGCCTCGTCGGTAATGGTGATGTTGCCGGTGCCGTAGTTGTAGCCGCGAATGCCGTCACCGCCCGAAGCGGTGATGTTGGCGAAACTGTCGACCGTCACGTTGCCGAAGACGTTCGCGTTCGGCGTGCTGGTGGTGCCGCCCTTGTATCCCGCCAGGATGCCCGCTGGCTGCGAACCGTCCGGGTTCAGTTGGGGACCCGAGTTGATGGTACCGTTGGCAGTGACAATAATCGTGCTTGCATCAGCAAGCGGGATTGATGTTGCCTGGTTGAAGGCACTGATTCCGGCGCCTTGGGAAGTGACAATATCGCCCGATGAAGTCGTTACCGAGACATTCCCGGTCCCGTTTGAGCCCGCCCAAATCCCTCTCGGCCGCCCCACGATGGTGATGTTCGAATTTGCAGAAACAAATACGTTACCACTGCCATCCGTGAGGGCGCCGATCCCGTAATTCGTGCCGCTGACATTTCCGCTTGCGGCGATCGTTATGTTGCTGTTGTCGGCGGCATTTAGATTTTCTGCCAGGATGCCGTTGCCGGCCAGGCCAATGATGGAGCCAGTGGTAGAAATGGCAATGGCGCCGAACCCATTCTGAATGGCGCTAATCCCTGTGGCGGCTCCCGTGATCGCCCCAGTTAAGACAATTCCGAGGGTCGCAGAGTTGGTCAGGGTCCCGCCAGAACCCAGCAAATCAAGCGCGTCACCAGAGTTCGTTGCAATGGCGCTGCCGCCTGAGATCGTCACGGATCCGGTGGCGGTGGAGATCGCATGGATCGTTCCCGCGAAGCTGGAAGAGCCGAGCCCAAGACTGCCGCCGGTTCCAGCAAAATCAACGACGAACGACGAGCCGCCACTGAGTGAGAGAATACCCCCATTCTCGATCTCGAGGGTCCCGGAAATCTCGGTCAGCGAAGCCACGATCGCAAGCGTGCCTACGTCGAGCAAGGTGACGTTGGGATCGTTCAAGGTGACGGAGTTGGCAAAGGCCTGCGTGCCTGACGGAATGGTCACGACGTAAGGCGTCGTTGCACCGATCGGATTGAAGACGACGTCTGAAGTAGCTGTCGGTGCCGATCCCGAACTCCAGTTTGCCGCGTCGTTCCAGTTTCCACCGCCGGGGTCGCTCCAGCCGCCGGGAATAACGGTAAGCGTGAACACCACCGCCGTGCTGCCGCCAAGATTGCCGGCAGCATCGGTATCCTTGGCCACGATGCTATGGCTGCCGTTGCCCGACAAGATGATGCTGGTGGTCCACGCTCCGCCAGCGCCTACGGTCGCTGTCCCGATCTGCGTCGCCGTGCCGCCGTTCACGGAATCGAACAGCGTTACCGTTGATCCGATCGCGGCGTCGCCTGCGACGACGGTGCCCGAGATTGTCTGCGTCGCCTGGTTGGTGGTTGTCCCCGCGGTACTGATCGTCACCGTTGGCGCAATGGTCTCGAGCGCAATCGCCTGGGTCGCGGTCGGCGCCGCATTGCCGGCGGCATCCGAGACGTTGGCCTTGATGCTGTAGCTGCCGTCGGCCAGTGCCTGGGCCTGGGCCGCCGTCACGTTCACCGACCAGGTGCCGTTGGTCACCGTCGTTGTATAGGTGTCTTCGACGACGTTCGAACTGTTCGCGACCGTGATCGTCACCGTCTGACCGTTCACCGGCGCGCTGCCGGCGGTCGCCGTGCCGCTGATAGCGACGCCCGCCGCCGCCTCACTCTCGTTGATGATGTTGTCCCCAGCGATCGGGCTTGTGATCGTCACCGCCGGCGCCGTGGTGGCGACCACGAACGCCAGCGCCGCGCTCGGCGCACTGGTGTTGCCGGACACATCGGTCGCCGTCGCCGTGTAGCTGTAGCTGCCATCGGCAAGGGTGCCGATGGTCTTGCTCCACGCCCCGGTGGTCGGGTCGGCCGTGGTGGTGTAGGTCGGCGTGGTGGCGCCATCGAGATAGATTTTCACCGTGCTGCCGGCCGCCGCCACGCCGCTCAGCGCCTGGCTCGCCGTGTCGTTCGCCGCATTGACGGTGCCGCCAATGTCCGCGGTGTCGGTGATCGTCGGCGCAGCCGGCGCCGTGGTGTCGACCGGATTGAGCGTCAGCGTGCCGGCGCCCGAAATATTGCCCGCCGCATCCGTCAGCGTCGCCGAGACCGCAATCGTCTCGGTGCCGGTGAACACATTGCTCTTGGCCGTATAGGTGTCGAGACCGGCCGCCGTGCTCTTGGTGAAGTCGGCCGCCAGCTGCGCCGCGGTCAGCGCCGTCCCGTTCACCGTCACCGTCAGCGCCGCGCCGGTGCTCACCGTGAAGCCGGCATCGAAACTGCCGTTCGCAGGATCCGCAAGGTGCGACACCGTCGGCGCAGCCGGCGCCGTGGTGTCGACCGGATTGAGCGTCAGCGTGCCGGCGCCCGAAATATTGCCCGCCGCATCCGTCAGCGTCGCCGAGACCGCAATCGTCTCGGTGCCGGTGAACACATTGCTCTTGGCCGTATAGGTGTCGAGACCGGCCGCCGTGCTCTTGGTGAAGTCGGCCGCCAGCTGCGCCGCGGTCAGCGCCGTCCCGTTCACCGTCACCGTCAGCGCCGCGCCGGTGCTCACCGTGAAGCCGGCATCGAAACTGCCGTTCGCAGGATCCGCAAGGTGCGACACCGTCGGCGCAGCCGGCGCCGTGGTGTCGACCGGATTGAGCGTCAGCGTGCCGGCGCCCGAAATATTGCCCGCCGCATCCGTCAGCGTCGCCGAGACCGCAATCGTCTCGGTGCCGGTGAACACATTGCTCTTGGCCGTATAGGTGTCGAGACCGGCCGCCGTGCTCTTGGTGAAGTCGGCCGCCAGCTGCGCCGCGGTCAGCGCCGTCCCGTTCACCGTCACCGTCAGCGCCGCGCCGGTGCTCACCGTGAAGCCGGCATCGAAACTGCCGTTCGCAGGATCCGCAAGGTGCGACACCGTCGGCGCAGCCGGCGCCGTGGTGTCGACCGGATTGAGCGTCAGCGTGCCGGCGCCCGAAATATTGCCCGCCGCATCCGTCAGCGTCGCCGAGACCGCAATCGTCTCGGTGCCGGTGAACACATTGCTCTTGGCCGTATAGGTGTCGAGACCGGCCGCCGTGCTCTTGGTGAAGTCGGCCGCCAGCTGCGCCGCGGTCAGCGCCGTCCCGTTCACCGTCACCGTCAGCGCCGCGCCGGTGCTCACCGTGAAGCCGGCATCGAAACTGCCGTTCGCAGGATCCGCAAGGTGCGACACCGTCGGCGCAGCCGGCGCCGTGGTGTCCAGCGTGATGATCAGGGCTGCGGTCGTGTTGCTGTTACCAAAAGAATCGCTTAACTGCGCCGAGATCGATTTGCTGCCGTCACTGCCAAGATCGCCCGCCGTCACCGTCAGGCTGACGCTGCCGGCGCTGATATCGGCCGCCGTGACGCTGTAAACCACCGGATGCGCCAGCGGCGAACCATTGAGCAGCAGCTGAACCGTGTCGCCGGCCACAACCGTTGCACCAAGCGCAACCGTAAAGGTCGGCGCGGTCACATTGGTGATGTCATCGCTGTTGGAAACACCTGAATCCGACGACGGCGCCAGCACCGGCGTGCCACCCGTCGGCCCGGCTGTGTTCAGCGTATAGATCACCGGGCTGCTGGTGCTACCGGTATTGCCCGCCGCGTCGGTCACCTGCGCGGTGATTGAATTGGTCCCCGACACCAGGGTGACAGTCTTGCTCCAGGTCCCGTCACTTAGAACGAGGGCGGTTGTTACCGGCGTTGTGCCGCCATTGTCGTAGATCTTGACCGTCGCTCCGACGTCGCCGAGATCAACGGTTCCGCTGATTGTCTGCGCGGACTGATTGGTGTTGCCGCCCGTGTTGCTGATCGTCACCGACGGCGCCGTGGTGTCGACCGGATTGAGCGTCAGCGTGCCGGCGCCCGAAATATTGCCCGCCGCATCCGTCAGCGTCGCCGAGACCGCAATCGTCTCGGTGCCGGTGAACACATTGCTCTTGGCCGTATAGGTGTCGAGACCGGCCGCCGTGCTCTTGGTGAAGTCGGCCGCCAGCTGCGCCGCGGTCAGCGCCGTCCCGTTCACCGTCACCGTCAGCGCCGCGCCGGTGCTCACCGTGAAGCCGGCATCGAAACTGCCGTTCGCAGGATCCGCAAGGTGCGACACCGTCGGCGCAGCCGGCGCCGTGGTGTCCAGCGTGATGATCAGGGCTGCGGTCGTGTTGCTGTTACCAAAAGAATCGCTTAACTGCGCCGAGATCGATTTGCTGCCGTCACTGCCAAGATCGCCCGCCGTCACCGTCAGGCTGACGCTGCCGGCGCTGATATCGGCCGCCGTGACGCTGTAAACCACCGGATGCGCCAGCGGCGAACCATTGAGCAGCAGCTGAACCGTGTCGCCGGCCACAACCGTTGCACCAAGCGCAACCGTAAAGGTCGGCGCGGTCACATTGGTGATGTCATCGCTGTTGGAAACACCTGAATCCGACGACGGCGCCAGCACCGGCGTGCCACCCGTCGGCCCGGCTGTGTTCAGCGTATAGATCACCGGGCTGCTGGTGCTACCGGTATTGCCCGCCGCGTCGGTCACCTGCGCGGTGATTGAATTGGTCCCCGACACCAGGGTGACAGTCTTGCTCCAGGTCCCGTCACTTAGAACGAGGGCGGTTGTTACCGGCGTTGTGCCGCCATTGTCGTAGATCTTGACCGTCGCTCCGACGTCGCCGAGATCGACGGTTCCGCTGATTGTCTGCGCGGACTGATTGGTGTTGCCGCCCGTGTTGCTGATCGTCACCGACGGCGCCGTGGTGTCGACCGGATTGAGCGTCAGCGTGCCGGCGCCCGAAATATTGCCCGCCGCATCCGTCAGCGTCGCCGAGACCGCAATCGTCTCGGTGCCGGTGAACACATTGCTCTTGGCCGTATAGGTGTCGAGACCGGCCGCCGTGCTCTTGGTGAAGTCGGCCGCCAGCTGCGCCGCGGTCAGCGCCGTCCCGTTCACCGTCACCGTCAGCGCCGCGCCGGTGCTCACCGTGAAGCCGGCATCGAAACTGCCGTTCGCAGGATCCGCAAGGTGCGACACCGTCGGCGCAGCCGGCGCCGTGGTGTCGACCGGATTGAGCGTCAGCGTGCCGGCGCCCGAAATATTGCCCGCCGCATCCGTCAGCGTCGCCGAGACCGCAATCGTCTCGGTGCCGGTGAACACATTGCTCTTGGCCGTATAGGTGTCGAGACCGGCCGCCGTGCTCTTGGTGAAGTCGGCCGCCAGCTGCGCCGCGGTCAGCGCCGTCCCGTTCACCGTCACCGTCAGCGCCGCGCCGGTGCTCACCGTGAAGCCGGCATCGAAACTGCCGTTCGCAGGATCCGCAAGGTGCGACACCGTCGGCGCAGCCGGCGCCGTGGTGTCGACCGGATTGAGCGTCAGCGTGCCGGCGCCCGAAATATTGCCCGCCGCATCCGTCAGCGTCGCCGAGACCGCAATCGTCTCGGTGCCGGTGAACACATTGCTCTTGGCCGTATAGGTGTCGAGACCGGCCGCCGTGCTCTTGGTGAAGTCGGCCGCCAGCTGCGCCGCGGTCAGCGCCGTCCCGTTCACCGTCACCGTCAGCGCCGCGCCGGTGCTCACCGTGAAGCCGGCATCGAAACTGCCGTTCGCAGGATCCGCAAGGTGCGACACCGTCGGCGCAGCCGGCGCCGTGGTGTCCAGCGTGATGATCAGGGCTGCGGTCGTGTTGCTGTTACCAAAAGAATCGCTTAACTGCGCCGAGATCGATTTGCTGCCGTCACTGCCAAGATCGCCCGCCGTCACCGTCAGGCTGACGCTGCCGGCGCTGATATCGGCCGCCGTGACGCTGTAAACCACCGGATGCGCCAGCGGCGAACCATTGAGCAGCAGCTGAACCGTGTCGCCGGCCACAACCGTTGCACCAAGCGCAACCGTAAAGGTCGGCGCGGTCACATTGGTGATGTCATCGCTGTTGGAAACACCTGAATCCGACGACGGCGCCAGCACCGGCGTGCCACCCGTCGGCCCGGCTGTGTTCAGCGTATAGATCACCGGGCTGCTGGTGCTACCGGTATTGCCCGCCGCGTCGGTCACCTGCGCGGTGATTGAATTGGTCCCCGACACCAGGGTGACAGTCTTGCTCCAGGTCCCGTCACTTAGAACGAGGGCGGTTGTTACCGGCGTTGTGCCGCCATTGTCGTAGATCTTGACCGTCGCTCCGACGTCGCCGAGATCGACGGTTCCGCTGATTGTCTGCGCGGACTGATTGGTGTTGCCGCCCGTGTTGCTGATCGTCACCGACGGCGCCGTGGTGTCGACCGGATTGAGCGTCAGCGTGCCGGCGCCCGAAATATTGCCCGCCGCATCCGTCAGCGTCGCCGAGACCGCAATCGTCTCGGTGCCGGTGAACACATTGCTCTTGGCCGTATAGGTGTCGAGACCGGCCGCCGTGCTCTTGGTGAAGTCGGCCGCCAGCTGCGCCGCGGTCAGCGCCGTCCCGTTCACCGTCACCGTCAGCGCCGCGCCGGTGCTCACCGTGAAGCCGGCATCGAAACTGCCGTTCGCAGGATCCGCAAGGTGCGACACCGTCGGCGCAGCCGGCGCCGTGGTGTCGACCGGATTGAGCGTCAGCGTGCCGGCGCCCGAAATATTGCCCGCCGCATCCGTCAGCGTCGCCGAGACCGCAATCGTCTCGGTGCCGGTGAACACATTGCTCTTGGCCGTATAGGTGTCGAGACCGGCCGCCGTGCTCTTGGTGAAGTCGGCCGCCAGCTGCGCCGCGGTCAGCGCCGTCCCGTTCACCGTCACCGTCAGCGCCGCGCCGGTGCTCACCGTGAAGCCGGCATCGAAACTGCCGTTCGCAGGATCCGCAAGGTGCGACACCGTCGGCGCAGCCGGCGCCGTGGTGTCGACCGGATTGAGCGTCAGCGTGCCGGCGCCCGAAATATTGCCCGCCGCATCCGTCAGCGTCGCCGAGACCGCAATCGTCTCGGTGCCGGTGAACACATTGCTCTTGGCCGTATAGGTGTCGAGACCGGCCGCCGTGCTCTTGGTGAAGTCGGCCGCCAGCTGCGCCGCGGTCAGCGCCGTCCCGTTCACCGTCACCGTCAGCGCCGCGCCGGTGCTCACCGTGAAGCCGGCATCGAAACTGCCGTTCGCAGGATCCGCAAGGTGCGACACCGTCGGCGCAGCCGGCGCCGTGGTGTCGACCACGAACGCCAGCGCCGCGCTCGGCGCACTGGTGTTGCCGGCCGCATCGGTCGCCGTCGCCGTGTAGCTGTAGCTGCCATCGGCAAGGGTGCCGATGGTCTTGCTCCACGCCCCGGTGGTCGGGTCGGCCGTGGTGGTGTAGGTCGGCGTGGTGGCGCCATCGAGATAGATTTTCACCGTGCTGCCGGCCGCCGCCACGCCGCTCAGCGCCTGGCTCGCCGTGTCGTTCGCCGCATTGACGGTGCCGCCAATGTCCGCGGCGTCGGTGATCGTCGGCGCCGCCGGCGCCGTGGTGTTCAGTGTAAACACCACTGGGGCACTTGTACTGTTAGCCGCTGCGTCTTGAGCTACAATACTGTGAGAGCCAGCTCCAGCGAACGTAACGCTCGTGCTCCAAGTTCCTCCAGTGCCAACTGTAACGGTACCAATTGTGGTCGTGACGCCATCATAGGTGTCTAGGATCGCGACGGTTGTTCCAGCATAGGCCGCGTCAACTGTCCCAGTGATAGTTTGAAACGTCTGGTTTATCTGGCCGCCAGTAGTGATGATTTCGACCGGAGCGGGTGGCGCAGTCTCCTTCAAGAGAACAATTGGGACTGAGTCCGTCGATGTCGTCTGGGACGGCGGGGTAATGCTCCCACTTCCGACACCCCCAGAAACCGCTGATGCCACAGCTTGGGAGGTAGAGTCACCCCCGCTATCCGCTACCGCACGGGTGGTGGCGTTATCGAAGACGGTGGTTGTAGGAGGCTCACTAGGCAGTATCGGAGCGCTGCCGACAGCAGTTCGAGTCGCATTGGGATTTGGGTTGTTATCGTGATTTAAATTTTCGGTATGCTGCGGCAGGTTAGGGTAGAGCTGCTTGCCCGCATCATAGGTGCTTAGCACTTGCTGGAATGCGCTGAATTCCTGTGTGACCTGATCGGGGCTCTTGCTGATTTCTTGAGTGCTGATCTGAAGATTGGCGCCAGGCGTAATAGACAGCGCTGGGCCACTGCTGGTGACTGTTCCGATCTGGTCCCCGGCGGTGCAAACTCCTGGTATGTTCGTTGGAGCGCACCTGAAAACCTGAACGGCGTGGACGCTACCGTCCTGTTGATCGGCAACTGAAATCGCGACCCTTCCATCGGTTGAGCCGATGTCCAAGAGGACTGCCGTGCCGCGAATGCCGATCACAGCGACAGGAGTCGCGACCTCCATGTCGCCCGTTGGAGCTACCTGGCCAGCGACAAAGCTGACCCCGCCTTGGACGAGAGTAAACAGTGACTTGTTCGAACTACCAGCCGGGTCGTAAACTAGGTCATTCAACATGCACCGCGCATTCGCGGATAAATTGAACGCCGAACCGTCATCTAGCACCATACCCATCGTTGAGTTGCTGCCAGTTTGCACGACGTCGTTCTGATAGAGCGTATCGCCGGTGTTGGCCACGATGGCCACACCGTTTCGAACGATGCTGGCACTCCCCGTCATCTTGACGACGTGGCCGATAGCCTTGGCGGCAGAAGCGGGCGCGCCGGCTTGAGCGTACGCAATATGGCCGGCTAAGGCATCGACAAACCTCGCGTCGAGCGGAGCTCCCTCGGGCGAGACCAGCATCGGGCGTTTATCGCCCGAAAAAAAATGAGGTACGACAAACCTGTGAGACGGGTCCGAAATAATCAGATCACTGCCCGAACGCGCATAATCACCTGAAAACAGGAGATGAGCATCAGGAACAGTAACGGCGTCTGCGTGATCGAGTTGTGGAAGCGAATGGAAATTGAATTTAATCAACTCAGAAGCGGACTGCATCTGTCCCGTGAGTTAAAAACTTGTTCAACTGCCCCACCCAACAAATGCATTAATAAATTATAAACGAAACGATAACACCCGGGCGGTTGCAGAGAAAGCACTAACTTATCTGGGTCTGTGGTGTCGCCCCGCAAAAGCACGGGGCCACTAAACGACGTGGCTACGGTCGAAGCGCGTTTAAAATTGATTAATTTCGCTGTTGCGGGAGATAATTTTTGGAGGTGTTTAATTACCTAGGCAGAGCAGAACGCTTAAGTGAGGGCCCACTGGGGACTCGTGTGTAGGGACCCGTAGGCGATTCGTGAGGACCAGTGAGGGACTCGTGGAGGCACCACCGGCATCATCTTCAGCAACGCCGCAACCGACGGCGGGCGCGAAAATGATCAAGTCGGCTATCATTGCAAGTGATTCGTCTTGCTGCCCAATTCCGATCTCCTTCGCGAAATTAGCGAGGCTGACAAGGGGCCAAAGGTCCAGCACTGCTCGAGTTAGGGATTGGAGGGGCACATGCCAAATCGACGCAAGCCGCAACTCAACCACAAGAGCGTGGGTTACGCGGCGACCTCAGATTGGCTTCATCGGCAGTTGCTCGCGAGAGAAGGCGAGATTCTTAGCCTTGTCGGCTTCTACAATGAATTTGGGGACCGAGAGGATCCCACCTACACCGGAAAGACTGCGGCGGCCGAGCTCATTTCCGAAATCACAGGCTTGCTCGCGACCGCTCTGACGATTTGCCTTGATGCCGGCTACAAGGCGCCGAACAAGGTGATTGCGACGCTAAAGGCGATCATCAAGAACCCCAAGCTCGCTCTGTGCGACACGACGGAGCCCGAGGCCAGAGGGACTCTTGCTGCAGCTTATCAACGGGACGATGAGCCGCCCGGCACCTTTTGGTTCGACATCTACGGCGAGGGCGGGTTCGAACCCGATGACGAGCGAATCCGCTTGGCCGCAGACAAGGCAATTCAAATTCTGCAACGGCAAGCCGCACCCGGCCGACCGATCGAATACGATATTCAGTACCTGGTGCCTCGGCTTCGTGGGATCTTCTTGCGCTTCAACGACAAGATCGCACGACAGTCGGTTCTATCTCCCCATGGAGACCGAGATTATTATCAGGGCGAGAACGGCGCGTTCTTCGCGTTTGTAGAGGAAGTGCTTGCACCGATTTGTCGATTTTTTGCGACTCTTGACCACAGTGGCGAGGTACTCGTTCCTGAGCTGTCGGCCGAATATATCGCTCGGCTAGCAGTCAATTTATCGAAGAACTCGACCAGGGCGGCACCCAAAAAGGAAGGTTATGCATAGAAGAGCTCTCACAAGAGGGAGCCCAAAATCTCCAAAGCTCACGACTCCGCCTGCTTCGCAAGGTAAGTTTCTGGCGGGTGATGGACGCACAGCTCCCCGGTCGGGGAAGTCGGTCGGAAGCCTAGTCTCTGCGCTGCTCTGTATTCTTGAAGACCATCATCTTCACCGGGTGAGGCACTTGAGGCCCTGCCGAGACACCGGTCAAGGCCGCGACCAACGTGGCAACGTTCGAGGGACCAGGCCTTTCAGAAGTTAGGAGTTGCCGGTCGCGGTGACAGCGGATCGGCCGGTGCCGCGCCCATTTATCTCCATAGCTTCCCGCATGCCGGAGCGCGGCACGGTGTTTATTGATGAGCTCCTTTCAACAAGGAGCGAATCATGTCCACCCAGCAGACAACAACAGAGAAAGAGACCTCGGAGAATCCGGTGTCGGAGAGATCCGATCACAACATGCCGGAGGCGCCGAACCATAGCGTGCAGAAGCAACTGGACGAGAAGATGCCGGAACGGCCGATCGAGGGCGAGCCGAACGATGAGTTCGAAGAGGAGGAGGGATTCGACGAAACGAACTACGAACCGCACTTCATCAAGGCCTGGCTTGAAAACCCGCCCTTGCTGCCAGGCGAGCGGCAGGACGAATTCGAACGAATATTCGAATTGTTCGAGCACTTCCACAACGGACGACCCAAGACCGTTGCGGAGTACATGATGGTGCAGCGGGCGACCACCATCACCTGGGAGATAATGCGGTACGAGTGCATCAAGGTCAAAATTGTCGTCTATCAGGGACGCTTCGCCGCCGAAGCCGTCTACCGCAAGAGCTACGAGAACTTGGCAACGGAGGGCGAGCCGAAGGAGTTCAAGAACTCCGTTCGAAAATGGACGCAGCATTATTTCGCTGACCCAGAATACCGTGCAGCCTACGCTGCAAAGCTCGAAGCCGGCGGCTTTGGCGCGGGTGCGGTTGAAGCCGAGGCCTTTCAGCGGTCACTCTACTCACTGAGCCAACTCGAACGGCTCATCGCGAACCTCGAAAAGCGGCTCTTCGGCATTTTGAAACGGCTCGACGAAATCTATGCGAGCCGCCATCCGGAGAAGAAGATGATTTATACCGCCGACCAACCCCTGCTGCCCGAAGAGGAATGACCATGGCCTCTGAAAAGCAAATCGCCGCCAATCGGCGTAACGCCGCCAAGAGCACGGGGCCCCGAACTGAGAAAGGCAAAGCGCGTTCGCGAATGAACGCGCGTCGCCATGGTTTGGCAATCACGCTTCCAAGAGACCCGAAGGCGTGGGACGAGCTTGATAAGCATTCGCTGGCAGAAATTGAGAAGCGATTCCGTCAGATTGATCGCGAGCGCGTGAAGGCCATCAAGTTGACGTACAAGTTGATCGAGAAAACGGCGCCAGACCGCTTGGAGCGCGCTATTCGGCGTCTTGCAAATCTGGACCGGTATTCAGCTCGCGCCTATTCAAGGCTAAAGAAGGAGATCAAGTAGCTTTTTTCTAAGGATAGACAATGGTTACAGGGGGCGTAGCCTAATTGGGTTCGTTCTGCAAAATTTCGAATGGGTGCCCTCCGGGTGAGGCCCGCGCGGTAGGTGACGACCTGCCGCGAGGGCACCGCGATAGAAGATGCTTTGTTCTTGAGAAATATTGGCGCGAAGATGACTAGCCGTGTAACCGCTTAAAATGACAGTCGATTTCCCTATGGCCAACAACTGCCAGCCCTCCGAAAGCCTGTTTTGGCTTGAAAATTTTGCAAAATGCCCTGTTCTGATGGCAGGCGATAACCGGAAAACTCCATGAAACGGCTCCGAATCCTCCGACGGTGGTTCACGCGGAAGTTCGGCTATGCGCGGCTGATCTGCCTTGCGCTCCTGGTCGGCTTCGCGGCGTTGCGAATTGTCGATCCCGCCCCGATCCAGGAGCTCCGGGTCAGGACCTTTGATACCTTTCAGGTCGTCGACCCCCGCGTGAAGACGGCGCGGCCGGTCACCATCGTCGACATCGATGAAAGGAGCCTAGCTGATCCCAGACTCGGGCAATGGCCGTGGCCGCGCACCCGCATCGCCGATATCATCACCAATCTGACCAAGCTTGGCGCGCTTGTGATCGCGTTCGACGCGGTGTTCTCCGAGCCCGATCGGCTCAATCCGGACATTGCCGCCGACACCTTTCACAATCTCGACGAAGAAACCCGCGCCAGATTGAAAGCGCTGCCCAGCAACGACCAGATCCTGGCCGATGCGATCAAGCGCACGCGCGTGGTGCTCGGCGAATCCGGGTTGCCCAGCGTGATCACCGAGCTCGACAAGAACCTGCCGTTGACCGGCCTCGCCACGCTGGGCGAGGACCCGCAACGGTTCATGTTCAATTTCCCCGGCCTGCTGCGCAACGTTCCGGTTTTGGAGGAAGCGGCCGCGGGGCGCGGACTGTTTACGATCAAGCCCGAACGAGACGGCATCGTCCGCCGGGTGCCGATGGTCATGCGGGCCCAGGGCCAACTCATGCCGTCGTTGAGCTTCGAAATGCTGCGCGTTGCGAGCGGCTCCGGCACCATCCTGATCAAGGCCGACAAGGCCGGCATCCAGAACATCGCCGTCAAAGGCTTCCAGGTTCCAACCGACGCCAACGGACAGCTCTGGGTGCACTACGCGCACCGGGACCCCTCGATCTACGTCTCGGCCGTCGATGTGCTGGACGGGCTCGTTCTCCCTGAGAAGATCGCGCGCAAATTGGTGCTCATCGGGACCTCCTCGGTTGGGCTCAACGACATCAAGACCACGCCGGTCTCGCCGGCGATGCCGGGCGTCGAGATCCATGCGCAAGCGCTGGAAAGCGCGCTGACGGGCGCGATCGTGCAGCAGCCGAATTACGGCATTGCCCTCGAGTTTTTGGGTGCGCTTGTGCTCGGGCTTCTGGTCATCGCCTTCGCGCCGAGACTGGGGCCGACCACGCTGGTGATTGTCGGCGCACTGTTTGCTTCCGTGCTGGTGGGAATATCCTGGTATTTCTACGCCCACGACCGGCTCCTGATCGACTTCACCTATCCGTTGCTGTCGACCACCGCGATCTACCTGACGCTTATTTTCTCAAGCTTCGTCCGCGAGCAGGCGCAGCGCCGGCAGATCCGCTCCGCGTTCGGCCAGTATCTGTCGCCTGCGCTGGTCGAACAGCTCGCGCAATCGCCGGAAAGGCTCGTGCTCGGCGGCGAGGAGCGCGAGATGACCATCATGTTCTCCGACGTGCGCGGCTTCACCACCATTTCCGAAACCTACAAGAGCGATCCGCAAGGCCTGACGCGGCTGATGAATCGCTTCCTCACGCCCCTCACCAACGCGATCCTCGCGCGCAAGGGCACCATCGACAAATATATGGGCGACGCCATCATGGCGTTCTGGAACGCCCCGATCGACGACAAGCAGCATCAGCTCAACGCCTGCAACGCTGCCGTCGACATGTTGGAGCGCATCGACGAACTCAACAAGATCCGCGAGCAGGAGGCGCAGGATGGCGGACCGATCTACATTCCGCTCAATGTCGGCGTCGGCCTGAACACCGGCACATGCGTGGTCGGCAATATGGGGTCCGATCAGCGTTTCGACTATTCGGTGCTCGGCGACAGCGTGAACCTCGCCTCGCGCCTCGAAGGCCAGACCAAGGAGTACGGCTTACCCATCATCGTCGGCTCAAAGACCGCGCTGGCGGTCAAGGACCAGTTCGCGATTCTCGAGCTCGACTTCATCATGGTGAAGGGCAAGAAGGAGCCGGAGGTGATCTACGCCATCGCCGGCCGCGAGGACGTGGCGCAGTCCGAGCGTTTCCAGCGGCTGCGTAACCTCACCATCGAGATGCTGGCCTGTTACCGCGGGCGCGACTGGGACGGCGCGCTGGCCGCGATCGAGCGCGGCCGCAAGACCGACGAAGCGCACGCGCTCGAGTACCTCTACAAGCTCTACGAGGAGCGCATCCTCAGCTACAAGGAAAACCCGCCGCCGGAGGACTGGAACGGCGCCTATCAGCTGCTGACGAAGTGACGCGCCAGCGTCATGCGCGGGCTTGACGTTTTAGCGCGGTCATTCCGGGATGGTCCGAAGGACCAGACCCGGAATCTCGAGATTCTCAGGTGCGCAATTGCGCACCATAGTTCGACGCTGCGCATCGCCCCGGAATGACCTCGCTCCCGCGAGGTCACTCCACTCCGATCGTGGTCAGATCCTGGAACCAGTGCTGCGCCTGCACGAACTTCTTGACCTTCGGCGACAGCGCATGCGGGTTGGTGTCGTGCACCACCCACACCAGCGCGGCGTCGTCGACAATCAGCCCGTGCGCCTGCGCGATCAGCTCGTCCTGCCTGGCCGGATCGAAGGTCTGCTTGGCCTCGGTGATCAGCGCATCGACCTTCGGGTTCTTGTAGCCGCCCCAGTTGACGCCGACGGGTGCGACCTGGTCGGAGGCGAAGAAGCGCACGATGGCGTAGAGCGGATCTGACGTCACATAGGCGATGTTATTGGCGGTGATGCCGGCGTTCATCTCGTCGGCCGCGCCCTTGCGCCAGTGCGTGTAGAGGGTCTCGAGCTCGACCACCTTGAAGTCGATGTCGATGCCGATTTCCTTGAAGCTCTGCTGCAGGAATTCGTTCATCGGCAGCGACAACATCTGGCCGGTGCCGCCCTGCGCAATGATGAAGGTGGTCTTCAGCGGCTTGTCCTTGGAGTAGCCGGCTTCCTCGACCAGCTTCCTGGCGGCGGCGAGATCATACTTCAGCTCGAAGGTCGGCTTGCCGAACCATGGGCTCGACGGGTCGACCTGACCCTTGGCGGGCTTGGCGAGGCCGTTCATCAGCCCGACCACGGCGTCGCGGTCGATCGCAAGGTTCAAGGCCTTGCGCAGGCGGATGTCGGTCCAGGGCGAGCCGGGCAGCACGCTCAGATGATAGTTCCAGACATGCGGCGTCACGTTGTCGACGATCTTCATGCCGGCGCCTTTCAGCTGCGGCACGGCATCCGGCGCCGGCGTCTCGATCAGATCGACCTGGCCGGCAAGCAGCGCGTTGGTGCGCGTCAGCGCTTCCGGCATCGGCACCAGGATCAGCTTGTCGACCTTGGGGATCCGGTTCTTGTCCCAATAGTCCTCGTTCTTGGAGAGCTCGGCGAGCTCGCGCGGCACGAGCTTGGTCAGCTTGAACGGGCCGGTGCCCGAAGGCTGGCTCGCAAACTTGTCCCAGTCCTTGCTGAGCTTCTCATATTGCGCCGGGCTCGAGATCAGGAACCATAGCATCTGGTAGGGAAAGAAGGAATTGACCGTCTTGGTCGTGACCTCGACCGTATAGTCGTCGATCTTGGCGTAGCTCGCGACCGAGGGCAGGCGGGTCTTCACCTGCGCGCTCTGCCGCTTGTCGAATTGCGGCGCCTTGTCGTTCAAGACCTTGTCGAAATTCCAGATCACCGCGTCGGCATTGAACTCGCTGCCGTCATGGAATTTGACGCCCTTGCGCAAGCTGAAACGCCACTTCTTCTTGTCGGCATCGTCGACCTTCCATTCGGTCGCCAGCCCCGGCACCAGCTTGCCCGGCTTGTCCGAGATGCTCATGTCCCAGGAGATGAGCGGATCGTAGATCGTGTAGCCGGTGAATTGATAGGCGCCCGCGCCGCGGTCCGGCTGGCCGGTGGTCAGCGGAATATCCGCCATCGATATGCCGTAACGCACGATGGTTTCGGCGCGGGCGGAGACGGCGGAAAGGGTGATCGCCAGCAAGAAAGACAGGCTGGCCAGAAGCGTCGAAATTCGCACGCGCATGGACTTTGGCTCCGTTGGATAATCCGGCCCAAAGCAAGCAAGCTTGATGCCAGATTAGGCAGCTGCGGCGTTTGTTCGCGGCAGACTACAAAGACTTGTGATCACAATCGCAATTTGGCGCGGGGTTTCAGTCATTGGCACAGCCGTTGCATACGTTTGCTCAGAAAATAGTCACCGAAGTCAGAGGGGAATTGTGAACGATGCGTGTCGATAAACCTTCGAAGAATAAAGCCGCAATCGCGGCCGCTTTGCTGGCGCTTGCGGCGATCGCCGCGCCGTGTTGGGCCAGCGCCGATACCGTGCTGCGGATCGGCATGACCGCTGCCGATATTCCGCGCACGCTCGGCCAGCCCGATCAGGGATTCGAGGGCAACCGCTTCACCGGGCTCACCATGTATGACGCGCTCACCATGTGGGACCTTTCCTC
The DNA here is from genome assembly GCA_963847045.1 of uncultured Alphaproteobacteria bacterium. Classification (GTDB taxonomy): domain Bacteria; phylum Pseudomonadota; class Alphaproteobacteria; order Rhizobiales; family Xanthobacteraceae; genus Bradyrhizobium. The sequence continues at coordinate 225,630 of CAWJYQ010000019.1, read as the reverse complement.
GGCGGACAAGGCGAGCGTGATGATCCCGGGGCTGGCGACCGAATGGAAGGTCGATGACGCCGATCACAAGAAGTGGACGTTCAAGCTGCGCGCGGGCGTCAAATTCCATGACGGTAGCGACTTCAACGCCGATGCCGTGGTGTGGAACGTCGAGAAGGTGCTGAACAAGGACGCGCCGCAATACGACGCGAGCCAGGTCGGCCTCACCGCGTCGCGCATGCCCACCCTCGTCTCCGCGCGCAAGATCGACGACATGACCGTGGAGCTGACGACCAAGGAGCCGGACAGCTTCCTGCCGATCAATCTCACCAATCTTTTCATGGCGAGCCCGGCGAAGTGGCAGAAGCTTTATGAGGCGGCTTCCGGGGCCGACGCCAAGGCCAAATCGGCCGCCGCGTGGGAAGCCTTTGCGCGCAACGCGTCAGGCACCGGCCCCTGGAAGATGACAGGCTTCACGCCGCGCGAACGGCTCGAACTCACCAGGAACGAGAATTACTGGGAAAAGGCGCGCATCCCGCATGTCGACCGCATGATTCTGCTGCCGATGCCGGAAGCGAATGCCCGCACCGCCGCGCCCCTGTCGGGGCAGGTCGATTGGGTCGAAGCGCCTGCGCCGGACGCTATTGCCCAAATCAAGCAGCGAGGCTTCGTCATCTACAGCAACGAGGAGCCGCATGTCTGGCCGTGGCAGTTCTCGCGACTTCCGGATTCTCCTGGAATGACATCCGCGTTCGCAAGGCGGCCAATCTCTGCATCGACCGCGAAGGCCTGAGGGACGGCTTGCTTGGCGGATATATGGTACCGGCGACCGGCACCTTCGAGGCCGGTCATCCCTGGCGGGGAAAACCGACCTTCCAGATCAAATACGACAAGCCGGCCGCGCTGAAATTGATGGAGGAGGCGGGCTACGGTCCAAACAAGCATCTGGCCGTCAAGATCCAGACCTCGGCCTCGGGTTCGGGCCAGATGATGCCGCTGCCGATGAACGAATATCTGCAGCAGGCGCTCGCCGAATGTTACTTCGATGTGCAGTTCGATGTCATCGAGTGGAACACGCTGCTCAACAACTGGCGGCGCGGCGCCAGGGATGCTTCCGCCAACGGCTCGAATGCGGTCAATGTGACCTATGCGGCGATGGATCCGTTTTTCGCGATGGTGCGTTTCCTGCAGTCATCGATGGCACCGCCGGTCTCCAACAATTGGGGCTTCATCAACGAGCCCAAATATGACGAGTTGGTGACCAAGGCGCGCACTACTTTCGATCCCGCCGCGCGCGACAAGATATTGGCCGAATTGCACGCGGCGTCCGTCGACGATGCGGCGTTCCTCTATGTCGCCCACGACGTAGCACCCCGCGCGATGAGCCCGACGATCAAGAACTTCGTGCAACCGAAGAGCTGGTTCGTCGACTTCTCGCCGATCACGATGATGCCGTAGCGCATGATCCGGAAAAGTGTGCAGCGGTTTTCCGAAAAGATCATGCGCAAAACAAGAAGCTAAAGCCCTCTCCCCTTGCGGGAGAGGGTGGCTTCGCGAAGCGAAGCCGGGTGAGGGTCTCTCTCCGCGGACGCGGGCCTCTCATTTGACGGAGTTTCATCCGCGGATAGAACCCCTCATCCGGCGCGCACTTTGTGCGCGCCACCTTCTCCCACAAGGGGAGAGGGGGCTTTTCAAAGCTTGGATTTTTCCTGTTTTATATCAATGTCTTGCTTAGCTACCAACTTTGATGTTGGGATCTAGGCTTCATATAGGTAACGAAATTAGATTGGCTTTGTCTCTTATCTCAGACATCAACCTGTTCTGCTATTGCCAACGCATCATCTACTTCGATGCCGAGATATCTGACCGTGCTTTCAATCTTGGTGTGGGCCGAGTAGAAGTTGGACGGCCTCAGATTACCAGTCCGCCGATAAATTAAAGTAGCCTTGGTGCGTCGTAGTGAGTGCGTTCCGAAACGTTTTGGATCCAGCCCGACGCTGCCGATCCATTCAGAAACCAGACGCGCATACTGACGGGTTGTCATGGTGTGTTCCGAACCACGATGACCCCTGAACAAGATCTCGCCGGGCTTCTTATTGGCAGCTATCAAATAATCATCGACCGTCTGGCGGGTCTGTTGGCCCAAACCGGACTTCGTGTTGATCGGAGGTGATCGAATGAGACGGCGGGGACGTTGTCTTGGCGGAGGTGAAGGCGGCGAGCCAGCCCGCCACTACGACGGTCGTCGCCATCGACCTTAAATCCGACTCGTCCGCAGCGGGCTCGCGGTGAGCTTGGAGACCCCAGACCGTCTTGGATTTCTTGAGGCAAAAACTATAGTAGAAGGCATGAGAACGAACGCGAGCGTTGAACTTGACGCCGGCACCAAGACATTTGCCTCGGGCCTGCTGCCAGACTTGATAGCTGCGCTCCGCCGCAGCCGTAAGGGCGACCTCGTGGCCGTGATCAGCGGCGATCCAAGCATCGGCCCCGAGCTCGAGGCATGGTGTCGCTTCACGCGCAACAGTTTGGTCGACATAGCGGTCGACGAAGGTCGCACCCGTTGGGTGCTCCGGTACGGACAGGCTCCCGAGCATGTCGGAGAAGATCGGCCTGTCGGCTCTCGCCTATGGCTTTACACCAACTTCGACTGCAACCTGAGCTGCGACTATTGTTGCGTGCGCTCGTCACCCAAAGCTCCGCGGCGGGCTCTTGGTACCGAGCGGGTGCGGCGGGTCGCTATCGAGGCGGCGGAGCTCGGCGTAGGTGAAATTTTTGTGACCGGCGGTGAGCCATTTATGCTGCCGGATATTGGCGAGATCCTTGCCGTGTGCGCTGCGGCGGCGCCGATCACGGTCCTCACCAACGGCATGCTGTTTGCGGGAAGTCGGCTCGAAACGCTGCGCTCGTTGCCGCGCGAGCGCGTCAGCTTGCAGATTAGTCTCGACAGTCCGACGCCGGAGCGCCACGAAAGCCATCGTGGAAAGGGAACGTGGGCACGTACCTGGAAGGGAATTGAGCGGGCCCGCGCCGAAGGATTCCGGGTACGATTGGCGGCGACCGTGTCAACTGACGCGGAGGCCGAGGAGTTCCGCAGCTTCCTTGACGCCCATGACGTCAGCGAGGAGGACCGGGTGATCAGGCGAATTGCCCTGCGAGGCTCCGCCACGCAGGGCGTCGCTTTGGCAAGGACAGATTTGGTTCCGGAAGTGACGATTACGGCCGAAGGCGTGTTTTGGCATCCGGTCGGAGCCGAGGATAACGACCTGCTCGTCTGCCGCGAAATCTTTCCACTCGCCGAATTCCTTCGCAGCTGTGCGCCGCGCCTTCGATCGCGAGCATGAGCATCAGCGCCGCTTGGCTAGGATTTTCAATTGCGCCTGATAAATGGCGGATAGTGCGCTTACACCGAAATCAGGATTTAGCTCCAGCCGCTAGACCGAAGGCCGGGTCAGAAAACCCTGTTGCGCCGACGCTTCCCGCAGCTCGGCATAGGCTTCAAGCTGCGGCGCTATCCATTGGCGCAACCCTTCCGCCTCGAGCACCGGACGATGGGTCGGGTTGTCATAGCTCATCCCGAACAGTGCTTTGGCAAACTGCTGCTCCAACGCGGGGTCGAGATCGGACCGAGCCGTGAACATGCAGTGATTATAGGGCCGCGAGGTCCAGATCTCAGTCAGCGCACCTTCCGGCACCAAACGCTCGGTACGCACGGCATTCCAGAATGGGCTGCCGATTGCGCCGGCATCGGCGCGGCCGTCGAGCACCGCGCGAACGACATCGGACTCGCTCTGCCGGTGTCACCGTGCTTGCCGACGTCGCTGTTGAAGCGCAGCGCTCGGTAGTCTTTCCCCTCAGCCAATCCCTCGCGCTGCAGAAAATAAACCGGGAGGATTGCCGCATGGCCGCTGTCGCGGCTGCCGAGCGCGAGGGTGCGGTTCTTAAGATCGGCAAGCTTCGCGACCGGCCCCCCGGTTACCGCGACGATCTTGGTCATCCAGCCCACATCGGTATCGCGCATCGCGATAGGTCGGCAACGCTGCTCGCTCCACGCATCGGCCTGGATAAAGGCGAGGTTCGTATTCCATCCGATGTCGATGCGCGGCAGCGGCTCGCCGGGCAAGGCCAGGAGGGCGGCGACCTGCGCCTCGTAGCTCTGAAACAGCACCACCTCGACGGGGAGACGCGCTTCCTCGTGAAAGTACTGCCGCATGCCCTCCCAGATCCTGACCACCTTCGGATCATATGCGACGGCACCTATCCAGATCGTCTGGCTCATGATTGCTTCTCGCCTGTCACCCTCAATATTGAAATGCGATCATTCCGATCCGAGCGCTGCCAAGCGCGCAGCGCTTTCGCGCTCAGAACAGCGGTATTCCCAAAATGGCTTTGCCGATGAATTCGCGCAAAACATCGCCCGTCGGCGCCATGACGGCGCCCGCATGGGCATCGCGGAACAATCGCTCGATGGCCAAATGCTTGGAAAACGCAGCGCCTCCGCACACCCGCATCGCCGCCGAGGTGACGGCGATAGCAACATCGCCTGCCGCCGCCTTGCTCTCGAGCACGCGCAGCATGGTGGTCTCTCGGGGGCGCTCAAGGTGATCGACGAGATCGTCGATGCGCGCCGCAAGCCCATCAGTATCGATCTGCATCGTCGCAAGTTGCGCGCGAAGCGTCGGCAGGCTCTCTCCGAGGGTCTGGCCCAAATGCTCGAAGCGAGCGCTCGTTGAGATGAGCCGCGGTCCCCGCCACCGCGGCCCGGCAAAGACCTAGCGCGACCGCCGATGTTCCGAGGTTGAACAGCGGAAGCACGACTTCCAGCATTGCCTTGAAGCCGGCGCCGTCGTCGGTCAGCTGCAGACCGGGCGCGACCTCGCAATCCTCGAGGATCATCGGCGCGGAAGCGTTGGCGCGCATCCCAAGACCGTCCCATGGGCCGGCGACCGACAGTCCAGGCGTACCACTGGCAAGAGGTAAAGGGTCGAATCCGTTGGACTCTTCCCTTCAGGAGCCAGCGCCGAGACAACATAGCTTTGCGCGTGGCCGGCGCTCGTCACCCACGATTTCTTGGCCGTGAGGTGCACGCCGGCGCTGTTGCGCTTCGCTCGCGAAACAGGTGCCCAGAAGTGGCTGCGCGATCCGGCTTCGCTGAATGCCAGGGTGCTCAGGTGTTTTCCCACCGAAATGTCCTTTAGCGTCTGCGCGACCGTGGCACCCGGACGGGCCGCCGCGATGGTTGCGGTAGCGCACATGTGCATCAAGTAAACCATCGCGGCGGACGCGTCCGCTTCCGCGAACGTCGCGATGACGGCAGCCAGAGTCCGCGGTCCCAGGGCCGAGCCGCCCACCTTGGTGGGCAGCATGATCCCCAGCAATCCGGCCGAACCGAGCGCCGCAATTGCCTCGGACGAAAATCGAGCTTCCTTGTCGTTTTGCCTGGCCGACGGTGCGAGAATGCGATCGGCGATCTCTTTGGCATTCGAAACTGCGATCTCGTGATTCATGACGACCCTCGACACCTTGCGCTGCAGCGGTCAGACATGATGCTACGCGATCAGCACTATCGGATCAACACGACCAGCCACGCATCGCAAGCTTTCGCCGTATCAGCAGCGAGCGATATCCATGGTAATTACGTCCCTCAAAGCCATTTTGTTACGTCACTGGAAATCTTTTTTATTGACGTCGATGACACCCATGCCCTTTTCCGGCTGCGATCTCTGATGCCGGCAGCACTTGCCCGCTGTCGAGGAGAACGCTACCAATGACCGGCAACGGCGCGACGAGGTTGTCTGGTGATGGTGGTCAATGATGGCGGGGTCCCGCCCATCCTCGCGCAAAAACATTACGCGCAGCCGTCCGCATTTACGCCAGAAAATCTGCTGCGCGAAGCGCGCAGGCAAAGGCGGATTGCGGACTCCAGCATTCCTGACACCTGCGTGCTGGACCCTGACGGCGACATTGTGCGCAGCCTGCTCGCCCGTGGCGAGGCCCGGCTTGAATCAGGGTGGGCCTGCTATCATACGCAGCTCTACTCTTTCGGCCGCGGCGGGATTGATTTCGGAATTGTCGGCTGCGCTGTCGGCGCCTCGTTCGCGGTGCTGATCGCCGAGGAGATGTTCGCGTCAGGCTGCAAACTCCTGATCAGCGTCACGTCCTCTGGACAGATCGTACCGATACGCCGGCCGCCTTATTTCATCATCATCGAACGCGCGCTGCGCGACGAAGGCACCAGCTATCACTACATGGCGGCATCCGACTACTCGCATGCTGATGCCGGATTGATCTCGGCGCTCGACGGCGCATTCCCCGGATTTCCGGTGCCGGTGCTGACGGGCGCGACCTGGACGACAGACGCGCCGTTCCGTGAAACTCAGCCGGCGATCGACGCAATGGTCAAAAGGAACCTGATGGCAGTCGAAATGGAAGCCGCCGCGCTTTACGCGTTCGCGCAAGTCCGACAAAAGTCCGTCCTGTGTTTTGCCCATGTGACAAATCAAATGGGACGTGTCGACGGCGATTTTGAAAAGGGCGAAGCGGACGGTAGTTATGACTGATCGCGGTCGCCGCCGATCGCCTGCGGTCCCGGCTCCTGCCGTGAGCGTCGCGGCGATCGGGATCATATGCAAGGCGCCGCAGTCCGGCCGCTCAAAGACGCGGCTTGCAACGGCCATTGGTGTCGTTGCCGCATCGGAACTGTCCGCCTGCTTTCTGCGCGACGTCGCCGCGGCAATCGAGGCGGTACCGGAGGCGCTCGGCAGGCGCGGCTATGGCGTCTATGCTCCGGCAGGAGCTGAACACATCATGCGCCAGCTGCTTCCGGCAGGGTTCGGACTGTTACTACAGGCCGGCGATGATCTCGGGTACGCGCTGTTTGGCGCGACGCGCGCGCTCCTTGAGGCCGGACATGACTGTGTCTTGCTTGTCAATGGCGACAGCCCGACCCTTCCTGCCCGTTTCCTGGTGCAGGCTATTGAAACCCTTCGCGAGCCAGGCGACCGGATGGTGCTCGGGCCGGCAAGCGATGGCGGCTACTATCTCATCGGCTTAAAACACCCGCATCAGGCAGTTGTTCACGCGGATTGCCTGGGGAACCGAAACCGTAGCTCGCAGCACATGCGAGCGCGCTGCCGAAATCGGCCTTGCCACGACGCTGCTTCCGGAATGGTATGATGTCGACGACATTGAAACCTTGCGTTGGCTGCAGGACGAACTGGCCGGCCATTTGACCCGCTTTCGTGCTGGCGGATTTGCTCCGGCGAGCCGGGCCTTTCTCAAAACCGCGCCGCAGCTAAGCCCATGAAGCCAATGCCAGGGTCTATTGCAAGTCAATTCGGTCGACTGGCGCGCTCCGCCAACAAAGTGCCTCCGCTTCATCTGTTGGCCGGCATCGGTATTGTTCTGGCCGGTCTGACGCTGGTGACACCCTTTGCCTTCGAGGCTGGTGGTGACAATGCCTTCATCGCTCTGACCATCCTCGCAGGTCTGCTCACGATTGTAGCCACTAACCTGGCCGAGCGCATACCAGCCGAACGCGCGCTATGGCTCGTCTTTGGACTTGGGATCCTCCTGAGAGCCTATGTGCTTCTATTCGATCCGTTTCTGTCCAGTGACATCTACCGCTATGTCTGGGATGGCAGGGTTCAGGCCGCCGGCATCAATCCCTACCGCTATTTCCCGGCTCATGAGGCGCTGGCGTTTCTACGCGATGGGACAATCTTTCCCCACATCAACCGGGCCGATTTCGCCGTCACGATCTATCCTCCGGTGGCGCAATTTTTCTTCCTCATCGTCACGCGGATCGGCGAAAGCGTGACCGTGATGCGTCTCGCTTTGCTGGGGTGCGAGGCCGTCACCGTCACACTGATCATGCTCCTGCTGCGGCGTATGAACCGCCCGGTGACGCGGGTGACCGCCTATCTCTGGCATCCGCTTCCCTTGTGGGAGATTGCCAATAGCGGCCATGTCGACGCGCTGATGGTTGCGTTGATGCTGCTGGGCCTGTGGATTGCTCTGACCGGCCATGCTCTCCGCGGTGGGGTCTTGATCGCATTTTCGGCGCTGGTCAAGCCAATTGCCGCGCCGGTGCTGGCGGGGATCTGGCGCCCGTGGGACCTTAAAATGCCGCTCGTCGTGATCACTGCCGTCGCGCTTTGTTATCTTCCCTATCTATCGGTCGGTTGGCGGGTTCTCGGATTCCTGACCAAAGGCTATCTGACAGAAGAGGGTATCAGTGCCGGCAACGATCTCTGGCTGTTGTCGCTTTGGCGCCTTGTGTTTGGCCAGCATCAAGGTGATGCTGTCGCCTACATCGTATTGGCCACGCTGGTCCTCATGTTCAAGGGGTTCTCCGTGGCCCGCAGCCCTCATCACACCATCGCGTCTAGTCTTGCCGACATCAACATGCTGTTACTCGTCGCTCTGCTGTTGTTATCGCCCAACTATCCTTGGTATTTTCTAGTCATTACGCCGTTTGCCGCCCTGTGTGGCTCACCGCCAACGTGGGTCGTTTCGATCGGAGCGCTCTTGCTGTCCGAACAACTCGATTGGGATTTCTACATTCCGAGAATGGTGACCAAATCAATTCTATTCGGAGGTCTTTTGCTGGCTTGGGCCTTTGCGGCCTGGAGGACCCGGATGCAGCGCACCGCAGACGCACGGTTATCGCAATGAGCCTTTCCGGCGAAGTTCCAGGCGCTCGGGCGCCCCTCGATCCGCGCCGCTATCACGAGTCGGTCACGGGCGAGCGCAGCGAGGTCGCGCAGCGTCCGCCGGTCTGCCTTTATCTCGAAGTGACCAACCGCTGCAATTTGCTGTGCACCACCTGTCCTCGCACCTACGAGGAGCTCGAGCCGCCGGCAGACATGAGCTGGGATCTGTTCACGTCGATTGTCGACCAGGCACCCGGACTCGCGCGCGCGGTTCTGCACGGTATCGGTGAGTCTATGCTGGTCGCGAACCTGCCCAAAATGGTCAGATACCTGAAGGGCCGCAGCGTTTACGTCCTGTTCAACACCAATGGAACGCTCCTCAGTGAGCGCCACGGCCGTGCGCTGATCGACGCTGGGCTTGATGAGCTGCGTGTGTCGCTTGACGCGTCAAACCGCGAGAGTTTCAAGGCGATCCGTGGCAGGGATTATTTCGGCCGCATCATCCGTAATGTGCGTGCGTTTCGCGAGCTGCAAGAGCGGGAGGGACACACGAAGCCGCAGGTTTCCGTTTGGCTCACAGGCCTGAAAGAGACTGTCGAGGAACTCCCGGCATTCGTGAAGATCGCAGCCGAGATCGGTGTCAAGGAGGTCTATCTGCAACGGCTGGTGTTTTTCGCCGAATCGGCCATTGGCAAGGCACGGCCGGATCAGGCGCTGTTCGAGCGCCTGACGCAGGAAGAAGCGGCCTATCTGAAACAGGCCGAGGATCTGGCGCGTTCCCTTGGCGTGACCTTCAGCGCGTCGGGGGCTGCGACCGAGCCGGGGTTAAGTCTGAAAGGCAGTGGTGACGGCTCGCCCTGGTCGCTCTGCCGGCGGCCGTGGTCGTTGATGTATTTCACGGCCAATGGCCGCGCCTTGCCGTGCTGTATTGCGCCGTTTTCGCAGCATGGCTACGACAACTATGCGCTTGGCCATGCAGGGCAGCAGTCGTTGCGGGACATCTGGAACGGGCCCGCGTATCGCGACTTTCGTTCGGCGCTGCTTTCAGACAAGCCGCCTAAGAGCTGCGCCAATTGCGGCCTGCGCTGGAGCCTGTGAACGAGGTCACCCACGAGATCGGCGGGAAGCGGCCTGCGTCGCGCCGCCCGCCCGTCGTTTCGGCGATCATTCCGTGCCTCGACGAGGAAACGGCGATTGGCCAGGTCGTAGCTACGGTACTGGCCCAGAATGTGAGCGAAGTTATCGTTGTCGACGGGGCCTCGGGCGACCGTACGGCCGAGCGGGCAGAGGCCGCCGGGGCTCGCGTGATTGTTGAGCCGCGACGCGGCTACGGTCGCGCCATCCAGGCAGGCATCGCCGCTGTACGCGATGACGCCGACATTCTGGTCTTCCTCGACGGCGACGGCAGCGATCCTGCGGAATTCATCTCTGATCTGGTGTCGCCGATCGTCGCTGGGCAGGCTGTCTTCGTTCTCGGCTCGCGCGTTCGCGGTTCACGCGAGCCCGGCAGCCTGGCGCCACAGCAGGTCGTCGCGGCCCATGTCGGCAGGCTGCTCCTGCGCCTGGTCTATGGCGCAAGCTTCACCGACCTGTCGCCGTTTCGCGTCATCCGGCGGGATGAACTCAGACGTCTCGGCATGAAGGAGGAGACATATGGCTGGAACCTGGAAATGCTGATGCGGGTCGCGGCCGCCCGCTTACCGGCGCTGGAGATCGCCGTCGGGCAGCGGCGCCGGATCGGCGGGGTATCGAAGGTCTCCGGCAATCTCATCGCCGGCGTCAAGGCGGCCTGGTCCATTTCGGCGACGTTTGTTCGCCTCGCGCTTGAGCTTCGACACCGGCAACCTCTCGCGGGCGATAACTGCTAGCGGCGGGATCATCGAGTGCCGGCACGATCTCCACAAGCAACGATATCCCGAGGAGATTTTCGACCCGCATTGTCCGGTGGAGAGAACACTGCCAGGTATCCGCCATCGCCTGCGAGTTGATGCGTGGCGATCTCGCGATAGCCGACGGCGGACAGTTCGCAACGCAAGAGCTCAATTGGCGTGCCATGCTCCGACGTTGGGCGCTCGAGGTCGACAATTCCGACCCGCGCGCCCCGCTTCAAGGCGGGCGCAAGATTGTAGAGGAAGGCATAGGGTTGGGCAATCTCGTGATACATGTGCACGAGGATTGCAGCATCCAGCGAGAACGCGGGCAGGCGCGGATCGTGCGGATCGCCCAGCGCGAATATGACGTTTGTCAGCTTCTGGCGTTCTTTGCGCCGGGCGAGCTCGATGAGGTAATCCGGCGTGACGTCCTCGGCGAGGACGGAGCCGGTGGGCCCGACAAGAGGCGAGAGGCGGACCGTGTGGTAGCCACTGCCTGCACCAATGTCGCCGACCGTCATGCCTGGCTTTAGTTCAAGAAGACGGGCGACTTCGCCGGCCTCATTCAGGGCGTCGCGGTGCTCCTCGGCGGAGCGGCTTGGGCTGACAATCTGCGCAACCGGGCGCCGCGGTGAAGGAAACTCCTTTGCTGGGACTCCCGGCGGAGCCAGATAGCCAATGTCAGCGGCGTATGCGCAAGTCACGCCCAGCGCCACAAGAAGCGTCGCTGCGCGGGTCAGTGCCGTCATGTGCTCGTCTCTCGCGCAAACGATCGCGACTAACCCGCGATGTTGAAGAACCAGCCGATAAGGCCCTTGCCGTCGCGCGCGGCGGGGACGTCGCGGCGCAACCAGGCGTCAAAGCCGAGGCTGCGTCCGGCGGCCTCGACCACAAACAGGAACATCAGCAGGGCCAGGAACATGTAGGTCCACGACCACTCGGCCGGATTGTCATAGAGGCCGAGCCAGAGTTGCAGCGTGTAGGCGATGGCCAGCACGCCCACGAACCGCACCGCAAGCCCGAGCATCATCGATCCAGCGAATACCAGCTCGGCAAGAAAGACAATTGGCCCAAAGATCGTCATGTGAGGCAACAAGACATCCTTCATGAAGGTGCGGTGAAACTCGAACGCCGCGTTGGTCGATTCCTGTTCGGCCCAGTATTGCAGGCCGTCGGACACGGGCAGCGGCAGCTTCCACAACATGCCCTGGAACCACATGATTCCGATCAGGACTCGAACCAGCCAGATTCCAAGATGCCGGCCAGACCTTTGCGACGGATCCTCCCGCCAATTCCGGACGGCGACTGCAATGCTGGCGAGCAACAGCGCCCAGAACAGCGCCAGGATGAGATAGCGCCAGTTTCCCTGATGGAGATAATCACCCGTGGTCCCGGTCAGGAACTGCCATACATCGGTGAAGGGATTTTTGGGCATATGCGCTTGCTCCAAAGAATTGAATAGTTACTCTACGTATCGGTTAGCTGACAAGGCGCACCGCCGCGCGGGCGATTGAGGGTGCGCCTACCTAGGCTACTACGCAGTAGAACGTGCGGTTATTACGCCGAAGAGCGCCGGCATCAAAAGCGTCGACAGGGCGCGTACCCACTCTGGCGAGCGACTGGTCAGGAAACACCCCGACTGATTTGTGACACGAAATCGACGAAGGAAAGCTTCGCCGCCCTGGCCAACTCCTTGACAATACAAGGGCCCAAGTGCCGATTCCGAAGAGAAGCACGAGCCCGCGAGCGACATCGACACCGCATTGGTGGAGCCGATTAGAGAAGCGGACATTGGCTAAAGCAGCGATGCTCGAAAAGTGCCAAACTCATCCGCCAACGCGCACGTGTGCTATCCTGCGCGGGCTAATCGGAGGTATTTATCTGGTAGCCGAGCCTTGGCTCGGTCAACGCAATTGCGTCCAAACCTAAGGAGCCCGACATGAGCAGTATTCGCACTCAGGCGCGCGGCGAGTTGAGCCGAACTCAATGTGATCCGCCTCTTAGCCTTCGGCATGCTGTTGATCTTCCCTGCGACCTCCGAGGCGCAGAGCCCCCCGATTGCCGAACAGATTGCCAAGACCTACGGCCTTGATTTGTTTGGGCAAATCGAGGCAATTCGCTACACCTGGAATGCGGAATTTCCCGGGGCCAAACTTTCTCACATGTGTGAATGGAACCCGAAGACCGACATGGTCTCTTATGAGGGGAAAGATAAGGAAGGCAAACCCGTAAAGGTTAGCTATCAGCGCTCGCAGCTCAGCAGCCAAAGCGATGCCATCAAGAACGAAATCGATCCGGCATTCAGCAACGGTCAGTATTGGACGCTGCTCCCGTTCCACCTCCTATGGGATGGCGCGACTGTGACCGATGAGGGTCAGCAGAAGCGACCCACCGGTGACGCGACCGCTCAAAAGGTCGTCTTCAAATACCCTTCGGAGGGCGGCTACCAGCCCGGCGACACCTGGGAGCTCTACGTTGGCGCCGACAAGCGAATAGAGGAGATCGTCTACCGCCGCGGCGCTGCCAACCCGCCCCACCTCGTGAGCGCAACCTACGTGGACTACAAGAAGGCTGGCCCGCTCCTGATTTCAACGGATCATCGCGGGACTGAGGACGGGAAGCCCCTCCACGTTTGGATTTCGGATGTGTCGGTTAAGCTGACGGGTTCGGAAAAATGGATCAACGCGCAATAACCGTCGGAGGAGTTCGTTCGAGCTGCTGAACGATGAAGGCTAAGGCGCGCCGCTATCTGCCAGCGCCGCGGTTTCGCGAACACCGACCTCGACCTGCAATTGAAACAGCGCAGCATCAGTCACGTCATTTTCATAGGGTTGCTGGCCAATACCTGTACCGAGACGACCGCGCGCTATGCGCGGGAGCTTGGATACCATGTCACGTTGGTTCGAGACGCGACGGCAGCCTTCACCAAGGATGATGCACGCGGCCCACGAGCTGGACGGCCCGACCTATGCCCACGCCATCCTAAACACGAGCGAGCTGATTGCGGCGTTGCCGTCAGCGTAAATTGCAAGCAGAGGAGAGGAACCATGACACACTTTCAAACGCACCAGCTATCGATCGGTCTCGTCCGGGTATCCGGACTGTCTCAATCAGCAACCCGCCGATCAACATGTTTGTTCCCACAACGATCGTCGAGTTGGGAGCGCTGATGACCGACCTCGAGGCGGACCCGTCCGTGAAGGTCGTAGTGTTGTGTCGGCGAATCCCGATTTTTTTATCGCCCATCTCGACGTATCCAAGGCAGCTGAGCGGCCAGAGGTCCTGGGCCTTTGGCGCGACTTTGTGCTGCGCCTCTCGTCCACGCCAGTCGTGAGCATCGCCAAGATACGCGGCCGCACGCGCGGCATTGGTAACGAGTTCGTGCTGGCCTGCGACATGCGCTTCGCAAGCCGGCAAAGCGCCCTGTTCGGCAACCCCGAGCTCGGCGTCGGACTGGTCCCGGGCGGCGGAGCGCTGGAATGGCTCCCGCGCCTGGTCGGCCGCTCGCGGGCACTTGAGATCGTGCTCAGCGCCGACGATTTCGATGCCGATATCGCCGAGCGTTATGGCTGGGTGAACCGCACGCTGGACGATGACGAGCTCGACCCGTTTGTCGATACGCTGGTCCGGCGTCTGGCCTCGTTCGACCGTGAAACGCTGGGCGCGGCGAAGGCCCAGATCAATCGGTTCGGGACCTGCCTTCAGTCGAGCAACGACGTGTTCTTCTCAACCCTGGCCTTGCCCAGTGCGCAGGCGCGCCGTGCCAAGCTCCGCAACATCGGTTACGGCGTTCCGAGCGACTTCGAATTGAACTTCGGCCGGTACCTCCCTGCGCTCGGGCGGGCGGACGACGGTGACATGGATACGCAGCCCGACCGATCGTCGCCCTGAATCGGCGGACGCGCGTGGCTTTGGGCGCCCCGATCCGGGCGAGTCCACAGCGGAGGAGATGGCAATGAGGCTTCAAGGGAAACGGCCCTGATCAACGATGGCAGCAGCGGTATCGGGCCTGCGACGGCGCGTCTGTTCGCGGCCCAAGGAGTTGTCCGTTCCGGCCGACTATTCCTATTCGAAATGACTGATCGGGGAGGAAGCCATGGACAAGACTGATGACGGCTTTGACGCCGCAACGTTCGCGCAACAGTTCAACCAATTCAGTCCCGAGTATGGACCTCACTTCAGGGATATCTACAGGCACATGCGCGCCCATTGCCCGGTTGCGCACACGGATGAGGTCGGCGGCTTCTGGGTCGTGACTCGATATGCTGACATCATGCGCGTGGCCGGCGATGACGAAGCCTTCTCCTCGCTCTACGGGGTCTTGCCGAGCGTCAATCCGGACACGCCCAAGGGAGGGTTCGGGCCGCCTGGTGAGGAGCGCACCGGACCGCTCGCCGCCTACCCGCCCGGCCCGAATGGCGAGGCTCCGCGCCTCAGCTTCCTCCCCCTTGAGCTCGATCCTCCGCTACACGGCCTATACCGCAAAGCCATAGACCCCCTGTTCTCGCCCCGCGCGGTCACCGAACTGGCGCCGTGGCTGTTGGCGCTAACCGACCAGCTGATCGACGCCATCATCGAGAAGGGCGAGGGCGATTTCTCCGGCGATCTGAGCACGCCGCTGGCCAGCATCTGCACGATGAAGTTTCTGGGTCTCCCGCTAGAGGACTGGTCGGACTACGCCTGGTTCATCCAATCGGCGAACGGCGGGTCCAGCAGCATCCAGCCCAGAACGAAGAACCCGTCAGAACGCGAGCTGCGCGAACGAGTTGCGGCTGAGGTGGTTCGGCAGCGCACCCAGCCGATGGCGGGCGGGGCGATCACCCATCTGCTCGACGCGACGGTCGATGGGCGCAAGCTCGATAGCTGGGAAATCGAAGCCTACATCTGGCTGCTGATCGGCAACGTGGACGCGACGCAGGCCTGCATGGGGTCCAGCTTCGTCTGGCTGTCGCGCAATCCCGAGCAACGGCGCCGGCTTGCCGAAACGCCGCACTTGATGCCGCACGCGATAGAGGAGTTCCTCCGCGTCTTCTCGCCCGTTCAGGCGCTCAGCCGCACCGTGATGCACGACGTCGAGTTGGCCGGGCAGTCGTTGAAGCCGGGCGACCGCGTGCTCTTGTGCTGGGTATCGGGGAACCTGGACGAGACCGAGTTCGAGAACCCGCAAGAGGTGGATTTCGACCGCGCCAACAAGCGCCACATGGCCTTCGGCCTAGGCCGCCACCGCTGCATGGGCTCCGATATGGTTCGCCTCGAATTCCGGATCATGTTTGAGCAGATACTGAGTCGTATGCCCGACTTCCGCGTCGAGGAGGCCGGGCTGCGACCCTCGCCAGTGCCAGCCATCGTGGCCGGCTGCGAGCATGTGCCTTTTGTTTTCATGCCCGGGAAAAAGGTAGGCGGTCCCCGCATCGCCTACTGACCTGAGCGAGGTCCTCCGCTCGACCAGCTTGGTCGGGAAATCCATACGGCGGCCGCGCATGTAGTCGCGACTGCTCGCTTCCTGGGGCCGAGGCTTGCGCGACAGAGGACGGGAGAGGGAGAGGCGGAATGGTTGGCCGAAAGGTAGTGGTTTATTACGCGTGGAGCCGGCCGGGAGAGGTCGAAGCGCCACTCGAAGTTATTGAAAACCGGTTTCCGACGCTCTTTGAGAGCCGACGAATGCTCTACCCTAGATTTGAAGCGCTTTCGGCTTCTTGGATCATATCATGAAGCAAAACTTCGCCGCCTTTGTGGAACAGGCCGGCGCGCAGACCGGTCATCCGGTCGTCGAGATCGAGCGGGTGGCCAACGATGGCGCGCGAACCGGGCTCGATGCGGCTCTTCTCGATGCGGCCGACACGCTCATCGTCATCGGCTTGGACATGCTTCGCACCCGCCAAGAGGCAAGTTCCGCCGAAGTGGAGGCTGTTCGCCGGTTTCTCGCGCACTTCATGGTCGGTCGCTGCACCGCGTCGGCGATTGCCTCGGCATCGCGGAAGTCATTCTTCTGCCCTTCGAGTAGTGGCGAACATACTTCGCCGGCATCAGCCGGGCATCGTGGCCCAGTGCCCTACGTTTGCGACTGAGATGATGCGCGCCGACGCAGGCTTCCATACCGATCAGGCACGGCGGTATGTCGGCAAAGCGGCCTCGACCTGGCCACGCGACCACTTCTGACGCAACCCAATCGCACCACGCTCATCGTGGTCCACGATGTGAAAAAAGTTCTTGCCGATATCGATACCAACCACGGCAATTGCAGCGTTGAGTGTCTGGGACATGGCGTGCTCCTTGTCTTGACGCCCCTTCCCAGCTTCTATTGCTGGCGGTGGCGGGAGCACGGCCGGACCATCCCATTCTGACCTTGGCGTGCTCTTAACGGGCGGCACTTGAGGCCTTATAACTTCCTATTTCTGAGCCTCGGGGTTCGCAATGCGACGGCGCGAATTTTTCAAATGGATCGGAGCGGCAGCGTCGTGGCCGCTCGCCACTCGGGCGCGGCAATCTATTGGTTCGTATGCGAAGATGTATCGGCTCGGCGTTCTCAGGCCCAACGGGTTCAGTAGGCTGCGACTAGGCTACCTTCGACTTGGTCTGTTGTGCCACCCGAGGCGGTACCTTCGAAAACAACGCGCTCAGCCCTTCAGCCATTGTTGGATGCGCAAAATCTGCATCAGCAAAGCTCGAGTAGGAAAGGCCCGCCAACATTGCGGTTTGCACCGCCGCCATAACCTCTCCAGCCGCGGCACCAATCATCGTGAAGCCAAGGATGCGATCGTCGCTGTCGCCAACGAGAGCTTTCATAAAACCTTGCCTCTGATCGGTCGCCTGCGCACCAAGTACAGCGTCCATCGGCAGCGTCGCGACGCGGGCCCCGGCACCTTGGCGTTCCGCCTCGCGTTCGCTCAATCCTACGCGGGCCAGAGGGGGATCAGTGAACATGCAATATGGAACCAGCCGATCGTGGGTGCTTCGATTTCCCCCTGCAAGATTGTCACGTATGATTCGAAAATCGTCTTCGGATATGTGCGTGAATTGCGGACTGCCGGCGCATTCGCCCAACGCCCAAACATCTGGCGCACTTGTCTCCAGTCGGCCATTGACCTGAATGTAACCGCGTCCGTCCAGTTCAACCCCGGCTCTCTCAAGTCCAATTCCAGCGGTATTCGGAATACGCCCCGCCGCGACCAGGATGTCGCTGCCATCGATGCGTTGATCACCCGAAGGTGTGCGTACTGTAAGCGTAACCTTGTCTCCCGATCGCCCGCTCACCTCGAGCAGTTCGGCGTCGACAAGCACTTGAATATCTTCGGCGCTAAGAATGCGCCTCATTTCCCGTGAGACGTCGACATCCTCGCGAGCCATGAGTCGAGGACCTGTTTCGATGATGGTCACCTCGCTGCCAAAACGACGATAAGCCTGTGCGAACTCTAGACCGGAATAGCCTCCACCGATCACGATCAGGTGTCGTGGCAAATAACCGAGCTCCAGCGCCTCGACGTGGGTGAGGGGTTGAGCCTCCGCAAGGCCGGGAGCATTCGGAATTGCCGCGCGCGTTCCAACATTAAGAAAGACCTTATCTGCTGCGAGCACACGCATTCCTCCATCATTGAGATTCACTTCAAGTGTTTTCGGCGCCACAAAACGGCCGCCACCCATGATCAATTGCGCGCCACTCGCTTTGTAGACCTGCATGTGCTTCGCAACCTGACGTTCCACCATCTCACGCTTGCGCCGACGCACCGTTGCCATGTCGACAGCTATTGAGCCGGTCTGGGCGCCAAAGTGGCCGCCCTGACGTACGGTACGCGCGACTCTCGCGCTTTCGATCTCATTCTTGCTCGGCATGCAGGCGATGTTGGGACAGGAACCACCAATCCAGCGTCTTTCGACAACGGCAGTTCGTCGTCCCGCCTGCGCCATGTGCCATGCAATAAGCTTCCCACCTGTCCCGCTGCCGAGGACGAGAACTTCAAACTGTTCTGACTGAGGCATGTGCTTCTCCCTATGTGGACTTCCCGGCTAGGAACTCAGCAATCAGTATCGGAATGGAAACCGCCATTATTGGTACCTGGGTCGGCAGGAACCGGCAAATCTTTAACTTCCGGGTCTTCAGCGCATAAAGCTATATAAGACTCCGGGATGTCGTCTTTTGGCAGATATTGTTGCAAAAGTCTTTTTGGGGCGGCGAACGAAAATTCTTAGAGCCGCTGATTCGTTTAGCGCGCAGCGACGTGAGGGACCATATCGTTTCATCTAAAATCGATCACGGACCTCCGTAGCGGAGTTAAAAAGCGACGCAGCCGCAGAGAAGTCCAAAGATCAACTTTGGCGAGATTTTTCGGGTCGCTCGATTTTCGACTTTTGCAACAATATCGGCACGTTTCGGACATACCGCGATGTCCGACTTGAGTCCGCTATGCGCTGCACAGCGGACATTGGCGCAACCTTTCGCGCTAGTCCTTTATGTATCCTTGAATGATGCTTCGCAGGCTGTCACCCGCGCTGATGCTTGATGCCCGATTGTAATGCGCTTCGGTAACGTGAGAGTTGGTGTGATGCAGCAGCGCGCTGGCGAGGTGCGGATTGGCGCCGCCATGGATGGCAGCGCTGGAGGCGATAGCGGTGCGGAACAGGTGCGGGCTGACGGCGATGCCTACCGTGGTGCGGGTGGTCTCGGTGAGCACGCGCTCGACCCCGGCGTAGCTCATAGAGGCGCCATCGTTCGACGAGAGCCACAAGGCCTTGGTCGATTGATCTGCTCGGGCCAGAAATGGCCGGTACTTTTTGAGATAGCGATCCAGCGCCGGCTGGAGCAGATCGTCGATCCGCCGCTCGTCGGGACGACCTTCTTTCGTCTCTGATGCCGACAGCACAATCCACCACGAGTCTTTGATTTCGACGAAGTTGCGTCCGATTTCCAGATCGGCAAAGTTTTTCAGCCTAATGGGATGCATGGCAAGCATGGCGACCATCAGGCCGTTGCGAACCTGGCGCGCCTGACCGAGCTTTGACATCTTGCGGGAGTTTTCGGCTTCCGCGATCAAGGTCAAGCCGGCCTCGACGAGGACTTCCGTCAGTACCCAACGGTCGGCCTTCGAGCGTGGCCGCATCACCAAAGCGAGGTCCTTTTCGATATCGGCGAGCCAGGACATGTTACAGGTGGGATCGACGAGTTCACAGGCACGGCGCAGCTTGCAGATGGATCCTTGGACCGTCACCGAGCCGACGCGGGCGGTGAGTTCCTCCAAATAGGTGTCGACGTTCTCCGGTGTGACATGGCCGCCTGCTGCCTTGTTCGGATCGAGCAAACCCCGTCGGTCAATAAAATCCAGAAAATAGCCGTAGCGCCGCTCGAGATCGCTGAGGGTGATCGGCTTTAGGTGGCTGCCGGCGCCGCCGCGTTTCAGGCGTTGGCTTGGCTGGCAGGCTGACATCCAGGCTCTGCGGTCCGCCTCGGGCCAAAACTCGATCGGGAGCGATCGGATCCTGGCTTTCTCTGATGGCTCAATCTGCTGCGCTGCCGACATCGGTAAGCCCTTTAGGCCGCATCATCGAACTTGATGTGTTCTCGGATGATCTTGCCGAACGCCTCATTGGCCTGTGTCGTCTCGAGGCCGCAGTAGAAGTTGATCGTGGTCTGGATGTTGCGGTGGCCAAGCAACCGCTTGACGGTTTCGTAGTCGCCGGGGTGGTGCTTGAGATAGATCGCCGCACAGGCATGGCGGAACTGGTGCACGGTCATCCGCACGCCGGTAGCCTTCTGGATGCGCTCCGTAATCTGGGTGCTAAACATGTTCGCGGTCTTGGGCTTACCGGCGACGCCCGGGAACAGCCAGCCCGCGTTGGAGCCGCGCACCAGCGTCGGCCGGAATTCGTGGATGTATTCATCGATCAGCGTCGTGAGGGCCTCGTCGAATTCAAAATTGAGAACAACCCGGTTCTTGACGTCATAGTGCGGGAAGATCAGCCAGAACGGCGAATCCGGACCACCGGGCTTGATCAGGTTCTTGCCAAGTTCGATGGAGACCAGGTTGGCCAGCCGGACCGGCGCAAACGACAGGATGGCGATGGCGACCGCGAGCTGGGCGGTCACGGCTGCCTTGACCGGCGCGTGAGCTTGATCGGCACGGGCTTGCCGCATCAGCGCGTTCGGCAGTGAGACCACCTCGCTCCAGATGCCTTCCGTCAGCACCTGCCGGATCAGCTCGAGGTTTTTGCCCGTCAGCCCTCCGTGACGGTGTTCTTCCAGCGACGCTCTGATGTCGTCGAGACGCTCGATGGCGGCTTCGTCCTGGCCGGTCTGCCGCGCCAGGCTGAGCAGCTTCCAGGCGAGATCGATGGTGTAGACCTTCGGCTCCGCTCCATTGTTCTCCCAGTAGGCGTTGAGCACTGGCTCCACGACGTCGGGGTGGACCAGAGCAGCCAGCGACTTCAGGTTTTCGAAGGGGGTCCCGGTCTTGACCGCCACCCGCGCCACTGCCACCAGCTCCGCGCGACGGGTCTTGATCGTCTTCGGGCTGCATGGCCGGCTGCGCTTACCGTTTGGTCCCTTGCGGATCTTGCCGAGCCCGGCGAGGTACTTGTCGATATCGCGGCGCAGACCCTCGGGAAACTCTTCCCATGCCGGGCCCTCCTGGGCCTTGACCGGCGGCTCTGTCAGCCGCTGTGCAGGCCATTCCGGGTTCTCATTCGCAGAGGCATTCCAGGCCCGCGCGATCGAGCGATGGGCCATGCTGCCGGTGCCGAGCGAAGTCGTCTCGGCGCGGTACCGCAGATAGTCGGCCACGACGGCATCAACGACCGAGACCGGCATCAACCCGCGCCCCGAGCAATAGCGCATCAGACCGTAGAGACGGGCGCGGCGACCGCGGTCGCCGATACCGTCGCGCAGCACCGCCCACTCGGCCAACAAGGCCACCCCGCGCGAGGGCACGTTGTACTCCTTGCCGAACCAGCGGAGCGCCGCCGCGACATTGGATTTGTGATTGGCCACCGTCTTTGCCGTGACGCCGAGACGAGCGTGGTGCAGCTGGTCCACCGGCAAGCGGATCGCCGTCCAACGCGCCGGCGTCACCTCAACCGGGCGGTCCAGCCATTTGGCGATCTGGCGCAGCGAGCAGACCCAGTGACGTTTGACGCTCGCGGACAGGTCGGCGGCGTCCTCGATCGCGGTCATCGCCACGGAGAAGGTGGGTTCGAGAGGCGCCATCAGTTCGGTCATTGGGATCAATTCCTTCGCGCTGCCGATTGAGGGAATTCCCCACCGATGTATACTAGAGCATATTGGGAAGACGTCAACAGTATAAAGGGTTCATATACTTCTGTTATCCATCCTAATCTTACACTATACTGTGTCATGTTGATGTATATTGATGTACAGAGATGGACGATTATTATGGCCCAAAGGAAAAAAGGCGCGAGGATTGTTGCCCTCACGCGCTCTTTGTATTTGCTGTCATTCACCCTCTGGATCATCCGCTGGTCGAGGTGCGCTGCTGGCCCTTCATCCACTGCTGGAGGGAGGCTTCCGCGTAGCGGACGGCGCCGCCAACTTGACGTAGGGCGGGCCATCGCCGGCGAGCCGGCGCTTGGCCAACCAGGACACGCTGAGGTTCAGGTGCCGCGCCGCCTGTTTCGGGGTCAGCAAGATCGGCGTCGCGGTCGGCCGATTGGCCGCCGGCGGACCGCTCGGGCTGGAAGTTTTGGAGAGCATTTGGAGGTTTTCCCTGGGTTGGAGCGGGCGTGCTACCCCCGCAATTGCCGAATAAGCTCGACAACCATCTTCCAACTAGGGGAATCCTCTGGGTCGGTCACATCGACAAAACCATCTCAGACCGAGGATGGGTTTTGTCGATGCTTTTGCCTGAGCCGCTTTTTGCTTCGCTCAAGGCGTTTGCCGCAAGCCTCGGCGCCTGACGAACGCATCCGCGGATCGAGAAAAGCTTCAAGCGCCTGCGCGGCGTCCAGAAGCCAGCCAACCCGTGCACCTGAAATCCGATCCTTACTCAAGCGCGGCTCGACCCCTGCAGTCTCGGCGACCTCCAGCAGAAGAGCGGTAAACTCGTCATGCCATTCCGCCTGGGGACGCCCGCTTTTCCCCACCGTTTGCTTCAGGTCGAATGCGACCACGAGGCAGGCGTGAGCCACCTTGGCGGCATCACCTCGGAACGATGCTATCAGTTTATCCGCTTGCCGACGTGAACCGACCTCGGGGTTCAGTGCGAGGATCATTGCCAGCTGCGAGACAATCTCGATGTCGTGGATCTGGTGAAGACCCTCCTCATGTCCGCTAAGAATTTCGGCGACCTTCTTCAGCTCTTTACCCATCGCCGTGAAGGTCTGGGCCAGTGGGGCAATGTCTATGCGATTTTCCTCGGCGGACCACTGACCGATGATTTGCATCAACCGTCCGTAAAACTCCCTGATATCGGACTCGCTGAATTTCCCGTCGGGGCACAATTGAGCCAGCACATTTCCCAGCTCCGCTTTACTCCGATGCGGTGTGCATGAAGCCGAATCGCTGGTCGGGAGTCGCGCCATCAAACCACTGTGACCTTCTGGGATATGTTTCAAACGAACGCAAACAACCTACATGCGTTCAGCGCGCGAACCTACAAAAGCGCATAGACGCTTGTTCTGCAATGTCCGCTTTCGCACTCCGATACCGGCCTTTCTCATCCTGTCGCGGAAGGTCGCATAAGGTAGAGAGTTCGATCGGAAGCAGCGGCACAGGAGCATTCGACTTAGACATGGAGCCACGCGATGGGGCGATCGCGCCAGAAGCGGATAGTCTCTCATACCGCGGGGCGGTCATGATTAGCGCCGCGCCGCAGTGGAGAGGCGCCGATACGTTGCGCTGTCTACAAGATGCGGCGCGACAGATCGGATTTGATCCAGAGCATCCGTCAAGTCATAAGGAACTACGGTGCTTTCCGAGCTTCCGACCGTCAAATCAAGCAACCGCAACAGAGCTTTGGCCTTGGCTTCGTCATTGATTTTCGCAAGCTGCTTAGCTTCGCCCTCTTCGCCATAGAGACCGTAGTCGATCATCGACCAGCACTCGAAGGGCACAAGAAAGCGCTCGATCGCGTAGACCGCTTCGGCGAAAGCATCGCCAGACGCGGCCGGGAGATCGGCGAGCGCTTTGCTCACGCCGGGCGTGGCCAGCGAACGCTCTTGTGGCCATACGTCCCGAACGAAGGGCGCGGCTGCGGATCGGAACAGGTCAGCGGCAGAAGGGGCGTTCTGATCTTCAGGCCGTTTTGTGGAAAGATCTCGCACGAACTGCTGTACGGCATTCGCAGCAGATGCCCGGACCTCGTCGTCGAGAGTTCGCAGCATCTGCTGAACACGTGGATTGGGCACGGCCGGGGCGCGGCTCTCGCGGAACGCATGAAGGGCCTCGATGACGAGGCTGAACACCAACATTCCCCGCGTTTCCCGCCCTAGCCGACGATCCGTTGCCCTTTCGGCCATCGCACCGCCGATGATCTTCAAGACTTCGGTGAAATGAGTTCGTCGGGCGATAGCGCGCCAAAGGGCGAGCGAGGCGCCGTCGTCGTTCAACAAGGGAGTGAGTAGGTGCTGTTCTGTCCAAGGACGATCGGCACGTAGGAAATACGGTAGTGCTTCGATCAGACGGTGCCGCGCGATCAAGCCGCTCCGGCCGTTCGCGGCAATCACGACATCCCGCATTTGTCGCGCGGCACTTCCAACGACAAAGGGATACGGTACTTGTTCAAGTAAAGGACACGCAGCCAAGAACACGCCGACAAGTTTTCCGGCGGGCGTGTTGAGTGTGTCGAGATCCATAGGCTCCCGATCATCATCCGCGGCGCTGGCGGTAACACTGAGATCGGCATCGTCCTCGCTCTCCCCTCTGGCATTCGTCGCCTTCACGGCGATCGGCCAAATCCTCAACCACACCGGCAGGCCGGAGGCGGAGGCGACTACCTGTTTGCGCCAAGAATTTAGCCAGTTGCTGACGCCCTCAATTGCGACCGACAGGGTGTTCTTGGATAGCTGGTTAAGAAGCGCTAGAACGTAATCAGCCTCGCCTTGCAGGTCGCGCTGCGGAGCTCCCACCGTTTCCGATTGGTTGGGCGAGTGAGCCCATCCGAAACGGTTCCAGACCCTGGGGAACTCGTCCCCACCATTTGCAACGACTGCTAGATCGTCGAGGACAAGCGCGGTCTTCTCGCGCTGTCTCAGCCAATCATTCGCGCGTTCGGCGGGATCGTCGTCCCAACCGCCACGAGCACTCGCGAGCGCCGTTTCAAGCGCCCGCAGCCGGGCAGCGCCTTCCAGAGTATCGTATCGATCGTCAGGATTGGGAGGAACCGATTGCGCCGTTGTACCTTCGGGAAAGCCATCCTCGGTAGTCATGCCTTCTAGATCAGCAAACTGGCCGATCCGAGCTTCCAGCCACGACTTGGCATCCGGCGGGAGTTCGCCTCCAGCGACCTCAATGCGCTTCAGTTCTCGAACGGCCCAATATAAGCGCGCCTTTTTGATTTTCTCCGCTTCAGCCTTCCTCGGCCAATGATCGCGCGGCGGACCTTTGCGCAGACGAGTGGCAATCGCTTTCTGTGTTTGCTGA
Source organism: uncultured Alphaproteobacteria bacterium (assembly GCA_963847045.1). Taxonomy (GTDB): domain Bacteria; phylum Pseudomonadota; class Alphaproteobacteria; order Rhizobiales; family Xanthobacteraceae; genus Bradyrhizobium. The sequence continues at coordinate 200,542 of CAWJYQ010000019.1, read as the reverse complement.
TCTAAATCGTCAAATCGTGTTGCGCGAAGCTCGGCAATCTCTGGAAACACATGCAAATCCCAAAACTCGCGATCATCGAGTTCAAGAAGAAATGCAGCAGCCTCCTCAGCCGAAACCAGTTGAGAGTTCCGCGCGGCTGCTGCCCATAACCGGATGTGGACCGACGAACCCACCAACCGCCAACCCTGAACAAACGGCAAAGCGTCCGTGACCACCAGATCGGCGATGCGAGCCACGACCGCTTGGAGGAGTTTGACCGAAGGGGCAATGCCACGATGGTAGGCGTCAGGATCTCTGCTTTCATCAGCCTGCGGAGCAGAGACCACATAGTAGACGCTTCCCAAATCTCCCAATTGCCATAACCGCCTCTGCCCTTCCCACCCAAGCCGGCGCCCGATATCAAGCCCGTGACTGACAGCGCCCTCCAGAGCGGTTGCCAACGCTTTCAGGAAGGGTACGTCGCCAAGTTTCCCGAGTTCGAGGACGTTCAGATCAACAAGATTGCCGCTCGATAGACGCGCCGACATCAGATGTTCAAATGTCTTCGGGCGGCGTGGTTTCTTGACGAACTGCCGCTGCCACGAATTGATGGGTTTGACGTTCAGGCGAGGTGCAACGAGGCTGACGATGGCCGAAACGATCGCGCCGGAGCGATCGCCTGCACGAAGCCGCGCTTGAATGCCGTAGATTGCCGTTGACGGGCCTTCCTCGATAGCACTGGCGGACCAGCTTTCTTCGATCAAACGCCACGCTGTCGCCCAAGGCTCATCAAGGATACGGCCGCCGGGGCCGGTCAACAACTCCTCGACCGCGATACGCTCAACGCGGTTTGTCGGCTTCAATCGCAGCGCCCATTCGATCGTACCTGGGTCTTCAAGGCGCTTGTTAAGAAACGCGACCGCTGCCCGAAACACGGCACGATCTTGCTCATCGAGATACGCCCAGGGCGGGATCATGAACGGCGTCCCCGCTCTTTCTCAGCCCCAATCTTCACAATAGCGTCGAGCCAACCGAGATCGGCCTTTGCGTCGGATGTCATCGCCGACAATCGACGTGCTCGCCGGCATTGCTCCGCCTGATCAGGTGATCGAACAGATCGCGGTCCTCCTCGGGCGCCGCGGCTCTCGAGCCTTCACGATCCGGCGGATCTCGAGATCGACCGCCTCCTTCTTTCCGTTGATTGCGGAAAGCTTTGCCCACCGTTCAAGAGTTGAGTGCAGGGCAGTGTGGTTATTATTTGCGTCGTAGTGAATTGGTGAAATTCTACGTGCCCTCCAGTCTTCTAGTGCGACCGGATCGGGCGCGTCCGTGCCAAAAAATGTGAACCGTTCCTTCAAATCTTCGAAACGCGTTCCATCCGCTGCGACCGCGTTCAAGAGGTATCGCATCGGTGGATCATTGGCGCTGTAGCCAACCAAGACAAGGTGAAAGAGACGGGCAGCGTCATAGATGAAATCCGGCACAACGCGCCGCCGTAGATAGAACTCACCGAAATCTTGATCCGAGAGCACAAGCTCAGAGAAGCGCAGCGGGTTGCTATCCAGCGCTCCGTGGATGTGGAGAACACCGGCGAACTCCGTTTGTCTAGTCGGCCGTGGAATTGATCCTAGTGAATAGGTCTCGACTGGCGAGCGAAGACGTTTTGCCGCTATTTCAAGGAGCAGATCGAAGTTGGTCGTGACGATTGTCGTTGCCCCGCCGCGATCAGCCAGGCGCATGAGGGTGCGATGGATAGGCGCGGGCTTGCTTCCGCCAGCGTGTAGGCGATTAGCGACTTCTCGCCTGACGCGGCTATCACCACGGGTCTGATCATCCAGCCGCCGTTCAAGCATCCCGAGGACGACGTCATAGTCGCCAACAATGAATTGCTTCACTTCTGCTGTTTGGCGCTCGGTCAAGCCGGCGCAGTTGGCTAGCCACTGGTTACACGCAGCACGCGGTAACGCGGTGAGGATGGCATGAACGCCCACATCGAGGGCAGCGTAGACGTCGAGAACAAGTTCCCGAAAGTCGGGCAGATTTGCGGGCCTCGAAATCCCTGCACCACAAATAAACAACACCTCGCCGCGCGCATGCGCCAGCATTAGCCTCTCAGGAATTGCCGCGAAGCCGGAACCGAGAGAAATGACCCGATCTTCCGCCGATACGTCGGTACTCAAAATCTATACCTGCCCATGCAAATTGAGCCGAATGTTCGATTTACTAATCAGTCACTAATATAGGAGACAGATTCTGCGCGAAAAAAAGACCGAACGAGAGCGCGGTTCTCTTGAATTTGTTCCAGCTCGACGTCGATCCGATTGTGCAACGATTCCCCTTTTGCAAGCGGCTTCCGTGCCGTCCCGGTCCTCTTCATGTAATTCCACACCATCTCATCCGGATTGAGTTCGGGGGCGTAGCCCGGCAGAAAGTGAAATTCAAGCTTCCCTTCGGTCGACGCAACGTAATCTTTTACGATCTTGGCTTTGTGGGCAGGCAGACTATCAAGAATTAGGAGCACAGGCTTCTTACGACGAAACATCATTGCCTTGAGCAGTGCAATAAATAGCTCCGCGTTCATTCCACCCTTGTAGGTCGCGCACCAGAAACCGCCTTTGGCATTTACGGCTGAAGCCGCCGAGACGGATTGTCGTGTGCCGGGCACAAAAATAATTGGTGTCTGCCCTTTCACACCCCAAGTCTTTCCTTGCACGGCTTCGGAACGAAAGCCGGACTTATCCCAAAAAAAAATCTCGGCACCTCGCTTTTTTGCCCGTTTCGCAATGGCTGGATAGACGTCGGTTTTCCACGCTTCGATCGCAACGGGATCTCGCTCGTAAGCTCGCTTCAGTGGCTTCTGCGGCGTCAATCCTAATTTTGCAAGTAACTTTCCGACAGCGGTCACACCCAAATTAGCTTCTAATTTGTCCGCAATCAGCTTGCGCACGATCAACCTCGTCCACATGCCGAAATCAAAGCCGTGCTGACGAGGATCCTTTCCGTTGATCCACCGAAACAATTGTTGCTCTTGCTTGGGCGTGAGCGTTCGTGGGCGCCCCGTTCCTTTTCGTGAAATTAGCGCGCGCAAGCCGCGCCCTTTCCCTCGCGCCTCTCGCAACCATTTGTAGATGATCTGACGACTGAACCCATAGGAGGCAATCACGACGCTCGGTTTCTCGCCGTTCCATACGCGCTGAACCGCCATCCGACGAATTTCTTGTAAGGTCTTGTGATCTAATTTTCGTCCGTCCCGCTTCATGAATGAATTATATTGAAATCGACAACTTGTCGCAAGATATTTGTCTTCTAAATTAGTGACCGATTAGTAATTTGTCCTGAAGCAAGGAGATCACTTTGGGCGAAAGTCCGACCGGGTTCAACAGCCGCAATTCAAGGCAATGTCGACTATGAGGTTGCTGCTGTTCGCGCACAAAAGCCGCTTTGTGTCAATGTCGTCGGTTTGGCCAATATGCTGTCGCTTGCGACGTTTGGGTGCTCGCTTCGCAACATCATCCTGAACTGCCACGGCTTCTCGGCCGGCTTGCATATTGGCGGCGTGGCTCACTCTGACGACGCCCCAGGTGGCCCCAAAAAATTAGGCATGTACGCATCGGACCTTGCAGTCTTCCATGGTCGAAGCCCCTCAACATCGGTACGATCTGGCTGGTTTCCTGTAATATAGCGCGTGGGCAAAACTTTTGCCGGACCCTGGCCAATGTCACTGGAACACAGGTTGTTGCCTCGGACGGCCCACAGGAATTGACCACTTGGCAGGCAATAAAACTGGTTGCGGCGATGCGCTTTAACATTGATGACTACGAAGGTAGCGTTTTCGCTTTCACGCCAGACGGCGCAATGCGAAAGATCGACCCGGAGAAGGACATTTGGACGGTGCAGGAATTGCGTTGGTAGCCAAGTGTGCGCCGCGCGCGATGTGTGAGACGGATCACAACGTCTTATCGACTTCGGCATTTCGCCCTATCGTGCCGACGCCGTCCTGATACGGCCTGCGGATCCTACCGACGTGAGACCTTGCAATTTGAAACCCCAGCAGAGAGATTTAATGCCTGTGTTGCGTCGACCGGTTGAGCCGGCTGCCAGAACCGGAAATAGTGGGTGCTTCCCAACGGGAATGGAAATTGCGATAAATCCTTATTCATAACGAAGGAGGCTCCGAAAGATGGCTGGAGTTGAAGCCCCGCCCGCGATCCACCACGTTGAAATCCCTGATTATCCGGCCGCGCATTCTCCATACTCGCACGCTGTTATCGCTAACGGGTTCGTGTTCGTATCAGGACAGATACCCGTGAGGCCCGGGGAGCACCCACCGAGGTCGTCGGCGATACGATGCAGGAGCAGACGCGCCAGGCTCTGCGCAACGTAGAGACCATCCTAAGAGCTGCGGGAAGTTCGCTCGACCGCATTGTTAAAGTGACTGTGCTTCTTGCAAGGCCGGACCTCTACAAGGAGATGAACGAGGCATACGCTGAGTTCTTCCCTGGAGCGAAGCCGGCGCGAGCGATAGCCCGTTTCGGCGCTGACATCCCGGGTGTGCTTATCGCTATTGAGGCGATAGCTCTCGTCTGAGGTCTGCTCAGGGTCAATCGCTACCAAAATCGACCATTCGGGTCACTTCTGCTCACCCCTCAACAGCGGAAGTACAGAGGACATCGCCGTTGGTCCGGTTCGTGCCACGAACGGACGCATGCCCGCAGCAATCAGGAAACCAATTCGAGGATATTCGTCGGCGCGGGCAGTCGAAATGCCTCGATAACGTTATTGCGTGAACTCTATTTTTGACAACAACGGGGATAACTGCGATCCCACCTAATGCTCGACCCGGAATACATTCCACGTCCCCGGCACACCCCTGAGTGTTTTTGTGCCAAGATCTGAGAAGCGCAAACCGGATCCGGCCACAAGGTCCTTCACGGTGCTGGACACCAGAATTTCGCTGGCATCCGCAAGAGCTGCGATACGTGCGCCGATATGCACGGCGATGCCGCCGACGTCGTCACCGATTTTCTCACATTCGCCAGTGTGCAGGCCACAACGCACCTCGATCCCGAGCGAGCGCGTAGCGTCGATTATCGTGCGGGCACATTGCACACCCCGGGCCGGCCCGTCGAAGGTGGCAAGGAAGCCATCACCCTGGGTGCCGATCTCGCGGCCTCGGCTGCGGGCAATCGCCAGGCGGACAGCGGCATTGTGGCCGTCGAGCAAATCGTGCCAGCGCCGATCACCCAGGTCGCTGCCTTTTCGGTCGAGCCCACAATGTCGGTGAACAGCACCGTGGCGAGCACGCGGTCAGGCTCGGCCATGGGACGCGTGCCGGTCAGGAACTCGGCGATCTCCTCGAACGCGGCATCGGCATTCGCAAGCCAAGGCAAATGATCGGCGCCAGGCAGCTCTACCAGTTTTGCTCCGACGATGTGTTCAGCCATATACCGTGCATCTCGCACGTCGACCGTGGCTTCTTTAGTAGCGTGTAGGATCAACGTCGGCACGCGGATAGTCGGCAGGATATGTCGGACGTCTATATCGCGCAGCAAATTGACAATCATCTCGGCTGCCCGAGGGCTGGCGCCCAATCGGCCCCATCTCGCCCACCACGCGCGATATGCGGGATCTGCCGCCATTGACGGCGCGCGCTGTTCAATTCCCACCGGACTGCCCCAATCGCGCCGTATGACCTCGGTCCAAGCTGAGAATTGCTCGTTGGATAGGCCCCACGGGTGGTCAGACGCCCAGGCTTTCCGAGCATAGGCGCCGGCCATGACCAATCCCGTACAACGCTCCGGGTAGGTCGCTGCGAACAGCATGCACATCGGCCCACCCTCTGATATCCCGAACAAGACTGCCCGCTCCGATCCTGCAGCGTCCATCACGGCGCGGACATCATCCATGCGCACTTCCAGGCTAGGCATGTCAGTGTCCCGGTCGGACAGTCCGGTTCCACGCTTGTCGAACACGATGAGGCGAGCACAACTGGCGAGCCGTGTCAGAAACCGCGCAAGCATCGGTTCTTCCAAAATCACCTCGATATTTGAAACGTAGCCGAACGCCATCACGAGGTCGCGCGGTCCCTCGCCAAGCACTTGATAGGCGATGTTCACATCCCCACTGCGCGCATAGTGTGTCTTGGGCGGCATTTGCCGAACTCCCGATGCACGAGTCAGCCTATAACTAACGTCTGGGAAGCGGAAGGTTGAATTGACCAGCATTAGGCGGATGAGCTGGCGTAGCCTGCTATCATGATGCGCGCGCAAGAAATCGAACTCGATCTCGCGTCGGACATTGTGCCATGGCTGGGGAAATAGCCGGTGTCATAAGCGCCAGCGCAGCGTCGGCCCTAGCGGCAGAACCCGCTTAATGTCCGAGTTGGGTCAAAAGGCGAAATGCTCGGTGCGAGCCCATGTCTTCCGCTTTGCACCTGAAAGCTGACCCAAGTCGGACATCGCGCCAGGTCCGAAAAGTGCCAAAGGCGGCCATCATCGGCCGCAGCAGCCGTCGTGCCCCTAGTCTTTACAGCGCCTAGCCGATCCGACCGAGGCTTCTTCACGCGCCTGCAGAGGTTCGTCCGATACGCAATAGGAGCATCGATTGTCGCAGTAAGCCAAAACGCAGCCATTGAAATCGGTGTGTCAACGTACTGCACTGCTTTTGCTCGAGGAAACGATCACCACTCAATTGCAGAGCGCAACTAGGTCAGCGATTTTGAAGTTCGAATCATATCAAGCGGCCTTGTCGAGTTTGTAGGTCCAAGTGTGAACGACGGGATCGCGATTGAAGAAGTCGATGGCGGCCATGATGCGTTCCCTGAGCTCTTGTTTGGACGAGACGCGGATATGGCGCAGCACGGAGCGGGCCAGCTTGGAGAAGAAGCCCTCGACGAGGTTGAGCCAAGAGCCATGCTTGGGAGTGAAGGTGAACTCGAAGCGGCCGGCTGGTTGCTCGGCGAGCCAGGCTTTGGTCTCTCTGGAGATATGTGCGGAATGATTGTCGAGGATGAGGTGGATCGCGGTGTCGGCCGAATAGGCTTTGTCGAGACGCTTGAGGAACGCGACGAACTCGCGGCTGCGATGGCGATCCTCGACCATAGCGTGAACCTTGCCGGTGACAAGGTCGATGCCGGCCAGCAAGGTGACCGTGCCGTGGCGCTTGTATTCATGGTCGCGGGCGAAGGTCGCATGAACGCCGGGCTCGGGCGGCAGATCGGGAGACGTCGTTGCAATCGCCTGAATGCCGGGCTTTTCGTCGTAGGAGACAATCGCCACCCGGCCGTTCGGCTTCCGCTTCGACCGCGCCGCCGCCCTCTTGAGCAGTTTCACTTTGCGATAGACGCACAGCACCTCGGCCATTTTTTCCGCAAACTCAGGATCACGCTTCTCCAGGTAGTAACGGACCTTGTGCGGCTTCACTTCCTCAAAATCGAGGATCTTGCACAACGTGCCCTGCGCCAGGTTCGCCAGGCACGGGTGCCCTTCGGCGGGACCGTGCTCGCGAGCGTGGCGGGCGAGCAGCCGCGTGGTCCACAATTCATGCGGATAACCCAGCTCTTTCGCCTTCCGGCACGACAACGACGTCAACCAGGCTTTCGCTTCCAGCGTGATCGTCGGCTCCCGGCCGGGGCGAGGGCGATCGTCCAGCGCGGCCATCGGGCCTTCGGCCACCGCCCGCTCGACGCAGCGCTGGACCGTTTGATGGTGCAGCCCGAGCGCTTGGCCCACCGCAAAAAACGACGAGTTTTCCCAATAACCCAGCAAGATGCGCGCGCGCTCGACCCGGCTCGCAGGTTCGGTTCGCGACCGCGCTATCATCCTCAACTTCTCCACATCCAATCTCCGAGCGACAATTCAATCGCCCGCCGCCACGCCGCCATATCGCTATTTCCTTCGTCGCAAAGCCCCCCACCGCTTACATAGGAGCTTGAAACGACAAATAAATCCCACCCATATGACAACTTTCTTGGAATCGATCGTCTAGGCAGTGGCGGAGCTGTGGACGCCATCTGTACGAGGTACGGAGGATGCTGATGTGGCTCTAGTGAGACTGCAAATCACGAAATCCGGTCAAAGCGGCATTCTAGCGATGGGAATGGGGAAGGATCGCCGTTGGCACATGGAGCAGCCTGTGACCTGGTTCCCCGCCAATTCCGGCAGTTGGGTTCGTGTGGCGAACGCAACAAAATTCCGTCAGTTTACCTTCCTTCGATTGCTGGATGAACACAAGACCAGCATAGTCAACATAGTAGAGCCACCTTACAAAGTGGGCGCGAAATTCACGGCTCATCTCATAGATCACTTGTCGGTTTTCGAAGTCGATGGCGAGGAGTTCGAAGTCAATCCAATTTCAGCTCCTCCACCGACCAAAAAGTTTCAAATCCGCGAAAACATCGACGTTGGGCTTTCTTTATGGTTGATCCAGGGTGAGGTGGCGGGCATGGAGATTCAGGACCCTGCGACCGGTGAGAGTGCCTCGTATGTCTACAGGGGCTACGGGGTGGGCTTTTCGCTCCCGATTCCGAAGGTGAAACTTCCCAGCGTGACGCCAGGCGTTACCGCCCCCGGAGATTGGAATGATTTTGAGGCTCCGGGTTGGATGGGCGTGGGAGACTTCCAGGGCGATGCGAAGATGACAGCGATATACGCTGCTGGAACAAAGAGCGCTAGCGTCTTTGATTTTGCGGGAAATGTCGATGACAGGCGAGGATACCTCGTGCACATCCCATCATTTTCTACCGGTACCACATACGCCATACCATTCACAGGCGTTACCAGCGGCGTCATGGAGTTGACCCCTGCCTCCAAACCACAAGGCCCCCAACAGCGGCGGTTGGGCGGTTGCGGGAAGTTTTGCGGAATGGTTCGCTAACAAGGATGAACCGCCGCAAGCGGATATCCCCCAAAAAAACCGACTGGGTGGGGCAATTTACACCAATTTCCCTAGGACTGGTTTCGTGACGCTGCAGACCGCGCCGCGCTCGCCACTAGCTGTGCTCGTCGTTGTTGGAGCGCTGAGGTCTCCTTCGGATCATTCGCGTCGAGTTAACCGCCCGGCCGTTACTTCCGTTCATCCTCGGTAAGCAGACATACCAAGCGGCTGCCGGCACGTGCCAAACGCATGTCACGGACGCCCAAAGGTGGCAGACGACCTTCCTGCGTCGCTGAAGTTCGCCCCGAGATGACTAGGTGATCAAGCGAAGACGATTGTGAATCTGCCGATCGTTCCCTTTCGTGAGGGTTGGTCGCCACTACAAAGACGACGCCATCTTCCGGTATTCGTCCTCAGTGAACGCGCGGCACGTCTGTGTCCGTATGTTCCCCTGCGCCGCCGTGGTCATCGCAAGTTTTACGACCACTTCGTCGTTTGGTGCTTCGGCAATTGCCACGGCGTCATACTCGCCGGTGATGAGGTAAAACGCTTTCAACTCGGCACCGGCCGCGCGGAAACGCTCCTTTGCCGCATCGAGCCGCTTCGGCCCTTCCTTAATTGACTTAACGCCCTTCTGCGTGAAGTTGATGAGAGAGATGTAGGTAGGCAGGGGTATCCTCCTATACATGGCGGGCCGGCTCCCTCGTTTTGACGGTTGCCGAAGTCGGCGCTTGCCGGTTTTTTTGTGGCAAGGATGGTACTACTTTCGAATGTGGGGAGCTACGGCTAAGAGGCGGGATGAGATGAGCCCGCTTGGGCTCGCCATCCCGCCTCGGTGCTTGGCCGCGCCAACGATTTAACGTTGGTACTCGATCTGCTGGCTAAGTCCGGAACCGTCCACGATCAAACCCCTGAGCAGAATCCGCTAGGGAGCGTTGTCGTCATCACGATCGCCAATCGTCTTCATGTGGCCATTCGAGCATCGCTTTTTCCGAGCGGCTGCTTCGGCCTTCGCCACCTCGATCCTCAGCCTTTTCAGCTCGCGGAATGCTTCTTCCAAATCGGCCGGCTTCTTCGGAGGTTTAGGATATTTCATGGCGACGATCATCAAACTCGAGGAATCTCTTGTAGAGCCAGCGGCGACCATCATGACGTCGCCAAACTGAGGCGGCCTCCGCAGATGGGGCGAGATCAAGGTCAGCGAAGTTGAAAGAGGTCCAAGATGTTTGGCTGCGGCAAGGTTGGCACCGTGCAAGCCAGCAGTCCGAACATGGTGGCGCCGATCAAAGGGCGGTTTGCGGCACCGAGGAGGTTGAGCACCGTATTGCCGGGCGGCGGTGGCACGTTGAACAGTGTCTTGGTCTCCCCAAGATATTTTGCGTAAGCCTCAAATGCCGGAAAGTCGTCGATGAATCCGACACACGCCACGCTCACCGAGCGAGTTCTTGATCCACTCCAACAACGAAGGTGACGTCGTAGTCGATATTGGCAGCCGCCATGACACACGGATCGCTTGCAGAGCCCTTTACATTTACCATGGGTCCACCTCGTTTCCGAGCCTGTCCAAATCCACCGCTTGGCATTGTCAAGTCGCGTCAGAGTAGATGTATAAAGGTTCAGTTCACCCTTGCTGAGCGAATTGCGCCGTTCATAGAGATACTGTGCGGGTTCGTATGGAAACGCATATGGAGGCGAGTGCTGACAGTCAGACATATCGGCCTCTGCACTGTCCCGGGTTTCGCCTGACTCCATGTTGACTTCAGTTGTTCCTGACGTTTGATGGATGCCACTGACCTGCCCCGCCAGAAGGCTGATCGTTATGAAGGATTGCATGCGTACGCTGGCATTGGGGTCTGCGCTGAAGGATCTTTGATCTGTCAGATATCCGGTGTGCAGCGGCTTGACGAGGTTGTTCCTGAACGGGATCGGAAAGCGGGCCGCGGTCGGAAGCGGCACCGCGGCTTTTCCGGCATTCTCGCCGCGCGTGATTGCGACCGTATAGCCCGGCACGTCGCGGGGAATGAACGCGTTGATCCAAACAACCAATCGTCGGCAACCGCCATGTTCTCTGCTCCAGGTCACGATACTAACGCGGCTGCTGAGTGCCTGCGTCTTGGTCTGATGCGACATATTCTCGGACTGAGAGGACATCTCTCCGCATGCCTGCCGCCATCGGCCCACCGTCGCGATGATCGCGATACGCCCCCTTGCACGGAGAACCATGCCTGCCGCGCGTGAGCGCATCTATAAGGGCCTGCACTTGGCCGGGTGGCTGAGGGAGGTGAGTTGGTTAATGGGTCAAAACCGGAAGAACTCGAATTGAGTATATGTTTTCCGAACCTGCCCCAATAGCAGACATGCGGTTTCGGCGGGAACGATCCCCGAACGCTGCGTGGAGGCTGCGCAGTATCCGAACGATACGGCCACTTCCTGCAACCCGGCCCATTGAAAGAAACAAATTGGATCAGGCTACTCTGCGTAGAGCATTGCTTTCGAAGGCATTGCCGATGATTTGCCTAACATGCGTACCCCACGTTTCTAAAGCTTCTCTGCGTTCGGCGAGGAAGTCGTGGCGCTGATAGACAGCTGCAACGCCTGAGATCGTGCCCGCTTGGTGGTTCAGAATTTTGTCGGCGACGTGTGGGGCTATGCCGAGTTTTGCCATTCCAGATACGCAGGTTCGCCGTAGATCATGAAGTCGCCATCCGGTGACGCCGGATAGCTTGTCGAGCTCTCGCTTGGCAGCGCTGAAGTCCTGAAATGAGTTATCCCCCGACCGTGAAAAGACGAATGTACCTCGCTCGCGGGCTCGTTTCAAAACCGCAATCACGGGGTCAGACAGATGCACTTCATGTGATTTTGCATTTTTCGTGCGGTTAGAAGATAGCTTCCAAGTTCGCGTCTCCACATCGATCTCATCCCAGGTGCAGCGTGCCACCTCTTCGCGGCGCTGGCCGGTCAAGGCCAAGACCTCGACGATGTCGCCATAAGGGCCGCCAATCTGTCTGGCGGCGAGGATGACCCGGGCGAGTTCGCCATCGCTCAGCACCCGATCCCTCGTCACAAGTTTTGCCGGAAGCGGCACACCGTCGGCGGGTGACCGGTCCAGCACCGCACGGCCTACACACCAGCGAAGGAAGGTTTTGATCGCTTTCAGTGCTTTGTTGGCGGCGACCGGAGCCCCGCGTTGCTCAATGGCACTGACGACATCAATCACATCGCGCTTGCTGATCTCATGAATACTCCGGCTACCCCACGCCGACCCGACCTCCCGGCGGAGCATCCGTGAAATCTCCAACGCCGAGCGGTTTTGGGAAATGTGTTGGGCGATATAAGCCTCAAGCAAATCATCAACCCGATCTGCCACCATCCTCCGTCGAGAGTCCTTCTTCTCCGCGGCGAGGTCGCGTCCGTCGAGCTTCGCAGCGAACACTTTCTGAGCCGTAACGCGAGCTTGATTGAGAGTCACTCGGCCATATGGTCCGATGGTGTATTTGCGCAAGCGCGACCCGGCTCCCGCCGTTCGATACAATACGACGAAGATCTTGCGTCCCTTCGGTGTGACCTTGACGCCGAAACCCGGACACCCGGTGTCCCAATAAACGATGTCCTTCGAAGGAGTGGGCAGAGCGTTAATGACACTCTTGGTCAGCTTTGCACGCGGCATTTGATCCCTCGACCGGCGATGCTACCTCGAACCAAATTAGGTAGCACTGCATGGGTTATGATGGGATCAAACGTGAACGTCCGTCTCGGTTGACGCAAGCAATATCAACGCAGTATCCACTTCCAGGAAACAACTTCCATCCCCAGGAATCGCTTCCCCGAGAACACAAGGGGAGAAGGAAGAAAGAGTGACCCGTGCTTCTCTATGTCGCCCGACGCATCGTCTATGTGATCCCGATCGTCATCAGCGTGGCGCTGGTGTGTTTCCTCCTGGTGCACATCACGCCCGGCGATCCGCTGGTGGCGGTGCTGCCGGCGGACGCGTCGCAGGAGCTCGCCGCGCAGCTCCGCGCCGCCTACGGCTTCGACCGTCCGCTGCCGGTGCAGTTCGGGCTGTGGCTGTGGCGTGCGCTCAACGGCGATCTCGGCCATTCCATTGCGACCGGCCGCCCCGTGCTGACGGAAGTGATCCGCGCCGTCGGCAACACCGTGACGCTGGCGATCGCGGCTGCGGTCATCGGCTTCACCCTTGGTCTGTTGTTTGGCCTGGTCGCCGGCTATTTCCGCGACACCTGGGTCGACAAGGTGGCGACGTCCTTTGCCATCGCGGGCGTCTCCGTGCCGCATTACTGGCTCGGCATGGTGCTGGTCATCATCTTCTCCGTCGAACTGAACTGGCTGCCTGCGGTCGGCGCAGGCCCCGGCGGCTCCGGCGCCTGGGGCTGGGATTGGGAGCATCTGCGCTATCTGATCCTGCCCGCGATCACGACCTCTGTGATCCCGATGGGCATCGTCACGCGCACGGTGCGCGCACTGACCGGCGACATATTGAGCCAGGATTTTGTCGAGGCGCTGCGCGCCAAGGGCCTGCGGGAGACCGACGTGTTCCGCCACGTCATCAAGAACGCGGCTCCAACCGCGCTTGCGGTGATGGGGCTGCAATTGGGTTACATGCTCGGCGGCTCGATCCTGATCGAGACCGTGTTCTCCTGGCCGGGCTCGGGCTTCCTGCTCAACTCCGCGATCTTCCAGCGCGACCTGCCGCTCTTGCAGGGCACGATCCTGGTGCTGGCGCTGTTCTTCGTCGTCCTCAACCTCCTGGTCGATATCGCGCAGGCCGCGATCGACCCGCGCATCAAGCGGGGTTGATGTGAGCGAGCTTCCAATCACCGCCATGTCCGACGCCGCGCTGCAGGCCGCCCCTGCGATGAAGGCACGCGGCTACTGGGCGACCGTCGGCCGCCGCATCCGGCGCGACAAGGTCAGCATGGCCTGCGCGCTGATCCTGATCGCGATCTTCCTGTCCGCACTCATCGCGCCGTGGCTCGGGCTCGCCGATCCCTATCAGGGCTCGATGATCCGCCGCCTGCGCCACATCGGCACGGCAGGCTATCTGCTCGGCACCGACGAGCTCGGCCGCGACATGCTGGCGCGGCTGGTCTATGGCGGGCGGCTGTCGCTGATGATCGGCATCTCGCCGGTGCTCCTCGCCTTCTGCACCGGCACCTCGCTCGGCCTGATCGCCGGCTATGTCGGCGGCTGGGTCAATACCGCGATCATGCGCACCATCGACGTGTTCTACGCCTTCCCCTCGGTGCTGCTGGCGATCGCGATATCGGGCGCGCTCGGCGCCGGCATCGTCAACTCCATCGTGTCGCTCACCATCGTGTTCGTGCCGCAGATCACCCGCGTCGCCGAGAGCGTCACCACCGGCGTGCGCAACATGGATTTCGTCGAGGCCGCGCGCGCTTCCGGCGCCAACGCCTTTACCATCATGCGCGTGCATATCCTGGGCAATGTGCTCGGGCCGATCTTCGTCTACGCAACCGGTCTCATTTCGGTGTCGATGATCCTGGCCGCCGGCCTTTCCTTCCTTGGCCTCGGCACCAAGCCGCCGGAGCCGGAATGGGGACTGATGCTGAACACGCTGCGCACCGCGATCTATGTCAATCCCTGGGTCGCCGCACTGCCCGGCGTGATGATCTTCGCGGTTTCGATCTGCTTCAACCTATTGAGCGACGGCTTGCGCAGCGCCATGGACATCCGGAACTGAAGCGATGAGCGAAACCGTCACCATCGACAGACTTGAGCCGGTCGAAGACCGCGGCGGCGCGGCGCAGCCGCTGCTGCAGGTCACGGGCCTGACCAAGCATTTCCCGGTGCGCGGCGATCTCTTCAGCGCGCGCAAGACCGTGCGTGCGGTCGACGACGTCTCGTTTGCGGTGGGCAAGGGCGAGACCGTCGGCATTGTCGGCGAATCCGGCTGCGGGAAATCGACCACGGCACGGCTGCTGATGCACCTGATGACGCGCGATGCCGGCGAGATCGTCTATGACGGCATGCAGGTAGGCCAGGCGCTGTCGCTGCGCGAGCTGCGCCGCGGCATGCAGATGGTGTTCCAGGACAGCTACGCCTCGCTCAACCCGCGCCTGACGGTCGAGGAATCGATCGCCTTCGGGCCGAAGGTGCACGGCATGGCCGATCCTGCGGCTCGGGCGCTGGCGCGCGAGCTGCTCGGCAAGGTGGGATTGCGGCCGGAAACCTTCGCCAACCGCTACCCGCACGAGATTTCCGGCGGCCAGCGCCAGCGCGTCAATATCGCGCGTGCGCTGGCGCTGTCGCCGCGGCTGGTCATCCTCGACGAGGCCGTCTCGGCGCTCGACAAATCGGTCGAGGCACAGGTGCTCAATCTGCTCGCCGATCTCAAGCGCGAATTCGGCCTGACCTATCTCTTCATCAGCCACGACCTCAATGTCGTGCGCTACATCTCCGACCGCGTGCTGGTGATGTATCTCGGCGAGGTCGTCGAGCTCGGGCCCGTCGACCGGGTCTGGGATCATGCGGCCCATCCCTATACGCGCGCGCTGCTGGCGGCGATGCCGTCGTCCGACCCGGACCGGCGCACCGAGACGCCGCCGATCTCGGGCGATCCGCCCAATCCGATCGATCCGCCCCCGGGCTGCCGCTTCCACACGCGCTGTCCCTTCGCGGAGCCGCTCTGCGCAAAAGCAACGCCAAAACTCACCGCGCTCGATAATATGGGCCATCAAGCGGCGTGCTACATGGCCATGGCTGGCTCCGGGCACAGCCGCGCGCCGGGAAACGGAGCATGATCCGGAAATCATGCTCAATCAAAGGGAGTGAACGCGGCATGACGAGACCCAGTGCAAAGGAAATCAAGGCGATCGCCGATGTCGCGGGCGTGCCCGTCGAGCCCGAGGTCGCAACCCGCATTGCCAACTCGATCGGGCCGGCCTTCGAAGGTTTTGCGCCGGTCGCCGGCACGCTGCCGTTCGATCTCGAGCCGGCATCCTTCCTGCTGGCGCAGACCGTGAAGGTTTCCCGATGAGCAGCGAGCCCGCCTTGATGTCGCTGACCGCGGTCGCGAAGGCGATCGCGGACAAGCAGGTTTCCTCGCATGAGGTGACGCGCTCCTGCCTGCACCGGATCGCGCAATGGCAGCCGAAGCTCAACGCCTTCATGGCGGTGGAAGCGGAGAGCGCGCTGAAAGCGGCCGAGGAGGCCGATGCCGCGCTGGCCAGGGGCCGGAGCCGTGGCCCGCTGCATGGCGTGCCGCTCGCGCACAAGGACATGTATTACGACGCAGGCAAGGTCGTCACCTGCGGCTCGCTGATCCGCCGCGATTTCGTCGCCAGCACCACTTCGACCGCGCTGCAGCGGTTGAAGGATTCCGGCACCATCCGGCTAGGCTCGCTGGGGATGGCGGAGTTCGCCTACGGCCCGACCGGCCACAACTATCATTACGGCGCGGTGCATAACCCCTGGAAGTTCGGCTATGTCACCGGCGGCTCGTCGTCTGGATCGGGCTCGGCGGTGGCGGCGCGTCTGACCTTCGCCGCGCTCGGCTCCGACACCGGCGGTTCCATCCGCATGCCCGCGCATTTCTGTGGCGTCACCGGACTGAAGGTCACGTTCGGCCGCATCTCGCGCGCCGGCGCGATGCCCCTGTCGCAATCGCTCGACACGGTAGGTCCGCTGGCGCGCACCGTCGAAGACTGCGCGCTGCTGCTCGGCCTGATGGCAGGCGCGGACCCCGAGGATCCCACCGCCAGCACGGCGCCCGTGCCGGACTACATGGCGGCGACCTCGGCCTCGATCAAAGGCCTCAGGATCGGCGTGCCCACATCGTTCTACGTCGACGATCTCGATGCCGATGTCGCCAAGATCCTCGATGACACCATCGCGGTGCTCAAGCGCGAGGGCGCCGATATCGTCAAGGTCGACCTGCCGGACCAGCGCCAGCTCTCGTCCGCCTGCCAGCTCGTGCTCGCGACCGAAGCGGCGGCCTATCACAAGCGCTGGCTGATCGAGCGGCCGCAGGATTATGGCCCGCAGGTGTTGATGCGCCTGCAGAACGGCCTTGCGATCCCCGGCGTGCTCTACCTCGAAGCGCTTCGCTGGCGCGGCCCGGCGCTTGCGGCTCACATGGCCGCCACCGCCAATGTCGATGCGGTGCTTGCGCCGGTCGCACCCGTAGCGGCGCCCACGATCGCGGAGAGCGATATCGGCAACAGCCCCGACGCCGAAGCCGTGATCCAGCGCCTGACGCGCTTTACCCGCACCATCAACTATCTCGGCCTGCCGTCGCTTTCGATTCCCTCCGGCTTCACCGCCAAGGGGCTTCCCGTCGGCATGCAGCTGGTCGGCCGCTGCTTCGACGAGGCGACACTGCTCACCATTGGCGCGGTGTTCCAGCGCGCGACCGATTTCCACGAAAAGGTGCCGCCATCAGCATGAACCCTCTGGTCGAGATCGAGCATCTCAGCATCCGCTTCACCGGCGAGCGCATCGTCCATGCCGTGAACGATCTTTCGTTCACGCTGGGCGAGGGTGAGGTGCTCGGCCTGCTCGGCGAGTCCGGCTCCGGCAAGAGCGTCACCCTGCGTGCGCTGATGCGGCTGTTGCCTCGGAAGCGGACACAAATCACCGGACGGGTCAACGTGATGGGGCGCGACGTGCTGGCGCTCGACGAAGATGAGCTGTCGAAGTTCCGCGGCCAGACCGTCTCGATGATCTTCCAGGAGCCGGCGCTCGCGCTCGACCCCGTCTACACCATCGGCGCGCAGATCGCCGAGACCGTGATGCGCCACGAGGGCAAGAGCCAGAGCGATGGACGGGCGCGCGCGCTGGAGATGCTGGAAGTGGTTCGGATTCCCTCAGCGAAACGCCGACTCGATTCCTATCCGCATGAGATGTCCGGGGGCATGCGCCAGCGCGCGATGATCGCGCTCGCGCTCGCCTGCAAACCAAAAATCCTGCTCGCGGACGAGCCGACCACCGCGCTCGACGCCACCGTGCAGATCCAGATATTGCTGCTCTTGCGTGAGCTGCAGCGCGAGTTCGGCATGTCCGTCATCTTCGTCACCCACGACATCGGCGTCGCCATCGAAATCTGCGACCGTGTCGCTGTGATGTATGCCGGCCAGATCGTCGAGCTGGGCACGTTGAAAGAGGTGGTGCGCACGCCGCTGCACCCTTACGCGCGTGGCTTGCTGGCTTCCACCGTCCACGGCGCCAAGCGCGGCCAGCGCCTGGAGACCATTCCCGGCACGCCGCCCTCGCTCGACAAGGCGCCGCATAATTGCTCTTTCGCGCCGCGCTGCGCGCTGGCGCAACCACGCTGTGTCGAGGCGGCGCCGCCCAATGTGACGTTGGGCCCCGGCCGCGCGGCGCGCTGCATCCTGGCGGAACAAACCGCTGTGGCCGCGACGTAACGGTCATGGGCCGAAACGGCCACCGGCCCGGTTTTTGGGTCGTCACATCCCCCGATTATGGATAGGTTCTCGCCCAGCGCGCGGCATTGGCGCGTGCCTAACCGGGGGGAAGTCTCATGGTCCTGTCCAACGAGAGCATTATCGTGATTCTGGTCGTCGGCCTGGTGGCGGGCTGGCTGGCCGGCAAGATCGTCCGCGGCACTGGCTTTGGCATTATCGGCGACATCCTGATCGGCGTTGCCGGCGCGCTGGTCGCCAGCCTGTTGTTTCCAAAGCTCGGCATTCACCTCGGCAGCGGCCTCGTGTCCGAGATCATCTATTCCGCCATCGGCGCCATCATTCTGCTTCTGATTTTGCGGCTGGTCCGCACCGGCGGACGATGGTGAGGCGTACGGCACCGGAGCTTGAAATCTAAGGTTGAAAAAGGGGGCGATCCGGTCGGGATCGCCCCTTTTTGGTTACGCCTGCGACGCTTTGGGATAAGCTTGCGACTGCCATTTAGGTTAAATTGACTTCATTGGACGATATTGGCCGGAACCTGTAATAATCCAGCGTTGCATGTCATTGAATCCCCGGACTAAATCCGGACTTGTGCGTTTAATTTTGAAGAGCTTGTGGGCTGATGGCTTCCGCGCCTGTTGTCCGGCGTTCCGAACTCGCTGATGCCTTGCGCGCCTGCCGCGGCGCGTTCCTTGGCGTCGGCGTGATGAGCTGCATCATCAACCTGCTCTATCTCACCGGCTCGATCTTCATGCTGGAGATCTATGACCGCGTGCTGCCGAGCCGCAGCGTGCCGACGCTGGTTGGCCTCATCATCCTGGCGAGCTTCCTCTACATCGCCCAGGGCGTGCTCGACATGATCCGCGGACGCATCCTCGGGCGGATCGGCACCGCGCTCGACGAAGCGCTCAATGCGCGGGTATTCGAAACCGTGGTGCGTCTGCCGCTGATGATCGGCAGCCGCAACGAGGGACTGCAGCCGCTGCGCGACCTCGACAACGTCCGCGGCTTTCTCGGCGGCATGGGGCCGAGCGCGTTCTTCGACCTGCCATGGCTGCCGCTTTATCTCGCGATCTGCTTTGCCTTCCATGTGATGATCGGCGTCACCGCGCTGGTCGGCGCCATCATCCTGGTGTCGCTCACGCTCGTCACCGAATATATGTCGCGCCAGCCGGCGCGCGAGGCGATGGGGCTCGCGGCACGGCGCAATGATCTCGCGGCCGCGAGCCGACGCAATGCCGAAGTGATGATCGCGATGGGTATGTTCGGCCGGCTGACGCAGCGCTGGAGCCAGGCCAACGAGAAATATCTCGAGGGCAACCAGCATGCCTCCGACGTCGCCGGCGGCCTAGGTGCGATCGCGAAAGTGCTGCGCATGATGCTGCAGTCGGCCGTGCTCGGCGTCGGCGCCTATCTCGTCATTCACCAGGAAGCCACCGCCGGCATCATCATCGCGGGCTCGATCCTGAGCGCGCGGGCGCTGGCGCCGGTCGATCTTGCGATCGCGCACTGGAAGAGCTTTGCCGCCGCGCGGCAGAGCTGGCGGCGTCTCAACCAGCTGCTCGAGCAGATGCCGGTGCGCGCCGCGCAGACCTTGCTGCAGCCCCCGTCGAGCCAGCTCTCGGTCGAAAGCGTCAGTATCGCCGCCCCCGGCGACCAGAAGGTGATCGTGCAGGATGTGAGCTTCACGCTCACCGCCGGCCATGGGCTGGGCGTGATCGGGCCGAGCGGCTCGGGCAAGTCGTCGCTGATCCGCGCGCTGGTTGGCGTCTGGCAGCCGTTCCGCGGCAAGGTGCGGCTCGACGGCGCCGCGCTCGATCAATGGTCGTCGGACCTGCTCGGCCGCCACATCGGCTATCTGCCGCAGGACGTCGAATTGTTCACCGGCACGGTGGCGCAGAACATCTGCCGCTTCGATCCCGAGGCGAAGTCCGACGAGATCATCGCCGCCGCCAAGGAAGCCGGCGTGCACGACATGATCATCAAGATGCGCGACGGCTACAACACCCAGGTCGGCGAGCAGGGCGCCGCGCTCTCCGCCGGACAGGCGCAGCGCGTGGCGCTGGCGCGCGCGGTCTATGGCGATCCCTTCCTGATCGTGCTGGACGAGCCCAATTCCAATCTCGACACCGAAGGTGACGAGGCGCTGACGCGCGCGGTGCGCGGCGCGCGCGAGCGGGGCGCCATTGTCGTCGTGGTCGCGCACCGGCCGATCGGCATCGAGGCGGTCGACCAGATCCTGGTCCTGAAGGACGGCCGCATGCAGGCGTTCGGTCCGAAGGAGCAGGTGCTGGCGCAGGTGCTGCAGCCGCGTGTGGCCGCTCCCACGCCGATCAAGATCGTGTCCGACGCCGGAGCCAAATCATGAGCCAGGCCGTCAGCCAGGTCGTGGGCGTGGGTGGCATGCAGGGCGTGCGCCGCTCGATCCGGCTGCATCTGATCATCGGGCTCTCCGTGGTCGCGGTGCTGGCCGGCGGCCTCGGCACCTGGGCCTCGACGCAGGAGATTTCCGGCGCGCTGATTGCACCCGGTCAGATCGTCGTCGAAACCAACGTCAAGAAGGTGCAGCATCCGACCGGCGGCGTGGTCGGCGAATTGCTCGCCCGCGACGGCGATTTGGTCAAGGCGGGTCAAATATTGGTCCGCCTTGACGACACCGTCACCAAGGCGAACCTCGCCATCGTCACCAAGAATCTCGATGCGGCGATGGCGCGCGCCGCGCGGCTGGAGGCCGAGCAGCGCGGCCTCGACAAGATCAAGTTTCCGCCGCAGCTCGTAAGCCGCGCCGGCGATGGCGATGTCGCCGGCGTGATGGCGAGCGAAAGCAAGCTGTTCGACGTCCGCGTCACCGGGCGGGCCGGGCAGAAGGCGCAATTGCGCGAGCGCGTGACCCAGCTCAATGAGGAGATCGCCGGCCTCACCGCGCAGGAGAACGCCAAGAGCCAGGAAATCGCGCTGATCGAAAAAGAGCTCGCGGGTGTCCGCCAGCTCTACGACCAGCGTTTGGTGCAGATTTCGCGCCTCACCACGCTCGAGCGCGACGCCGCCAGGCTGAACGGCGAGCGCGCGCAATACATCGCCTCGCGCGCGCAGGCCAAGGGCAAGATCACCGAGACCGAATTGCAGATCATCCAGGTCGACAGGGACATGGTCAGCGAGGTTTCGAAGGACCTGCGCGAGACCAACGACAAGATCGGCGAATATATCGAACGCAAGGTCACTGCCGAGGATCAGCTCCGGCGGGTCGACATCCGCGCGCCGCAGGACGGCATTGTCGAGCAGTCCACGGTGCACACCGTAGGCGGCGTCATCACCGCGGGCGACGCCATCATGATCGTCGTGCCGCAGAGCGACGACCTGCAGGTCGAGGCCAAGGTCAACCCGCAGGACATCGACAAGCTGCAGGTCGGCCAGAAGACGCTGCTGCGGCTTTCCGCCTTCAACCAGCGCACCACGCCGGAATTGAGCGGCGTCGTCAGCCGCGTCTCGCCCGACGTCACCACCGAGCAGCGCACCGGCCAGAGCTACTACACCATCCGCGTCTCGATGCCGCCGGAAGAGATCGCGCGCCTCGGCGACGCCAAGCTGATCCCGGGCATGCCGGCCGAAGCCTTCGTGCAGACCGGCGACCGCACCATGCTGTCCTACCTGATGAAGCCGCTGCACGACCAGCTGATGCGCGCGTTCCGGGAGAAGTGACGGCTTCGCCCAGTGCGGCCGGCTATGCAACTCCATCCAGGCCGTTACTCAAGTGCGCGATTGCGCACCTGAGAGTGAAATGTCCTCATGGCGGAAGTACCGAGATGGCGCAATCGTCGGCTCGGCCGAGGGCGGCACCATAACTGCCGTGAAGCGTTGACTGGCGCCGGGCTGACCAAACAGCGTCGACCGAACCGCGAATTTCAGACCTGACAAATCTAGGCGCACGCGCGGCGGCTTCCTCAATTGAGGCAATACAGCCTGCATCTTCGCCAAAGCATAACGCAGCCCAACCACGCTCTAGAACGGCGCGGTCCGGCTGTCTCTTCATGCGCGGATTGACGAGTTGGTTCTCATAGATCGGATGATCCGGGCTGTAGAAAGCGAGCGCCAGGGCGAGATCGTCGTCGCCGCCGACAGCGGGCAGCGCGGCATGCGACTGCGCATGCCATAGCCGGGTCAATTCCTCGGCGGCCGGCCGATAGAAGTTGCGGCCCTCGTGCAAGGGGTGGCTGTTTCGATAGAGAGCATGAACAGGCGCCGCGACGAGCACCGCGAACACCGCCATGCCCATGGTCGCGACCGCCAGATTGACGGAATGGAAGCGATCAATCGAATAGCTGGCACCGCAGACAATTAATATGACCATCATGAAAATGCCCTGCAGGGCCCAGATCGGCTGAAGGTCCGTTCCCAATGCGACGGCGGTGATCGGAGGAAAAACCATCGTTCCGACGGTGACGAGAAAAAGCAGCCACAGGCCCGGGTTCAATGCCCGGAAATCCCCGGCAAATCTCTTGAGCCTTTCTCCCGAAATCAGGGCCCATGCCGCCGCAGGCAGCGCAAGGACCATTGCAACGCCCGGGATGAAGAGAAGCGCCTGCAGAAGGGATGCGTCGAGGGGCTTGCCCGCATGCGTCGCGAGCGCGTAGACGCACGGTTTTGCTCCGGTTGTTGCCAGCCAATGCAAGTGCGGAGCCAGCAGCCCAAGCCCCGCAATCACCGAAGCCCAGGGAGCCGACGACCCAAAATAGGCGCGACGTTGCGGATGCAGGGCCGCGGCGAAAGCGAAACTGGCGATCAGGAACAGCGAATAATATTTGCCAAGCATCGCGAGCGCCGCCGCTGCGCCCGCCGCGACGGCCCATCCGAGCTGGCGCGTTTCAAACGACCTGAGAAAGCAATAGGTCGCGAGCGGCCAAATCGCCAGCAGGACTGCGTTGGCATTGAAGCGCTGGGCGTGAAACTGGTAGGTCGGCTGCAGCATGAGAAGAAACAGCACGATCAGCCGCTTGTCGCCCTTCACGAAGCGCCGCGAAATGAGATCGACCATCCACATCGCAATTGCCGAATTGGTCAAAGCCAACAACTGAAACGACCAATTGCTGAGTGGAAAGACGGATGTCCAGCCTCGGGCAACCCAACCCATCAGGGGCGGATGCTTGGAATAGCCCCACTCGACACTGCGCCCGAATGTCCAGGTTTCGAGTACATCGGGATGCAGATCGCCGCCATAATAGGCAATGCTTAGAAAGGCCTGCCAAACTGCGATAAATCCGAGAAGGAGCAGCGGGACGGCCCAGCCCGCTTCGACGCCGTCCATCCAGCGCAGAATTTGCTGTCTGTAATCCACACAGGAAATTTTCGAGCGTGCAAGCCCGCCAAGGGTCGGCACCAACCTGTCGATCGCAGCGGAGCAACACACAACGCGTCCTCCACTTGCACCGCGAGGCCGGGGGAACAACACGCTCGCGCTGCTCGACAGCGCGGGCCTGCTTTCATTAAAAAATGTTCATGTCTCAAATCGAAAGTCTTGATGAAGAAATTGAGGTCAACTGCGTTCAAAATTTGCTTCCGTATTCGGGCGTATTGGCGTCGCATGTGGCTGCCTCGCGCATCTTCGATGCCTGCCGCAATTGCCGACAAGAAACATCTCGCTCGACCCTCGCGGGCAAGAACGTCGACGTTTGCGGTAGCCGCTTTGCGGGGCCTCAGTGGTCGAAGGGCATTGTGGTGACGGCGGCCGTCAGCTCAAATTCCTCAGCAGCAAGTTCAGCGCGGTCTTGGCGAACTCCTGCATGTTGCCCTGCCGGTCGTTGCTGCCCGTCTCCAGCGTGATCACCGTCGTGGCCGCGCCCGCCACCGCCATGCAGCTGTGGCCGGCGGCATCGCCGTAGCGGTTGCCGGTCGGCCCCGTCGCGCCGGTCTCGGACAGGCCCCAATCCGTCGCGAAGCGGCGGCGCACCTGCTCCGCCAGCAGTTTGGCGTAGGGCTCCGACGCCGAGCGAATCCCCTTCATCGCCTCATCGGAAATATCCATCAGCACGCGCCGCGCGTCGCGGGTATAGACCACGCCGCCGCCGAGGAAATAGGCCGACGCGCCGGGGATGGCGAGCAGCGACGCCGAGATCAATCCGCCGGTGGAGGATTCCGCAACGGCGATGGTCTGTTTCCGCGCGATCAGTTTCGCCGCGACCTGCTCGGCGATGCCGACGAGTTCCTTCATGAGATCAGCTCCGGTGCAGGATCCGCTTGACCAGCGACTTCTTCGCTTCGGGCTTGTCGGCCAGCGAGTGATAGACTACGCGGACGAAGTTCTTGCTCGCAAGCTCGCTCGGCGCCCACTTCACGTCGAAATCGGCGAACGGCTTGGCCGCAATCACGTCCTCCTCGCTCTTGCCGTCCTTGACCAGCTGCGCCATGCGGTCGCGCGCGGTCTCCAGCATGGTGCGGTAGTCGAGCAGCGCCGCCTTGTCGGCGACCGGGCCGTGGCCCGGCACGATGCGGCTCTTGTCGTTGCAAAGCTTCAGATAGAGATCGGCCGCCGCGATCATGCCCTTGATGTTGCCGCCATTGGCGAAGTCGATGTTGGGATAGCGGCCGTTCGTGAACGTGTCGCCGGTCGCCAGCACATTCGCGGTCTTGAACCACACATAGGTGTCGCCGTCGGTGTGGGCGTTGGCGATGTATTTCAGGTCGGCGACGCGGCCCACCATCATGATCTTGAAGTTGTCGGTATAGGTTTTCTTCGGCAGCGCGTCGGCCGCTACCGGCGGCGTCTTGACGCCGGTCAGTCCATTGGTCGTGCCGGCAGCCAACCTGGTCTTGACGTTGATATGGGAGATGACGGTCGCGCCGTCCCTGGCGAAGGGCGCGTTGCCGCCGGTATGGTCGCCGTGGAAATGGGTGTTGATAAGCCATTTGACCGGCTTGTTCGAGATCACCGCGATCGCCGCCTTGATCTTGTCGTGCAGGGCTGCGAACTCGCCGTCGACCATGATGATGCCGTCCTTGGCGGTGGCGACCGTGATGTTGCCGCCCGCACCTTCCAGCATGTAGAGGCCGTCGCCGAGGTCGGTGGTCTTGATCTCGACCTTGGAGAAATCGGGCGGCGGAGGTGCTGCGGGGGCAGGCGCCGGCGGCTGCTGTTGGGCAAGCGCCCCGCCCGCAAGCCACAACGTGGTTGCGACGACGGCCAGTCCGATCCGAATCATCCAAAGCCTCCCCCAGCACTATTTCAGATTTCCTAGCACAGGATTGCATGGCTTGCCGAGTTGCGGGGGCAGGCCGGCCCTGCTTCAATGCGCTCTGGCGAGCAGCGCGGCAACAGCGCGAGGCACAGAGGAAAGCCCGAGGAAACCTCATGACCACCCCGCTTCCCGGCGGCGTCGATTGCGATCTGCATCCGGCGGTGCCGCATCTGACCAGCCTGTTGCCGTACATGAACGACTACTGGCGCGACCAGGTGACGACGCGCGGCATGGTCGATCTGGTCTCGCAATCCTATCCGACCAACTCGCCGATTTCCTCGCGACCGGACTGGCGGCCCGCCCAGGGCAAGCCCGGCGCGAACCTGGCCGACATGCAGAAGCAGGCTCTGGATCCGTTCAAGGTCGCCTATGGCATCTGCAATCCGCTCTATGGCGTGCAGATGGTGTTTTCCGAGGACATGCAGGACGCGTTCTGCCGCGCGCTGAACGACTGGCTGGTGAAGGAGTGGCTCGACAAGGACGCGCGGCTGCGCGGCTCGATCGTGATCCCGACCCAAAGCGTGGAGAAGTCGGTGGCCGAGATCGAGCGCTGCGCCAAGGACAAGCGCTTCGTCCAGGTCCTGATGCTGGTCATGGGCGACATGCCGCTCGGCAAGCGTGCCTACTGGCCGATCTATGCCGCGGCCGAACGGCTGGGACTGCCGATCGGCATCCATGCCGGCTCGGCCTATCACAACCCGCCGACGTCGGTCGGCTGGGGCTCCTACCACATCGAGGATTATGTCGCCCAGGCGCAGGCGTTCCAGACCCAACTCACCAGCCTGATCGTCGAGGGCGTGTTCGCGCGCCATCCGAAGCTGAAAATGGTGATGCTGGAGAGTGGCTTCACCTGGCTCGCGCCATTCGTGTGGCGGCTGCACAAGTTCTGGCGCGGCGTCCGCATGGAAACGCCCTGGGTCGACCGCGCGCCGATGGAAATTGTGCGGAGCAACATTCGCTTTTCCCTGCAGCCGGTCGACGCCCCGCCTGATCCGAGCGTGTTAAATCGCCTGTTCGACCATATGCAGTCGGACGAATTGCTCCTATTCTCAACGGATTATCCGCACTGGCAATTCGAGGGCAACGATGCGCTGCCGGATGGGTTATCCTCCGATCTCGTGCGCAAGATCATGATCGACAATCCCCTTGCCACCTACGGCCGGCTGACAGCCAAGGAGACGGTTTCATGAACATCCAGCTCCGTGATCGTCCCGAAGTCGCGTCATCGGTGGCCGCGAAGGTCGCGATCGCCGATTGCGACATCCATCCGGCACGCGCGACCAAGACCGAGCTCTATCCGTTGCTCGCCAAGCGCTGGCACGAGCATCTCGAGGTCTATCAGGAGCATCCCTATCAAGGCATGATGGAAGGCCCGCCCTATCCGAAGGCGCAGCCCAACGCCTCGCGCCGCGACGCCTATCCGCCGGAAGGCGGCCCGCAGGGCTCCTCGCTGTCTTTCATGCAGAAACAGCATCTCGATCCCAACAATGTCGTGCTTGGGGTGCTCAATCCGCTGCGAACCGGGCAGGGGCTGCGCAACCATGATCTGGCGGCCGCGATCTGCACGGCGATCAACGACTGGCAGATCGAGAAGTGGACCAGCAAGGACTCGCGGCTGAAAGGCTCTGTCGTGGTCGCGAACGAGGACGGCGTGACCGCGGCCGCCGAAATCAGAAAGCGCGCCGGCGACAAGAATTTCGTGCAGGTGCTGCTGTTGAGCCGCAACGTCGAACCGCTCGGGCAGCGCCGCTACTGGCCGATCTATGAGGCGGCAGAGGAGGCCGGCCTTCCCATCGGCGTGCATGCCTTCGGCTTCGGCGGCAATCCGATCACGGCCTCGGGCTGGCCGAGCTATTACATCGAGGAGATGGTCGGGCATTCGCAGTGCCAGCAGACCGCGCTGGCGAGTTTCGTGCTCGAAGGCGTGTTCGAGCGCTATCCGAAACTGAACATGGTCATGGTCGAGGCCGGCTTCGGCTGGGCGCCGTCGCTTGCCTGGCGGCTCGACCGCAACTGGGAGCGGCTGCGCAGCGAAGTGCCGCATGTCAAGCGGCCGCCGTCGGAATATGTCCGCGACCACATCTGGTGGACCACGCAGCCGATGGAGGATCCGGAGCGGCGCGACCATCTGTTCGATGTGATCGACTGGATCGGCTGGGACAAGCTGTTGTTCGCGACCGACTACCCGCACTGGGACTATGACGATCCCTCGCGCGTGCTGCCGCCCGGCGTCTCCGACGCCAACCGCGAAGCGTTCTACCTCGGCAATGCGAAGAAGGTTTACGGGGTCGCATGATCCGGACCCGAAGGGCCGCGTCAGCGAAAAGTGTGAAGCGGTTTTCCGAATAAGATCATGCGAAAAAAACCATGACGAAGCATGTCATCGCCCCCGTCGGTGAGCTGCCGCCGGGGACGCGCAAATTCGTCACCATCGACGACCGGCCGATCGCGATCTTCAACATCAAGGGCGAGTATTTCGGTCTGCTCAATCGCTGCCCGCACCAGGGCGCGGCCCTGTGCGAGGGCCCGCTGATTGGCCTCGCGCAATCGTCGGATCCCGGCGAGATCGAATATACAAAACTCGGCGAGATCATCCGCTGCCCCTGGCACGGCTGGGAGTTCGACGTCCGCACCGGCCAGTCCTACTGCGACCCGCGCCGCTTCCGCGCAAAGGCCTATCCGGTCAACGTCGAGCCGGGCACCTCCGTGGTGAAGGGGCCGTATATCGCCGAGACAGTCAAGGTCGCGGTCGAGAGCGATTACGTCGTCGTCGATCTCTAACCCCTCGTCATCCCGGGGCGCCGCCAAACAGGCAGGCGGGATTTGCGGCCTCCGGCATGGCGAGAAAACTGATGCTGGCCGGCGCCAGGTCCAGCCGCCCGGGTGGGACCGGCACGCCTTCAAGCGAAGGCAGTTCATCACCTGCGCCGAGTCTCAGCTCGTGGCCGTTCATGCGCACGCTCGTGTCAGTCAAATCGTCCGCTGTCAGCGCGTAGCGGCTTGCCGGCGCGGGAAGTTCAAGCGTCCGCGAGGCGGCCCGGTCGGCGTTGATGGCCAGCAGCGCCACGCCGCCAGGCCTGCTTCGCAGGCAATGCGCATAGAGATGCAGTCCCACTGCGGACGGGCTACCCGGATCCAGCACGGTCGTCCCCATCAGCCTTCGCCAGAGCAGGGCCGCCCAATAGTCCGGACGCGGCGCGAAATCCCTTTCGTCGAGCAGGCCATAGTCGCTGGCGGCGAGCGTGTTGTGCATGACGACCTGCACCCCGCGCCGTGCCATGCGCCCGAGCTGATCGAGATACCGGAAACTGTCCAGGAATGTCGCATCGGAAGGGTTGCCGCCGCAAAACGCAGCCGCGGTCTCCGTGATCCAGAGCGGCTTTCCGGGTTCGAACCTGTCGCGCAAGCCGGCGTACACGCGCGCGACGCGGTCGGCTTTCGACAACCGCTCATCCGAAAGTGCATTCTGCTCCCGCTCCGTCGCCGACTGCACCACATGGCTGCAACGCTGCGAGGCTTCGCCGTAGTAGTGCCAGGAGATGGCGTCGAACACGGGCCCCGACGCGGCAAGAAGATTTTCGCCGGCGTGCACGCTGTCGGCGTCGTCTCCGCCCGACGCCCCGGGTCCAAGAAGCAGGGTTTGCGGGGACATCAGCTTCAGCCATGACCGGAACGCGGAGACATCCCGGCCGAAGCTGGCGGCATTATCGCCCTCGGGCTCGTTGGTGAATTCGGCAGCGGCGATCTCGCCGCCGAGAGCGCGGGTATAGGCGATCAGCTTGTTTGCTTCCGTCGACGTCCAGACCCTGTACGCGTCGCGCGTGCCGTCGCTTGTTGCAAATGAGGTGACGAGTTTTGCGTCGACGCTTCGCGCAAATTCGATCACGCCCTTCCACTGCTCTCGGGTCAACGTATCGGTGAAGCCGTCCGGACTAGATGTCGTGGTGCCGCCGGTATCGTTGAAATAGGTCGCGTTGGCCCAGGTTCCGCTCACGCGCAGATAAGCGGGGCCGAGCGCCGCTGCGAGCTTTTGCAACCGCGCATTGGCGAGGTCGATCGGGTGGCGATACGCGAACAGGGGCGCCGCTGCGCCCGAGGCTTCGCGGACCTTGCTGTCATCGCGGTATGGCCGCCAGAACTGACCGCCGGTCACCTCGACCATTTCGATGTTGTAGGACTGAAAGCGTTGGTCGACCGAACCGATGCGCGCCATCGTCGCCGGTGTCAGCGCAATGGGCGAAGCGGAAGACCAGGCCGGCAGGCACAGCGCCGTCAGCACCGAGCCAAGCGAAACGGCACGCCAGGGACGGCTTCGGATTGTCTTTTCGCGGCGCATCATCGCCTCGTACCTCTTCGATGACATCGTCCGTCGCGGTGGTGTTGCCGCACTTCGCAATTGCAGCAACGGCCATCCACATCCCTGGATCATTGACTGCTTTCTTCAGAGCGAGCACTAATAAAGCACTTGCCCATCACTTGTCTCATTACAGCCAGAACCCAAAAACAGCAGGGGGAAATCATGAAGTACGTGAAAGGGCTCACGGCAGGCATTGCCGTGATCGGCAGCCTTGCGCTTTTGTCCGCGGCCGCCAGCGGACAGGAGGTCAAGCAGGAAGGCAAATCGACGCTAGGCAACGCCAAGGTCCCGCCGGTCACCCAGCAGCAGCTCAACTCGGCCGACAAGAACTCCAGGGATTTTCTGCTCACCAACGGCAATTATGCCCAGACCCGTTTTTATCCCGCCAAGCAGATCGATCGCGGCAGCGTCAAGCGCCTGCATGTCGCCTGGATCTTCCAGACCGATGTCAAGGAGTTGCTTGAGACGTCGCCGATCGTCGTCGACGGCGTGATGTATGTGACGACGTCGTTCAGCCATGTCTATGCGCTGGACGCCAAGACCGGCCAGCAGCTCTGGCACTACAATCACAAGATGGGACCGATCACGGTGTTTTGCTGCGGCCCCAACAACCGTGGCGTCCAGGTTCTCGACGACAAGGTCTATCTCGCCACGCTCGACTCCAAGCTGGTCGCGCTGAATGCGAAGACCGGCGAAGTGATCTGGATGACGGATATCGCCGATCCCGAGCTCGGCTACAGCGAGACGATGGCGCCGACCGTGATCAAGGACAAGGTCCTGATC
Organism: uncultured Alphaproteobacteria bacterium; assembly: GCA_963847045.1. Taxonomy (GTDB): domain Bacteria; phylum Pseudomonadota; class Alphaproteobacteria; order Rhizobiales; family Xanthobacteraceae; genus Bradyrhizobium. The sequence continues at coordinate 169,919 of CAWJYQ010000019.1, read as the reverse complement.
GGCACCAACGGCGGCGAATACGGCATCCGCGGCTTCGTGCGCGCCTATGACGCCAAGACCGGCAAGCAGATCTGGAATTTCAATACCATTCCGGAAAATTCCGTGGGCGTCTGGGCCACCAAGGACGCCACCGGCCGCGACATGCATCGCGACATCAAGGCCGAAAAGGATCAGTTCGCCAAGACCGGCGACCCCTATGCCAAGCTCGGCGGCGGCGTGTGGCAGAACCCCGCGATCGATCTCGCCACCAACCGGATTTATTTCGTGGTCGGCAATCCGTCGCCCGACCTCGACGGCTCGAACCGGCCCGGCGACAATCTCTACACGAACTCGCTGGTCTCGCTCGATCTCGATACCGGAAAATACGTCTGTCACTTCCAGTATATCGCCCATGACGTATGGGACCTCGATGCGGTCAGCCCGCCGGTGCTGCTCGACGTCAAGGACAAGAATGGCAAGACCATCCCCGGCGTCATCCACGCCGGCAAGACCGGGCATGTCTATGTGCATGATCGCAAGGACTGCAGCCTGATCCGCTTCTCGGATGCGATGGTGCCGCAGGAGAACATGTGGGTGCTGCCGACCAAGGAGGGTGCCCGCATGCTGCCCGGCGCGAATGGCGGCGTCGAATGGTCGCCGATCGCCACCGATCCGGCGCAGGAACTGGCCTATGCCATCAACCTGCACCAGCCCATGACCTACCGGGTCGAGAGCTCGCCCTATCCGAACGGCAAGCTCTGGCTCGGCGGCGCGTTCACGGCGATTCCGGGCGAACAGCAGTCCGGCAACATCACTGCGGTCAATTACAACACCGGCAAGATCAAATGGCAGGTCAAGACGCCGGAACCGATGATCGGCGGCATCCTTGCCACCGCGGGCGGGCTAGTGTTCACCGGCGAAGGCAACGGCAAGTTCGCGGCCTATAACTCCTCGACCGGCAAGGAGCTGTGGAGCTTCCGGGCCGGCGCCGGCGTCAATGCCCCGCCGTCGAGCTACATGGTCGGCGGCAAGCAATACATCGTGGTCGGCGCCGGCGGTAACACCCAGGTCGACTTCCACCGCGGCAACAACATCATCGCGTTCACGCTCGATTGAGCACGGGGCGCATCATCAGATGACGGAGCGGGACCGCTTGCGGTCCCGCTTCTTTTGGAAATTGTGCGGGCGGAGCGATGGGCGGAAGGCTTTATTCCCGTATCCTTGGCGTGGTCGCGAGCGTGATGGCTTTCACGATAGTGCCGCTGCGCGCGCAGGGAGTTGAAGAGAAAGTTCAGGTCTGCGCCGCCTGTCACGGCAAGAACGGCAAGCCGGTCGACAAGACTATCCCGAACATCTGGGGGCAGCGGACGGGCTACATCTACATCCAGCTCCGCGATTTCAAGCGCGGCGATCGCAAGAGCGAGATTATGCAGCCGATCGCATCGGGCTTTGCACGGAACGACATGCTGGCGATCGCCGAATATTTCTCGAAAAAGCCCTGGCCCGATCTCGGTCAACCGCGCGCGCCGAAAGACGTGGCGCTTCGCGCGCGGACCGCCAATACGTCGGTGGGCTGCACCGGCTGCCATCTCGACCAGTTTCAGGGCGACAGCACCATACCGCGCCTTGCCGGCCAGGGCCGCGATTATCTGGCCCGGACCATGACTGATTTCCGCACCCGCGCCCGCGGCAACAATCCCGGCATGAGCGACCTGATGATCGCGACCCCAGTCGACGATCTGACGGCGCTGGCGGAATATCTTGCGGGACTATGAGCCGGGTTTAGAACTGCAGCAGCGCTATGAGCACCGCCCGCTTCAGCGCGGCGTCAGCGCCTCCCGCAGCGACGACAGCACGGTGAGATCGGCGGCGCGCTTGCCGGCCTTGTCCCGAAGGGTCGGATCGGCGCGGTGCGCGAGCAGCAATTTGGCGATCTCGGACCGGTTGCCTTCGGCGGCGATCATCAATGCCGTGCGCCCACGCGCATCCGCCTCATCGATCCGCGCGCCGGCATCGATCAGATAGGTGACCACCTCGAGCGCCTGCGCCTCGGCGACCTTCTCGTCGGGGCCCGACGCCCACATCAGGAGCGTGAGGTCGTTGGCGTAGCGTGCGTTGATGTCGATTTTCAGTGCCAGCAACTGCTTGACGATATCGAGCTGGCCGCTGGCGGCCGCATAGATGATCGGCGGCTTGCCGGTATCGTCGGGCGTTCGCCCATCGGCGCCGTGCGCCAGCAGCATTTTGACGAGCGCGGCCCTGCCGGCAAAGGCGGCCGCTGCCACCGGCGAGGTGCCGCTTCGTCCTTTGAGATCGAGATCGACACCGCGGTCGATGAGGCGCTGCACCACGGCTGCCTGGCCGCGTTCCGCAGCTTCATAGAGCGCCGTTGAGCCCGCGAGATTGCGCTCGTTGATGTGAGCCCCTCGTTGCAGCAAGAGATCGACCATCTCGAGATGGCCGGTCCGGGCCGCATGGCTCAGCGGCCGCGCACCCAGCCGGTCGCGCGCATCCACCGAGGCGCCCTGGTCAAGCAATTGGGTCGCAAGATCGACGCAGTTGCGGTCGGCTGCAGCAAACAGCGTCAAGGACACCTCGACCGCGGTAAGCTGGGACTTGCCGATTTCATACCGGCGGTTCAATTCGCGGCACCGCGCGGGGTCGGCCGCCAGCGCTGTGTGCGCGGCGCCGAAGATAAACAGCGCGACCAAAGCAATGTGACGGTGCATTTTGGTTCCATTTTCCCTGCTGCCGCCCCGCAACCGGTAGCGAAAAGCAGCTTCTGCATAGGGTGGGCAAAGGCGCATCAGCCCCGTGCTGTTGCGATCAAACTCCTGGCCACCGCAATCAAACGGCTGCATTGCTCCTCCGTTCCGACCGTGATGCGCAGGAAGTCCTTGATCCGGGTTTTCCCGAAGTGCCGTACCAGCACGCCGTGCTGGCGCAGCTTTGCGGCGAGGTCCGCGCCGCCGTGGCTCTGATGGCGCGCGAACACGAAATTCGCCATCGATGGGAGAACCTCGAAGCCCAGGGCGGAGAGGGCGTGGACCAGCGCTTCGCGGTTCGCAATGATGCGTTCGCGCGTCTCGGCAAACCATGCATCGTCCTTGATCGCCGCGACCGCACCCGCGATGGCGAGGCAACCAAGGGGGTAGGAGTTGAAACTGTCCTTCACCCGTTCCAGCGCCTCGATCAGAGGCCGCTGGCCGATGGCGAAGCCAACTCTCAGTCCAGCCACCGCCCGCGACTTGGAGAGGGTCTGCACGATCAGCAGATTGTCGTGGGTTGCCACGAGCGGCACCGCGCTCTCGGCGCCGAAGTCGACGTAAGCCTCGTCGATGACGACCAGCTGGTCCGGATGTTCAGCCAGAAGCCGCCCGATCGCGTCGCGCGGAAGAGCGATGCCGGTGGGGGCGTTCGGATTGGCCAGCAGGATGGCGCTGCATGGCCGCCGGTAGTCGGCAATCTGCACCCTCATCGCGGCATCAAGCGGCACCTCCTCGCAACGGATTCCATAGAGGCCGCAATAGACCGGGTAGAAGCTGTAGGTGATGTCGGGGAACAGCAGCGGCGCATCATGCTTCAGAAGGGCCTGAAAGGTGTGCGCCAGAACCTCATCCGAGCCGTTGCCGACGAAGACTTCGTCGGGCGAAACATCGCAGCTCGCCGCGATCGTCTCGCGCAAAGCGGTGGCGCGCGGATCGGGATAGAGGCGCAGACGATCCGCGGCCGAGGCGATCGCAGCCAGCACACGAGGCGAAGGCGGGTAAGGATTCTCGTTGGTGTTGAGCTTGACGATGCCGTCCTGCTTTGGCTGCTCACCGGGAACGTATGGCGACAGTCCGTGGACGACCGGGCTCCAGAACCGGCTCATGTGTGCCCCGACGGCGACCAGCCGTAAGCCTTGGCGCAGGCGCCGCCCATCAGCATGGCGCGCTCCGTCTCGCTCAGGCGGTCCGTGATGCGGAAGGGTCCGACGGCCTGCTCGTAGTTGACGACGGCGAAGGCGCGCGTCCAGTCCGTGCCCCACAGGCAGCGGTCGAAACCCCAGGCGTCGAACACGCGGGCCAGCGGATCCCAGATATCGGGGAATGGATATGGCTCCCGGGACAGCGTGCAGGCGCCGCTGACCTTGATCACCGCGTTCTTGCGTTTGGCGAGCTCCAGCACCTTCGGAAGGTCGGCCCATGGCTGTGGCGGCGCGGGCGGGGTGCGCGGCTGCAGGATGCCCAGATGATCGATGATGAATTGCGCGTCCGGATGGCGATCGATGATCGCCGTGCCCGCCTCCAGGTTATTCCAGAACAGCATGTTGATCGGAAAATCGTGGCGCACGGCGGCGCGTACGATCCGGTCGATGCCCGGATGGCTCGGATCGCGCTTGGCTTCCTTCGTCAGCATGATGCGGACTCCGACCGCGCCCGGAATCTTCTTCCACTCGGCGATGACATCGGCCACCGCAGGATCGTCAGGGTCGACCGGCTTGACGATCGCGAGCCGGCCGGGATGGGCCCGCTGCACCTCGACGGCATAGCTCGCGTCGTAGCGGTACATGGAAAAGGCGGAGATGAAGATCGCGCCGTCGACGCCGACCTTGTCCATCGCCGCCACCATCTCGTCGCCCGTGACATGCGCGGGCCAGTTCGGCACGGTGTCCCAGGGCCGTTTCGGCGTATTGGCCTCATAGGCATGGACCTGGGAATCGATGATCGGCATTGGGGCGCTCCTCTGTTTTTTGGCGAGTTTGGACGTTGCGGGAGGCTTGTGTCCAGAGGGGGCAAGGCAGGCCGCGCATGCGGGTCAGACGTGTCGTCCGCCACGGAAATATGTCCGCTTGGCGGGATAGACCGGAAGTGAGCGGCCGGCGCTCGAAGCGACGTGGTTGACCCAAAGCGGCCGTCGGCACCTGGGGTCTAATCTCCCTCGACCATCGGCCCGTCTTTTCCTATCCGGATCACACGCGTTTCGGTCCCAAACAAGGTCGGAAGGCTGCGGTACAATGTAGCGATCCAAGCCATGCCCACCAGGAGGACGATGCCCAAGACGCTGACGAGCATCTGGGCGACGATGCCACCTGCAACTTGCACCAGGATCCAGTGAGCAGCGAATGACAGCAAAACGCCGAAGCAGAATACGGGGAGCGAGCGTTGACCACACAGGATCAGCGGGCGCAGCCATTTTGACGTGAACCCCGGCAAGTCCGGCGGGAGAACACGTAGCAGTACGACCATCAGTGCGAGGAAATGCGTGAGGCGCAAAGGGTCGAGATTGGTTTTGTCGATTGGATAAATCGCGTGAATTAGCGCGTGCGGCACAAATCGCTCCAAGGTTGGCACGTGCCACGTCATCACGATCAGGAACGCAAAGACGAGCCATGCGGCTGCGACTATCGTGACCGGGCGGGACAATGCGGCTGTCCTTACGGTCGGACCGCCACCAAAGCCACACCAAATGCCAAATACGAACAAGAACTGCCAGGCGAAGGGATTGAAATACCATTTGCTGCCTGGAAACGAAGGCAAGTTCCAATCGAAATGTCGAGCTGCGACATAGAGAACCGCAGAGCAGAACAGCGTCCAGTTCGGCCGACGCAGCAGGCCCCACAGCACCGCTGGCGCCGCAAGCATCAGCACGATGTAGAGAGGCAGGACATCGAGGTTGACTGGCTTATACTTGAGCAAAAGGGCCTGCCCGATCATTATATCGGGACGGTCGAGAAACTGCGCGACATTGAACTCGTCCTTGTACATCGGGTTGTCAAACCGAGCTGCGGTGCGAGCAATCTGAGCTATGAGAAGCAAACATAAGAAAATTTGGGCGACGTAGAGTTGCGATGCGCGCGTCCAAAGGCGCTTGGCTCCAGCTACAAACTGGCCGGCTTTGACCGCTGGTCCGTAGGAAAATCCGATCGAATAGCCGGAAATGAACACGAATATTTCGGCTGTGTCACTGAAGCCGTAGTTCCGAATGGTGAACCAGTTCAGGAAGTCATACGGAATATGGTCTAGGAAGACCATCCACTGGCCGATGCCTCGCAATAGATCAAGCCGCAGGTCACGTTTACCGGGGCCTGCTAGAACAGCGGTGCGAGCCTCTCCAAAGTTCTCCAGCATGCTCTGAATCCTTCGAAGAACATAGACAAACGGCGACGCAAAACCGATCGCGTGTTCGTAAAACTGCGATTGAGCAAAAAGGGCTGATTGAGCAAAAGGCTCATTTCTCTATCCTACATTGATGCAGATCAAAGATGCTGCCGCGACTGCAGAGAGTTCCGGCAGGAAGCAGAATCCAGGAAGAGCAAAATGCGAAAGGCGCCTTTTGCGCATTTTTGTGTTTCCAACGCTCGTGGCGCGGCAAGTCGTTTCAACCAATTCGGCGGTTCGAGGCGAGGTCTCGTGCTGGGCTGGACCAATTCCGCTGCTGGCACTTTCCGGACTCTATGCGACTGCGTGGCGATGTCCTCTCATCATTTGAAAGCGAACATCGTTCAGAAGATTGGCCAAGCCCCAAAATGACCCGGACCGGACGTCGGAGTGACGCTAAGGAACGCGTAGACCGGCGCTGCATTACCGTTGATCTGAATCAAGAGCGGCTGAATTCTTCACGAATAATCATAAAATCTATAAATCTATGGCCGCTTCCTCCGGCAGCAAATGTGCGCCCTCGTCACTCAAACGAAAGGAGACTCCGACATGGCAAGATGGAAATACGGATTGGCCGCGATCACGCTTGCGGTGCCGGTATTGGCATCCGCGGACGTACAAGCGCAACAGCCGCGAAAGCCCAACATCGTCATCATCTGGGGTGACGATATCGGCCAATCCAACATCAGCGCCTACTCGCGCGGGATGATGGGCTACCAGACGCCCAACATCGACCGAGTTGCCAATGAAGGCGTGATGTTCACCGACTACTATGCGGAGCAGAGCTGCACCGCTGGCCGGGCCTCGTTCATCACCGGCCAATCCGGCTTGCGTACCGGCATGACCAAGGTTGGTCTGCCTGGAGCCACGCTCGGGTTGCAGAAGGAAGATCCGACGATCGCCGAACTGCTCAAGCCGCTGGGCTATGCAACCGGACAGTTCGGCAAGAACCATCTTGGTGACCGCAACGAATTCCTTCCCACCGTGCACGGCTTCGACGAGTTCTACGGCAACCTCTACCATCTGAACGCCGAGGAAGAACCCGAGCTCCCGGACTATCCGAAAGACCCTGCGTTCCGAGCCAAGTTCGGACCGCGCGGCGTGATGGACTGCAAGGCGTCGGACAAGGACGATCCAACCATCGATCCGCGCTTCGGCAGTGTCGGCAAGCAGGTCTGCACGGACACCGGCCCGCTGACCAAGGCGCGAATGGTGACAATCGACGACGACATCGCAAATCGGGCCGCAGACTACATCAAGCGGATGAACAAGGCTGGTAAGCCAGCGTTCGTCTGGGTGAATTTCACCCATATGCACTTTCGGACCCATACGAAGCCAGAGAGCATCGGCCAGTCCGGGCGCTGGCAGAGCCCGTATCACGACACCATGATCGATCACGACAAGAACGTCGGCACGGTCCTCAAGGCGATCGACGACGAGGGCATAGCGGACAACACCTTTGTCATGTACTCGACCGACAACGGCCCGCACATGAACTCCTGGCCGGATGGCGCGATGACGCCGTTCCGCAACGAGAAGAACTCGAACTGGGAAGGTGCTTACCGGGTACCCGCGATGTTCCGCTGGCCGGGCAAGATCAAACCCGGGACGGTGTCCAACGAGATCGTAGCCCACCTCGATATGCTGCCGACGATTCTGGCGGTGGCCGGCGACACCGAGGTCAAGGATAAGCTGCTTAGGGGATACAAGGTCGGCGACATGACCTACAAGGTCCATCTCGACGGCGACAATCTGGTGCCCCACCTCACCGGACAAGTTCAGAAGAGCCCGCGGGAATCCTTCCTGTATATCAACGACGACCAGCAACTGGTTGGTCTGCGTTACGACAACTGGAAGCTCGCATTCATGGAGCAGCGGGCTCCGGGAACACTGCGCGTCTGGTCGGAGCCGTTCACCAACCTGCGGATTCCGAAGATCTTCAATCTCCGAACCGACCCCTACGAGCGCGCGGATATCACCTCGAATACCTATTACGACTGGCTTCTTGATCACGCCTTCCAGCTTGTCCCGGCACAGGCCTATGTCGGCCAGTTCCTGGCGACCTTCAAGGATTATCCGCAGCGGCAGAAGGCGGCCAGCTTCAACATGGATGAAGTTATGCAGAAGCTGCAGGAGTTGTCGAAGTAGCAGCGCTGTCCGGAAAAACGATCTGCGGCCGGCCCGTATGACCGGGTCGACCGCAGCAAGATTATCTGCCGCCTCAGACCGCCAACTCGCTGAGCCTGAAGAAGGCGATCGAAGGTGCCATGAAGAAGATGGACCGTCCAAACGGCAGCAGCGATTAACCCAACCACTTATCGGCACGCCCGCCGTCGCAATGTGGCGGACGTGCCGACCAAATACACCGCCCGTCGTCTGAGTATTACCCACCCAGCCACTGCCTTAGCGCGGTGAGTTAAGGCTGCCGCCATGAAGCTTCCTGCGATCGTAAGACAACAAGCCGACGGCTCGGACACGAAGCCAGCCGGCCCGTCGAGCAAGGTACTTTCTCGTCGCGAGCTATTGGCTGGCTCGGTGGCAATCGGTGCCATGCTCATCCTGCGTGGAGAGCGAGCTTGGGCGGCGGACGGAAAGAAAACCTTCACGATCCTGCACACCAACGATCTGCACTCAAATCTGATCGGAATGGCGCCGGCCACGGACTACACGCCCTTCACGCTCAACGACGACAAGACCCGGGGCGGGTTCGCGCGCCTGGCCACATTAATTGCGAAGCAGAAAGCGGCGCGCGCGGGTCAGGGGCCCGTGCTGGTGCTTGATGCCGGTGACTACAGCATGGGGACAGCGTTCGCCGCCGCCACCCGCGAGACCGGAGCCGAGCTGCAATTGCTGGCCCGGATGGGCTGCGATGCGACCACCTTCGGCAACCATGATTTCGACCTCGGGCCCGATGGTACGGCCCAGACCATTGCGGTGGCCGCCAAGGCTGGTCACATCCCGGCGGTGGTCGCATCGAATACCGACTTCACGGCTAACGACCCAACGCTCGTCGGTCTCCAGCAGCTTGCCGGGGATGGGGCGATCCGCCGCTATATCGTAGTCGAACGCGGTGGCATGCGCTTCGGCATCTTGGGATTGCTCGGCAAGGAAGCCCAGTTCTATACCGGCGGCGCCGGCGCCGTTAAGTTCGCCGACCCCATCGAGACCGCCCGCGAGATGGTGAAAATCCTTCGCGAAACGGAGAAGGTAGACGTGATCATCGCGCTTAGCCACGGCGGGATGGAGAAAGGCAAGGACGGACGCTTCACGGACGGCGAAGATGTACGTATCCCCGCGGCCGTGCCCGGCATCGATGTGGTGATCGGCGCCCACAGCCACACCGAACTGCGCGAGCCGGTCATCGTCAATGGCCGCACACCCGTGGTGCAAACCGGGAAGTATGGCGAAAACCTTGGCGAACTCGTGATCAGCCTGGATAGCGGCAAGCTGACCGTCGATTCCTACAAGCTTATCCCGATCGACGACACCATTGACGGCGACGGGCCCATCGCCGACGAGATTGCCAAGTTCAAGAAGGTAGTTTCCGAAGTCGCGTTCGCGTCTCGTGGCTACAGCATCGATCAGCCGCTGGCGGTCGTGCCGCGGGACATTCCCAACACGTTCACCGACATCTCCGCCGGCACTATCCTTGCCAACCTCTGCACCGATGCGTTCAGAAGCGCCACGAAAGCCGACCTCAGTTTCACCGCCAACGGAATGATGCGCTCCGGCCTGATCCGCGGGAAGTCGGGCGTGCAGACCGTCTACGACGTGTTCGCCGTTGCGCCGCTCGGCGCCGGCGTGGTGGACCAGACGCCAGGCAGTACCCTGGTGACGGGCTACTTCACCGGCCAGGAGCTGAAGAACATGCTGGAGTTCTTCCTCGTCGACAGCCCGGCCCATCCCGGCGAGTATTTCCCGCGCGCTTCCGGCATGAGGTTCCGATATGACCCGTCGCGCCAACAGTTCGACGTGGTGACGGCTATCGAGATGGGAGACCTCGACCGCGGCTACCGCGCGATCGATTTCAGCGGCAAGGACGCGCGCCTGTATAGCCTCACCACCCCCCTAATGCTCGCCATGATTCTCGTGGCCATACCCAAGTATACCAAGGGGAAACTGCCACTGGTGGCCAAGAACAAGGAAGGGCAGCCGCTCACATCGAAGGTCGAGGCACTCGACGATCCGCGCAGCGACACGCCCGAGCTGCTGGCCCCCGCGGGCACGATGGATCGGGCCGGTGTCGCGACCGCGACTGGGAAAGGCGCGGCACGGGAGATCAAGGAGTGGCAGGCGATCATGGATCATCTCCGCAGTCTTCCGGTGAAGACTCCCGGCGAGCTTCCCGTGATCCCGGTCGATGAGCGCGCCGCAGAGGTCCGGGCGATCAAATTGGGCTGATGTCTACTTCCGTTGTTGGCACAAAGCTGACGTTACCTTGTCGCTGACGGAAGTCTGCTTTTTGGTGGAAGAGCGGACATCGCTCATGGGGACTAAGGCGAACTTACCCGTCGTGGCTGGGCAAGTATTCAGAACGACAGTCAACCTGTAGAAAGTCATTCTCTGCGTTGCTCACACGAGCACAGCAATAGAAATTTTCTACGTGCCATAGCGTCGGACTGCGAATGGATTTCTAGCGCGTCGAGAGCCGATCGAGTTCTTGCCCAGTCTCGACGGGCAAATCAGTTGATCGATTTTCTGCGCAATCGCCTGGCCGGCACCTCTCTCGGCCCGCAAAGTCGCGTATGCGTAAAAACTAATTTCGCGAGCCGGTTCAATCTCTTCGGGCGCGCCGGCCCGCTTGCGTCGAAAATTTACTTCCGTTTTTCAGAAATATATGATTGTCTACGCTCATCCCGTGCCCACAAAGAGGGGCGCTTCGCGATCGTCACGAGTGTCGGGCGCGGGATGCGATGGACGCGAGCGCCTCGTCAGACGTGCGATGCGATTGCGGACGGCAAAGTCGTGTGGTCCTGACACCCCGACGCTGGTGTCAAGTTTGCGAGAGGATGATCTCGCAAGCGACGGTGGCTAACAAGCCCGGTACACCGGGGAGATCACGAAGCAGCCGTTAAAACCGTTGCGCGGGGAATGCCGGTTGATCCGGCTGAACCTGTGGTGACTGCCGCCTGCGTTTTTTGTTGCAGGCGGGCCATGGGTGAGGCCATCACCCGGCATTCCCCGCGCCCTCTTGAATTCGGAGGGACAAGGATGACGCAAAGCCCGGGCATTTCGTGCCGTGGGAATGCGGAATTGCGTCCTCTTGGCTGCTTGAAAATTGAATCGGAAACCGACCCTCGTCATTCCGGGGCGCGCCAACGGGTCCGCGCGAAGCGCGGCCCGATGACAGGCTCCGCGGCGAGCCCGGAATCCATAACCACCATCGTGAGTATGGATTCCGGGCCTGCGCCTTGCGGCGCATCCCGGAATGACGACGGAGAGAGACGGGCACTACTCGCCCGCCCCACCCGCCATCATCTGCCGCTCGCGCGCGTAGCGCACCAGCGCGACAAAGCGGTAGATGCCGTGCACGAACTTGCCATAGGGCATGGTGATGAACAGCGCGAACACCACGCCGAGATGCAGCGCCAGCAGCGGGCCCATCGTTGCCGTGTCCCGGCAGACCAGAAGCGCAAGACCGGTGAAGCCGGTCAGGAACAGCATGACCATGAACGCGGCATCCATGCCGGCGCTGTTCGGGTCGACCAGCACTTGGTCGCGCCGGCCTTTCAGGATCAAGAGCCCCGCAGGCCCGGCGACAAGCCCAATGCCGCCAAGCGTGCCGAGCACGACCGGCAGATCCCACCACGCATAGGGCGCCTCGCGCGCCAGCAGATAATGATAGAGCGTCGCGACACAGGTCGCGGTAAAGCACAGCGCAAAGCCGTAGAAGGTCAGATGATGGAAAATTTTCCGGCGATCGGTCGGGAGATCGCCCTCGTTGAAGCAGCCGATCCCGCCGCCGTCGAGATAGCGCAGTTCGCCTGCATCGCGGATCGCCTGCAACAGCGACTTTGCATTGGTTTTCATGCCGACGGGCTCGCCGATGTCGCGCCAGAACGCGCGCACGCTCATGACCAGCGCCAGCATTGCATAAAGGAACGCCGCGCCGAACAACGCCGCCATCGCATTGTGCTGCATCAGCTTGTAGAAAGCCCCGGGGCCCCTGTTGATGCCATAGAGCACCGCGGGATCGTTCACTGCGGCGAAGCCAAGAATGAATGCGGCGACGCTGAGTGCCGTGATCAGGCTGATCACGAGCCCGTTGCGCGCGAACAGGCCGGCGAACGCCCGCGGCCAGGCATAGGCGGCGTAGGATTCGTTGCGCGCGACGGCCAGCGTCTGCGGCACATTGACGTCGAATTCATGCGGCGGCGAGAACTGGCAGTCGGTGTAGCAGGCGCCGCAGCCATGGCAGAGATTGGCGAGATAGTTGAGGTCGCCGTCGGAAAAGGCGCGGCGCATTTCCATCGCGGGAAACACCGCGCACAGCCCCTCGCAATAGCGGCAGGAATTGCAGACCGTCATCAGACGGTCGGTCTCGGTCAGGATCTTTGTGCCGTGCATGCTCTGCCGCTTTCTCGTGATCCTCTTCTCCCTCTCCCCGCTCTTCGCGGGGAGAGGGTCGGGGTGAGGGGCTCTCTCCACACACCGCGCTCGCGGAGAGGTGACTTGAAGTCAATTCCTTGCATTCTTCGCCGCTTCCCGTCCCGCGATGCGCCCGAACACACTGCCGATGGTCATGCCGATGCCGGCGGCATAGCCCTTGCCCAGCACATTGCCGGCCATGATCTCGCCGGCCGCGAACATGTTGGCGGAAGGCTTGCCGTCCTTCATCAGCATGCGCGACTGCCGGTTCACGCGGGTGCCGAGATAGGTGAAGGTGATGCCGGGCCGCACCGGATAGGCGAGAAAGGGCGGCGCATCGATCTTGCGCGCCCAATGCGTCTTCGGCGGCGTGATCCCCTCGGTGCGGCAATCGTCGAGAATAGTATGATCGAAAGTGCCGGGCCGTACCGCGGCGTTGAAGTCGGTAACCGTCTTCTCCAGCGCGGCCGGATCGAGCTCGAGCGTGGTCGCAAGCTCGGCGATCGTTCCGCCCGCGATCGGCGGAAACAGTGTCGGCATGAAGCTCGTCACCACGCTGGAGTTGAAGATGATGTAGGCGATCTGGCCGGGTTGGGCGGCCACGAGCCGGCCCCAGATCGCGTAGCGCTTCGGCCAGATGTCCTCGCCCTCGTCGTAGAATTGCTCCGCGTTGCTATTGACGACAATGCCGAACACCACCGAGTTGTGGCGGGTGATGATGCCGCCGTCGAATTTCGGGGCGCGCGCGTCGATCGCGACCGCATGGCACTGCGTGGGATCGCCGATCTCCTGTACGCCCTTGGCCAGCAGCATCTTCAGGATCGAGCCGCGGTTATAGGGCGTGCCGCGGATCAAAAAATTGTCGGCGGCATCGCCCCAATACTCCTTCAGCCATTCGATATTGGCCTCGAAGCCGCCGGCGGCCGCGACCAGCGTCGAGGCGCTGGCGGTGAGATGCTCGCCATTATGCTTGAGCGACGCGGAGAGGAACATGCCATCGGCGATATTGAGGTCACGCACCTCGGCATCGTAAAGGATATCGACGCCGAGCTCTTCGGCCGTGCGATAGAGCGCGTTCAGCATCGCCCGCCCGCCGCCGAGGAAGAAGGAGTTGGTGCGCCCCAGGCTCAGCGTGCCGCCGAGCGACGGCTGCCAGCGCACGCCCTGCTCGACGATCCAGTTCAGGATGTCCTTGGACTCGCGGATCATCATGCGCGCCAGCTCTTCGTCGGTCTGGCCGCCGGTGACGCGCAGGAGATCCTCCCAGAACTCCTCCTCGGGGTAAGGCCCCGTCAGGATGTCGGTCGCCGCGTCATGGGCGCAGCGCATGTTGCGCGTATGGCGGGTGTTGCCGCCGCGGTAGAACTTTGGCGCGCCTTCCAGCACCAGCACGGAGGCGCCGAGCCGCCGCGCGCTGATGGCGGCGCACAAAGCAGCATTGCCGCCGCCGATGACGAGGACGTCGAACTTGCGGTTAAAATCGACCATGCGTTCTTGTTAGCTTATTGGCATGGAATGCGAAACCGGCCGGGTGTTGCCCGGCCGGCTGCTTTGGGGAGCTCATGCGGTGACGGCTTCGCGGGTCTCGATGGTGCGCCCGCCGCGATAGACGGTCAATGCCGCGATGATGCCGAGCGCCGCGCCGAACATCAGCCAGTAGCCCGGCGAGGCCTTGTCGCCGGTCTTGTCGATCAGCCAGGTCGCGGCGAACGGCGTGAAGGTGCCGAACAATGCGGCCGCCAGCGCAAAGGCCAGCGAGAAGCAGGTGGTGCGGACATGCGCCGGGACGATCTCGACCAGGCAGCCCAGCATCGTGCCGCTGTAAACGCCGAAATAGAACGAGAACATCATCTCGACCGCGAGCAGCTTGCCGAAGGAGGGATCGGTCACCAGCCAGTGCAGCGCCGGATAGGCGGTGAAGAGCGACAGCGTCGCAATGGTCACCAGTACCGGCTTGCGGCCGATCCGGTCGGACACCGCACCACCCACCGGGTTCCAGAAGAAATTGGTGACGGCGACGAGCAGCGTGACGATGAGCGCGTCCGAGCTGGAGAGCTTGAGCACGGTCTTGCCGAAGGTCGGGGTATAGACGGTGACGAAATAGAAGGTCGTGGTGGTCAGGATCGCGATCATCATGCCGAGGATGACGATGCGCCAGTTTGCGAGCGCGGAAGCGAACACTTCGCTCGCGGTCGGGTGCTTCTTCATGGCGAGGAAGGCTGGCGTCTCCTCGAGCGTCCGGCGCAGGAAAAAGATTAGCGGGATGATCAGGCAGCCGACAAAGAACGGAATGCGCCAGCCCCAGGCCGCCACGGTCGCCGCCGGCATGCTTTCGCTGAGGATGTAACCCAGGATCGACGCCACGAAGATCGCGACCTGCTGACTGGAGGACTGGAACGAGGTGTAGAAGCCGCGGTTGCCGGGGGTTGCAATCTCCGACAGATAGACCGAGACGCCGCCGAGCTCGACGCCGGCCGAAAAGCCCTGCAGCAGGCGGCCGAGCAGCACGATGATCGGGGCTGCAACGCCGATGGTCGCATAGGTCGGGCAGAACGCGATCACCACGGTGCCCATCGCCATGATGCCCAGCGTCACGATCAGCCCCTGGCGCCGGCCGATCTTGTCGATATAGGCGCCGAGCACGATGGCGCCGACCGGGCGCATCAAGGCGCCGAGCCAGAACACGCCAAAGGTGTTGAGCAGCGCCGCGGTCTCGTTTTCGGAGGGGAAGAATGCCTTGGCTATCGCGCTGGCATAGAAGCCGAACAGGAAGAAGTCGAACTGTTCGAGGAAATTGCCGCTGGTGGCGCGCAGGATGGCGCCGATGCGCGATTTGATCGCGGGCGGTTGGGTGGTTGTGGTTTGCGACATGGACGAATTCTCCCCCGTCTCGATCGTGGCCGGTGCGGAAGGGTCTCTCGCCAGCCGACAGTTGGTGTGGTGAGACAATTTGCCACGCTCTGGCGGCGCGACCAACCGGAAATCGCTGACGGCCGGGTTAATCGGCCCGGCGCGGCCGGCGGTGTTTCAGGCTTTGTTCTTCGCGGAAGCGATCAGCCATTGCCGGAACGCTTTCAGTTTTGGCGGTTCGGCGGCGCCCTCCGGCGAAACCAGGTAGAAGCCGGCATCCGCCGGCAGCGCGATGTTGAAGGGAACCACGAGGCGGCCCTTGGCGATGTCGTCCTGGACATAGGAGGTCCGGCCCATCGCCACCCCGATGCCGTCGATCGCGGCCTGCACCGTCATGAGGATCAGGTCGAAGGTGATGCCGCGCTGCTTGGAAATATCCGACGGCAGGCCGGCCGCGGTCAGCCATTGCCGCCAGTCGTCGTAATTGTTGGTGGTGTGCAGCAGCACATGGTCGCGCAGATCTTCAGGCGTCCGCAGCGGTCGCTCGCCGGCGAGCAGCGCGGGGCTGCACACCGGAAACGCCTCGTCCGCCATCAGCCATTCGGCGCGCAGGCCCGGCCAGTTGCCGCGGCCGTAGCGGATCGCGGCATCGACGTCGCCGTTCTTGAAGTCGACCAGGGCGGTCGAGGTGGTGATGCGGACGTCGATGCCGGGGTGGGCTTCCTGGAACGCGGTCAGCCGCGGCAGCAGCCATTTGGCGGCGAGCGAGGCCAGCGTCGAGACGGTCAGGACCTTGTCGTCCTCCTTGCGGAGCAGCCGGTCGGTCGCGAGTTTGAGATCATTGAAGGCGGCGCGCACGCCGGGGAGGTAATCACGCGCTTGTGGCGTCAGCGCCAGCGCGCGATTCTTGCGGATGAACAGGCGGATCCCCAGTTCCTCCTCCAGCCGCCGGATCTGATGGCTGATCGCGGTTTGGGTCACGTTCAGCTCGGACGCGGCCTGGGTGAAGCTCAGATGCCGCGCTGCGGCCTCGAATGCCCGCAAACCGTTGAGCGAGGGCAGCCTGGCGGTCATTTCCAAATCCCCAATTCATGACGTTATTTCATCCGAAGCGGTACAAAGTGTCGTTTGCGGAACGCTCCGGAAGCGCAGATATTCCGCTCCAAATACTAGCTTCAGGAGCTGAAAATGTCCACTTTGACCCATGAATTGATGACAAATCATCATGTTGGGGGCGTTTTGGCCCAGCTCGGCGAGACCCTTCACACCTGGCGGCGGCGCTATCGCACCCGTCAAGAACTCGCCCAGTGGACCGAGCACGACCTCCACGACGTCGGCCTGTCCCGCAGCGACATTCTCTACGAGACCGAAAAACCCTTCTGGCGGGCTTAACGGTAGCAGCCAGGCCGGCGCCGCTTCGTATCGAGGGGCGTCGGCCAATTTATTTGACGGGAGCGCGCCATGATGAAGCTTCGGTTTGACGATCTCGGGCAATATTCGGACACGCTGCGCTCGAAAAAGGGCGAGGCGGTCACGGTCCGCTTTGTCGGGCCGCGCGACGGCGAGGAGCTGCAGAACTACTTCCGCTCGCTGTCGACCCGCTCCCGCTACAACCGCTTCCTCGGCGCCATGAGCGAACTGCCGCAGCCGGTGCTCGACCGCTTCACCCATGTCAGCGAGGCCGCCGGTTTCACCGTGGTCGCGACCATGATGATCGACGGCTTCGAGACCATTGTCGGCGAGGCGCGCTACGCCATTCACCCCGACACCGAAAGCTTCGAGTTCGGCATCTCGATCGACGACCGCTGGCAGGGCCATGGCATCGGCACCGCGCTGTTGAAGAATCTCGAATGCCGCGCCGCCTCGTTCGGGGCTCAGCGCCTGTTCGGTGATACGCTCCGTTCCAACGAGGGCATGATGTCGCTCGCGCGCAAATCCGGCTACGCCTTCGTCAATCATCCCGACGACTGGAAGCTGGTGCGCTTCGAGAAGGCGATCAACGTTCAGCCCAAGGACATTCCCTGCGCGAGCTGGCGGATTGCCGCGGCGTCGCGCGAAGTCCCGGCGCCAGCGCTCGCCGGTTAACCCCCCTTGAACACCGGCTTGCGCTTGTCGATGAAGGCCTGCACCGCTTCCTTGTGATCGGCGGTCGTCGTCAGCCGCACCAGTCGCATCGCCTCGTGGTCGCGGGCGGTGGCGAAGTCGAACAGCAGCGCCTCGTCGAGATTGTCCTTCATGTAACGCAGCGCCAGCGTCGGCCCTTCGGCCATCGATTTGGCGAGCGCGAAGGCTTCTTCCTGCAGCTTCTCGTCAGGCACGACGCGGTTGACCAGCCCGATCGCCTCGCAGCGCGCCGCGTCGACCTTGTCGGCCGTAAACATCAATTCGCGCGCCCGCGCGGTGCCGACCAGCAGCGTCAGCAGCCAGGCGATGCCGTAATCGCCGCTGAGCGCGACGCGCAAGTATCCGGTCGACACGAATGCCGATTGCGCGGCGATCCTGATGTCGCAGGCCATCGCGAGCGCGAGGCCCGCGCCGACCGCGGGTCCCGGCAGCGCCGCAATGGTCGGCTTGCGGACAGAGGCGAGCGCGCCGGTCAAGAGCCGCTGCCGCTCTTGCAGATCGGCCACCTTCTCGTCATAGGACATTTCCAGCTTCTTCTTGTCGCGATGCGCGCCCATGCCCTTGACGTTGCCGCCGGCACAGAAGGCCTTGCCGGCGCCGGTGATCAGGAGCACGCCGACCTCCGGATTCTCGCCGCAGGTCCGGATCATGGTCCGCAGTGCCGGCGTCAGCGTGTCCGACATGGCGTTCCGCACCTCGGGGCGGTTCAGCGTGATGATCGCGACGCGGTCGCAGATCACGCATAGCAGTTCGTCGGTGCCGGTGTCGATCTTGGTTCCGCTGACCTCTGTGGTCGGTGCGTCGCTCATGAGAGTCCTCCCGCCTTCTTGTAGAGTGGGCAAAGCGAAGCGTGCCCACCTTGTTTGCAGCGGTGGGCACGGCGCTTTGCGCCTTTGCCCACCCTACGATTGCGTCAAAACTTCTCCACCCAGGGCCGCAATTCCAGCTCCCAGGTCCAGGCGCTGCGCGGCTGTTGCAATACGTTCCAGTAACTCAACGCGATCGCATCGGGATCGAGGAACGAATCCGGACGCTCCGGCGGATCGAGCCGCGTCGCGCTGCGGATGCCGCCGTCGATGACGAAATGCGCGACATGGATGCCTTGTGGCGACAATTCGCGCGCCATGCTTTGCGCCAGCCCGCGCAGCGCGAACTTGCCCATCGCGAACGGGGCCGATTGCGCATAGCCCTTCACGCTCGCCGACGCGCCCGTGAACAGGATCGCGCCGTGCTTGTTCGGCAGCATGCGCTTCGCGGCCTGCTGCGCCACCAGGAAACCGCCATAGGCGCTGACCGCGATTGCGTTTGCGACCTCCGACGGCACGAGATCGACGAACGCGCCGCGTGACCGGCCGCTGGCGTTATAGACCACGAGGTCGGGGATAGCGATCTCGCGCTCGACGAGGCCGAACAGCCGCTCGACTTCGTCCGGATCGGCGGCGTTGCAGGCATAGGCATGCGCGCCGGTCTCGCGGCACAATGCGCCGAGCTTCTCGATCTTGCGTGCGGCGAGCGCGACATTGATCTTCTCGCGGGCAAATATCCGCGCCAGCGAGGCGCTCAGGCCTTCGCCGGCGCCGACGATGAGAGCGGTCTTGTATTTGGGCGTTTCCATGGACGGTGTTCCTGACGAATACTGGAAAGCTTGATCTAGGCGCGCAATCCTTCCAGGCAACCTGCATCCGCCAAAATCGGATCGAGTGTGGCCTTGTCCGGCGTAGCTGCATATTTCGCGCGCAGCGCGCCAAGCGATCGCGCATGATATTTCTGCGGCTTCTGGATCCAGACCTCGTCGCCAAGTTTCACACTGAACTCCTCCTTGCCTTCAGCAAGGGCTTTCTCGTTCGCAACCGTCCATGGCATGAATCTTCCGCCGACCTGTTTTGTCAGGATCGGCATCAGCGTGGGTGCGAGCCGCGGCCACGCCTCGAACGCGCCTTCCGCGCGCGGCCACAGCATGCGATGCACCCAGTCCAGCACATGCGGCGCACGGCCCTCGATCAGCGCGCCCGCGGTCGGATCGGTCCACAATTCATACAACTGCCCCCACAGGCCGAAATCGCCATAGGCCGGCCGCCCGCCAAACAGATAGGGCCGGCTCGCAAGATGGCTGTCGAGCAGCGCCAGCATCACCTCGAAGCCGGCTTCGATCTGTGGCGCGGTGTGCGCGTTCGAGCCGACGAACGAGACCCGGCCGACCATGCGCTCGCGCACCTGCTTGGCGAATGCGCCGCACTCCTGCTCGCTGGCCTTCGGCGCACGCATCCGCGCGATCCGCCCGGCCGAGCAGATTTGATCGACCTCGCGCGCCCAGCGATAATGGAACATCCATTTGTTGCCCCACTCGTCGCCGAACTCTTCGATCAGCGCGGAGACGAAGCCGGCGGTGCCGTCGGGATGGACCGACGGCTCCGGAAACAGTTTTTCCATCTGGTCGATGATCGGCGTGGAATCCTGGATGCCAGCACCTTCCGGCGTCACCACCAGCGGGACGATCGGCAGCTTGGCATACCTTTCGTATTCCGCCTGGCTGTCCGCATTGCGCAAAATCCATTGATGCGGGATGGCTTTGTAGCGAAAATAGGAGCGCACCTTGACCGAATAGGGCGACATCTCGGCGCCGAAGATGCGATAGACGTCTGCCATGGGGTCATGCCTCCCTGAATTTTGAGCGGCTTCATCGGCCGCCCTCAAAATGATCTACATCATCCAAAGCCGGCAAGACAGGGCGGAACGGCCAGTGCCGCCGATTTGAAGTCCCTGCACTGCATGCGGCGGGTTCGACCCAGGGACTTCAAATCGAAAAGCGGCACTAGAAACATGAAATTTGCTAGTGTCCATGGCCTTTCCGAAGTTCGCGAAAGGTGGACGCCGCAAGGGATCGCGAACTTCGGAAAGTGGGCACTAGGAGTCTTCAAAAATGCACCAACTCCTCAAACAGGATGTGACGCCGAAGGCGAGCCAGAGCGGCCTGCTCGCACCCGACACCTCGGGCATGAATTTCTACCGCGCCGATCCGGCGCTGACCGATCTGCTGCGCCTCTATCTGCCCGATGTGCTGTTCAACCATATCGAACCGCATCTCGACCGGCTGGGTGAGCTCGCCGGCGGCCATCTCGACGAATGCGCGCGGCTCGCCGACCGCCACACCCCGGTGCTGCACCAGCGCGACAAGTTCGGCCGCGACGTGCAATGGATTGAATATCACCCCGCCTATCGCGAGCTCGAGCGCGCCGCCTTCGGCGAGTTCGGTATTCATGCGCTGTCGCTCCGCAAGGGCATCATGGGCTGGCCGGACAAATATCCCGTCGTCGCCAAACACGCCTTCACCTTCCTGTTCAATCAGACCGAATTCGGGATGGGCTGCCCGATCAATGTCACCGATGGCTGCGCGAAACTGCTGACGAATTTCGGCAGCGAGGCGCTGAAAGCCAGATATCTCGACGGACTGACGCAGACGGACATGTCAAAACTGACCCAGGGCGGGCAGTTCATGACGGAAAAGGAAGGCGGGTCCGATGTAGGCACGCTGACCACGAGCGCGGTTCAGGAAGGCGATCACTGGCGCCTTTATGGCGAGAAGTGGTTCTGCTCCAACGCCGATGCGAAAGTCGTGATGCTGCTGGCGCGCCCCGAGGGCGCCCCTCTGGGAACGCGCGGTGTTGGCCTGTTCCTGATGCCCCGCTTCCTCGATGATGGCTCGCAGAACCACTACCGGATCGTGCGGCTGAAGGACAAGCTCGGCACCCGCTCCATGGCCTCGGGCGAGATCAAGCTCGAAGGCGCGATTGCGTACGCCGTCGGCAAGCTGGATCGCGGCTTTGTGCAGATGGCCGAGATGGTCAATTCGTCCCGGCTGTCCAACGGTGTCAAATCCACGGCCTTGATGCGCCGCGCCTGGCACGACGCGATGACGGTCGCGAAAAACCGCGTGGTGTTCGGCAACCGCATCATCGACCTGCCGCTCGGCCGGCGACAACTCCTGAAGATCATGCTCGCGACCGAGCAGGCGCTGTCGATGAGTTTTCTCACCGCCGACGCGCTCGATCGGGCGGAAGCGGGTAGCCAGGATGCCGCGGCGCTGCTGCGCATCCTGACGCCGACGCTGAAATTCCGCGCCACGCGCGATGCGCGGAAAGTATGCGGCGACGCGCTCGAAATGCGCGGCGGCATCGGCTACATCGAGGAGTTCGCGACGTCGCGGCTATTGCGTGATGCGCATCTCGGTTCGATCTGGGAAGGTACAGGCAACATCGTGGCGCTGGATGCGTTGAAACGGGCGGTCGGCCGCCATGGCGCGGAATCCGCGCTCGCTGCCGACCTGCATGCGCGGCTCGATGACAGCGCCGAGGTGCCGCAGGCATGGCGCGACAGGCTGCGCGGCTTGACCGATCGCGCGGTCGGCTTTGCGCGCGAGGTGGCGGCGCATTCGGACAACGAAGCCGAGTCGCGCCGCGCCACCAGCCTGCTGTACCATGTCGCAAGCGCGATCCAGCTCGCCTGGGAGGCGCAGCGCATCCACGCAAGACGCGGCGATGCGTGCCGGCTTCTGCTGTCGCGGCTGGTGATCGATCACCGCGTCGCCTCAAGCGACCCGTTCCGGCTCGCGGAAAATGCGGCGCAAGAGAAGATCGCGGCGCTGCTGCTCGGCGAGCGCCCGGCCGGCATGGCCGAGGTTGGCGATCTGGTCGCGGCGGCGTAGGCTGCCGCGACGAACTCAAGAAACAAAAATCTCTGGGAGAAAACGATGAAGGCCGCCGTCCTGCATGAAGTGAACAAGCCGCTGGTGATCGAGGACGTCAGCCTGCCCAATCCCGGCCCGCGCGAGGTGCTGATCCGCACCTCAGTGGCCGGCCTCTGCCATTCCGACCTGCATTTCATGGAAGGGCTGTATCCGCATCCGCTGCCGGCGGTGCTCGGCCATGAATTCGCGGGCATCGTCGAGAAGGTCGGCTCGGACGTCAATTATGTGAAGCCGGGCGACCATGTCGTCACCTGTCTCTCGGTGTTCTGCGGCACCTGCGACAATTGCACCACGGGGCGCACGGTGCTCTGCACCGACACCACGGTGAAAATGCTGCCGGGCGCATCGAACCGGCTGTCGTGGAACCGGCCGGAGAAACTGAACCAGTTCCTCAATCTCTCGTCCTTTGCCGAGCAGATGCTAGTGCACGAAAACGCCATCGTTAAAATCCGCAACGACATGCCCCTGGAGCTCGCGGCGCTGATCGGCTGCGGCGTCATCACCGGTTATGGCGCGGTGGTGAACACGGCCAGGGTCACGGCCGGCGAGACCGTGGCCGTGATCGGCTGTGGCGGCGTCGGCATGGCTGCGATCAATGGCGCGGAGATCGCGGGCGCAGGCCGCATCATCGCGATCGATACCAATCCCGCCAAGCTGCAACTCGCGACCAAGCTGGGCGCGACCGACATCATCGATCCCCGCAATGGCGACGTCGTGCAGCAGGTGAGGGAGCTCACCAAGGGCGGCGTGCAGCACGCCTTCGAGGTGCTCGGCCGCAAGGAGACCGCGGAGCAGGCCTTCGCGATGCTGGCGCCCGGCGGCACCGCGACCATCGTCGGCATGATCCCATTCGGCCAGAAGATCGAGCTGCACGGCTTCGACTTCCTGCGCGAGCGCAAGATCCAGGGCTCTTCGATGGGCTCGAACCATTTTCGCGTCGACATGCCGCGCCTGGTCGAGTTCTATCTGCGCGGCAGGCTGCACCTGGAGGACTGGATCTCGGCCAAGCTGAAGCTGTCGGAGATCAACGAGGGTTTCGCCAGCATGAAAGCCGGCAAGACCTTGCGCAGCGTGATCATGTTTGACGCGTGAGGCTCTTCACCTCTCCCCCGCAAATGCGGGGAGAGGTGAAAAGGAGTCTCACCGCGCCACGTGCGCTGACACGGCCAGCCACTTCCCGTTCTGCCTGGCCCAGCAATCGGTGTAGCGGCCGTGGGCCTCTTGGCCGTCCGCGTTGATGTAGCTGGTCTGGGCGTGGATGATGGCGAAGTCGCCGAGGATGCGGATCTTGACGTCCTCCGCCTTCAGGTTCCTGATCTTCACGGGGATCGCGGTCTGCTTCAGGAACGCGGCGCGGTCGACAAAGCTTTTGTCTGCATTGGTGCAGTAAAAGTCCTGCGCAAGGATTTCGTCGAAATGTTTGACGTCGCAGTTCTGCACCGAGTTCGACATAATCCTTGTTGAGCGCCGTCAGTTCGTCGAGGTCCTTGCTCATGCGCTTCTCCGTTTTCTTGCTTCTTAATCATCAAACATCTTCGGCGGAATGAAGCCGCCGAATTCCCGCTCGATCAACTCCGCCAGCCTCAGCGGCGTGCGGTCCTCCAGGTATGGGCCGACGATCTGCACGCCGACGGGCAGGCCCTGCGCATTGAGCCTAAGCGGGATCGCGGTCGACGGCAGGCCTGGGAGGGTAGCGACGCCGGGCCAGGCCAGCTGGTCGGGATAGGAGAAATCCTTGCCGTCGATGTTGATGCGGCGGTCCTCCTGCTCTGGCGACTGGTCCTGCAGATAGGCCGGTGTCGGCATGATCGGACAGATCACCGCATCGAAGCTCTTGAACAGTTCATGCCATTGCGCGCGCAGCCGCGTGCGGCCGCCATCGGCCATCATCCAGTCGCGGTGGCTGAGCGTGATGCCGCGCAGGCGCTCTGCACGCAGGCTCGTGTCACCGGGCGCGAGCTGGGCGGTGGCGGCCTTCGCACCTTCGTAAATCTCTTGCGGGAAGTTCGCCCCCAACAGCGACATCAGCATCCGCATATAGAGCCGCGACGAGACCGCGAAGTCCGGCAACAGCGGGCTCTGCCGCGTCACCGTCACGCTGGCCTTGCCGAGATCGGCCGCGAGCTTTTCGATCGCCCCGCGCACGTCCTTGTCGCTCGGCAGCAGCGGATCGCTGTCGATCAAGAGGATACGGAAATCCTTCATCGCGTTGTGACGTGCCGGCGGCAGCTGCAGTCTGTAGGCCTTGCCAGCTTCGATCGGGTCCGGTCCCGCCATCACGTCGAGCAGCAGCGACAGATCGGCGGCGCCGCGCGCCATCGGTCCGATCACCGCCAGATCGCGGTTGGATGGCAGTGGCGGCAGCCCGGGGGGCAGATGGCCGCGGTTGGCGACCAGCGCAAAGGTCGGCTTGTGCGCATAGACGCCGCAGTGAAACGCTGGCACCCGCAGCGAGCCGCCGATATCGGAGCCGAGCGAGAGCGCCCCGTAGCCCGCGGCAAGCGCGGCCGACGAGCCGCCGGAGGAGCCGCCCGGCGTGCGCGCCAGATCATACGGATTGTTGGTGGTGCCGTAGATGTCGTTGTAGCTCTGCCAGTCGCCCAGGCCCAGCGGCACGTTGGTCTTGCCGAGGATAACGCCGCCGGCGTCCTTCACCCGCGAGATCGATAGCGCGTCTTCCTTCGCGACAAAATCCTTCTGCTCGGGAATACCCCAGGTCGTGGGCAGGCCTGCGATGTTGTATGATTCCTTCACGGTCAGGGGAATGCCGAGCAGCGGCTTGTCCTCGCCGCGTGCGAGCGCCACGTCGGCGGCGCGCGCCGCCTCCAGCGCGCGATCGAAATCGCGGACGCAGATAGCGTTGATCTTGCCGTCATGCCGCTCGATGCGACCGATCGCGTCCTGCGCAAGCTCGACTGCGGAAACTTTTTTCGCCTTCAACGCCGCCGTGAGCTCTACGGCAGTCTTGAAACTCCATTGCGATTTGGCCAACACGCACTCCCGTCTGATCTCTCGAAACGGCGCGGATGATGCTCAGTTTGGCAAGGCGCCGCAAGAGCAATAGCTGTACAGCGGCGCCTCGGACGCCATGCTATCTGCCCGTGCATGCCTTCGTCGTCATTGCAGACAAGGGATGACGATATGGCCGAGACAAATTTCAGCCGCCGACAGGTGGCCGCGGGAGGAACGTTGATGGGCGGTTCAATGGACAAGAGTTCGGCGACGATGCTCGACTGGAACATCGCGAAGCCGTCCGAGGCTGGATTTTCCGGTGACCTCGAAGCGCGGCTCGACAAGGCCGTCGCCGACAAGCGCATATGGAACATGCACGCGGTCATCGTCATTCGCGGCGGTCGGCTGGTGCTGGAACGTTATTTTCACGGCAAGGATGACGCTCGCGGCAGGTCGCTCGGCGTCGTCTCGTTCAAGCCCGACACGTTGCACGATCTGCGCTCGGTATCGAAAAGCATCATTGGGCTGTTGTACGGGATCGCGCTCAAGGCCGGTAAGGTGCCGCCGCCCGAGCAGCCATTGATGCAGTCCTTTCCCGAATATGCCGATCTGACGGCTGAAATCGGCCGCCAGCGCTGGACGCTGCATCACGTGCTGTCGATGACCATGGGTACGGATTGGGATGAACTGAGCATTCCCTACACCAATCCGGCCAACAGCGAGATCGCCATGGATCGCGCGGTGGATCGCTATCGCTATGTGCTCGATCGGCCCATCGTGACGGAGCCGGGCAAGCGCTGGACCTATTGCGGCGGCGCCACAGCGCTGCTCGGCCGCATCATCGCCAAAGGCACCGGCAAGTCGCTGCACGATTATGCGCGCGAAGCGCTGTTCGATCCGCTCGGCATGGCGCCGACCGATTGGTACGTCGGCGGCGATGGCGAACTGATCGCCGCATCCGGCATCCGGATGCTGCCGCGCGATCTCGCGAGGATCGGCCAGCTCATGTTGCGTGGCGGTGTGTGGGACGATCGCGCGGTGGTGCCGGCGGAGTGGATTACGCGCTGCACGACCTCGGTCGTGCCGATCGATGAGATGCGGGACTACGGCTATCAATGGTATCTTGGACGGCGCGAGCGTTTATGGAATGCCTCCGGCAATGGAGGCCAGCGCCTCTATGTTGTGCCGGAGCGCGACCTTGTCGTGGTGACAACATCGGGCAATTACGACACGCCGGATCAATGGGTGCCGCCTCTGCGCATCATGCGCGAGGTCGTGCTGCCGGCGATTCGCTAGCGCTGCAATGCGCTGCCGGTGTCGAGGCCGCTGCGCATGGACGAATGCGCCATCGGATTGACCGGGCCTGCCGCGGCGTGAGCGTTCGCGCTGCTGCCTGGCACTGGAAACGCATAACCGATGATGGTCTTGACCACCCAGCGGTCGGATGCCGGCGTCAATCCGTAACCGACGCCGAAATTGACGCCGAACACGCCAAGCTTGAAATCGGTGACGGCAAACAGCGTGTGCTGCTGCTGCTCGAACGGCAGGAAATCGCCGATCTTGCCGAAATCGGCGTAGTATTCGAAGCCGGCATAGAGGTCCGGGCCGAATTTGCGCGCGAGCCGCGCGGCCGGCGCGAAATCGGCCTCGCCATATTTGCCGAAGCCGATGTCGACGATCGGGTTGACGATGAACTCGTAGGTCGCGTTGCGCACGCCGATGATCGGGCGGATTTCCATGGCGAATTGGGTTTGCGCGAAGGGCGGCGTCTCGTTGGAGAATTCGAAATTGACGCCGTAGAAGAAGCTGCGATCCCCGGCGTGCGGCGACACGAACAGCGTCCTCAGCTTGAATGCGTCCGAATAGAATTTCTGGTCCTCGATCGAGAAGGGCAGATAGAGGCCGACTTCCCACCAGTCGGTGATCCCATAGGCGAATTCGGGCGTGCCATTGATGCTGTTGTGGGAGATGAGCCCGCCGGGAAATGGCGGCTCTTTGACGCCGAGCGGAATGTAGTTGAGATGCTGCTGGATGGTGAACTGGCCGACCTCGGCGATCCCGGCGTTGTAGACCTGGATTTCGTCGGTCGCCCTTGCTGGCTGTGCGAATATGGCGCAAATCGCGAGGGACGCAAAGCCGAGCCATGATTTCGCTGATGGGTGCCTCGTCATCTCGCCTACGCCGCGCCGATCAGGATGCCGACGCCGAGCACGATGACGCCGCCGAGCACGATCTGGAACACCGCCTGCAGGAACGGCGTGTCCATGTAGTGCGAGCGGATGAAGGCGATCGCCCACAATTCGAAGAAAACCACGACGCCCGCGATCGAGGTCGCGATCCAGAACGCGTTCGCCCAGGAATCCGGCACGAGATAGGGCAGGGAGTGGCCGAGGCCGCCGATCGCGGTCATGATGCCGCTCGCAGCACCGCGCAGCCAGGGCGAGCCACGGCCGGTCAGCGAGCCGTCATCCGAGAGGGCTTCCGCAAATCCCATGCTGATGCCGGCACCGATGGAAGCGGCGAGGCCGACGAGAAAGGTCTGCCAGTTTTGATGGGTTGCGAAGGCGGCGGCAAACAGCGGCGCCAGCGTCGATACCGAGCCATCCATCAACCCGGCGAGACCCGGCTGGACGTATTGCAGCACGAACACGCGGCGGCGGGTTTTGTCTTCTTCCGCGCGCACGTCCGGGTTCAGAATTTCATCAGTCAGTTTTGCCGCGAATCTCTCGTGGCCTTTTTCGGCTTCTGCGAGATCGCCGAGCAGCTTGCGCACACCGACGTCCTGGGTCTGCTCGGCGGCCTTGATATAAAACCGCTCGGCTTCGAACTCCATCGTCCCGACCTCCTTGCGGATGGTGTCGAGCGACAGATTCTTGGTCAGCCAGACCGGACGGCGGCGCAAGAATCCCTTGACGTTGTCCCGTCGAATGGGAGGAAGGTTCGGCCCAAATCGCTTTTCGTACATTTCTAGGAGCATGTGGCGGTGGCCTTTTTCCTCCTCCGCCATCTCCTCAAACAATTTTGCCGACTCCGGATAGCGCTCCGCGAGATCTTCCGCGAAGGTCATGTAGATGCGGCTGTCCTCCTCCTCCGCGGAGATCGCAACAGCCAGCACCTCGCGCTCGGTCAGATCGGCGAAATTCTTCACGGGCGACGCCTTTTGAATAGTTTAGAACAGTTCTAAACCTATAAAAGGCGACAGTTCTCCGGTCAATTGCTTCAATGCGCGGTACGCGCTTTCCGCAAGAATTCCAGCAATAGCCGGCCGACTTCGGCCGGCTGCTCCTGCTGCACCCAGTGGCCGGCGCCGTCGACGAGGTGGCAGCCGATCATATTGGTGCAGGCGGTTTTCTGCATCGCCTCAAACACACCGGCGCGCTGGTAGGTGCCCCAATCCTGCTTGCCCGAGATGAAGCAGGACGGCACATCGATGGTCCGCCCCGACCAGGTCTGCAGCTCGGCGTTGAACGCGCCCGTCGTGCCGCAGCGATACCATTGCAGCCCGCCCTGGAATCCCGTGCGCGCATATTCGCTCGAGTAATAGGCGAGCTCGCTGTCCGGCAGCCATTTGTTGGCGGCGATCTCCGCGCGCGAAGGCATCTCCGCCGCCACCGTCTCCGGCATGGTCTTGCCGAGATCCATCACATAATAGGTCGGGAGTTTCGCAAGCTCTTCCGCCGACCATGCCTTGAGCGGGTAGGGCTTGTTGTCTTTCCAGTCCGCGCTCTTGTGATGGTAGTAGGCGCGCAGGAAATCATGCACGCCCTGCGGCGCGCGGTGCATGTCGTTGTCCGCCTGGCGTTCGGAATAGTACCATTGATAATGCTTGCGCGGCCGCGGCAATGCGGCGAGCTCGCGATGCACGGGGTCTTCGGCACGCGGCTTGGCCGGCTTATGCGCGGTGTTGAACGGCAGCGACGGCGGCCCGCCGAATGGTGCGCTCATCATCGTGACCGCGCGAAACACGTCGGGCCGCACCAGCGCGCACCAGGCGGCGACGGGGCTGCCGAAGTCGTGGCCGATCACGGCATCGACGTGGCGATAGCCGAACGCTGACACCAGCCCGAGCGCGTCGCGCACGAGGTTGAGCAGCCGGAAGGAATTTAGGTCGCCGTCGTACTTCGCATCCCAACCGGTGGTGCGGCCATAGCCGCGCTGGTCCGGCGCGATCACGTGATAGCCGGCCTCGGCCAGCGCCGGCATCACCTTGCGCCAGGAGAAGGCCAGCTCGGGAAAGCCATGCAGCAGCAACAGACACGGCCGGCCTTTGGTCTCGAAGCCGGCTTCGAGCACATGCATGGTGAGGCCGTTGATACCATCGACGTAGCGCGAGCGGATGGTAGCGGGCAGGGGCGGTGGAGGGAGGGAGGTCATTGAAACTCTCACGATGTCGTCCCGGACAAGCGAGCATAGCGAGCGCGATCCGGGACCCATATCCACAACTGAGTATTGCAAGTGTAGCTGTGGCCCCGGCGTTTGTCACAGCTGGCGGCTGTGGTTATGGGTCCCCGCGTGCGCGGGGACGACAGCGAGACCTCAAATCCGCG
The DNA here is from genome assembly GCA_963847045.1 of uncultured Alphaproteobacteria bacterium. Taxonomy (GTDB): domain Bacteria; phylum Pseudomonadota; class Alphaproteobacteria; order Rhizobiales; family Xanthobacteraceae; genus Bradyrhizobium. Next base: position 139,992 of record CAWJYQ010000019.1, on the reverse strand, counting down.
CCGCGGTCTTCGGCCAATACTTATCGCGCAGATGGCGCTTCACGAGCTTGCCGGTCGGCGTGCGTGGCAGCTCGGCCTCGAAGTCGATGGAGCGCGGGCATTTGATCGGCGACAGATGATTTCGGCAGAACAGCATGAGCTGCTCCTCCATCGCCTTGTTCGCCTTCGCCATGTCATGCGGCTGCACCACGGCCTTGACCTCTTCGCCCATTTCCTCGTTCGGCACACCGAACACCGCGACATCGGCGACATCGGGATGCGTGATCAGCACGTCCTCGGTCTCCTGCGGGTAGATGTTCACCCCGCCGGAAATGATCATGTAGGACTTGCGGTCGGTGAGATAGAGGAAGCCCTCTTGATCGAGATAGCCGACATCGCCGAGCGTCGACCAGCCGCGCGCATTATAGGCGCGCTTCGTCTTCTCGGGATCGTTGTGATAGGAAAACTCCGGCCCGTCGGCGAAATAGACCGTGCCGATTTCGCCGACCGGCGCCTCCTCGTCGTTCTCGTCGAGAATTTTCACCTTGCCGACCACGGCGCGGCCGACCGTGCCGCGGTGCGTCAGCCAGTCCTGCGAGGTCGACACGGTGACGCCGTTGCCCTCGGAGCCGCCGTAATATTCGATCAGGATCGGCCCCCACCATTCGATCATCTTTGCCTTGACGTCGATCGGGCAGGGCGCGGCGGCATGGATCGCGCCCGTGAGCGATGAGACGTCGTAGCGCGTGCGTACCTCGTCCGGCAGCTTCAGCATGCGCACGAACATGGTCGGCACCAGCTGCGACTGCGTGACCTTGTGCTTCTCGACCAGTTTCAGGAATTGCTCCGCGTCGAAGGATTCCATGATGACGGAGGTGCCGCCGAGGATGATTGCCATCATGTTGAAGCGCAGCGGAGCCGCGTGATAGAGCGGCGCCGGCGACAGATAGACCGTGTCCGCATTCATGCCGCACATATTGGCGCAGAGAATCCTCATGAAGGGATTGGGCAGGTCGATCGGATTGCCCTCGAACTGCTTCTTGATGCCCTTCGGCCGGCCGGTGGTGCCGGACGAATAGAGCATGTCGTAGCCCGCGACTTCGTCCGCGATCGGCGTTGTCGGCTGCGCACCGGCTTCCTTGTCGAAGGAACGGAAGCCGGGCTCGGGTTCATCTAGCATGAAGAACAGGGGTTCGCCGGGCTTGCCCTTGATCAGGCCCTTGACCTGCTCGGCGCATTTCGGCGAGGTGATGAAGACCTTTGCGCCGCAGTCTTTGACGATATAGGCGATCTCGTCCTGCGTGAGATAGCGGCTGATCGCGGTGTAATAGAGCCCGCTGCGCTGCGCGGCCCAGCAGATTTCCATGAAGGCGAGCCGGTTTTCCAAGAGCAGCGCGATGTGGTCGCCCGCCTTCAGGCCGAGCGAGCGGAACAGATGCGCGCCCTGGTTCGAGAGCTCGTCAAGCTCGCGATAGGTGATCGCCTTGCCCGTGCCCGCCATCTGGTAGGCGATCTTGTTCGGCTGGGTACGCGCATGGACGGACGGGTGCGTCATGGGTGTTTCCTGAAGGCATCAAAGTGGTCGTCCCCGCGAACGCGGGCACCCATAACCACCAATTTTTATTGTTTGGGAGGCTGGAGCTCCAGCTCAGTGTCCCCACAAAGGCTTGTGGCTATGGGTCCCGGCTCAAGGCCGGGACGACATCGTTTGTGCGGTGAGGTCTCGGCTTACAGCCGCTCGACGATCGTCACATTGGCCATGCCGCCGCCTTCGCACATGGTCTGCAGGCCGTAGCGTTTGCCTCGCTGCTTCAGCGCGTTGACCAGCGTCGTCATCAGCTTTGTGCCGGAGCCGCCGAGGGGATGACCAAGCGCGATCGCGCCGCCATTGACGTTGAGCCGCTCAGGATCAGCGCCCGTGGTCTTCAGCCACGCCGTCGGCACCGAGGCGAAGGCCTCGTTGACCTCGAACAGGTCGATGTCGTCGATTGTCATGCCGGCCTTCTTCAGCGCGCGCTCGGTCGCATGCAGCGGCGCGTCCAGCATGATCACGGGGTCGCCGCCCATCATGGTCAGGTGATGGATGCGCGCCAAGGGCTTGGCGCCAAGCTGCTTCAACCCCTTCTCGTTGACCACGACCACGCCGGAGGCGCCGTCGCAGATCTGGCTGGCGCTCGCCGCCGTCAGCTTGCCGTTCTCGGCGATGAGCTTGACGCCCTTGATGCCGTCGAGGCTGACATCGAAGCGGATGCCCTCGTCGATATTGTGGGTGTCGGTCGAACCGTCGGCGCGGGTGATCTGCACCGGCACGATCTCGTTCCTGAAATGGCCGGCCTGGGTTGCCGCAATCGCGCGCTGGTGGCTGTTGTAGGAATACTCGTCGAGCTCATCCTTCGAGAGGCCGTATTTCTCGGCCATCATCTCCGCGCCGGTGAACTGGCTGAACACGATGTTCGGATAGCGCTTCTCGATGTTCGGGCTCTTGTAATTGCCGTAGCCGTTCTTGGCCGGGAGTTGCGAGGCGAGGCCCATCGGCACCCGCGTCATCGACTCCACGCCCGCCGCGATCACGATGTCCATCGTGCCGCTCATCACCGCTTGCGCCGCGAAATGCAGCGCCTGCTGCGAGGAGCCGCATTGCCGGTCGATCGAGGTGCCGGGCACGCTCTCCGGAAGGCTCGACGCCATGATGGCGTTGCGCGCGATGTTGTTGGACTGCTCGCCGGCCTGCATCACGCAGCCCATGATCACGTCTTCGATCTGGTCGGGCGCCGCGCCCGAGCGCTCCACCAGCGAATCCAGCACCTTTGCCGCAAGGTCGGCCGGATGCCAGCCGGCGAGACGCCCTCCCTTGCGGCCGCCGGCGGTGCGGGCGGCGGCGACGATATAAGCCTCGGCCATCTCACTTCTCCCTGATTGTTTTCGCTGTCGCTGGAATTGATGGGGCCGGATTTAAGGGGTGGCCGGAGAGTTAGTCAATCGTTCAATTAACTCTTGAGTGCGGCCCCGGCATGCGCTTATGTGCGACCGCTTTTCGGACAGGCAGCAATGGCATCGCAGTTGAATACCAGCGTACCGGCCCGCGCTCAGCCGGCGAAAAATCCAACCGCCGAGAAGCTTCTGGTGGCGGCGAGCGAACTGATGATCGAGCGTTCCTCGATCGAAGTCTCGCTCTCGGACATCGCGCAGAAATCGGGCGTCAACGCCGCGCTGGTGAAGTACCATTTCGGCAACAAGGACGGATTGCTGCTGGCCTTGCTCGCGCGCGATGCCGCAACCGAAATGTCGAACCTCGAATATCTGCTGGCGCAGCCGATCACGCCGACCGCCAAGCTGAAGCTCCACATCGCCGGCATCATCCGCGCCTATCACCGCTTTCCCTACATGAACCGGCTGATCCACTATCTCCTGCACGAGAGCAGCGCGGCGGCCGCCGACGAAGTCTCGAAATTTTTCGTAGCACCCTTGCTTGATTTTCACCGTCGCCTGCTGGCCCAGGGCATCAAGGCCGGCGAGTTCCGCAAGATCGATCCGGTGCTGTTCTACACCAGTCTCATTGGTGCCTGCGATCATCTGTTCTTCGGCCGTCACGCGATGTCGCGCGCGACCGGCGTCGGCCCGGTCACGGACGAAGTCTGCCGCGACTACATCAAGCACATGGAAGCCCTGATCTGCGGCGGCATGCTCAAGCAGACCAACGGAGCCGCCGCCGGACAATAATCACAAGAAATCCAAGTCTAGAGAAGAAACGCCCAAGGAGAGTTTTGACATGCAGTTGAAAGACGTTGCCGTTCTCATCACCGGCGGTGGCTCGGGCCTTGGCGCCGCGACCGCGCGCGCCATGGCCGCGAAGGGCGCCAAGATCGGCGTGATCGACCAGAACAAGGAAAACGCCGAGAAGGTCGCAGCCGAGGTGAAGGGCGTGGCCCTTCACGCCGACGTCACTGACGAGGAGGCGATCAAGGCTGCAATTGCGAAGGCGGAAGCCGCGCATGGCATTGCGCGCATCCTGATGAACTGCGCCGGCATCGGCGGTTCGCAGCGCATCGTCGGTCGCGACGGCGTCTATCCGCTGGCGAAGTTCGCGCGCATCATCAATGTCAATCTGATCGGCACGTTCAACTGCCTGCGGCTGTTCGCCGAGCGCCTGGTCACGGCCGAGCCGATCGGCGAAGAGCGCGGCGTCATCATCAATACCGCGAGTGTGGCGGCCTATGAGGGCCAGATCGGTCAGATCGCGTATTCTGCCTCCAAGGGCGGCGTGGTTGGTCTCACCCTGCCGGCGGCGCGCGATCTCGCGAGCCAGAAGATCCGCGTCAACACCATCGCGCCCGGCCTGTTCTTCACGCCGCTCTTGATGGGGCTCAACGAAGAGGCGCGCAAGAGCCTCGGCGCCCAGGTGCCGCATCCGTCGCGGCTTGGTGATGCCGCCGAATACGGCAGCCTTGCGGTGCACATCGTCGAGAACCCGATGCTCAACGGCGAGACCATCCGCCTCGACGGCGCGATCAGAATGGCGCCGCGGTAGTGGATGCCCTTCTTCCCTTCTCCCCCTGTGGGAGAAGGTGGCCATAGGCGGCCTTCGGCCGCCCACCTTAAGTGAGTACGCCGATGCTTTGCATCGGCTATTTGTAATCCGCGCCGGATGAGGGGTTCTCTCCAGTGGCAACCCCTCACCCAAGCGAATGCAGTGCTCACAGCGATCATGCCCTCTCCCACAAGGGGAGAGGGCGCAGTAACTGGCATCGCGCTCGCTGGAAGCGCAGAGGGCATAAGAGCCTTCCTCGAAAAGCGAAAGCCTGTCTATATCAGAAGATGACAAAGAGCCCGCCAAGGGCCGATATTTCGGGAGACGCAATATGAGTGGGAATGCCGCGACGGTGCTGGAGAAGCCGGCCTTTCGCAAGATCGAATGGCTGAAGCGCGACATCGCGGTCGAGCATCGGGGTGACGGCACGATCGTCCTGAAGTCGCGGATTCCGCTGCAGGCTTACGAGAAGCACATCCCGGCCTCGCTGGCGAAATGGGCGAGAGAAGCGCCCGAGCGCATCTGGCTCGCGCAGCGCGGCGGCGCGGACCGGCAGTGGCGCAAGGTGTCCTATGGCGAAGCCAAGCGCGCCGTCGATGCGTTGACGCAGGGCCTGCTCAATCTCAAGCTTGAGCCCGGCCGTCCCGTCACGATCCTTTCTGGCAATTCGATCGAGCATGCGCTGATGACGCAAGCCGCCATGCAGGCGCGCCATCCGGCCGCGCCGGTGTCGCCGGCCTACTCGCTGATGAGCCAGGATCACGTCAAGCTGAAATATCTGTTCGACCTGATCAAGCCCGGCGTGGTGATGGTGCAGGACGGCCCGACCTTCGAGAAGGCGCTGAAGGCGCTCAATCTCGATGGCGTCACCGTCGTCCATGTGCTGCGACCCTGCGAAGGCATCAACAGCGTTTCGTTCGCTGATCTCGCCTCGACACCCGTCACGAACGAGGTCGAGGAGTTGGTCGCGAAGATCACGCCCGATACGGTCGGCAAGCTGCTGTTCACATCAGGCTCGACCGGCATGCCGAAGGCCGTCATTAACACCCAGGAAATGATGTGCGCCAATGCGGCGATGATGATGCAGGTGCGGCCGCGCACGGCGGGCTCGATCCCGCCCACCGTGCTCGACTGGATGCCGTGGAACCACACCATGGGCGGCAACGCCGCGTTCCATCCGGTACTGGTCGATGGCGGCACGCTCTATATCGACGACGGCCGGCCGCTGCCGGGCCAGCTGGAAGAGACCATCCGTAATCTGCGCGAGGTGTCGCCGACCTATTACGCCAATGTGCCGGCCGGCTATGCGGCACTGGCTGCGGCAATGGAGAAGGACGACGCGCTGTGCCGCAGCTTCTTCAAGAATCTGACCGTGATGGCCTATGGCGGTGCGCGGCTGCCGGACGATCTCTACGACCGCATGCAGGCACTCGCCGTGAGGACCACCGGCGAGCGCATCGTGTTCTACACCGGCTGGGGCTCGACCGAGACCGCGCCGACCTCGACCGGCACCTATTGGGACACGGAGCGCGTCGGCCTGATCGGCCTGCCGTTCCCCGGCGTCGAATTGAAGATGGTGCCATGCGCCTCGAAATACGAATTGCGGCTGCGCGGCGTCAACGTCACACCCGGCTATTTCGGTCAGCCCGAACTCACGAAGAAGATGTTCGACGAGGAAGGCTTTTACTGCATCGGCGATGCCGGCGTGTTCGTCGATCCCGATGATCCCGTGGCCGGCATCATCTTTGCCGGGCGCGTGGTCGAGGATTTCAAGCTCACCACCGGCACCTTCGTGCATGTCGGCTCGCTCCGCACCGATGCGATCGCGGCAGCCACGCCGGTGGTGCATGACGCGCTGGTGGCCGGGCAGGATCGTCCGTTCATCGGGCTCTTGGCCTGGCCCAATCTGCACGCCTGCCGGCAGATCGTCGGCAATGCGGAGGCGACCTACGAGGACATCGTCAGGCATCCCGAGGTGATCGCCTGTCTCAAGCGCGGCCTGGAAGCGCACAATTGTTCATGCGGAGGTTCGAGCAGTCTGCGCGTGGCGCGTGTGATGCTGATGGTCGAGCCGCCCTCGATCGACGGCAACGAGCTGACCGACAAGGGCTACATCAACCAGCGCGCGGGCCTCGAGCGCCGCGCCCACCTGGTGGAGCGGCTCTACGCCGACCGGCCGGGAGAGGACGTGATTGTGCTGCAATGAGAACCGACTCCCTCCACATCGTCATTCCGGGATGCGCCGCGAGGCGCAGGCCCGGAATCCATAACCCCAGCTGGTGGTTATGGATTCCGGGCACGCGCTGCGCGCGCCCCGGAATGACACCCAGAAAGAGGAAACACCCATGAACTTCGATTTCTCCGACGACCAGAAGCAGCTCCGGGATCAGGCGCGGAAATACCTCGCCGAAAAGTGCCCGCCGAAGGCGGTACGCGCAGTGCTCGACGGCAAGGCGCCCTACGACAGGGAATTGTGGAAGGGCCTTGCCGAGATGGGCTTCCTCGGCGTCGCGATCCCCGAGGAATTTGGCGGCGCGGGTGCCGGCCATCTCGAGCTTTGCGTGATCGCCGAGGAGATGGGCCGCGCGCTGGCGCCGGTGCCGTTCTCCTCGACGGTTTATCTCGCGGCTGAAGCGCTGCAGATCGCGGGCTCGGACGCGCAGAAGAAGAAATGGCTGCCGAAGGTCGCGTCCGGAGAGGCGATCGGCACGATGGCGCTGTTCGAAGGCGCGGGCAATCCGTCGCCCAAGGCGATCAAGCTAGCCGCCAGCGGCGGCACGCTGAATGGCGTGAAGAAGCCGGTGCCCGATGCCTCGATCGCCGATTTTGCCGTCGTTGCGGCGCGCACGGGATCAAGCGGCCGCGAGAGCGACATTTCTTTGTTCTTGGTTGATCTGAAGGGCGGCGGCGTCGAGATCAAGGAACTGACCAATGTCGATCCGACCCGCGGCCAGGCGGAAGTTACCTTCAAGAATTGCAAGGCCGAGCCACTCGGCGCCGCCGGTGAGGGCTGGGGCATTCTCACGCAGGTGCTCGACCGCGCGGCCGTGCTGACCGCGTTCGAGCAGGTCGGCGGCGCCGACCGCGCACTCGAGATGGGCCGCGATTATGCGCTCGACCGCATCGCCTTCGGTCGCCCAATCGGCTCGTTCCAGGCGGTGAAGCACATGCTCGCCGACATGTACGTGTCGGCAACGCTGGCACGCTCCAATTGCTATTACGGCGCCTGGGCGCTCTCGACCAATGCCGGCGAATTGCCGGAAGCCGCGGCCGCCGCGCGCATCAGCGCGACGCAGGCGTTCCAGCACTGCGCCAAGAACAACATCCAGGTCCATGGCGGCATGGGTTTCACCTGGGAGTTCGACTGCCACATGTATTACCGCCGCGCCAATGCGGTGGCGCTTGGGCTCGGCAGCCTCTCTTACTGGGAAGACGCGCTGATCGACCGCATGCGCAAGAAGAACGCGGCGTAGCTAAAGGAACGTCATTCCGGGCTGCGCGAAGCGCAGACCCGGAATCTGGAGGTTGTGGATCGAGATTCCGGGTTCGCGCTACGCGCGCCCCGGAATGACAGGAAAACAAAATGAACTTCGACGACACCCCGCAGGAAGCCGCGTTCCGTAGCCAGGCCAAGGCGTGGATCGCCGCGAATGCGCCGAAGCAATATGAGGATGAGCTGCGCAAATCCTCGCTCGGTCGCACCCGGCTGGAGGGTGCCAACATCCTCGACGTCGCCAAGGCCTGGCAGAAGAAGAAGGCGGATGCCGGCTGGGCCTGCCTGCACTGGCCGAAGGAATATGGCGGCCGCGGCTCTTCCCCGATCGAGCGCGTGATCTGGCAGCAGGAGGAAGGCCCCTTTGGCAAGCTGAGCTCGATGTTCATCATCGGCCATGGCATGTGCGGGCCGACCATGATGGCGTTCGCGGGCGAAGAGCAGAAGCGCAAATATCTGCCGCCGCTCGCCTCCGGCGAGAAGATCTGGTGCCAGCTGTTCTCCGAGCCCGCCGGCGGCTCCGATGTTGCGGGCCTGCGCACGCATGCCGAGAGACGCGGCGATGATTGGATCATCAACGGCCAGAAGATATGGACGTCAGGCGCGCATTATTCCGACTACGGCATTCTGCTCACCCGCACCGATCCCAATGTACCCAAGCACAAGGGGCTGACCATGTTCTTCCTGGACATGAAGTGCCCGGGCGTGGAGGTGCGGCCGATCAAGCAGGCGAGCGGGCAGTCGGATTTCAACGAGGTCTATTTCACCGACGTGAAAATTCCGGACAGCCAGCGCCTCGGCAATGTCAATGACGGCTGGAACGTGTCGCTGACCACGCTGATGAACGAACGCATGTCGATCGGCGCGGGGGTGTCGACCGGCTTCCCCGAGCTGTTCGATTTTTGCAACAGCCTGATGCTGGACGATGGTCCCGCGATCGAAAACCGCAACGTCCGCTCCAAACTGGCGAACTGGGCGGTGAAGGCGAGCGGGCTGAAATACACCAGCATGCGCGCCATCTCCGCGCTTTCCCGAGGGGAACGTCCGGGGCCGGAAAACTCCATCGGCAAGCTGGTCGCCGGCTCGATGATCCAGGATGTCGCAATGTACGCGCTCGATCTGCAGGGCGCCGCCGGTGCCTTGAGCGGGCCGGAAGCCGAGGTCGCCGGAAAATTCCAGGCCATGCTGTTGCGCGCGCCCGGCACCCGGGTCGAAGGCGGCACCGACGAGATCATGCGCAACATCATCGCCGAGCGCGTGCTGGGCCTGCCCGGCGATATCCGTGTCGACAAGGACGTGCCGTTCAACCAGATACCGACCAAGGGACGTAACTAATTCGTCATTCCGGGATGCGCCGAAGGCGCAGACCCGGAATCTGGAGATTGTGGATCGAGATTCTCAGATGTGCAATTGCACATCATAGTTCGCGCGTTCCGCGCGCCCCGGAATGACAGCAGAGAGGAAACGCCATGAATTTCGATGACACCCCGCAGGAGGCCGAGTTTCGCGAGACCGCGCGCAAATGGGTCGCGGCCAATGCGCCGAAGGAATTGGAGGCGGAGCTCTCGAAATCCTCGCTCGGTCGCATCCGGCTGCAGCAACACGACATGGTCGAGGTCGGCAAGGCCTGGCAGAAGAAGAAGGCCGACGGCGGCTGGGCCTGCCTGCACTGGCCGAAGGAATATGGTGGCCGCGGCGCCACCCCGATCGAGAAGGTGATCTGGCAGCAGGAGGAGGGCGTTTACGGCAAGCTGACGCAACCCTTCCAGATCGGCGAGGGCATGTGCGGGCCGACCGTGATGGCGTTTGGCAGCGAGGAGAACAAGCGGCGCTACCTGCCGAAGCTCGCCTCGGGCGAGGAAATCTGGTGCCAGTTGTTCTCGGAGCCGGCCGGCGGCTCCGACGTTGCGGGCCTGCGCACCCGTGCCGAGAAGAAGGGCGACAACTGGGTCGTCAACGGCCAGAAGATCTGGACCTCGGGCGCTCATTATTCCGACTATGGGCTCCTGATCACCCGCACCGATCCCAACGTGCCCAAGCACAAGGGGCTCACCATGTTCTTCCTCGACATGAAGAGCAAAGGCGTCGAGGTTCGGCCGATCAAGCAGGCCAACGGCATGCAGGAGTTCAACGAGGTCTATTTCACCGACGTCGTGATCCCCGACAGCCAGCGGCTCGGCAATGTCGGCGATGGCTGGAACGTGTCGCTGACCACGCTGATGAATGAGCGCATGTCGATCGGCGCGCGGCTCGCGACCGGTTTTCCCGAGATCTTCGAGTTCTGCTCGAACCTGATGTTGGAGGATGGGCCGGCGATCGACGACCGCGCCACGCGCTCCAAGCTCGCGAGCTGGGCGGTGAAGGCGAGCGGGCTCAAATATACTAGCTATCGCGCGATCTCGGCGCTCTCCAAAGGAGAACGGCCGGGTCCGGAAAATTCGATAGGCAAGCTGGTCGCCGGTTCGATGCTGCAGGACATCGCAACCTATGCGATGGACCTGGAAGGCGCGGCCGGCGCACTGACGGGCGCATCGGAGGAGATCGCGAGCGGCCAGTTCCAGCAGATGCTGCTCTCCTCGCCGTCGATGCGGATCGCCGGCGGCACCGACGAGATCCTGCGCAACATCATCGCCGAGCGCGTGCTGGGCCTGCCCGGCGATATCCGCGTCGACAAGGACGTGCCGTTCAACAAGATCCCGACCAGGGGGCGTGGATAGGCGCTTCGTAGGGTGGGCAAAGCGAAGCGTGCCCACCATGTTTTACGGAGCAATAGATGGTGGGCACGGCGCTGGCGCGCCTTTGCCCACCCTACAAAACATTACCGCGAGTTGAGCCATGGACGCTGCAGTAAACCAAAAAGATCGCATCGGCGTGCTCGAAGAGCTCCTCAACGAGCGCTACTCCGTGCGCGCCTTCCTGCCAAAGGCCGTGCCGCGCGAAACCATTGAGCAGGTTCTCAAAGTCGCGCAGCGCACCGCGTCCTGGTGCAACAGCCAGCCCTGGCAGGTGGTGATCGCCAGCGGCGAGGCCAAGGAGCGGTTCCGCAAGCTGATCTATGCCGAGGCGGCCTCCGGCGCCGCCGAGAACAGCGACTATCCCTTCCCGCGCGAATATCTCGGCGTCTATCTCGAGCGCCGCCGCGAGAGCGGCTTCCAGCTCTACAACACGCTCGGCATCCCGCGCGGCGACAGGATGGCCTACGCCAAACAGGCGCTGGAGAACTACAATTTCTTCGGCGCGCCGCATGTCGCGGTCATCCACACCACCGAGCCGCTCGGCGTCTACGGCGCGGTTGATTGCGGCGCCTTCGTCTCCAATTTCATGCTGGCCGCGCAGGCGCTCGGCCTCGGCAGCATCGCGCAGGCCGCGCTGGCGCGGCATTCCGGACTGATCCGCCGGCACTTCAATCTCGGCAGTGACCGCCGCGTGGTCTGCGGCATTTCCTTCGGCTATGCCGATCATGCGCACAAGGTGAACGGCTACCGCACCTCGCGCGCGGCGCTTGCCGACGTCGTCACCTTTGTTGATGATTAGTCTAGAATTTCGGCGGGCGCTTCTCGGCGAAGGCACGCACGCCTTCCTTGATCTCGGCGCCGCGCATGCTGTCGCGGGCGCGCTGGTCGGCCGCGGCCTCGTCGAGCTCACCGCGGGCGATCTCGTTGATGGTCCGTTTCATGCCGCGCATCGCGATCGGCGCATTGCCGGCGAGGATCGCGACCTGCCGGTCGACCTCCTCGTCGAGCGCCTCCGGCGGCACCATGGCGGTGAGATAGCCGATCCGCAGCATTTCGGGTGCATCGATCTTCTGCGCGGTGAGGAAAAGCTTCTTCGCGTTGTCGGTGCCGAGCCGCGATACGTAACGGCGGATGCCGCTCTTGTAATAGTGCAGGCCGAGCCGCGCCGCCGGCATGAACATCTCGGCGGTGTCGACGCCGATGCGGAAATCGCAGGCGAGCGCGAGATCAGTCGAGCCGCCGTAGACGCCGCCATTGAGCCGGCAGATGGTCGGCACGGCCAGATCTTCCAGCCGGTTGACCATCACCTCGAAGGCCGAGCCCGCGGTCTGCTCGTCCTTGCCCGTGGCGCGGTCGGCGACCGAATTGAGATCGTAGCCGGCGGAAAAGGCGCGCCCAGTGCCGGTCAAGACCAGCACGCGAATGGCAGGGTCGGCTTCGATCCGGTCGAACAGTATTGCCATGGCCTCGAGGTCTTCCGGCTGCATCCGGTTCAGATGTCGCGGCCGGTTGAGGCGGATGGTGGCGCGCGCGCCATCGATGGTGAGGACCGGGGTGCTCGCCTGATCGGGGGCCAAAGCAGGTTGCTGCATCATTTGTTCTCCAGCGCGCGGCGCTTGGCCTCGACGTCGATGGTCTCGGCGAGATCGGGGTGGCGCGCCATCAACAGACGGAAGTCGACGAGGTCGAGCACCAGCAGTTTCGACAGCCGCGTGGTGGTGACATTGGCGCCGCGCAGCGAGTTGCCGAGCAGCGCCATCTCGCCGAAGAAGGCGCCTTCGCCGAGTTGCACCTTCTTGCCCGGCAGGTCGACCTCGACCTCTCCGGAGGCGATGAAATACATGCAGTCGCCCTGCTGGCCCTTGCGGATGATCATGGCGCGCGGCGGCAGGTCGATGGTGCGCAGCATGTGCGTGACGTCGGCGATCGCCGAGGGGCCGAGCGTTGCAAAGAACGGCACCTTGCTGACGGTTTCCCAGGTCTTCAGGAAATTGTCGCGCCTTGTCTCGGCGGCAAAGCCGGTCGCCAGAATACCGGTCCAGAGCCCGAACACGCCGAGGCCAGAGATCATCACCAGTGCCGCGACCAGCCGTCCGAGCGGCGTGATCGGCACCACGTCGCCATAGCCGGTCGTGGTCAGGGTCACCACCGCCCACCACAGCGCGGCGGGCACGTTGCTGAAGCCCGGCTGAACATCGCGTTCCAGGAAATATTCGGCGACCGAACCCAGGAACAGCACCATCAGGAACAGCACGAGCACGCTGAGCAGCGGCCCGGACTCCAGCACCAGCACGCGGCGCAACTGACGCAATCCCGGAATCCCCGGGATGACCTTGACGAACCACAGCACCGCGAACAGCCACGCCGTGCGCGGCTCGGTGCCGGCCAGAAGCGCGATCGGCACGGCAATCACGCCGGCGGTGTCCAACAGCCCGCGCCCGGTGGTCAGATAGGCGCGTCCGGTCCGCAGGCTGTGCCGGATGCGGACCACCCATTCGAAGGCGAAAAACGCCAGGCACGCCCATAAAATGCCGTCGACCCAGTGATGCGCCGCCTCATAGGCGGGGTTGACGGTGAGCAGCACCATGGTCGCGATGCCGACCGCGACCGCCACATAGGCCGCCTTGGTCATATTGCGGCCGGCGGTTGCCGTCACAAATTGCGTCAAAACGGAAGTAGCGGGCAGCTGGGACATTTTTGGGCGGTGCGTGTGGGGCCGGTCATCGCAGAGCCGGGGTGGACAAGGTGCCCGGGCGGGGGTGGGGCGTCAACGATGCTTGGAAAACAGCGTTATCGCGCGCGCGTGGTGCCGCATCGCCCGGCCCGGCGCCTCCGTCCTGTCCGGGCGCCGAAAAGGTAAATTTTGCCCGGGATCGGCGCAAATCCCGACAAATCGTCGCCTTTTCACCTTATATCGAATGAGTCGCGCGGGCAGTATTGTGACGCGCAGGCGACACCTTTGATTTGCAAACTTTTCGAAAGCTGGTCGGCTCCCATGGATACCTCTCATCTTGCAGAACACGCAGGAACCGCCGGGACCCTGTTCGCATCGGTCTTCGTGGTCGCCACGCTTTCCATGAAGACCATGATCCCGTTGCGGGTCTTCGCCATCCTCCTCAACTTCGTGCTGATCGGGACGGCGCTCGCGAACCACGGCTACCTGATCATCCTGGTGCAGACCGTTGCGCTGGGGCTCAACTCCTATCGCCTGCACCAGATGTTGCAGCTCGTACGCGACGTGAAGAAATCCGTCAGCAGAAACCTGTCGATGGAGTGGCTGAAGCCGTTCATGACCGAGCGCAAGTGCAAAGCCGGCGAAGTCCTATTCTACAAGGACGAGGCGGCCGACGCCATGTACTACATCGTCAGCGGCCGCTATCGCCTGGTCGAATCCGGCATCGAGGTGCCGGTCGGCGCCATCACCGGCGAGTTCGGTATGCTGTCGCCGTCGAACCTGCGCACCCAGACGCTGGAATGCGTCGAGGGCGGGCTGATCCTGAGCGTCAGCTACGATCAGGTCGAGCAACTCTATGTGCAGAACCCGGCCTTCGGCTTCTATTTCCTGAAGCTTGTGACCGCGCGTCTGTTCCAGAACATCGACAGGCTGGAACAGCGGGTGGCGCAGCAGACCGCGCTGGCGGCGGCAAGATCGGCGTGAAGCAGCGGATGACAGGGCATCAGCGTGTCTGACGACGGCATCGTCTCTTCGCTCAAATATCTGTTCGCCGATTTCCTCGACGAGGAAGATCGTGCGCCGCCATTCCTGCCGCCGGGTCTGGCGGAGGAGGCCGTGACCGTCGTCAGCGAGGGCATCCATCTGTTGATGGATTACCAGGGCGCCAGCTACGCCAGGCTTTATGTCGACCGGCTCAAGCGCTTTGTCGGCAAGCAGGGCGTCGATGCCGCGATGTTGTGCGAGATCGCGCGGCTGATGGCCGATCGCATGGCCTATCTGGATGCGATCCGGATCGCGCAGCTCAAGCTCGCCGAATACCGCGACAGCAATGGCGAGGTCCTGTCGACCGACATCAAGAAGTTCCGGCTCGATGAACTGGTCGACGCGCTGCCGGCGGTCGCTGCCGATCTCATCCTGAAAATCCTGTACAAGGTCGGCTGGGCGCACCGGCGCGTCTCGATTCCGTTCTCCAACGCAAGCCGCTGGGGCATCCGCCGCCTGAAGATGGAAGCCTGGCTGCGCCGCTGGCGGCTGTTCTCGATCCGCTACCGCCAGGAGCGCGTCTGGGTCGAGCGCTGGCTGCATATGATCGCGCGCAGCCTCGTCAAGCAGCCGGCGGCGACCGGGGCGGTCGTTGAAACCGCGACCATGGTGGAGGGCTACGGCGACGCCTACCGGCAGGGCCTCGCCGACTGGCATGCGATCATCGATGGCCTGGCAAAGCCGACCTTCGACGGCGTGCTGCCGCTCACCGATCTCGCCGGCGCGATCAGGCAAGCGCGCGCCGCCGCGATGCCCGATCCGCGACAGTCCTCGCTAAAGCGCGCCATCGCGCAGATCCGGGCGCGGGCGACCGGCTCGGGCGCGCACGCCGCTGCGGAATGAGAGGTTGATCGATCAAGCGCTGCGCGCGGTCTTTACGACCGCGACACTGTCGTCATGGGTGACGGCCATATCGCCATGGCGCTTGAGATATTCGCGGCGGATCTCGAGCTCGCCGCGCACGAACTCATAGCCGAGCTTGAACGTCTCCAGCCCGTCGCTGCTGATGGTGCCGTCGCGTAACCCCACCACCACGCCGCGCAGGATCTTCTCCAGTTCGTCCTGCACCTCCTCGAGCTGATCCATGCTGTGGGCGTGCTCGATCTTTTCGCCGACGATGAGGATCGCGGTTGCGAGCCCGCTCGCCTTTTCCGGGCAGACCCGCGTGAACTTGGCGTAGATCGCCGCGAAGATCGAACCGATGACGCTGAGCGCGGCGACGGCGAAATACATCAGGTCGCTGTAGCGTTCCACGAACGATTTGGTGGCGTCATTGATGTATTCGGCCGCACCCGGATGAGCCATGATGAAGGCGTTCTTGTCGGTCTCCGCCGGCTCGATCCTGGAGGCAAAGCCGTTGTCGAGCGCGAGCTCCGTCTTGTTCTCATAGACGATGCGCGCGAGATCGGCCGCGGTCGTGGTCGAAATCCTCGATTGCGCAACGAGCAGCCATTCAAGCCCGATGGTGTCGAGGTCGTCGTCGGGGACTTGCGGGGAGGACGACAAGATTCCGGCTTCGATCGTCTCCGCCGTAATCCCGGGGATCTTGCGTGCCAGCGCCTTCGCCTGCTCGATCGCGTTCAGGGTGAAGCCACCCTTCTTGGCGTATTGCTCGTAGCTCTTGTCCTGCAGCACGCGGGAGGCATGCGCGACCGCGATGACCGCGCCGTAGCCGGACGCAAACAATTTGTCCAGCGTCGAGCCCGGCGGCGCCGGCTGCACCTTCGAGGCGGCATCGGGACTCTCTGCAAAATCGAAGATGCTGCGGACAAAGGAGGCGCTGCCGTCGCCTTCGGCCCAGACCGCGATCTTCTTCTGCTTCTTCAGATCGTCAAAGGACTTGATCTTCTTGTTGCCGGGGCTGAGCAGGAGGATGAGGTCATGATCCAGGATCGCGATCGCGCGGGCTCGTTGCGGGATCTTCGTATCCGTGCGCAGCACCGCGAGATCGGCCTCGCGGCGGTCGAACTGCGCCACCGCCTTGGCGTTGTCGGCATTGGGCAGGATCTTCAGCCGCAGCTTTGAATGGGTGTTCTTCAGCACGGCTGCGAGCTTGGCGGCAAAGCGCGCTTCTTCGCTGTTCGGACCGCCGACCGCAAAGGTCAGTGTCTCAGATTCCCTCAACAGGGTGCGGCCGCCCCATACGGTCGCCAAGGTCAGGATCAGGGTCAGGAAGACGTAGAGCAGTACTTGCTGCCGGTTGCTCTTCACAACCTGCGAACGTGGGGGAGGACCTTCGGCCGACGGCGTTGGGACTTCGGCGCTCATGGCTCTATCTGGGTGCCGGGCTTTGGTGTCGTTGCAAGCAGCGCTGGTTGATCGCCCGGACGGTAACTACCTAAAAAAGAAAGAAAATTTTTCGTCGAGGATGATATCCGGGTCTTGGCGGATTGCAAATCGTCCGCTGTGATAACGTTACCGTGCATCCCAGGCGGCCTGAGGCGATGGCGCCGCGGGGCCACACCTCGGGTTTTTCGGGTTCCCGACAGGTGCATTCCGGCACCGGAGGTGTCATAAAAGGTCAATACGGGGTCGAATTGGCCGGGTTTGAGAAGAAGCAGCGCTGAACGCCTCAGTGTCCCCACACTAGTCCCCGTGCGGTCAAAGGTCTTGCGAGGTCGTCAGCTTGTCGTTTCCTCCCATGTCGTCGTCGGTCCCGGTCGGCCTCCTCATCGGTTGGATGATGCTTCTGACCTTCAAGCACATCATTGCCGACTTCGTGCTGCAGAACGCGTGGATGGCCCATGGCAAGGACCAGAAGACCGGATGGGCCTTGCCGCTGCTGGTCCATTGCCTGATCCATCTGGCGGTCGGCCTGGTGCTGATCCTGATTGTGGCGCCAAAGTTCTGGTTCGTCGCCTTTGTCGACTTCGCCATCCATATCACCGTCGACCGCGCCAAGGGGCTCACCTCCTCGACCTTCGGCATGACGCCGGAGCACCCCTGGTTCTGGACCCTGATCGGGGTCGATCAGGCGCTGCATCATCTCACCGGCTTCGGCCTTTCGATCTTCATGGCGGCGAACGCCTGATCGATTGCGCTCCGCGCACCAGCGCGGCATGTTGGCGGCCATAATCGCCGAGGCCGACATGTCCGAACAGCCGCTCGCCAAGAAGTCCGTCCATGTGCTGGACAGCCGCATGGCGTATCATGAGCGCGGCGAGGGCTCGCCGATCCTGTTCCTGCATGGCAATCCGACCTCGTCCTATCTCTGGCGCGATGTGATGCCGGAGCTCGAGGGGCGTGGCCGGCTGATCGCGCCCGACCTGATCGGTATGGGCTCCTCCGGCAAGCTGCCCAACCCAGGCCCCGACACTTATCGCTTTGCCACCCACCGGAAATATCTCGCCGCCTTCATCGACGCAGTGATCGGCCCGCATGAGAAGACCGTGTTCGTCATCCATGACTGGGGTTCGGCGCTCGGCTTCGATTGGGCCAACCACCACCGCGATCGTGTCCGCGGCATCGCCTACATGGAAGGGATTGTCCGTCCCGTCGCCGGCTGGGAGGAGTGGAGCCCGCAGGCCACACCGATCTTCCAGGGCTTTCGCTCGGACAAGGGCGAGAGCCTGATCCTCGACCGCAACATGTTCGTCGAGCGCGTGCTGCCGGGCTCGGTGCTGCGCAGGCTCTCCGACGCCGAGATGACGGAATACCGAAAGCCGTTTCTCGACCGCGAGGACCGCTGGCCGACCCTGACCTGGCCGCGGCAGATTCCGATCGCGGGCGAGCCCGCCGATGTCGTGCAGATCGCGTCCGACTACGCGAGATGGATGGCGGAGAACGACCTGCCGAAGCTGTTCGTCAATGCCGAGCCCGGCGCGATCCTGATCGGACCGGTCCGGGAGTTCTGCCGCAGCTGGAAGAACCAGACCGAAGTCACGGTATCCGGCTCCCACTTCATCCAGGAGGATTCGGGACCTGCGATCGGCAAGGCGATTGCCAGCTGGATGACAGCGCACTCGCTCTGAATTCGCCGCGCTTCTGATTCGCCTCGATCAAGCCCTCCGTGCAACTACCGCCTTGGCTGGTTAACCCTTCGTTAGAGAGTTGCACTGCATCTTTCGCATGAGCGAGGGGGGCCCCTGCAATGTTTTCCAACCGCGACGCCTACGACAGCGATTCCTGCCCGGTCGGCGATGAAATGCTCGGCCGGATGTACCGCGCCAGCGAGCACGGCTTGCCGATGTTGGTGGAGAGTGTGTCGTCCGATGTGCGGGCGATGCTCGCGCTGTTCTGCTACCGCCGCAGCCATCTCCATTCGCTGGCGCTCTCGATTGCCTCGAGCTGCACCGAACGCGAGCTGGTGCATTTCGGCGGCCGCGTCGGCCAGGCCCTTTACGCCTTGTCCCGCGAAGCGCCGGCAAGCCGCGCCAGCGCGTCCTCCTCCTACAGCGGCCGCAAGCCGATCACGCTCTCGACCAAGCCGCTCTCGACGTTTGCGCCGATCGACGACGAGCTCGACGAGGACATTGCCGTAGCAGTGACGGCGTAGCACGCTCCATCCCTCTTCCTGATTTTGCCCTCTTCCTGATTTTGGCGATACTGGCGCCGCGCCTTTCAACGCCTTGGCGATACAGCGGCGAGCGCCGGGACCCGCCGCGGCAGGCTTCCTCGCGGCGCCGAACGGTGCGCCAGCGCGGCTGCGATCTCCTCGGTGACGATGGGCCAGCGCACGACATCCGAGATGCCGGCGGCGACCAGACTGTCCGCGCCGATTCCTTCCATCGATCGCGTCGCCAGCACGATCGGCGCATGCGCGGCCGCCGCATGCAGGGCGGTTGCGAGTTCCAGCGAGGTCGCGCACGATCCGAGATGGCCGATGATGACGACATCGAAGCGTTCCGGCTTGGCGCGGCAGGCGGCGAGGGCCGCCTCGACGGTGGTGAAGCCGACCGGCTCATAGCCGAGCGCCGCCAGCATCTCCTCGTCGCGCAACAGCCGCGTGCCGTCGCTTGCGACCATCAGCACGGTCTCGCCGCGTCCGGCCGCGACCGCCGGCGCTTCGAGTTCCGGGGCCGGCTCGGAGGCCGCCACGCAGGGCAGCCAGACCTCGAAGCGGCTGCCTTCGCCAGGCCAGCTCTTCACGTTGATCGCGCCGTTGTGCTCGCGCACAATCTCGATCACCGTCGCCAGACCGAGACCGTTGCCCGATGAGCGCGTGGTGAAGAACGGCTCGAAGATTCGTGACAGCGTCGCCTCGTCCATGCCGCGGCCGGTATCGCTGACGGTGAGGCAGGCATAGCGGCCTGGCTGCAGCTCATCATGGGCAAACCGGCGCGCGGCCGGGAGGTCGTGCACCTCCATGTCGATATCGACGCGCCCCTCGCCTTCCATCGCCTGCATAGCGTTGTTGCAGAGGTTGAGGATCACCTGCTGCAATTGGGCGGGCTCGCCCGACAGAATGGCGGTGACCGCCGGCTCGTGGATGACGAGCTCGATGCCATCAGGCAGCGAGACATGCAGGAGCGCGGCCGCCTCGGTGATCAGGGCCTGCGCGTTCAGTGTCCTCGGACGCGCATCGCGGCGCCGTCCGAAGGCCAGGATCTGGTCGACCAGGTCGCGCGCGCGCTCGGCGCCGCGGCGGATCGAGGCGAGATGGCGGGTCAGGCGCGCATCGGTGCCGAGCCGCTCCTCCATCACCTCGGAATGACCGAGGATGCCGCCCAATATGTTGTTGAAGTTGTGGGCGATGCCGCTGGTGAAGGTGCCGATCCGCTCCAGCCGCCGGGCGCGCTGCAGATGGGTTTCGAGCCGCATGCGCTCCTTCTCCATGAATTGCCGCGTGACGGCATGGACGATGGTGTCGAGCGCCATGCGCAACAGATTGAGCTCGCCCGGCGCGGTGATGCGGCACGGCCTGGCGACGGCGTCGAAACCGAGGGCGACGACGACGCCACCCTTGGTCCGACTGGTCACGCAGGCCCAGCCGCCGAGGCCGAGAACTCGTGAGCGTATCCCTGTTGTCCCCGATCGGCATCCACTTGACGCGTGGGACGTGAACAATGCCGTCGTCGGTGGGGCCAAGCCGGGCGGCAAGCTCGGCCGCGCGCTGGGGCCAGCCGGCCGGCGGACTCATGGTCGGCTTGCACCACAAATTCAGCCGGCCGCACGCGCCGGACACCACGAAATAGGCGCGGTCGGAGCCGACACAGGCCGCAAGCTCCGCCACGGCGCGGTCGATCTCGGCCGCCGTGTCCTGCGGCCGCGCATTGATGAAGCGCATCGATATGCCGGCGATCACATGCTCGAAGGCGGCGCGCCGCTGCAGCGCGTTGACGCGCGATTTCAGGCACAGGCCGAGCTGAACCAGGAACGCAACCAATAGCAGCGACGTTCCATACAGAAACCGGCGATAGCGCCGCGCGGAATCCCGCGAGGCGATCTGGCGGGCCATGATCATCGTGCGCAGCGCATCCTGATATTGCTTGCGCGGCTCCGCGCGCATCGCCCTCAGGATGCTGTCGACGGAGGGCAGGAGATCGTGAAGCAGCCGTCCGTGGGCGAGCAGGGCTTCGATGGAAGTGCCGGCATTGGCCTCACCCGCCCGGCGCTCGAGTTCGTCGATCTGATCCTTGACTTCGCGCGCCGCTGCTACCGATGTATCGAGCGTCAGCTGCAGCATTGCAGCTGCGGCAGCACTCGTGGCCTCGGCAAGCTCGGGCGAAGGGGGACGGGTACCAAACCGCACAAAATACGCCAGCGAATTGTGCAACAGCGCGTTCTCGCTCTTGAAGCGCTCGACAAACTCCTCCTGCCGGTCGAGGGAAGCGGCAAGCCGATCGACCGCCGCCGTGGTGTCGGCGTCGATGGCGGCGGTTTGGCGCAGCCGGTCGAGCGAATCGCGCAACGCATCGATTTCGTGGACCAGCGGATCGTAATTGCGCAGAGTACCCGCGCGCGCCGTGAAGACGTCGCGGTAAAGCGCGTTCTCCAGCATGGCGAAATGATCGATCTCGGTAAGCGCACGGTCGAACATCTCGGCTTCCGGATTGATCGCGCGCAGCGACAGCCAGGTCAGCAGCAGGACCAGAGCGGCGATGACCGAAACGGCCGGAGCAAATTTCATGGCTTGCCTCCGGTCACGGGCGAGCCGCGATAGTTTCCGGTCAGCGTCTGCAGGAAACCGGCGAGCAACTCGATCTGCTCGCCAGTCAGGGTGCGATCGAGTTGCGCGGCCGCCATCCGCCGCACGGCGTCCTGCAGCGTCGCGGCGCTGCCGTCGTGGAAGTAGGGCGCGGTCGCCGCCACGTTGCGAAGGCTTGGGACGCGCACGGTCTCGGGGCCGGCCGCGACCAGCGGGTGAAAGACACCTTGCCGCTGGAACAGATTGCCGCCGATATTGACGCCCTGGTGGCAAGAGCTGCAGCCGAGGGATTTGAACAGGTGGTAGCCGTCGCGCTCGCGCGCCGACAGCGCCGAAGGATCGCCGCCAAGCCAGCGGTCGAATCGCGAGCCCGGCGTGACCAGGGATTTTTCAAAGGTGACCATGGCGTCCAGAAAGCTGTCGCGATCGGGCGCGCTGCCATAAGCCGCGCGGAATTGCCTGACCATCTCGGGATCGGCGCTCAGCCTCTGCACCACCTCGTCGGCATTGGTGTGCAGGTTTCGAGGATTCTCGAGCGAGGATTCGACATGTGCCGCCAGCGTCCGGTAATTGCCTTCCCAGTTCAGTCGGAAGTTAAGTGCCGAGTTGAACACGCTCAGCGTGTCGAAGGGGCGGGAAACCGTGCCGTCGGGACGGGCGCCATTGCTTCTGATGTCGTGGCAGGAGGAGCAGGAGAGTTTGCCGTCTCCGGACAGGCGCGTATCCGAAAACAGGCGTGCGCCCAGCGCCAGCTTGCGCGGATCCGCGGCCGGGGGCGGCGGGATCGGCGCGATGGGTTCCTGGTCGGCGACAATTTTTTCCTGTGACGAATCGGGTATCGGAGGGGCCTGCGCGACGGCGGCCCCTCCAAGCAGGATCAGGATGCATAGCGTAACGATGCGGCTCCGGTGCAGCGGCCACGACGGCGTCATTCTCGGCGGGCTCCACGCCGTACGACGTATTCGATGTCGCCGTAGGACAGGCCGATGTCGCGCAGCGCGCGATCGTCAAGCGCACGCAATTCCGCGATCGCCTGACGCCGCTCTTGCGCCTTTCGGATTCTCGACCAGCATGTGGCGATGGAGGCGCCGAGTGAGACATTCCAGTGCGGGCGCGCAACTCGTCCCCGGTCGCCCGGCGCCGCGCGCGGCACGGGGACAGGCTCCGGCTCGGAGGGCTCGAGTGCCGGCGGAATGGGGTACAGCGCCTCAGCATAGGCCGCGCATCCGGCCATCGCTTCCGCAATGATCATGGATGTGACCGCGAGCAGCAGATCGCAGACGGCTTCAGTGGCCATGTGCGCGAATGCGGCGGCAGTTTTGGCTAGCCGCGTCGAGACCGCGGACGCCTCAAGGCCGCGCGCGCCGCCTCGGGCGAACGGGATGACGGCTGCCCTGTCGTAGCCGCTGTGCTGGTCGTGAATCGGGCGCCGCGCGAACTCGCGTGAAGAGCGCAAGCGGCGGGCGGGCGACGGCTTTGAGTAATGCATCGACTTCTCCCAAGGGATATTGGCTTGGGAGGTTCTGTCGCGTCCGCGTTTCCGGAAAATGCCGTGCGGCGGACTTAAGGCTACGCTTGTAACAGAGCGCGTTACCGGTCTAATCGGGGAAACAGGGGCCCGCGCACGCCGCAGACATACGTCGACGCTCATCGGCATTTCCGCTCGGCTCGCCACGATCAGAGCGCTTCGACGGGAAGCGCGAAGATGTAGCCGACGCCGCGCTCGGTCTGGATGATCGACGGCGAGGCGGGATCGCTCTCCAGCTTGCGCCGAAGCCGCAGCACCTGGACGTCGATGCTGCGGTCGAACACGTCTTCATGGATTCGCGTCGCCTGCAGCAGATGCTCGCGGGTCAGCGGCCGTTGCGGCGCATCGAGGAAGGCAATCAGCAACGCATACTCGCCCTTTGTCAGCGCGATCGGCTCGCCGCGGGAATTGGTGAGGCGGCGGTTGCGCCGGTCCAGCTGCCAGTTGCCGAAGCGGCTGCGGCCTTTGTCGCTGTCGCGCTGGGTTGCGGCCTGGCCGGCTTCGCGCCGTCGCAGCACCGCCCGAATGCGGGCGAGCAACTCCCGCAGGCCGAACGGCTTGGTGATGTAGTCGTCGGCGCCCAGTTCCAGCCCGACGACGCGGTCGATCTCGTCGCGGCGATGGCCCGTGGTGATGATGACGGGAATGTCGGAATGCGCGCGAATCTCGCGCAGGAGATCAAGGCCGTCCTCCTGTCCGAGCCTGAGATCGAGGATCACGAGGTCCGGCTGGCTGCGGGCGAGTAGGCCCGCGACCTCATCGCGACGGGACGCGGAGACGGCGCGGATGTCGTGATCCTCCAGATAATTGGTCACCAGATGCAGCATGGTGCCATCATCCTCGACCACGAGGCAGGTCGGCGATTTGCGTTCGGTGCCATGGCTCGGAAGCGGATTGAGCGAGGTGATCGCATCACTTTCGAAACCGTCGCTCTGGTCACGCGCCGGCCGGCCGGGCGTGCCGGAAACAGCATTGTCAGTCATTGGCCTTCTCCGCACCCGGTACCGCTATACGGCGCGCGGTCTCGCACTGCAGCACACTTCTTTGAGAGCAGTTTTGTGATGGTTTGCGATCAACTCTGTGCAAGCAATTCTTCAGCTCCGGTTCCTGGCGCTGAAACATGCATGTCGCCCAAAATCGCGGCGGCTATTGGCATAACATTATGTAGATCAGCCCATCGCGAGATTGCTGCTCCTCCGCGGCGCGCGATGAAACATCGCGGCGCCTTTTCACATCAGGTTACGACTGTAACACAAGATGCGATTGCTGCGCTCGACGAGCCCGTCTCATTCAAGTTCTGACGCGTCGATGATTGGCCTAAGCCGCGCTGTATCCGCCATCGACCACCTGGGAAGCGCCCGTCATGAAGGACGCCTTGTCTGAGCACATCCAGACGACTGCTTCGGCGATTTCTTCCGGGATGCCCAAGCGCCGCACCGGCACCTTCGCCATGATCTCATCAAAACGCGTTTCCATCGTTTCCTTGGTCATGGGCGTCTGGATGTAACCGGGATTGACACAGTTCACCCTGATGCCGTCCTGGGCATACTCAATCGCAGCGCTTTTGGTCAGACCGACGACGCCGTGTTTTGCCGCGACATAGTGTGCCGATGTGGCAAGGCCGATCAGGCCTGCGATCGAAGCCGTATTGACGATCGCTCCGCCGCCTCCCTGCGCCAGCATCTGCGCAATCTCATGCTTCAGGCACAGGAATACGCCCATCAGATTGATCGAAAGCATTTTCGCGACGGATGATTGGGAGAGTTCATGCGTTCGCTGGCCGGCCGGGCCGACCGAACGCGCGGCAACGCCGGCATTGTTGAACGCGCAGTCGAGGCGGCCGAACGCCGAAACCGTGCGCGCCACCATGTTCGCCACGTCGGCCTCATCCGATACGTCGCCGGTGATCGCGATTCCCTGGCCGCCGCCCGCGTTGATCAAGGCCACCGTTGCCTCGATGCCTTCCTTTGAGAGGTCAGAGACAGCGACGCGCGCACCCTCGCGCGCCATGGCTACCGCGGTCGCCCGCCCGATGCCGGACGCGCCGCCGGTCACCAATGCAACTTTGCCGTCCAGGATGCCCGCCATGAAAGAACTCCCTCGCCATCAGCGCGACGCTAGCGCATGATCCGGAAATAGCCTGCCCCGCACTTGATGCGGCGTGTGTAGCGGTTTTCCGAAAAGCATGCCCTCGGGCTTGACCCGAGGATCATGCGCAAACTAGAGCCGGGATAGGCGTCGGTCGATAGCCCTGTCTTGCGCGAAGTGGTTATGTTCAGGCCAACACCGGCAGGCCGAATTTCCTTCGCGCCATCGCGCATTCGGCGTCGCCCGGCATGCAGGTGCGGCAGACTTCGGGTCGCACCGCGTAAATCGAGCACGATGTCGCTTCCGCGATCTTGCCTTTCAGCGCCGCGCAGCGGTCGCCGTCGCAGCGCATGCCCGAGCCGCGCGCGTTGACAAGCCCCATTGGAATGAGTGCGAGCGCGGCATCGTCTTCGGTCGAGAAGCGCGGCCAGTTCGACGAATAGGCGCAGCAGGCGCCGCAGGCCTGGCAGGGATTCTCGGTTGTTGTGATCGGTGCGCGATCCATCCCGCCTCACGCCTCCTTCGGCCGTTCCCAGACCAGGCTTTGCCGCCAGCGCGCGCGGAGGATGTCGCGCCGCTCCGGATATCTCTCTTCGAGATAATCCGCGTCGAGCACGCGGTCGGTCCGAAAACTGCGAAAGTCCTTGCGCAGCTCGCACCAGGCGGCGAGCAGCCGCACCGCTTCGAGATAGGCGACCGCGATCGGCCAGATCGTGCGCTCGGTGTCGCGGCCATGTTCGTCGCGATAATGCAGCGCGATCTTCTTGCCCTCGTGGATCTGTGCGCGGGTCTTCACCATGTCGATGCGGTCGGGCTCGCGGTCCCAGCCGGGGCGGGCACGGCTTGCTGGCTCGAGCGCGACCGGCCGCAGCCGTTCCGGCACGGTGTCGGCGATCTTGGCAATCAGGTCGTCGGCGGCGCGCGCCAGCGCGGGATCGGCGTGGCCCGCCACCCATTGCGCGCCCAGCACCGCCGCCTCGATCTCCTCGGGTGTCAGCATCAGGGGCGGCAGGTCGAATCCCTTCTCCAGGATATAGCCCATGCCGGCCTCGCCGCGGATCGGCACGCGCTGGCCGATCAGGGTCGCGATATCGCGATAAATCGTGCGTTTCGAGGTCTCCAGCTCGGCCGCAATGGCATCAGCCGTCAAGGGCTTGCGGGTGCGCCGGAGCACCTGGATGATCTGGAACAGACGGTCGGCGCGTCTCATCGAGCTTCTCTTCGAATTTCTCTTGTATCGTAGTGGCTTAGGGATGCTGACAGGATGTTGTCAGCAGGCCTTCTCTATAAGGGGACAACACCTCAATCGAAGGGGATTCCCCATGATGTTCTCTCGTTCATTCGCTGTCCACGCCGGTTTTGCGCCGCTCTGTCAACTCCAGACCCAAATTCAGACCCGAATTCAGACTTGGGCGCTGGAGCATGTCGTCGCCGCCACCTCGCCGTCCGGCGACCTTCGCTTGACGCTCGCGGCGCTCGGCTTCCGCGCGCTTGCTGCTCTGGAGGCCCTCGTCGAAAGGCAGCTGGTGCTGCTTGCTCGCCATACCATGGGACGCGCCCTGCAGGGGGCGCGTTTCGCCGGCTCGCTGTCTGCTGCTGACAGCATGGTGGCAGCAGGGGGCCGCTAGCCTCGCAATATCCTAGAACCCGGAGGCTTGCATGATCACCCTTTACGGCTTTGGCGCAGGTTTCGGTCTGCCGGAGATCAGTCCGTTCGTGACCAAGACCGAGGTCCAGCTCAAGATGGCGGGGCTCGCCTATCGCAAGGAGCGGGCGATGCCGCCGGCCTCGCCAAAGGGGCAGTTGCCTTACATCGAGGATGACGGCGAGCGGATCGCCAATTCCACCTTCATCCGCGCCCATATCGAGCGCAGATATGGCTTTGATTTCGACGCCGGCCTCGACCGCGCGGTGCGCGCGCAGGCCTGGGCGTTCGAGCGCATGATCGAGCACCATGTCTACTGGGCGCTGGTCGGCGCGCGCTGGGTCGATCCGGACAATTTTGCCAAGGGGCCTTCGCATTTCTTCGACGGTGCGCCGGAAGACCGCCGCGAAAAGCTGCGCGAGGACGCCCAGTTCCGCGTCGCCGAGAACTATCTGTTGAGCGGCCTCGGGCGGCATGCGCCTGACGAAGACATCGCGCTCGCGCTGCGCTCAATCCTCGCCCTCTCGGTGCAGCTTGGCGACAAGTCCTATCTGATGGGCGAGAAACCGGTCGGCGTCGACGCCACCGCGTTCGGTGCGCTCGCGGGCATCCTGACGCCGTTCTTCGCCTCGAAGCTGCGGACACAGGTGGAAAAGTTCGACAATCTCACCGCCTATGTCGGCCGCATGATGCAGCAATACTATCCGGATTTCGCCTGGGCGCCCGTGCGGGAATCCGAAGCGGCGTGAGTTTATTGAATGCGTAGGGTGGGCAAAGGCGCGCTTGCGCTGTGCCCACCACGATGATTGGTGGGCGGTGGGCACGCTACGCTTTGCCCACCCTACGATTGGTGCGCCATCTCGCCCTTCAACTTCGCCAACTCGGCTTCCAGCTCCGCAATCTTCGCATCGCGCTTCTCGATCTTGGTGCTGGCTTCCGCCATCGCCGCGGCGACATCGGCCGCATCGAATTTCTGCGGAATGTGCTGCGGGCAGTTGGTGTCCCAGGCGGCGATCTTGAACACGATCACCTGCTCGGGCCGCGCGCGATAGCCCTTCGGCATCAGCGCTTGCGTCAGCGCCGGATCGTCCTCGATCACGCGGGCCTCGCCCCAGATTTTCACGCGACGCCGGTGCGCATAATCCATGATGAAGATGTGCACCTTCGGGTTTTCCGTGAGGTTGCCCTGCGTGAGATATTGCTGGTTGCCGGCATAGTCCGTGAACGCGATCGTGTTCTTGTCCAGTATCTTGATGAATCCCTTCGGCCCGCCGCGATGTTGGATATAGGGCTGGCCGTCCTTGGTCGCGGTCGCCATGTAGAAGCTGTTGGTGTTGGCGAGGAAGCCCGCGAGCTTGTCGTCGATCTCGGTGCGCCAGCCGCCATGCTCCTCGAAACGCGCGTAGGCCTCGCGCGAACCCTTGCGGGTCTGGATCGCTTTCACCGCCGGGGTGAAGGCGACGTCGCTGGAATAGAAGTGGGTGTCTGACATTGGTAAACCCTCCGTCGCGGCGCCAATGCGCCGGTCTCGACCGCAAAAATGGCATTTCCAGAATTTTAAACAATCGGCCGGATTGACACTTCATCATTGCGTAATATGAAATAATGCCATGGACCGTATCGACGCCATGCAGGCCTTTGTGGCGGTGGCCGACCTTCAGGGATTTGCCCCGGCGGCGCGCAAGCTGAAGCTGTCGCCTTCAGCGGTGACGCGGCTGATCGCGGCGCTGGAGGATCGGCTGGGCGCGCGCCTGCTGCAGCGGACCACGCGGCAGGTCGCGCTGACCGATGCCGGCACGCGCTATCTCGAACGCGCGCGGCGGATCCTTGCCGATGTCGAGGAGGCCGAACGTGCCGCCGAGGGCGAGCGCACGCGGCCGAGCGGGCGGCTCGTGGTCTCCGCGCCGCTCGGCTTTGGACGTCTGCATGTCAGCCCGGTGATGTCGGCCTATCTGAAGCGATACGGCGAAGTCTCCAGCGAATTGCGGCTGGAAGACCGCGTGGTGAGCCTGGTCGAGGACGGCATCGATCTCGCCGTGCGGATCGGCGAACTCGCCGATTCCTCGCTGGTGGCGCGCCATGTCGGCGAGATGCGGCGAATCGTGGTGGCCTCACCGGCGTACCTGAAGGCGCGCGGCGAGCCGAAGACGCTCGAGCAGATCGCTTCCCACGACACCATCCAGTTCGGCAGCACGGCGGGGCTAACCGACTGGCGCTTTGTCGAGGACGGCCGCGAGATCCGCATCCCCTACACGCCGCGATTTTCGACCAACAGTTCGGAT
Organism: uncultured Alphaproteobacteria bacterium; assembly: GCA_963847045.1. Taxonomy (GTDB): domain Bacteria; phylum Pseudomonadota; class Alphaproteobacteria; order Rhizobiales; family Xanthobacteraceae; genus Bradyrhizobium. The sequence goes on along the minus strand of CAWJYQ010000019.1, from coordinate 110,909 downwards.
GCGGCAATTCAGTACGCCGAAACCGGCGGCGGACTGACGCGGGTGATGGCCTATCAGGCGGCCGCCTCGCTCAAGGCCGGGCGGCTGAAAATCGTGCTGGAAAAGTTCGAGCAGCCGGCGCTGCCGATCCACATCGTCTATCCGACCTCACGGCTGTTGTCGGCAAAGGTGCGGACCTTCATCGATCTCGTGACGGAGACGACGGATTGGCGTTTTGGGTAGTCTCGCGCCCCAGCAGGGGAATCGTCATTGCCGGGCTTGACCCGGCAATCCATCACTGTTCAAGAAGCCTTTTGTTTCGATGGATGCCCGGGTCAAGCCCGGGCATGACGACGAATCTGTGGAAGCGGCCTATTCCTTCGGTTTCGGCACCACGCGGAACGTGGCATTGGCGCGCGCGATCACCACATCGTCGGCCTTGATCAGGCTTTGCGCAAAGCAGAGCGTGCTGCCGGTCTTGATCACCTCGCACTCGGCCGCGAGCCATTGCCCGATCTTCGCGCTGCCGACGTAGTCGACCGCAAGCGACACGGTGACGTACGACGTCGTCCAGCCCGTCGCTTGTGCGCAGCTATAGCCCATCGAGTTGTCGGCGAGCGAAGCGATCAACCCGCCATGAATCAGTCCGCGCGCGTTGGTGTGCGCCTTGGCGAGCCGCAAGCCCATGATGACGGCCTTCTCCGTCCGCTTCGAATACAACGGCTCCCAGGGATCAGTGAACGGGCTCTTGCGGAAGTGAGGCTCGAAGCCTGCGGGGATGTCGATCGTCATGGTCATTGGCGGCTCGCGTGCTTGCAAAACATTGCGCCATTGTCCGCGAGATCGGCGCCAATTTCACCGCCTACAAAGTTTTAAACGTGATTTGCGCTGATGTTTGAAAATGCGCTTCTTCGTCGCTTCGCTCCTCGCAATGACGCTAAAGGCCACTACGCCGGCAACTCATAGCCGACCACGGTCTCCGCTGCGATGGTCCGCTCGACCGCCGGCCGCGCCATCATCCGCGCGTAATGCGCATCGAGATTCGGGAATTCGCCCGGCGCCGGATGCAGCGAATTGAAGAGCCGCCAATAAAGCCGAAACAGGTGAATGTCGGCGATGGAATAGCGCTCGCCGAGCGCCCAGCCGCCGCCGAGCCGCCGGTCGGCGATCCCATAGACTTCGCGGGCGTAATCAAGCCCCTTCTGCCGCGCTGGGTGCAGCGTGGAGGCGATGAACGACATCCAGGACACCGCCTGCGCTTCGGCCTCGATATCGCCGTGCGGCAGCAGCCGCGCTTCGGGGAAGCGCCTGGCGAGATAGAACAGGATACCCGCGACCTCGGTGAGCACGCGGCCGTCGATCAGCAGCGTCGGCACCTTGCCGGCCGGATTGATCTTCAAAAATTCGCCCGAGCGCATGTCGTTCTTCCTGAACGACATTGGCCGCGGCTCGAAATCCGCGCCGACTTCATGCAGTGCGATATGCGCCGCCATCGAGCTCGAGCCCGGCGCGAAATAGAGGATCAACATGGTTCTCCATCCTTTCGTCATTGCGAGGAGCGGAAGCGACGAAGCAATCCACCCATTGAAAGCCTCGCTCGATTTTCTGGATTGCTTCGCGGAGCCTGTCATCGGGCGCGCGTTCGCGCGACCCGTTGGCTCGCAATGACGGCACCTTTCGCCTAAAACGGCAACCCGACATAATTCTCCGACAGCGACGTCATCGCGGCCTGCGAGTGCACGACATAATCCAGCTCCGCGAGCTGGATGCGCGCGCCGATCGTTCCGGTGTCGGGAAATTTGTGCAGCATCGAGGTCATCCACCAGGAGAAGCGCACGGCCTTCCAGACCCGCTTCAACGCGGTGGCCGAATAATTGTCGATCCCGGCGGAGGATTTCTCGTCGTAATATTCGCGCAACGCCGTCGCGAGATAATGCGCGTCGCTGGCGGCGAGATTTAATCCCTTGGCGCCGGTCGGCGGCACGATATGGGCGGCGTCGCCGGCCAAAAACATTCTTCCGAACCGCATCGGCTCGGCGACGAAACTGCGCAAGGGCGCGATGCTCTTCTCGATCGAGGGGCCGGTGACCAGGCTATGGGCCGCCTTCTGATCGAGCCGTCGCTTCAGTTCATCCCAGAACCGGTCATCCGGCCAGTCCTCGACGCGGTCATCCAGCGGACACTGCACATAGTAGCGGCTGCGCCGCATCGAGCGCATGGTACAGAGCGCGAAGCCGCGCGCGTGGTTGGAATAGATCAGCTCAGGCGAGACCGGCGGCGTCTCCGAGAGAATACCGAGCCAGCCGAATGGATAGACGCGCTCGAAGGTCTCGATCGCCTGGGGCTTGACGCTGGCGCGGCTGACGCCGTGAAACCCATCGCAGCCGGCGATGAAGTCGCACTGGATCTCATGCGTCGCGCCGTCCTTCACATAGGTGAGGTGCGGATGGTCGGTGTCGAAATCATGCGGCGCGACGTCGGCCGCCTCGTAGACCGAAGTGAGGCCTGCCGCCTTGCGCGCATTCATCAGATCGAGCGTCACCTCGGTCTGGCCGTAGATCATCACGGTCTTGCCGGTCGCGGCCTTCATGTCGATGCGGTGACGGTGGCCTGCGAAGGCAAGCTCGATGCCGTCATGGATGAGGCCCTCGGCATGGGCGCGGCTGCCGGCGCCGACCTCATCCAGGAGCTTGACCGTGCCTTCTTCCAGCAGGCCGGCGCGGATGCGGCCGAGCACATATTCCGGCGTCTGCCGTTCGAGGACGATGTTGTCGATGCCGCAAGTGTGAAGCAATTGCCCGAGCAGCAATCCCGCCGGTCCCGCGCCGATGATTGCTACTTTTGTCCGCAATACTTGCTCCCCCCGATATTATAGGCTTCAAGGCCACGCGGACCCGCGTTTTGTCGCAGGCTTGCAATGATAATTATATCATATAACAATGTCTGCAAAGGGCGGCGAAAGCCCGTCCGGACATAGGTAAAGCCACGAGGGAGAGAATGTCGATGAGGAAGACGTTTTTGGCGTTGCTGCTCGCCGCCAGTGTGACGCCGGCGCTGGCGCAGGAGAAAACCTTCGAGCTGAAGATTTCGCACTGGGTCCCGGCCTCGCATCCGCTGCAGAAGGCGATGGAGGATTGGGGCGCGGCGGTCCAGAAAGCCTCCGGCGGCACCATCACCTACAAGGTGTTTCCCGCCCAGCAGCTCGGCAAGGCGTTCGATCATTACGACATGGCGCGCGACGGCATCGCCGACGTCACCTATGTCAATCCCGGCTATCAGCCCGGCCGTTTCCCGATCATCGGCGCCGGCGAGCTGCCGTTCCTGATGTCGGACGCCAAGGGCGGCTCCGAGGGGCTCGATGCCTGGTACCGCAAATATGCCGAGAAGGAGATGGGCGACGTCAAATACTGCCTCGCCTTCATCCATTCGCCCTCGTCGTTCCACACCCGCACCAAGAAGATCGTGGTGCCTGACGACGTCAAGGGCATGAAGATCCGTCCCGCGCACGCCACCATGGCGAATTTCGTGACGCTGCTCGGCGGCACCAATGTGCAGTCCTCGGCGCCGGAAGTGCGCGACATCATCGAGCGCGGCGTCGCCGACGGCGTCACCTTCCCGTGGGGCTCGCTGGTGCTGTTCGGCGTCGACAAGGTGACGAAGTATCACATGGAGGCGCCGCTCTATGTCACGACCTTCGTCTTCGTGATGAACAAGGACAAGTACAACCAGATGTCGGACCGCCAGAAGAAGGCGATCGACGACAACTGCAATACCGAGGCGGCCGGCCGCGTCGGCGAGCCCTGGGGCAAGTTCGAGGATGCCGGCGTCGACAAGGTGAAGGCGGAAAGCGGCCATGAGGTCTATACGCTGACGGCGGACCAGCTCGCGCTGTGGAAGAAGGCCTCCGAGCCGCTGGTCAAGACCTGGGCCGATAATGTGAAGGCGAAGGGCGTCGATCCCGATGCGACGATGAAGGAACTGAAGGCCTCGCTCGCCAAATATAACGCCTTGACGCAGTGACATGACGCTATGGCCGCGGACGTGCTTTACCTCTCCCGCTTGCGGGGGAGGTCGGCGCGCGTAAGCGCGCCGGGTGGGGGAAGCTCTCTCCACTTAAATCACTGTGAATCGCGGCGGCACCCCCACCCCAGCCCTCCCCCGCAAGCGGGGGAGGGGGCACAGCTCCACCGTGGATACAGCGTGATTTAATCACACCCGAACTCGAGGCAGGACTCCCCTATGCAGCGCGCTTCGATGGATCGTTTCATCGATACGATCGAATGGATCGCGGCCGGCTTTGTCGGCATTGTCGCGCTCGACATTTTCCTGTCGGTCCTCTTACGCAACACGCTGAACTATGCGATCCCCGATTCCTTCGACATCGGGCGGATGCTGCTCGGTATTCTGATTTTCTGGGGCATTGCCGCAACGAGCTATCGCGGCACCCACATCACCGTCGACCTGGTGTGGGCCAATGTCGGCCCGCGCTACCAGCGCTGGATCGACGTGTTCGCAACGCTCGTGCTGTTGTTCGTGGTGACGGTGCAGACCTATACGCTGTTCGACAAGGTGCGCGGCACCTATAACGACCACGTGCTCACCTTCGACATGCACATGCCGACCTGGCCGTTCTTCGCCGTCGCCTGGGCCGGCGACGTTTCCGCCGTGCTCCTGATCGCGATCCGCACCTATCGCCTCATCTTCCATCCCGAGGAGATGCACGATCCCCAGATCAAGGCCACGGAGTAGTCGGCGATGAGCACCAATGCCGTCGCCGTCATCGGCTTTCTCTCGCTGTTTGCGCTGATGCTGCTGCGCGTGCCGGTCGGCATGGCCATGGGCCTCGTCGGCGTCTCCGGATTTTCCTATCTCGTCGGCGGCACTGCCGCGCTGAAGCTGGTCGGCCAGACCTCGATGCGCACGGTCACCGACTACACCTTCGGCGTGATCCCGATGTTCTTGCTGATGGGGACCTTCGTCTCCAACTCCGGTATGAGCCGCGAGCTGTTCCGTGCCGCCAACGGTTTTGTCGGGCATCTGCGCGGCGGGCTCGGCATCGCGACCGTTGCCGCCTGCGGCGGCTTTGCCGCGATCTCCGGCTCCTCGGTCGCGACGGCTGCGACCTTTTCCGCGGTCGCCTATCCCGAGATGCGCCGCTTCGGCTATCCGCAATCCTTTGCCACCGGCGTGATCGCCGCCGGAGGCACGCTGGGGGCCATGCTGCCGCCGTCCACCGTGCTCGCGGTCTACGGCATCATCACCGAGCAGGACATCGGCAAGCTGTTCATGGCCGGCATCATTCCGGGCCTGCTCGCGATGACCATGTACATGCTTACCATCGCCCTGATCGGTTTCATCAAGCCGGACTTCCTGCCGCGCGGCCCGGCGCTGCCCTGGCGTGAGCGCTTCGCGGGCCTGCGCGACATCTGGGCGCCGGTGATCCTGTTCGTCTTCGTGATCGGCGGCCTCTATGGCTTGCCCTATCTGCCGCGCTTCACGCCGACCGAAGCCGGCGGTGTCGGCGCCGCCGGCGCGTTCCTGATCGGGCTCGTCACCGGCCGCCTTGACAGGGAGAAGATCCTCGCCTCGCTGCTGCAGGCGACGCGCACGGCGGCCGCCGTCTTCACCGTGCTGATCGGCGCGCTGATCTTCGGCTATTTCCTCACGGTGACGCAGACCCCGCAGAAGGTGACGGAATTTCTGACCGGTCTCGGCCTCGGCAGCTACGGCGTGCTCGCCGTCATCATGGTGATGTATCTCGTGCTCGGCTGCCTGATGGACGCGATGGCGATGATCATTCTCACCGTGCCGATCATTTTCCCCGTGGTCACGCATCTCGGCTTCGACCCGATCTGGTTCGGCGTCATCATCGTTATGACGGTCGAACTCGGCCTGATCCATCCGCCGGTCGGCATGAACGTCTTTGTCATCAAGAGCGTGGTCAAGGACGTCTCCTTCGCCACCATCTTCAAGGGCGTGATCCCGTTCGTCCTGACCGACCTGGTGCGGCTCGTGATCCTGATCGCGTTCCCGATCCTGGCGCTGTGGCTGCCGACGCGCATGGCGGCCCCGTGATGGCGCCCGAGCTTCAAACCCGATATGTCTTCACCATCACCGCGCGCATCGCGGACGTGACGGTTGCCGGCGACACCGGCCACGGCGTCCGCCGCATCATTCCGATCACTGGCGGCGAGGTGAGGGGCGAGCGGGTCAACGGCAAGGTGCTGCCGTTCGGCGCCGACTTCCAGATCATCCGCCCCAACGAACTGATCGATCTTGAAGCCAAATACGCCTTCGAGACCGACGACGGCGCGGTGGTCTATGTCGAGAACAAGGGCATCCGCTTCGGTCCGGTGGACCTCTGCAGAAGCTGAAGCGCGGCGAGCCGGTCGATCCGAAACTGATCTATTTCCGCACCGTGCCGAAATTCGAGACCGGCGCTGAAAAATACCGCTGGCTGATGGAGCACATCTTCGTCGCCTCCGCCGCGCGCCACGCCGACCGCGTCGTCATCGACGTGCATATGGTGCTCTGAACCCTCCCCTGGAGGGCCCTCCAGGGGAGGGTAAGAAACATTGACTCCCGGTCCAATCGTTATAAAACATAACTATTCTGGACAGGACATAATAACCCCATGGGAAACGCCGCCGGCGCCGTCGAGAACTCCGCCCTGCTCAAACTCGAGAAGCAGGGCGCGGTGCTGACCGTGGGCCTCAACCGCCCGGCCAAGCGCAATGCGCTCAATGACGGCATCATTCTCGAAATCGGCGAGTGCTTTGCGAACCTGCCCGACGACATCGGCGCGGTCGTGGTCCACGGCATCGGCGATCACTTTTCCTCCGGCCTCGATCTTTCCGAGCTGACCGATCATGACGCCACCGGCGGGCTGATCCATTCGCAGATGTGGCACCGCGTGTTCGACCGCATCCAGTACAGCCGCGTGCCCGTGATCGCGGCACTGAAGGGCGCGGTGATCGGCGGCGGGCTGGAGCTCGCCTGCGCCGCCCATATCCGCGTCGCCGAGCCATCAGCCTATTTCGCGCTGCCCGAGGGTCAGCGCGGCATCTTTGTCGGCGGCGGCGGCTCGGTGCGGCTGCCGCGCCTGATTGGCGTCGCACGGATGACCGACATGATGCTCACGGGGCGGGTCTATTCCGCGACCGAAGGCTCGTCCTACGGCTTTGCGCAATATCTGACCGAAGCCGGCGGCGCGCTGCCGAAGGCGCTCGAGCTTGCCGAGCGCATCGCCGCCAACGCGCCCTTGACGAACTTCGCGGTGCTGCAGGCACTGCCGATGATCGCGGAGGCCAATCCGCAGACCGGGCTGTTGATGGAATCGCTGATGGCGACGGTGGCGCAGAGCGACAAGGAAGCCAAGCGCCGCATCCGCGCCTTCCTCGACCGCAAGACCGCCAAGGTGAAACCGGCATGAGCGCGCCAGCCACCGCACGCGCAGCCGCCGCGCATCCGCTGCGAAACATCTCGTTCAGCGATCCCGCGGTTGCGATCGAGCGCAAGGGCGACGGCACGATCTATCTGCGGCCGAAGGCGCCACTCGGCGATTTCCCCGTTCGCATCACCGATCGCCTGCATCATTGGGCGACGGCGACGCCGGACAATGTCTTCATGGCGGAACGCGAAGGCGGCCCCGGATGGCGCAAGCTCAGCTATGCCGAGCTGCTCGCGTCCAGCCGGCATATCGCCTCCGGCCTGATCCGGCGCGGACTGTCGGCGGAAAAACCCGTCGTCATCCTCTCCGGCAACTCCATCGACCATGCGCTGGTCGCCTTCGGCGCGCTCTATGCGGGGATTCCCTTCTGTCCGGTGTCGCCGGCCTATTCGTTGATCTCGCGTGACTATGGCAAGCTGGCCTATTTGATGCAGCTCCTGACGCCCGGCCTGGTCTTCGCCGACGATGGGAGCAGGTTTGCCAACGCGCTTTCCGCCAATGTTTCGCCGGGTACCGAAATCGTCGCTTGCTACGGCTCCGTGCCCGGCCGCGACGTGACGTGGCTCGCCGACCTGATGGCGACGCCGATCCATCCCTCGCTCGATGCGGTGCACGACAACATCGGCCCCGACACCATCGCGAAATTCCTGCTGACCTCGGGCTCGACCGGCAATCCGAAGGCGGTCATCAACACCCAGCGCATGATCTGCGCCAACCAGGTGATGATCCGCGAGACCATGGCGTTCCTGAAAGACGAGCCGCCGGTCATCGTCGACTGGCTGCCGTGGAATCACACCTTTGGCGGCAACCACAATATCGGGCTGACGCTTTACAACGGCGGCTCGATGTATCTTGACCAGGGCAAGCCGATGCCCGGCGGCATCGAGCAGACCGTCAGGAACCTGCGCGAGATTTCGCCGACGGTCTATTTCAACGTGCCCAAGGGCTACGAGTCGCTGCTTCCCTATCTGCGCGACGATGCTGCGCTACGCGACAAGTTCTTCGCGCGGCTGCATGCGATGTTCTTCTCAGGCGCGGCGCTGTCGCCGTTTGTCTGGAACAGTCTCGACGAATTGTCGGTGCAGGCGACGGGCGCGCGCGTTCCGATGCTGACCGGGCTCGGCGCCACCGAGACCGCGCCGTTCTTCATGTCGGTCAATCCGCTGACCAGCCGCTCCGGCCATGTCGGGTTGCCTGTGCCGGGTAACGACGCCAAGCTCGTGCCGAACAACGGCAAGCTCGAGGTCCGTGCCAAGGGACCGAACGTCACGCCGGGCTATTGGCGCCAGCCCGAGGTCACCAGGGCCGCATTCGATGAGGAAGGCTTTTACAAATTCGGTGACGCGCTGAAAGCCGCCGACCCCGACGATCTCCATGCCGGGTTCGATTTCGACGGCCGCATCGCCGAGGATTTCAAGCTCGCCAGCGGCACCTGGGTCAGCGTCGGTCCTTTGCGCGCGCGTTTCATCGCCGCCTGCGCGCCGCTGGTGCGCGACGTCGTCATCGCCGGCATCAATCGCGATGAAATCTCCGCGCTCGTGGTGCTCGATCTCGACGGCTGCCGCCTGGTCAATCCCACCCTGCCGGCTGACGATCTGGCCGCGACTGCTCATGATCGCCTGATCCGCGAGGCCTTCGGCGAGCGCTTTTCCCGGCTTCTTGCAACCGCTACCGGCTCGTCGAACCGGATCACCCGCGCGATCCTGCTCGATGCGCCGCTGTCGATCGACCGCGGCGAAGTCACGGACAAGGGCTCGATCAATCAGCGCGCGGTGCTGGAACATCGCGACAGCCTGGTGGAAGAACTTTATGCGGCGACGCCGTCGCCGCGCGTCATTACTCTTTAAGAAAAATTCAGGGAGGACATCATGCAGTTGAAGGATCAGGCCGCGATCGTCACCGGCGGCGCGTCGGGTTTGGGTGCGGCGACCGCGCGAAAGCTGGCGGCACAGGGTGCGAAGGTCGCGGTGTGCGATCTCAACGCCAAGCTCGCCGAAACCGTCGCAGCCGAGATCAAGGGCGTGGCGGTAGCCTGCGACGTCTCCGATGCCGCTTCGGCCGAGGCCGCGATCGCACAGGCCGCCAAGGCGCATGGCCCGGCGCGCGTGCTGGTCAATTGCGCCGGCATTGGCGTCGCCAGGCGCGTGGTCGGCCGCGACGGGCCGCACCCGCTCGCCGATTTCGAGAGGGTCATCAGGATCAACCTGATCGGCTCCTTCAACATGCTGCGGCTTGCGACCACGGCGATGTCGAAGCTGGAGCCGCTTGCGGGCGGCGAGCGCGGCGTCGTGATCAACACCGCGTCCGTCGCCGCCTATGACGGCCAGATCGGGCAGGCCGCCTATTCGGCCTCGAAGGGCGGCATCGTCGGCATGACCCTGCCGATCGCGCGCGAGCTCGCGCAATTCGGCATCCGCGTGCTCACCATCGCGCCCGGCCTGTTCCTGACGCCGCTGCTCGGCGGTCTGCCGCAGGAAGCGCAGGATTCGCTTGCCGCCGCGATCCCGTTCCCGCACCGGCTCGGCCAGCCCGAAGAGTTCGCCTTGCTCGCCATGCACATGATCGACAACCCCTATCTCAACGGCGAGGTGGTGCGGCTCGACGCTTCGCTGCGCATGGCGCCGAAATAGGCTTAGCCCATGTTCGTGCACCGGCGCGATGTCCAGATCCAGTGGGGCGATTGCGACCCCGCCAACATCGTCTATTACCCGCGCTATTTCGCGATGTTCGACGACTCGACCTCCATCATGTTCGAGGCGGCCGGCTTCTCCAAGCAGGACATCGTCCACAAATACAGTCTCGTCGGCATTCCCATGGTCGACACGCGCGCGAAATTCTACATCCCCTCGACCCATGGCGACTGGATCACCATCGAAAGCCGGATCGAAAGCTTTGGCCGCTCGAGCTTCGAGGTCACCCACAGGGTGTTCAAGGGCGAAGCACTGGCGATCGAGGCATTCGAGAAGCGCGTGCTGGTCGGCCGCGATCCCGACGATCCGGACAAGCTGAAATCGGCGCCGATGCCGCAGGAGATCATCGCCAAATTCACGCAAGGTTAGACGCGGCGAAAGGACGCCATCGCGGCCCTCGTCTAAAGAAAGGGTTGAATTAACGATAGAAGTTTGATCTGCACTCAACAAAGGCTTCCAGGGAGGAATGTATGAAAAAGGCTTATCTCGCGGCTGCGGCGCTCGCCGCGGTGTTGGCGCTGCCGGGCTTGCCGGCGCAGGCGCAGACCAATGAAATCGTGATCGGCATCACCATCACCACCACCGGCCCCGGCGCAGCGCTCGGCATCCCCGAGCGTAACTCGCTCGATTTCGTGCCGAAGGAAATCGCAGGCTTTCCGCTGAAGGTGATCGTGCTCGATGACGGCGGCGATCCGACCACGGCCACCACCAATGCACGGCGCTTCGTGACGGAGTCCAAGGCCGACATCATCATGGGCTCGTCGATCACACCGCCGACGATCGCGGTCTCCAATGTTGCCAACGAGGCCGGCATTCCCCATATCGGCCTGTCGCCTTTCCCGATCACGCCCGAGCGCTCCAAATGGTCGGTGACCATGCCGCAGCCGATCCCGATCATGGGCAAGGTGCTGTACGCGCACATGAAGGCGCATAACATCAAGACCGTCGGCTATATCGGCTATTCCGATTCCTACGGCGATCTCTGGTTCAACGATTTCAAGAACCAGGGCGTGCCGCTGGGCATGACTGTTGTCGACGAGGAGCGCTTTGCGCGTCCGGATACGTCGGTCACCGGTCAGGTGCTGAAACTGCTCGCCGCCAATCCCGATGCGATCCTGGTCGGCGCCTCCGGCACCGCCGCCGGCCTGCCGCAGACCGAGCTGCGCGACCGCGGCTACAAGGGTCTGATCTACCAGACCCATGGCGCGGCCAGCATGGATTTCATCCGCATCGCGGGCAGGGCGGCGGAAGGCGTGATCATGGCCTCGGGTCCGGTGATGGATCCGGAGGACCAGCCGGACAGCGCGCTGACCAAGAAGCCGGGCCTAGCGCTCGTCACCGCCTATGAGGCGAAATACGGCCCGAGCAGCCGCAGCCAGTTCGCCGGCCATTCCTACGACGCCTTCCTCGTGCTCCAGCGCATCATCCCGACCGCGCTGAAAACCGCAAAGCCCGGCACGGTCGAATTCCGCGAGGCGATCCGTCAGGCCCTGCTCACCGAGCGCGACATCGCCGCGAGCCAGGGCGTCTACAATTTCACCGAGAAGGACCGCTACGGCCTCGACGACCGCTCGCGCATCCTGCTCACGGTGAAGGACGGGAAGTACGTCCTCGCCAAGTGAGTCGAGCTGCAGGAATTGAGTTCAAGCCGGCCCCATCAACGGGCCGGCTTTTTCTTGCCTTCCTGCTCCGGCGTTCGCGCTGGCACCGACCACCAATCCCGGTTAACGTCGCTCTCAGCGCGAATCAGCGAGGGCCCGAATCCTTGAGAGGCGATGGCCCGTGAGCGATCGCGCTCCGCTTCGGCGTGCAATCGCCAGAATGGGCGATGGGAGGAGCGGGTCAACGACGCGCATGCCGCAATGGGCGGCTCACATCCAGCGTACCAGTTGAACTTGAAGGCACATTCTCGATATGACCACTGAACTCGCTGCTCCCCCGACGCTAGAGTCACTTCTCGATCAACTCAAGGCGGCCGGCTACCAATGCATCGAGGACAAGGACTTCACCAGCGCGCGCGCGGCCTTCAAGAAGATCGTCGAACTGGACAGCAAGGATATCAATGCGCGGTTCGCCTACGCGCAACTGATCGACGACGGCACGCACAAGAAGCGCGCCGAAGCGCGCGATCTGATGCTGTCGATCCTGGACGAGCACCCGGAGATCATCGATAACCCGACCGACGGCAATCTGAACCTGATCAGGAACGCGGCCATTCGATGCAGCCATGTTGGGCCCTTCACCAGGTCGATCGAGCTTTTTCGCAAACTGGCCCATGCCTCGAACAGGGCCAGCGACTATTTCCTGCTCAGCGAAATCCTCACCCAGGGCAACTTCTTCGAAGAATTGATTTCCAGTCTGGAAAAGGCCGTCGCGCTCGATCCCGCGACTTTCGATACGCCGGCCAACAGAGAGACGCTGAACATCGCGAGATCGCGCTTGAACCAGCCGACTTCCAAAACGGGAAGCAGCAGGAAGAAGATCGGCCGTTACCCGGAAACGAAGGATTTCCTCGGCGATCTTCAGAGCCTGGTCAGGGGTCACATCGCCGTCAATCTGAACAGCCAGCCCAAATTCCTCGATCGAAATACCCGCTTCTTCACCATGGGTTCCTGCTTCGCGCGGAACCTGGCCAGGGGCCTGCTGGAGCGCGGCTACGCCGCCTTTCACATGGAAATCTCCGAATACATCAATACGACGTTCGCAAACAAAATGTTCGTCGATTGGTTGAGCGGCGCCGATATCGATGCCGCGATCCGCGACAGGATCGTGGAGCTGTTGCCGCCGCAGTGGAACAAGGAAAACACCCTTGAAATCATCAGAACCAGCGGTGTCTTCATTTTGACTCTCGGCGTTGCGCCTGCCTTCTTTGACAGGGAAACCGGCGATTTCGTCCTGCCGCGGCCAAGCTCGCTGAACTCGAGGGTGCTGGCGGAAAAATATCTGTTCCGCACCACGAGCGTCAAAGAAAACGTCGACAATGTCCTCTATCTGATCAACTTCATCAGAAGCATTTCCCCCGACATCAAGGTCGTCGTCACCGTTTCACCGGTGCCGCTGGTCGCGTCTTTCGAATTTGAGTCGGCTGTTCAGGCCGACTGCCTGTCGAAGAGCACCATGCGGCTGGTGGCGCATGAGGTGGTGAACAATTCGAACATCGAAAATATCCTGTACTGGCCGTCATTCGAGGTCTTCAGATGGGCAGGCTCGAACGCCAGCAACTATTATGCGGCGGATGACGGTGCCGCCTGGCATGTCTCCGAAGAAAAGGTGGCCGGCACGATCAAGGCGTTCGTGGAGATGTTTTCCGCGCCTTCAGCGTAGAGCGTATGGTGGGCAAAGCGACTACGTCCACTGCAGGTCGTCACGAGCGAAGGCTGAAGCATGCCCACCATCGGAATCACGATGACAATGGTGGGCACGGCGCGATGCTATCGCCGTGTTTCGCTGGTCGGAAGAACAAGGACCTGGCCGGGATAAATAAGATTCGGATTACGGATCTGCTCCCGGTTCGCCCTGTAGATGACGGCGTACCGTGCGCCACCGCCGAGGGCGCGCTGGCTTAAGCGCCACAGGCTATCGCCCCGGACGACCGTCGTCGTCGTGATCTTCGGTACAACCACGGCCGCCGGCAAATCTTTGTCCGGCAGAACGGTGCTGGCGGCAGCGGCCAGCCGCGGCTGCTGTGTCGCGGCGGTCTGTGCCGGTGTGGACGCCGCAGTCTGGGTCGGCATCGATACGGTGGCCGTCGTCTCGGGCACGTTGAATGGCACTTCGGCACGGGTTCGGACAGCTCCGGAGTTCGACGCCAGCTCGTCGAGCCTGACACGGTATTTGCCGGGCGCTACGCCTTCATTGATCGTGACGGCAAGATGTCCATCGGCGCCGGCTGTCACCGACGCAACAAAGCTGTCGTTGAGATAGAGCCTCACCACCGCGCCGGGGCGTGCACGGCCACTCACATGGAGCTTGCCGCCCGGCTCAATATCGACCGCCTCCACGACCGTTGTCTCCGCGACCGATGCAGGCGCCGAGGGCTGCGACAATACGACGGTGGGTTTATCCGGGGTCATCAATGCGACCGTCGGCCGGTCGTTCGTGGGCTCAAGCATCACCGCCACGCTTTGTTTGGAAGTGACCTCCGTCCCGTCCGGCTGCCTCGAGCGCAATGTCAGGTCGTAGGTGCCCGGGGGCAGCGGACGCGGGATCATTGCGAACTGCCCGGATTGATCCACGACGACGCGATCATGCGGCTCGCCATTGCGTAGCAGTTCCACCGTCGTGCCCGGCGTCGCCCGGCCTGCAACGACTGCCTCGCCGGTCGGCTCAATGTGCACGATGTCGAACTCTGGAACACCGCCGCCGGTGGCTGGCTGTGGAGACGGTGGCGTCAGCAAGGCCGCCAGGTCATTTGCTTGCCGTTGTGCCGTAGCGAGCGCGGCTTCACGCGGAACCGGCGCGACCGAGGCCTGCTTGGAGGCCGCGGAAGCTGGCGCCGGAGCCTTGGTATAGTCCGACATCTTGGAATCGGTCGGTGACCCCTGCAGGACCGGCCAGTTGACGGAGACAAGGATCGCCATGCCCGCGGCAGCAACGGCCGCCACGGGCAGGACGAGCAGGACGATTCGAACTCATCGATATGGCGCTGAGGACACTCATTCGTCTGCAAAGCTTCAGCTCAAAGGAACTCTGATATAGAAACAATAACACTGCGCTCTTTCGTTTCATTCATCAAGTCCAGGCCGCAGGAACCAGAAAGCCTAGAAATCAGCCTGCTTGCCGCAGGCCCGGCACAACCCGTCCGTTTTTTCCTGGTATCCCCCGTAAAATGCCGGGGAGCGCGCTGGCGCCGCAGCCGGCAACTCAAACCGAGCTTTCGCCTTCGTGCTGGAAGCCGAGATAGCTGGCGGCGACGCGCGCGTTCGCAGCGATTTCCTGGGTCCTGCCGGTCAGCACGAACTCGCCGAGCTCCATCACATAGGCGCGGTCGGCGATCTTCAGCGCGGCCTGCGCGTTCTGCTCGACCAGCAGCACCGAGACGCCGGCCGCGCGCAGCTCGCCGATGGTGCGGAAGATGTCGGCGACGATGATCGGCGCGAGCCCCAGGCTCGGCTCGTCCAGCATCAACAGCTTTGGCGCGCCCATCAGCGCGCGGCCCATCGCCAGCATCTGCTGTTCGCCGCCGGACAGCGTGCCGGCGAGCTGCTTGCGCCGCTCCTTCAGACGCGGGAACAGCGTGTAGACACGCTCGAATGCGGACGCCGCCTGCGCCTTCGCCACGCGGAACGCGCCTAGCTCGAGATTGTCCTCGACATTCATGCTGGAAAACAGCTCGCGGTGTTCGGCGACGAGACTTAAGCCCAGCGCGACGCGGTCCTCGATCTCGAGCCGCGCGAGGTCCTCGCCGGCAAGGGCGACGCGGCCTTTCAGCGGCAGCACGCCCATGACGGCGTTGAGCAGCGTGGTCTTGCCGGCGCCATTGGCGCCGACAATGGTGACGATCTCGTTGTGGCCTACTTCCAGCGACACGCCGCGCACCGCTTCGACCTTGCCGTAGGCAATGTGCACGTCGGAGACGGAAAGCAGCGCGCTCATGCGGCCGCTCCGAGATAGGCCTTGATCACGTCGGGATTGCTCTTGATCGCGCTGGGCGTGCCCTCGGCGATCTTGGTGCCGAAATCGAGCACCACGATGCGGTCCGCCAGATCCATCACAAAGCCCATGTCGTGCTCGACCAGCAGCACCGACATGCCGCCGTCGCGAAGCTGGCGCAGCAGCGCGGCGAGCCGCTGTTTCTCCAGGTGCCGAAGTCCTGCCGCCGGCTCGTCGAGCAGCAGCAGCATCGGATCGACACAGAGGGCGCGGGCGATCTCGACAATGCGCTGCTGGCCGAGCGAGAGCGAGCCGGCCGGCTGGTCGATCTGATCGGCGAGCCCGACACGCTCGATCTGGCGCGCGGCTTCCGCCAGCAGTCTGGCTTCATCGGCGCGGTCGAAGCGGAACATGCTGGCAAGCGGACCGGCGTGGCCGCGCTGATGGGCGCCGATCGCGACATTTTCCAGCACGGTCATGTCGGGCACCAGCTTGACGTGCTGGAACGTCCGGGAAATGCCGAGGCCTACGATCTCCTGCGGCGGCGCATTGTGGATATTCCTGCCCAGCACCGAGAGCGTGCCGCCGCTGGCACGCAACACGCCGGTGATGAGGTTGAAGGTCGTGCTCTTGCCGGCGCCGTTCGGGCCGATCAGGGCCACTATCTCGCGCGCCTGCACGTCGAAGGAGACGTCATTGACGGCGATCACGCCGCCGAATTGCTTGCGGGCCTTGTCGATCTCGAGCAGCACGCTCGGCGCGCCCGCTGCGCGCGCACGCGGCGGCAGCGCAAGCGAGGTGTCCGGACGTTTGCCCTCGGGCTTGAACGGCCACCACGACATCAGCCATGGCCAAACGCCGGTCGGCGCGAGCTGCAGCAGGATCACGAGCAGGATGCCGAACACGATGGTCTCGAGCTGGCCCTCGCCATGCAGCAGCATCGGCAGATAGCTCTGCAGCACCTCTTTCAGGATCACGACGATGGCCGCACCCAGTACGCCGCCCCAGACGTAACCGGCGCCGCCGACGACCGCAATGAAGAGATATTCGATGCCGGCCTGCGCGCCGAATGGCGTTGGATTAGTGGCGCGCTGGAAATGCGCGTAGAGCCAGCCCGAGAGGCCGGCGAGCACCGCGGCATAGATGAAGACGAGAAGCTTGGTGCGCGGCGTGTGCACGCCAAAGGCTTCGGCCGCGATGTGCCCGCGCCGCAGCGCGCGGATGGCGCGGCCGGTGCGGGAATCGAGCAGGTTCATGGTCAAGAGCGCCGAGATCAGGACCGCGATCCAGATCGCGAAATAGATCGTGCCGGGATCGATCATCTTGAGCGAACCGATCGAGAGCGGCGGGATGCCGGAAATGCCGTCGTTACGGCCAAGAAATTCCAGCTTGCTGAAGAGATAGAACAGGCCCAGCCCCCAGGCGATGGTGCCGAGCGGCAGATAGTGGCCGGAGAGACGCACTGTGACGAGGCCGAGCAGCACGGCGGCGACGCCGCTCACGAGCAGAGACATCGGCAGGGCCAGCCATGGCGACACGCCGTATGCCGTGGTCAGCACCGCCGTAGTGTAGGCGCCGAAGCCGCAAAAGGCCGCCTGTCCGAACGAGGTGAGGCCGCCGACGCCCGTGAGCAGGACCAGCCCCATGGCGACCAGCGCGGAGAGGCCGATATTGTCGAGAAGCACGATCCAGAACGGCGGCATGCCCGGGATGAACGGGATCGCCGCCATCACGCATGCGAACAGGAGAACAGGCCAGCGCTCCCGCATCGCCTCAGTCCTTCTCTTCCTCGACCGCCGCGGGCGCGGCAAGCGAGCGCAGCAGCAGGACGGGAATGATGAGCGTGAAGACGATCACTTCCTTGAAGTTGGAGGCATAGAAGGAGGAGAAGGCCTCGACGATACCGACCATCAGCGCGGCGATGGCGGTCAAGGGATAGCTGACGAGGCCGCCGATGATCGCGGCGATGAATCCTTTCAGGCCGATCAGGAAGCCGGTGTCGTAATAGAGCGTGGTGATCGGCACGATCAGGATGCCGGACAGCGCGCCGATCACGGATGCCAGCAGGAAGGCGATCTGCCCCGACAGCGTGGTGCGGATGCCGACGAGGCGCGCCCCCAGGCGATTGACCGCGGTGGCGCGCAGCGCCTTGCCATAAAGCGTCAAGCCGAAGAACAGCCACAGCCCCATGATGAAGGCGATGGTGATGCCGTAGACCGCCAAACTCTGGCCGGTGAAACGCAGAGGACCAACGGTAAGCGCTATGTCCGCCAGCACCGGGCCGCGCTGTCCTTCGGCGCCGAAGAACAGGAGGCCGAGGCCCTGCATCGCCAGATGACAGCCGACGGAGGCGATCAGCAGCACCAGCACGGAAGTGTGCGCTAAGGGCTGGAAGGCAAGGCGATAGAGGAACAAGCCGATCGAGGCGACAATGACCAGCGACAGCGCGATCGCAACCGGGATTGGCGCGCGGTGGCTGGCGGCCCAGAAGGTCAGCGCCAGCACGGCCACCGGCAGCACGATATTGACCGCAAACGCGCGGGCGATCCTGCGGCCATGCAGCGCCCGCCGCGCCGTGAACAAATCGAACGCGAAGGCCGCGGCGCCCATCGCCACCGCCAGCTTGGCGGTGCCCGGCATCTGGCCCGAGGCGAGCGAAGCATAGGTCAGCGCGCCATAGGTGACGAACTCGCCCTGCGGTATCAGGATCACCCGCGTCACGGCGAACACCAGCACGAGCGCGAGCCCGAGCAGTGCATAGATCGCGCCATTGGTGATGCCGTCCTGGACCAGGAACAGCAGGATCGTCGAGTTCAAGACGGAACGCTCCCCCTAGAGCTTCGGACCGCTGGGGACGGTCCGATCGCCGCAGTTGAAATAGGCTGGCGGTATTTGATATAGTGGATAACAATTATCAAATATAATCTCAAGGCCGGCGGCGATGGGGCCGGGCCTTTGAAACTAGCGGGATTGCGGGCCACGCGCGATGACTGTTTCCAGGACCGCTACGGCGGAAGGCGGCAAGGCCCGCAAGGAGCCGGCCGACGGGGCGATCGAGGGCTCGGCGCTGCAACTCGGCGAATTGTCCGAGCTGCTCGGCTATTCGCTGAAGCGCGCGCAGCTGAAGATATTCGAGGATTTCCTGCGCTGCGTCGCGCCGCTGCAGCTGACGCCGGCGCAGTTTTCGGTGCTGCTGCTGCTCGACAGGAATCCCGGCCGCAACCAGACCGAGATCGCCAACACGCTCGGCATCCTCAGGCCGAATTTCGTGGCGATGCTGGACGGGCTCGAGAGCCGCGACCTTTGCACGCGCGTCCGTTCCGCCAACGACCGCCGCTCGCATATCCTGGAGCTGACCGACAAGGGCCGGGCGGTGCTGGCGCGGGCCAAGAAGCTGGTGGCGACCAAGCACGAGGCGCGGCTGAACGAGCTGCTCGGCCCCGCCAACCGCGCCGCGCTCCTGTCGATGCTGACCAAGATCGCGCAGGAGTTATAGCGCGCTGTTGCTCCTTATCCTGAGGAGCCGCGAAGCGGCGTCTCGAAGGATGAGGCCCCAGTCAGGCCTCATGGTTCGAGACGCGCGAAGACGCGCTCCTCACCATGAGGGTCTGTCAATCCACCAACACCACCCTGATGTCGTTCACATTCGTCAGCGTCGGACCGGTCTGCATGAGATCGCCGGTCGCGGTGAAGAAAGCGGTGGCGTCGTTGTTGTCGAGAAAGGCGCGGGGATCGAGCTTTTGCGCCTTCATCTTTGCTGATGTCGCGGCATCGACCAGCGCGCCGGCGGGATCGGAGGCCGAGCCCGCGCCGCCATCGGCGCCGTCGGTGTCGCCGGCGAGCGCGGAAATGTCGGGCGTGTCCTTGAGCTTTTCCGCCAGCGCCAGCGCATATTCCTGGTTGGGACCGCCGCGGCCATTGCCGCGCACGGTCACGGTGAGCTCGCCACCGGAGAGGATCGCGACGCGCTTGCCTTTGCTGCGGGCATCCAGTGCCAGGCGCGCGTGATCGGCGGCGACCTCGCGCGCCTCGCCTTCGAGATCGGCGCCGAGATCGATGATCTCGTAGCCCGCGTCTCGGGCGAGCTTGATCGCCGCGTCCAGCGACTGCCGGGGACGCGCGATCAATTCGAAAGTGGCGCGGGCGAAGGCGGCATCGCCTCCCTTGCAGCTTTCGTTGGCGGGATTTTCCAGCGCGCGGCGGATCGCATCATCGATCTCGAGCCTGTACTTTGCGATGATCGCGCGCGCGTCAGCGAGCGTAGTCGGATCGGGCACGGTGGGACCGGAGGCGATCGCGGACGGATCGTCATGCGGCACGTCGGAGATGGCGAGCGTCACGATTTCCGCCGGCTTCCCGGCACGCGCGAGGCGCCCGCCCTTGATCCGCGACAGATGTTTGCGGACGGTATTGACCTCGCCGATCGGCGCGCCGGAGCGCAGCAGCGCGCGGGTGAGCTTTTGCTTCTGCTCGAAGGTGATGCCATCTGCCGGGGCGATCCAGTTCGCGGAGCCGCCGCCCGACAGCAGCACCAGCAGGAGATCGTCGGCCTCGGCCGTCTGCGCCAGCTTCAGCGTCTCCTCGGCGCCCTTCAGGCCCGCTTCGTCCGGCATCGGATGGCCGGCCTCGACCACGCGGATGCGCCGCGTCGGCACGCCATGGCCGTGGCGGGTGGTGGCGATGCCGACAAGCCGCGAAGGCTCGAGTTTCAGCGCGTCGAGATAGTGCTTTTCCGCAGCCGCAGCCATCGCGGCGGCGCCCTTGCCGGCGGCCAGGCAGATCACGCGGCCTTTGGGCTCGGGGCGCAGATGCTGCGCCAGCACGACATCGGGATGCGCGGCGGCAACCGCGGCGTCGAAGATCGCGCGCAGGAGAGGGCGTCGGTCGGTCATTGTGTTGCGGAGGAGGGAGTGACAACCATGGGACGCCGGTTATCCCTCCTATTCCGCCAAAAGAAAACCCCCGCGAGCGCGCTCGCGGGGGTGATGGGTGCCCTATCGGGCGATCGGAAAGTGCTATCAGCCGCCGACGTCACCGGAGACGATGTCGCCGAACAGCTCCCACTTCTCGCCCTTGAAGCGCATCAGCTGCAGCTGGCTGATCGGGGCGAAATCGGTGGGCGAGGTGTTGATCATGATGCCGGGCAGCAGCACTTCGGTGCGGAAGTCCTTGAGGCTTGCCGCCTGCTTCATGATGTTCTCGCGGGTCAGGTTGTCGCCGCACTGCTGCAGCACCTTGACCAGCGTCTGCGCCACGCCGTAGCCGACGATGACCGAGCCGTCGAGTTTGTTGCCTTCCGGGAAATCCTTGGCGAGGAATTCGAGGAAGGTCTTCATGCCGGCGTCGTTGTCCCATTGCGGGTCGGAGACGTCCTTCAGGTAGGCGGCCGAGATGATGCCCTGCGAGTTCTCGAAGCCCGCCGGCTTGATCACGCTGCCGACCGAGGCCGCGACGTTGTTGAGGATATGCATCGGCTTCCATTCGATCTCGGTGGCCTTCTTGATCGCCTGCGCGGCGAATTTCGGCGTGGTGACATCGAAGAACACGTCGGCGCCGGTCGCCTTCAGCTTGACGAGGTGGTTGTCGATCGAGGGCTCGGTGGTCTCGTAGCTTTCTTCGGCAACGATCATCGTGGCGGCCTTGGCGCCAAGTCCGTCCTTCAGGCCCTTCACATAGTCTTTGCCGTAATCGTCGTTCTGATAGAGGATGGCGATCTTGGCGCCCGGCTTCTCCTTCAGAAGGAATTTGGCATAGATCCTCAACTCGCTCTGGTAGTTGGGCTGCCAGCCCATGGTCCAGGGAAAGTCCTTCGGATCGTTCCATTTGGTGGCGCCGGTGGCGACGAACAGCTGCGGCACCTTCTTGGAGTTCATGTATTTGTGGATCGCCGAATTCGGCGGCGTGCCGAGCGAGTTGAAGATGAACAACACCTCGTCGCTCTCGACCAGCTTGCGCGCCTGCTCCACGGTCTTCGGCGGGGAATAGCCGTCGTCATAGGAGATGAAATTGATCTTGCGGCCGTTGATGCCGCCGGCGGCGTTGATCTTGTTGAAATAGGCCTGCTCGGTCTTGCCGATCACGCCATAGGCGGAGGCCGGACCGCTATAAGGCATGATATTGCCGATCTTTATTTCGGTGTCGGTGGCGCCGGTGTCGTATTTCTTTTGCGCGAGTGCGCCAGTTGAAGATGCGACAAACAAAGCAAGCGTGGCAGAAGCTATGGCCAGACGAGTGGCGATAACGGGCATTACGTTCTCCCTTATTGTCAAATGTCGACGGTATGTGTCGCGGCTTTCTTGAACCGAAAGCTCTCGTTGGGTGCCGTTCGATAGCATTTTGCCGCCTTTGCGACAACAAAAAGCCCCTGCGGCAAAGCCGCAGGGGCTGCATCTTTAGTAGTCAGCCGCGTTGAATAGTCGGCGCTACCCGGTGTTAACCACCAACGTCGGAGCTCAGGATGTCGCCGAAGCGTTCCCAGGTCTCGCCCTTGAAGCGCATCAGTTGAAGCTGCGACAGTGGAGCGAAGTCGGTGTCGGATGTATTAACCTTGACGCCCGGCAACAGCCCGCCGAGCTCGAGTTTCTTGATGCTCGCCGCCTGCTTCATGATGTTGGCGCGGGTGAGGTCGTTGCCGCAGTTCTTGAGCACATGGACCAGGCCCTGTGCCACGGTGTAGGCGTACATCACCGAACCGTCGGCGCGGTTGGCTTCGGGATAATACTTGTCGAGGAAGGCATTCCAGGCCTTCATCCCCGCATCGTCCTTCCATTGCGGATCGGTCGGGTCCTTCAGATAGGCCGACGAGATGATGTCCTGGGCGTTTTCGGGTCCCGCCGGCCTGATCACGCTGCCGATCGAGGCCGAAACGTTGTTGAGGAAGTGAAGCGGCTTCCACCCGATCTCGGCATTCTTCTTGATCGCCTGGGCGGCGAATTTCGGCGTCGTGATGTTGAAGAAGACATCGGCCCCGCTCGCCTTCAGCTTGACGATGTGGGAGTCGATGGTCGGCTCCGTGGTCTCATAGCTGTCCTCGGCAACGATCAGGCTGGCGGCCTTGGCGCCCAGCCCATCCTTGAAGCCCTTCAGGTAGTCCTTGCCGTAATCGTCGTTCTGGTAGAGCACCGCGATCTTGGCGTCCGGATGGTTCTTCAGGATGTACTTCGCGTAGATCTGCGATTCGCTCTGGTAGTTGGGCTGCCAGCCCATGGTCCAGGGAAAGTCCTTCGGATCGTTCCATTTGGTGGCGCCGGTGGCGACGAAGAGCTGCGGCACCTTCTTGGAGTTCATGTATTTCTGTATCGCGGAATTTGGTGGCGTGCCGAGCGAATTGAAGATCAGGAGCACCTCGTCGCTCTCGACCAGCTTGCGCGCCTGCTCGACCGTCTTCGGCGGCGAGTAGCCGTCGTCATAGGAGACGAAGTTGATCTTGCGGCCGTTGATGCCACCCTCGGCGTTGATCTTGTTGAAGTAGGCCTGTTCGGTTTTGCCGATCACGCCGTAGGCGGAAGCCGGGCCGCTGTAGGGCATGATGTTGCCGATCTTGATCTCGGTGTCGGTGGCGCCGACGTCGTATTTGTTCTGTGCAAGTGCGCCGACGGCGGAAGCTGCAAACATGACGAGTGCAGCCGACGCGAGCGCCAGTCCACGGATTGCGGTGGGCATTCCTTTTTCTCCCTGTTGATGAGTGCGCGTCATTTTCTTGATTGATGGTTGTTGGGACGCTGCGGGGATTGAATACCATCGGATGCGCGGCTTCAAGGGAAAGGCCCCTGCGATGAAGGTCGCAGGGGCCGCTTCTCTTCACAGTCAATGCTCGCCGTTAACCACCAACGTCCGAACTGATGACGTCGCCGAACCGCTCCCAGGTGTCGCCCTTCAGCCGCATAAGCTGCAACTGCGAGACCGGCGCGAAGTCCGTGGCGCTGGTATTGATCTTCACGCCCGGCAACAGGCCGGCTACCGTGTAGTCGTGCATGCTTGCAGCCTGCTTCATGATGTTCTCGCGCGTCAGGTTGTTCCCGCATTCCTTCAGGACATGGACCATGGTCTGGGCAACCGCATAACCGTAGATCACGTTCGCATCGGAGCGATTGGCTTCGGGATAGTACTTGTCCAGGAATGCATTCCAGCCCTTGATATCCGCATCGTCCTTCCATTGCGGATCGGTCGGGTCCTTGATCCAGGCCGAGGAAATGATGCCCTGCGCGTTATCCACGCCGGCCGGCTTGATGGTGGCGCTGATCGACGAACTGACGTTGTTGAGGAAGTGTAACGGCTTCCACTCGATCTCGGCGGCCTTCTTGATGGCCTGGGCCGCAAACTTCGGAATCGTCACATCGAAGAACACGTCAGCGCCGCTCGCCTTCAGATTGACGATGTGCAAATCGATGGTCGGCTCGGTGGTCTCGTAGCTCTCCTCGGCGATGATCATCGAGGCCGCCTTGGCGCCAAGGCCGTCCTTCATGCCCTTCACATAGTCCTTGCCGTAATCGTCGTTCTGGTAAAGCACGGCGATCTTGGCATTGGGCATGTTCTTGAGGATGTACTTGGCGTAGATCTGGCCTTCGCTCTGGTAGTTCGGCTGGAAGCCCATGGTCCAGGGAAAGTCCCTGGGGTCGTTCCACTTGGTGGCGCCGGTGGCGACGAACAGTTGCGGCACCTTCTTCGAGTTCATGTATTTGTGGATCGCCGAATTCGGCGGCGTGCCGAGCGAATTGAAGATGAGCAGCACTTCGTCGCTCTCGACCAGCTTGCGCGCCTGCTCGACCGTCTTTGGCGGGCTGTAGCCGTCGTCATAGGAGATGAAGTTGATCTTCCTCCCGTTGATGCCGCCTTCGGCGTTGATCTTGTTGAAATAAGCGGCTTCCGTCTTGCCGATCACGCTGTAGGAGGACGCAGGCCCGCTATAGGGCATGATGTTGCCGAGCTTGATCTCGGTGTCGGTCGCGCCGATATCGTATTTTTTTTGGTCAGCAGCATTGACGCTTGTAAACGCAAGTATCGCGAGGGCAGCCGAAAGCAGCCCCAATCGCAAATGGATGGCAGGCATCGTGATCTCCCTGGACCTGGTTGAATGTGTCAATGTTTTTGGATTGGGAGCACTTGGCGGCTCCTGGCAGCATTGAATACCCCTCCGGGATTCCCGGCAAGAAAAAGCCCTCCGCGATGCGATCCGCGGAGGGCGTCATTTAGTCGAAAGGGCCGGGAATTAATTGCTCAGCTCACCCGACATGATGTCGCCGAACAGGTCCCACTTCTCACCCTTAAATCGCATCATCTGCAATTGCTCGATTGGCGCGAAGTCCGTTGGTGAGGTGTTGATCTTGATGCCCGGCAAGAGCGTGTCGGGCTCGAAATCCTTCAGGCTCGCGGCCTGCTTCATGACGTTCGCGCGGGTGAGGTCGTCGCCGCACATCTGCAGCACCTTCACCAGCGTCTGCGCCACGCCATAGCCGTAGACAACGGAGCCATCGAGCCGGTTGCCTTCCGGATAGTACTTGGCGAGGAAGTCCAGAAACTTCTTCATGCCGGGATCATTGTCCCACTGCGGATCGGCACCGTCCTTGGCGTAGGCCGCCGACAGGATGCCTTGCGAATTCTCGAAGCCTGCGGGCTTGATCACGCCGCCGACGGAAGCCGAGACGTTGGAGACGATCTGCATCGGATGCCAGTCGATCTCGGCGAGCTTCTTGATCGCTTGCGCTGCGAATTTCGGCGTCGTGATCGAGATGAACACGTCGATGCCGGCGGATTTCAGCTTGACGATATGGCCGTCGATCGAAGGCTCCGAGGTCTCGTAGCTTTCTTCCGCCGTGATCATCGAGGCCTTGGCGCCAAGTCCGTCCTTCAGGCCCCTCAGATAGTCCTTGCCGAAATCGTCGTTCTGATAGAGCACGCCGATCTTGGCGTCCGGCTTCTCCTTCAACAGGTACTTCGCGTAGATGTGCGCTTCGCTCTGGTAGGAGGGTTGCCAGCCCATGGTCCAGGGGAAATCCTTCGGATCGTTCCACTTGGTGGCGCCGGTCGCGACGAACAGCTGCGGCACCTTCTTGGCGTTGAGGTATTTCTGGATCGCCGAGTTCGAGGGCGTGCCGAGCGGGTTGAACACCACAAGCACCTCGTCGCTCTCGACCAGCTTGCGCGCCTGCTCGACCGCTTTCGGCGGCGAGTAGCCGTCGTCATAGGAAATGAACTTGATCTTGCGGCCGTTGATGCCGCCTTCGGCATTGATCTTGTCGAAATAGGCCTGCTCGGTCTTGCCGATCACGCCATAGGCCGAAGCGGGGCCGCTATAGGGCATGATGTTGCCGATCTTGATCTCGGTATCGCTGGCGCCGGTATCGTATTTCTTCTGGGCAAATGCGCTACCGGATGCGCAGGCGATGGCGGCCGCCGCGAGCGCGGCGGTGCGTAGACCTTTCGAAAGCATAGTCTCTCCTGGTTGTTGCTCTTGGGTCTTCCGGCCTATCTCCTGAACCGGGCCGCCAGCTGATGGCTGACGATGGCAACCTGTCTTGCGCCATGCGGGATCAGGAAGATGACCATGAAGAGCAGCACGCCGAACACGGCGCCGGAGAGACCCTTGGAGATGCTCTCCGCGATGTTCGGAACGAAGATGATGAACGCCGCGCCGACGATCGAGCCGGGCAGCCAGCCGACGCCGCCAACCACCATGCCGAGGAACAGTGCGATCGCGAAGTTGATGGTGTAGCTGTCAGGCGCCACGAACTGCACCGCGATGGCGCCCAACCCGCCGGCAACGCCGGTGATGCCGGCGGAAACGCCGAACGCCAGCGTCTTGTAGAGCGCGACGTCGACGCCCATGGCGGAGGCCGCGATCTCGTTGTCGCGGATCGCCATGAAGGCGCGCCCCGAGCGCGAGCGCAGCAGGTTGACCGAGAACAGGTAAATCGCGATCGAGATCACCAGCGTGAAGTAATAGAGCCAGACGTCCTGCGAGATGTGCAGGCCGAACGGTGCATCCGGCTTGGTCACGACCAGGCCCTGCACGCCGCCGGTCCACTTCTCGAAGTAGCCGAGCTTGAGAAGCTGCGGCATGGCGGTCGCCAGCGCGAAGGTGGCAAGCGCCAGATAAACGCCGCTTAGCCGCAGCGCCGGCTGGCCGAACAGGAAGCCGGCGCCGAAGCACAGGATGCCCGCGATCGGCAGCGTCAGCGCGTAGTTGACGCCGAAATCCTCCATCAGGATCGCGGAGGTATAGGCGCCAATGGCGTAGAACGCGCTCTGGCCGAGCGAGAACTGGCCGCTGCCGCCGGTCAGGATGTTCAGCGCCAGCACGGCGAGGCCGTAGATCAACACCATCGTCATCTGGAAGATGATGAAGTTCTTGACAAGGAGTGGCGCCAGGATCAAGGCCGCCAGCACCACGAGCGAGGTGCCTGCGCCCAGTGTCATGGCCCGCTTCGGAACGGCCTCGACCGCCTGACCTTCGGTGACGACTTCTTCGACGGCAGCTTCTTCGACGGCAGCGCTCATGGTCAAACTCGCTTGACGATGGGCCGGCCGAACAGGCCAGCGGGTTTGACGACCAACACGGTGATGATCAACGCCAGGGCGATCGGCAGTTTCAGCTCATTGCCGACGCCCGGGATGTAGGTCCCGGCGAGATTCTCGAAGATGCCGACCAGGAAACCGCCCAGGACGGCACCAAACGGGCTGGTCAATCCGCCGAGCACCGCCGCGGCAAAGCCGTAGATCAGGACGCCGCCCATCATGTTCGGCTCCAGGAACACCACCGGCGCAATCAGCATGCCGGCGATCGAGCCGATCGCGGCCGCCATGCCCCAGCCGAGCGCGATCATCCACGAAGTATTGATGCCGACGAGGCGGGCGGATTCAGGCAGCGAGGCGGCGGCGCGCATGGCGAGGCCCATCCGCGTGTAGCGGAAGAAGAAAAACAGCGCGAGCAGCAGCAGCACGGTGACGCCGATCATGCCGGCCTGGTGGGTCGAGATCAGCTGGCTGCCGAGGAACGGCGAGGAGCCGAACGGCGTCGGATATTGCTTGATGGTGAAGTCCCAGATCAGGCCGGCGCAGGAGTTGATGATCGAGAACAGCGCGATGAAGCCGGCGACGTTGGTCAGAATCGGCGCTTTTGCCAGCGGCTTGAACAACAGCCGCTCGATCAGGATGCCGCCCGCAAAGGAGAAGGCCAGCGTCAGGATGAAGGCCGCCCAATAGGGGAAGCCCCACTGCATCAGCTGCCAGGAGATGAAGGTCGAGAACATCGCCATTTCGCCCTGGGCGAAATTGAGATGGTCGATCGCCTGGTAGATCATGACCACGGCGAGCGCCATGCAGGCATAGATCGCGCCGGTCGAGATGCCGGCCAGGATCTGGTTGGTGAAAAGCTCCATCTGGTCGGCTCCTCAGTAACCGAGATACGATTTGCGAACGTCTTCGTTGTTCGCGATTTCCTTCGCGGCGCCCGACATCACGATGCGGCCGGTTTCGATCACATAGGCCTGGTCGGCGAGCTCGAGCGCGAGCTGCGCGTTCTGCTCGACGACGAGGATCGTCACCTTGTCCTCGCGGTTGATCTTGCCGAGGATCTTGAAGAGGTCGCGCACGATCAGCGGCGCCAGGCCGAACGACGGCTCGTCCAGCAGCATCAGCCGCGGCCGCAGCATCAGCGCGCGGGCGACCGCCAGCATCTGCTGCTCGCCGCCCGACAGCGTGCCGGCCTGCTGGGTGTGGCGCTCCCTCAGCACCGGGAAGTGCTCGTACATCCGCTCGATGTCGGAGACGATGCCGCCGCGGTCGCGGCGGCTGATGGCGCCGAGCTGGAGATTCTCCTCCACCGTCATGGCGGTGAAGGTGCCGCGGCCCTGCGGCACATGGGCAATGCCGAGCCGCACGATGTTCTCGGTGGAGCGGCCGGACAGCGCCGCGCCCTCGAACTCGATCGCACCGGTCGAGCGCACCATGTTGCAGATGGCGCGCAGCGTCGTGGTCTTGCCGGCGCCGTTGGCACCGAGCAGCGTGGTGAGCGAGCCTTCGTCCAGCGAGAAGGTCAGGCCATGCAGCGCCTGCACCTGGCCGTAATAGGCGCGCAGGTCCTTGACGTTGAGCATCGCCGTCATTGGTCCTTGCTCCCCAGATAGGCCTTGATGACATCGGGGTCGGCCTGCACCTGGGCGGGCGTGCCTTCCGCGAGCTTGCGGCCGAAGTTCAGCGCGACCACATGGTCGGCAATCGACATCACGAGCCCCATGTGATGCTCGACCAGCAGCACGGTGATCTTGCGGTCGTCGCGGATTTTCCGGATGAGGTCGCCGAGCACATGGACCTCTTCGTGGTTGAGGCCGCCGGCTGGCTCGTCGAGCAGCAGGATCTTCGGCTCGGCGGCGAGCGCGCGCGCAAGCTCGACCCGCTTCTGCGTGCCGAAGGGCAGGCCCGAGACCGTGGTGTGGGCCACGCTTTCCAGGTTGAGATAGCCGAGGATCTCGTGAATTTTCTCGTTCATGGCTGCTTCGCCGCGACGGATCCAGGCGAGCTTGAGCGAATCCGAGATGATGTCGCTCGAGGTGCGCGAGTGGGTGCCGACGCGGACATTGTCGAGCACGGACAGATTGGGAAACAGGGCGACGTTCTGGAAGGTGCGGCCGATGCCGATCTCGGCGATCCGGTGCGGCGGCCTCTTCAGGATGCTCTCGCCTTCCATCAGGATGTCGCCGGAGCTCGGCTGATAGAGCCGGCTCAGGCAATTGAACAGAGTGGTCTTGCCGGCGCCGTTCGGACCGATCAGGCCGAGGATCTGGCCCTGATGCATGTTGAAGGAAACGCCGTTCAAGGCGACGATGCCGCCGAACACGACGCTGACGTCGCGAACGGCGAGCAGGGGATCTTGTCCCTGCGCAAGCTGGACCTGCGTCATGTCGTCTCGCCCAGCTCGATCATCGCGCAGGCCGCGCTGCGCGATGTCTGTCGCAGGTCGCGACATCTGGGATTATCGGATCCCCTCGGCCACACGTGCAAATTTCCTTCCTGGTCTTGATTTCTTGCTTTCTTCATTTTTTTTTTGTGTCGTCAGCGGCGCCATCCCGCCGAGGGCCGCTTCGATGTTCCTTACCATCGCCACGAGACGAGGTCCAATATCGTTGCGCAGCCGATCTTCCGTGAAGCGGAATGCGGGCGCGCCGCAGTTAAACGCATAAGGACCCGTTCCGTCATTTAACTTTAGTGCTACGCCGACCGCGGCGACGTCGTCCTGCCAGTCGCCCGTCGACATCGCGAAGCCGCGCTTGGCCACGGTCTCGCCGGCGCGCTCGATGCCGTCGCGCATCTTGGGCCAGCGGCTGCCATAATGTTCGCGCAGCTCGCGCATTAAGGCGGCACGGTCGTCCGGCGGCAGCGCCCAGATATAGGCCCGGCCCATCGCCGTGGTTGCAATCGGGATGCGGGAGCCGACGTCCAGTTGAACCCCGAGCGTCAGGCCGTTACGGCTCTGACCAAAGTAGATCATGCTGTGACGGTCGCGACCGCCGACCGCGACGGCGCCGCCGGTTTCGCGCATCACTTCCTCGCGGAAGGGCTCGGACAAATGACGAACACCGAGGTTGGCCAGTGCCGCATAGCCGAGCGCCATGGCCGATGGCGCAAGCTGATACTTCTCAAACCGCGGAACCGGCGTAAGATAACCGAGCTTGGTCAGCGTGTAGGTCAGCCGCGACACCGTTGGCTTCGGCAAATTCGTCCGGGCCGCGATCTCCTGGTTGCCGAGCAGCCCGTCATTGGGCTGGAAGGCGCGCAGCACATCGAGGCCGCGGGAAAGCGCGACAACGAAGCTGCGATCGGTCGCGCCTTTCTTGCCTGAACGTTTCATGCCCCGCTTGCGGATTGTGCTCGTTGACAACGGACGTGCTTCAAAATAACCCTCGCTGTCAAGATGTGGAATTTAGTTTCGCAGTGCGAAATTGGTCGAAGGCGTAGCCGGTAAACGCAAGCCGCGTGGCGCCTCAACGCAAATGAACAAGCAACGAAAAACAAACATCCAAGGAGCGTAGCGTGAACGAAGTGGTCAAGCTCGAACGTCACGACATCATCGGCGTCGTCACCGTCAACAGTCCCCCCGTCAACGCGCTGAGCGCCGCGGTTCGCGGCGGTATTCTGGAATGCATGAAGGCCGCCATCGCCGATCCCGAGATCAAGGGCATCGTGCTGACCTGCGGCGGCCGCACCTTCATTGCCGGCGCCGACATCACCGAATTCGGCAAGCCGCCGAAGCCGCCCGGCCTCGTCGAGGCGCTGACGGCGATGGAGAACTCGCCGAAGCCGATCGTGGCCGCGATCCACGGCACCGCGCTCGGCGGCGGGCTGGAGGTCGCGCTCGCCTGTCATTTCCGGGTTGCTGTCAAGGAGGCGCGCCTCGGCCTGCCCGAAGTGAAGCTCGGCCTGTTGCCGGGCGCCGGCGGCACGCAGCGCCTGCCGCGCGCGGTGGGACCTGAGCTTGCGGTCAAGATGATCGTCGGCGGCGATCCGATCTCGGCTTCGGAGGCTTTGAAGAACGGACTGATCGAGGAGATCGTCGAAGGTCCCGCCTCCGGCGGCGAGGCTTTTTGCCGCAAGGTAATCGCGGAGAAGCGTCCGCTGCGCAAGCTGCGCGAGGACGACTCCAAGCTCGCGGCCGCCAAGACCGACCGCTCGATCTTCACCAACGCGGTCGCTGCCATGACCAAGCGCTCGCGCGGACTGGAAGCGCCCTTCGCTGCGGCCGACGCGGTCGGCGCCGCGATCGACCTGCCCTTCGAGGAGGGCCTGAAGAAGGAGCGCGAGGGTTTCCTCAAGCTGATGAGCGGCGACCAGTCGAAGGCGCAGCGTTACGCCTTCTTCGCCGAGCGGGAGGCCAACAAGATCGCGGGCGTGCCGGAAGGCACCAAGCCGCGCAATGTCGAGCGCGTCGCCATCATCGGCGCCGGCACCATGGGCGGCGGCATTGCGATGTCCTTTGCCAATGCTGGCATCCCCGTCACGCTGATCGAGACCGGCGAGGAGCAGCTCAAGCGCGGCATGGGCGTGATGCAGAAGAACTACGAGGCGACCGCGGCGCGCGGCGGCATCCCGGCCGATGCGCCGGCCAAGCGCATGGCGCTGATCAAGGGCGTCGTTGGACTTGAGAACGTCAACGACGCCGACCTCGTGATCGAGGCCGTGTTCGAGACCATGGCGGTGAAGAAGGAAGTGTTCGGCAAGCTGGACGAATATGCCAAGCCCGGCGCCGTGCTTGCTTCCAACACGTCGTATCTCAACATCGACGAGATCGCGAAATCGACAAAACGTCCGCAGGACGTGCTCGGCATGCACTTCTTCTCGCCGGCCAATGTCATGAAGCTGTGCGAGATCGTGCGTGGCGCAAAGACCGTGCCGGATGCGCTGGTGACCGCGGTGTCCACCGCGCGCAAGATCGCCAAGGTGCCGACAGTCGTGGGCGTCTGCGACGGCTTCGTCGGCAACCGCATGCTGGCGCAGCGCGGCAAGCAGTCGGAAAAACTGTTGTTCGAGGGTGCGCTGCCGCAGCAGGTCGACGCCGTCGTCACCAAATTCGGCATGCCGATGGGCCCGTTCGCGATGGGCGATCTCGCCGGCCTCGACATCGGCTGGCGCTCTCGCAAAGACCGCGGCATCAAGTCGGAAATCGCGGACGCGCTCTGCGAAGCCGGCCGCTTCGGCCAGAAGACCGGCAAGGGCTACTACAAATATGAAGGCGGCTCGCGCGCACCGCTGCCCGATCCCGACGTCGAGAAGCTGATCGACGAGACGCTGACCCGGCTCGGCCGCAAACGCCGCGTGGTCAGCGACGACGAGATCCTCGAGCGCATGATGTATCCGATGATCAACGAGGGTGCGCGCATCCTCGAAGAGGGCATCGCCGCGCGGCCGAGCGACATCGACGTGGTCTGGCTCTACGGTTATGGCTGGCCGATCTACCGCGGCGGCCCGATGTACTGGGCCGACACCGTGGGGCTGAAGCACATCGCCGATCGTCTCTCCTATTATGCCAGGGAGACCAGCGATCCGTCGCTCGAGCCG
Organism: uncultured Alphaproteobacteria bacterium; assembly: GCA_963847045.1. GTDB lineage: Bacteria > Pseudomonadota > Alphaproteobacteria > Rhizobiales > Xanthobacteraceae > Bradyrhizobium. The sequence goes on along the minus strand of CAWJYQ010000019.1, from coordinate 78,149 downwards.
GCGGCGCTGCTCAAGCGCCTCGCCGCCGAAGGCAAGACCTTCGCCTCGCTGGCGACCGAGAAGTCGAAAGCGGCGTGATGGGGGGTGGTCCTCACCACGAGTTGTCTGCTGTTCTGGGATGCTCTCTCCGTTCCCTCCCCCCTTGCGGGGGAGGGCCAGGGAGGGGGGTAGCCCCGGGCTCCGGCGCTCGTTGGTACCCCCTTCCCCCAACCCCTCCCCGCAAGGGGGAGGGGAGCCCGCGCAGCGCTGCTCACCTCACACCGACCTGAACGCACATGACCCATCCCGGCGAACAGTTTTACCCGCAAGGCGTGCACTGGAACGACCCGATCGCGCGCGGCACGCTGCCTGAGCTCTTGTCGCAAGCGGCCGCCGACTACGGCACGCGCCCGGTGATCGAATTCCGCGACCGGGCGATCACCTACGCCGAGCTGGAATCTCAGGTTGAGATCGCGGCTGCCGCTTACCTCCGCGCGGGCTACGGCAAGGGCACCTCCGTCGCGCTGTTCCTCGGCAATACGCCCGATCACCCCATCAATTTCTTCGGCGCGCTGAAAGCGGGCGCGCGCATCGTGCATTTGTCGCCGCTCGACGGCGAGATCGCGCTGTCGCACAAGCTCTCCGATTCCGGCGCGCGGGTGCTGGTCACCAGCAACCTCTCGGCGCTGCTGCCGACCGCGCTGAAGTTCCTCGAGAAGGGCCTGCTCGACCGCCTGATCGTCTGCGAGGACGACCATTGGGGCAAGATCGGCACGCCGCAAACGCCGCTGCCGGACAATCCCGCGATCATCACCCACAAGCAGTTCATCGAAGGCGCGGCCAGGCCGGCGCAATGGCCCGCCATCGGCGTCGAGGACATCGCGCTGCTGCAATATACCGGAGGCACGACTGGTCTTCCCAAGGGCGCGATGCTGACCCACGGCAATCTCACCGCGGCAGTCTCGATCTATGACGTCTGGGGCAAGGCCGCGCGCGCTGAGCGTGGCGATCCGATCGAGCGCGTGATCTGCGTGCTGCCGTTGTTCCATATCTTTGCGCTGACGGTCGTGATGCTGTCCTGCATCCGCCGCGGCCATCTGATCTCGCTGCACCAGCGCTTCGATGTCGAGGCCGTGATGCGCGACATCGAGGTCAAGCGCGCGACCTATTTCCCGGGCGTGCCGACCATGTGGATCGCAATCGCGGCCTTGCCCGATCTCGACAAGCGCGATTTCTCCTCGCTGCGAAGCGCGGGCTCAGGCGGCGCGCCGCTGCCGATGGAAGTAGCCAGGGTCTTTGAGCGCAAGGTCGGCATGAAGCTGCGCTCGGGCTGGGGCATGACCGAAACCTGCCCGGCCGGCACCGCGCATCCCGACGCGGGACCGGACAAGCCCGGCTCGGTCGGCGTGGCCTTGCCCGGCATCGAGATGGACGTGGTGTCGCTCGACGACCCCACCAAGGTGTTGCCGACCGGCGAGGTCGGCGAAATCCGCATCAAGGGGCCGAACGTCACCAAGGGTTACTGGAACAAGCCGAAGGAAACCGCGGAGGCCTTTGTCGGCGACCGTTTCCTGACCGGCGACATCGGCTATATCGATGACGAAGGCTATTTCTTCCTGGTTGATCGCAAGAAGGACATGATCATCTCCGGCGGCTTCAACGTCTATCCGCAGATGATCGAGCAGGCGATCTACACGCACTCGTCCGTGCAGGAGGTGATCGTGATCGGCATTCCCGACGATTACCGCGGCGAGGCGGCGAAAGCCTTCATCACGCTGCGCGACGGCGCCAAGCCCTTCTCGCTCGACGAACTGCGCGCGTTCCTGACCGGCAAGCTCGGCAAACATGAATTGCCGGCGGCGTTGGAGTTCGTCAACGAGCTGCCGCGCACGCCTGTCGGCAAGCTGTCGCGTCATGAGCTGCGCAAGCAGCAACCCGCTGCAAAGAAGAAGATTGCGTAAGAGTTCATTCGTTCACAGGAGGATCCGATGGATCTCGCTTTCACCAAGGAAGAACTGGCGTTTCGCGAGGAAGTGCGTTCCTTTTTCCGCGACAACGTGCCGTCGGACACCCGGCGCAAGCTGCAGGAGGGGCGTCATCTGTCCAAGGACGAGATGGTCACCTGGTGGCGCATCCTCAACAAGAAGGGCTGGGGCGTCTCGCACTGGCCGAAGGAATATGGCGGCACCGGCTGGAGCTCGGTGCAGCACTATATCTTCAACGAAGAGCTGCAGATGCATCCGGCGCCGGCGCCGCTCGCCTTCGGCGTCAGCATGGTCGGCCCCGTCATCTACACTTTCGGCAATGAGCAGCAGAAGAAGCAATATCTGCCGCGCATCGCCAATGTCGACGACTGGTGGTGCCAGGGCTTTTCCGAGCCGGGCTCGGGATCGGACCTTGCATCGCTGAAGACCAAGGCCGAGCGCAAGGGCGACAAGTGGATCATCAACGGCCAGAAGACCTGGACCACGCTCGCCCAGCACGCCGACATGATCTTCTGCCTCTGCCGCACGGACGCGAGCGCCAAGAAGCAGATGGGCATTTCCTTCATCGTGTTCAGCATGAAGTCGAAGGGCGTCACCGTGCGCCCGATCGAGACCATCGACGGCGGTTACGAAGTTAACGAAGTCTTCTTCGATGACGTCGAGGTTCCCTACGAGAACATCATCGGCGAGGAGAACAAGGGCTGGGACTACGCCAAGTTCCTGCTCGGCAATGAGCGCACCGGCATCGCGCGGGTCGGCGTCTCCAAGGAGCGACTGCGCCGCATCAAGGACCTCGCCTCCAGGATCGAGCAGAACGGCAAGCCGATCCTCGAGGACGCCGGCTTCCGCGAGAAGCTCGCCGCCTGCGAGATCGAGCTGAAGGCACTGGAATTGACCCAGCTGCGCGTCGTCGCCGACGAGGGCAAGCACGGCAAGGGCAAGCCCAATCCGGCCTCTTCCGTCTTGAAGATCAAGGGCTCGGAAATCCAGCAGACCACCACCGAGCTGCTGATGGAAGTGATCGGCCCGTTCGCCGCGCCCTATGACGAGCATGGCGACGACGGCTCCAACGAGGCGATGGACTGGACCGCGCAGATCGCGCCGAGCTATTTCAACAACCGCAAGGTCTCGATCTACGGCGGCTCCAACGAGATCCAGCGCAACATCATCAGCAAGGCGGTGCTGGGGCTTTGATGCCCCGACGCCACCACACATACTGTCGTCATGGCCGGGCTTGACCCGGCCATCCACGTCTCGAAGCAAAGAAAGACGTGGATGCCCGCGCCACGCGCGGGCATGACGAAGGGTTCGAATACCGGGAGAGTAGAAGAAATGGATTTCGATTTGACCGAGGAGCAGCGCTTGCTCAAGGACAGCGTCGACGGGTTGTTGACCGACGCCTACGAGTTCGAGCAGCGCAAGAAATACATGAAGGAGAAGGGCGGCTGGAGCAAGGCCATCTGGGGCAAGCTCGCCGAGCAGGGCCTGCTCGGCCTTCCCTTCTCGGAAGAAGACGGCGGCTTCGGTGCCGGCGCGGTGGAAACCGCGATCGTGATGGAGGCGCTCGGCAAGGCGCTGGTGCTCGAGCCTTATCTGGCGACGGTGGTGATCGCCGGCGGCTTCCTGCGCCATGGCGGCTCGGATGCGCAGAAGGCCGCGCACATTCCCTCCATCATCGACGGCAGCAAGACCTTTGCCTTTGCGCAGATCGAGAAGAACTCGCGCTACGACCTCGCCGACGTCTCGACCACCGCGAAGAAGAAGGGCGACGGTTGGATCATCGACGGCGAGAAATTCGTCGTCCTCAACGGCGAGAACGCCGACACGCTGATCGTGACCGCGCGCACCAAAGGTGGCCGGCACGACAGGACCGGCGTCGGCGTGTTTCTGGTGCCGGCCAGTGCCAAGGGCGTCGTCAAGAAAAGCTATCCGACCCAGGACGGCCTGCATGCCGCCGACATCGGCTTCACCGCGGTCGAGGTCGGCGCGGATGCGGCGATCGGCGATCCCGAAAATGCGCTGCCGCTGATCGAGCGCGTGGTCGACGAAGCCCGCACCGCGATCTGCGCCGAGGCAGTCGGCCTGATGGACGAGTCGCTGAAAACCACCGTCGAATACATCAAGACCCGCAAGCAGTTCGGGGTTGCGATCGGCAGCTTCCAGTCGCTGCAGCACCGCGCCGCCGACATGTTCGTCGCCGTCGAGCAGGCCCGCTCGATGTCGATGTTTGCGACCATGGCGGCCGATTTCGACGACCCGAAGGAGCGCGCGAAGGCGGTCGCGGCCGCGAAGGTGCAGATCGGCAAATCCGGCAAATTCGTCGGCCAGCAGTCGATCCAGCTTCACGGCGGCATCGGCATGACCCAGGAAGCCAAGATCGGCCACTATTTCAAGCGGCTGACCATGATCGAGAACACCTTTGGCGACACCGACTATCACATGCGCCGCGTCAGCGAGGCGGGCGGGCTGGTTTAATTCAACCGTCATTGCGAGCGAAGCGAAGCAATCCATAGCGCCCCATGGCCGAACATGGATTGCTTCGTCGCTTGCGCTCCTCGCAATGACGGGGAGAGAGGGAGCCAACAACAATGAAAAACACCCCGTTCGATCTCACCGGCCAGGTCGCCGTCATCACCGGCTCGAGCCGCGGCATCGGCCGCTCCTCGGCGGAGCTCCTGGCGAAACTCGGCGCCAAGGTCGTTATCTCCTCGCGCAAGGCGGACGCCTGCGAGGAAGTCGCAGATCACATCAACAAATCCGGCGGCGATGCGCATGTCATCCCCTGCAACATCTCGCGGCATGACGAGGTCAAGGCGCTGATCGAAGGCACCACCAGGCACTACGGCAAGATCGACATCCTTGTCTGCAACGCCGCGGTGAATCCGTATTACGGCCCGCTGCTCGACATCAAGGACGAGGCCTTCGACAAGATCATGGGCTCGAACGTCAAGAGCAACATCTGGCTCTGCGCGCTCGCGATTCCCGGGATGGCCGAACGCGGCAAAGGCTCCGTCGTCATCATCTCCTCGATCGGTGGCATGCGCGGCTCGACCGTGATCGGCGCCTACGGCATCTCGAAGGCCGCCGACTTCGCGCTCGCCCGCAGCCTGGCCGGCGAATGGGGCCCAAAGGGCGTGCGCATCAATTGTGTCGCGCCCGGCCTGGTGAAGACCGATTTCGCCCGCGCGCTGTGGGAGGACGAGGAGCGGCTGAAGCGCCGCTGCGCCACCACTCCCTTGAGGCGCATCGGCGAGCCCGACGAGATCGCAGGCGCCGTGGCCTACCTCGCCTCCGACGCGTCCACCTTCATGACCGGCCAGACCATCGTGGTCGACGGCGGCGTCACCACCGCAGCGGCGTAGGGCATTTGGTCATTGCCGGGCTTGACCCGGCAATCCATCAGAAAAATCCATTCCATGAAGCTTGATGGATGCCCGGGTCAAGCCCGGGCATGACGACAAATATTGACGAACTGCCGCCAATCCGCTGTCCTTAGCGCAACCAAAAGCCCGTTCGGGAAGCAACGCCGGGAACCTCACCATGTCCTTCGTCCTGGCCATCGATCAGGGCACCACTTCCTCGCGCGCGATCGTCTTCCGCGGCGACATCTCGATCGCAGCCGTCGCGCAGCAGGAATTCCCGCAGCATTTCCCGGCATCGGGCTGGGTCGAGCACGAGCCCGAGGACATCTGGACCTCGACGCTGGCCGTGTGCCGCCAGGCGCTGAAGCAGGCGAACCTTGCGGCAAAGGACATCGCCGCCATCGGCATCACCAACCAGCGCGAGACCACTGTGGTGTGGGACCGCGCCACAGGCCAGGCGGTACATCGCGCCATCGTCTGGCAGGACCGCCGCACGGCGGACGTCTGCGCGCGTTTGAAAGCGGAAGGCTGCGAGCCGATCGTCTCGAAGAAGACCGGGCTGATCATCGATCCCTATTTCTCCGGCACGAAAGTCGCGTGGATCCTCGACCACGTGCCCGGCGCGCGTAAGCGCGCAGAAGCCGGCGAACTCTTGTTCGGCACCGTCGATTGCTACCTGCTCTGGCGGCTCACGGCCGGAAAGGTGCATGCCACCGACGCCACCAACGCCTCGCGCACGCTGCTGTTCAACATTCACGCCGGCGAGTGGGACGATGAGCTCCTGAAAATCCTGCGCGTGCCGCGCTCGATGCTGCCTGAGGTCAAGGACTCTTCCGCCGCGTTCGGCGAGAGCGTGCCTGATCTCCTCGGTGGGTCGATCGCGATCTCCGGCATCGCCGGCGACCAGCAGGCCGCGACCATCGGCCAGGCCTGCTTCGCGCCGGGCATGATCAAGTCGACCTACGGCACCGGCTGCTTCGCGTTGCTCAACACCGGCGCGACGCCGGTCGCCTCGAAGAACAAGCTGCTCACCACCATCGCCTATCAGCTCAACGGCAAACGCACCTACGCGCTGGAAGGCTCGATCTTCGTCGCAGGCAGCGCGGTGCAATGGCTGCGCGATGGGCTCGGCATCATCAAGCAGGCTGCGGAGACCGGCCCGCTCGCCGACAAGTCCGACCCGACGCAATCGGTCTATCTGGTGCCGGCCTTTGTCGGCATGGGCGCGCCCTACTGGAATCCGAATGTGCGCGGCGCGCTGTTCGGGCTGACGCGCAACACCGGCCCCGCCGAGCTTGCGCATGCGGCACTGGAAAGCGTCTGCTACCAGACCTTCGATCTGCGCGAGGCGATGCGCGCCGACTGGCCGGGCGAGAAGGCCGCCAACGTGCTGCGCGTTGACGGCGGCATGACCGCTTCCGACTGGACCATGCAGCGCCTCGCCGATCTGCTCGACGCCCCCGTCGACCGCCCGATGATCCAGGAGACAACCGCGCTCGGCGCCGCCTATCTCGCCGGCCTCGCCGCGGGCGTCTATCCCGAGCCCTCAAAATTCGCCGACAACTGGCGACTCGAGCACCGCTTCAAGCCCAACATGAGCGCGGCGACGCGCGAGCGCAAACTCAAGGGTTGGGCGCGGGCGGTGAGGGGCGTGCTTGCGAGTGATGAGGGGTAGGGCGGATTAGTCTTACTGCGTCATGATTTTTCTGCGCGTGGGTGATGCTGCGACGGCGCCGCAACAAGGGCATCGTATGATCGTTTTGCTGAGGGCCCGGCTCAGCCGCACGCGCATGGTTGCGATCGAGTTCGGCACGTGACGTTCAGGCCGCAAGGGTAGATCCTCTGGGTCGATAATTGTCGGGTAAGTGAGGAGCCTGGACTGGCGCGGCGGAACGAGGTCCTGAGGGGGGAATCGTCGCCTGTTCGGCGATGAGGAAGCCGTAGGCCGCGATGCACAGGGTTGCGTGATGATGGAAGCCACGCCAGCCGCGCCCTTCGTAGTGACCGAGCCCGACCTCCTGCTTGAGCTCCTGATAGTCGCGCTCGATGCGCCAGCGCAGCTTGGCCAGATCGACGAGCTGCGTGAAGCTGACGTTCTCCGGCAGCGTGGAGAGCCAGTATTTGGTCGGCTCTGCTTCGCCCTCCGGCCATTCGATCAACAGCCATTCAGGCGACAGCTTCTCGGGGATCAGTTTGTTGTACCCGACGCGGACACGCATACGCGCGAAGCGCGAGGATAGCTGGTCGGCCGAGCCTTCCCGCCACGTCACCGTGCGCCAAGCCTGTTTCGGTAGACCGAGTGCCACTTTTTTGGCCGAGACCAGTTCGGGCTCGTCGCGGCGGCCGGTGTTGTTCATCGGCTTGTCCATCCGCCGTGGGCCGCTGCCAGGGGCCCACATCAAGATGGTCGGCACGATGCCGACCGCGTAAGGCACGCCCAATTCCGTCATGCCTGCACGCAGCCGCGCGTCCCTGCCGTAGGCCGCATCCATCAACCCGACGCCGCGTGGCAGACCGCTCTCGCAGGCCCGGCGGATTTGCTCCAGCGCGATCTGCGGCTTGGTCTTGAACTTGATTTGCTTCGGCACGCCTGCCTTCTTCCGCCGGGCACGATCCTTCGTCCAGGCTTCCGGCAGGTACAGCCGATAGGCCACCGGAAGGCTGGCGGCATGATTGGCAACCGACAGCGACACCGCCACCTGGCAATTGGCCTGCTTGCCGAGCTGACCGCAATATTGGTGGTGCACGCCGACCGAATGCTTGCCTTGCTTGGGGAACGAGGTGTCGTCGATGATCCACGCCTCGACCGGTCCGCTCTTCTCGATCGCCGGCAGCACCATCTCGCGCACCTTGGCCAGCACGTCCTCGTCCGACCAGGCCGCGTTGGCGACAAAATGCAGCAACGACTGGTGCTGTGCCGCCGTCCGCGCTGGAGCCGTCCGCGCCGCCATCGGCTCAACGCTCTTGCGTTCCCCAGGCAGCATCAGGCCCGTGCAATAGTCGCGCAGCGGTCTCGTCCGCTCCACGTGACCGATCACGCTTCCAAGACCGGCTACATACTCCGCAAACCGCGTTTCGCTATCTCCACCCTGATCGAGATTCATCTGGCCCTCCGCGCGCCAAATATTGAACCTCCTCAATTACTTGATTCTCAGCCTTAATGACTGCGACCGTCTGACTCAGTACGATTAGCGAAGCGTAATCCGCCAACTGGGCCGGCTGCAGGATCGCCGCTAGACCGAAGTTTTTACTGAAGAACTGCAGAAGGGCTTGATCCAACTCGCCATTTCTGCGGTTGGCCTTTGCGGTTACTGGACACTTTTTGGGTCGAAGCCGAGGAGCTTGAATGCCGCCTCCTGAAGCGGCGTGGATTTGGACAGCAGCGTGAAGGGATGCTTTTCGGCGAGCGGCATGCGCATGGTGTTGCGTGTCATGGTGCCGAGATGGTCGATAAGACCAGCAAAGCTGTTGACGCGATCACCATTGGCATTGCGCTTGATGGCCTTTTTGGATTTCGTCGCGGGTGAGGGCTCTGTCGCGGCAACCGGCGAGGACCGTTCCGCGCGTGCCGCCTCGAGATCGGTGTCGTGGAACAAGAGCGGCGCCAGCACTTGGCGCAGATGCCACTCGACGTGGTAGGCGAGCATGCACAGGAAGACGTGCGCGCGCACGCGGTCGGCGCTCCAATGGCGAATGGGGCGTATTTCCAGGTCGATGGTTTTCATCGAGCGAAAGGCCCGTTCTACTCGGGAGAGATCCTTGTATGCCTGCACCGCATGCGCGGGACCGAGGTCTTCAGCCGACACGCTGGTGCGAATGACATAGATGCCATCGAGCTTGGCCTCGGCCGCGATTTGATCGACCTTGCGAGCCCAAGTGAGGTGGCCGTCGCGGATGTCGAGGGCGAAGTGCTTGGCCATCTTCTTCGCATTCACGACTTCGCCAACAGCCAGGCCGATCTCGACGGCAGCGTGCAGGTGAGAACCTTTGCGGCGAACCTGAGCTTGAATGCGCGCAAGCTCCCGTTCGGTCGCGACCAAAAGCGCCTCACGCTTGCGCGCGCGCTCAGCCGCCAGGTCGCGGTTGCGGCACACGATCAGCCGCTCGCCGGGAAAGTCGGGAGAGCTGATTTCGGCAAGATCCCGCTCGTCGAACAGCGAGAGCTGCAGCGGCCCATGGTCTTGCGCCAAGGCTTGGATTTGCGGCGCGCGCAGGCAGGTGATCCAGTCCAAGCCTGACGATTTGAGATCATCGCGGATCCTGGCTGCGGTAATCATCCCGCGGTCGCCGACCAGCACAACCCGCTTGATACCGAAGCGGGATTTCAGCTTGTCGATCTGGGATTTCAGCGTCGTCGGGTCTGCCGTGTTGCCCTCGAACACCTCGACCGCGATTGGCAATCCCTCACGGGTACAGAGCAGGCCGTAAACGATCTGCAGGCGATCGCTCCGATGATCGCGGCTGTGGCCATATTGCGCCAGCGGACAATGACGGCCTTCGAAGTAAGACGAGCTCACGTCATAGAGCACCAGCACGCCGTCCTCGAGATGCCGCCGCGCCAGGCCGTTCTCGATTCTAACCTGGCGTTCCAGGAGCCAATCCAGCGCCTCGTAGGCCTCGTGATCCTTCACCCTGCCAAGGCCCAAGACCGCGCCCAAACTCGTTGTTGCCGTCTCCTCGTCGACCGCCCGCACGAAGCCAAGCTTGGAGCGTGGTGCGATCAACCGGTCGACCAGCATCGCCACCACGAGATCGCAACCGCGCCGCGCCTCGGCACCCTTCGCCGTGCTCAGGATCAATCGGTCCAGGGCGATCTTGCGGATCATCCCGAGCGCTGCTGCAACGTGGCCATGCGGTAGCGAGCGTTCGATCTGCAAGTGATCCGGGCCTGTCCCGATCAGTGTACCGCCCTTGAGGATCGCCTTCAGCGCAGCGACCACATGGTCCGGCAGCTTGCTCAAATTGGCCAGGGTCCGCTTCTGGGGCCGACCGTTCTCGTCGCGATAGCTCTCCCGCAAGAGCACCGCCGGCGGTGAATCGCAATTCGGAACTGTCTCAATGAACATTTCCGAATCGAATCACACTCGCGTTGATTTGAAAAGCCCTTTACATGGATACAAATCGAGAGCGGTTCATAACCCAAAATCGCGAAAAGACTTCAGCTTTCAAGTCCCGCAAAGTACAAACTTGGGGCTAGAGCATGATCCGGAAAAAGCCTGCCCCGCACTTGATGCGGGGCGTGTAGCGGTTTTCCGAAAGATCATGCTCAATCAAAACGCTAAAGCGCGATGACGCGCTTTAGAACACCCGCTGCGCCGTCCGCGACAGCAAGAAGCCGCGCTGCCTGGCGTTGGAGCAGATCAGCCCGCTTTGGTCGGAGCGGCAGGTGATGCCGTCGCGCTGCCATGCCTTGCCATAGGCGAGCACCGGCAGCCGCGGATCGGCGACGGTGTCGCCGGCACAGACGCGGTTCGCGCTGCCTTTCGCGTTGATCTCGAAAGAATGGCCCCACTCCAGTTCGCAATCGGTCGGCCGCTTCGGCCTGGCGCTCATTCCGCCGATGTCGCAGCGAAGCGTGGGGCCGTCATAGTGGTAGAACTGGCAGGCAATGTTCTTCGACGGCGTCTGGAAGCCGGCCGGCGCGTCCTGCGCCGGCACGACGGCACCGAACATTGGAAGCAGCAGGGTTGCCGAGAGGAGGACAAATCGAAGGCGGATCATACGGCATTCTCAAAACAGGCTGGTGATCGAAATTGGCGGTCGTCGTGGTGGCGACGTTGATCATGATGCGGCGTGCTCATTCGATCCTGCAAGATAATGGGCGGAAGACCGCGCTGCAAATGCGGGAGCGCTTCCACGCGTACCTCCATGAGGCGATGCGTCGCGTCGACGGCGGAGGTAAACTGCTAGCTGTCGAAATTCACCGCGGTCGTGTTGGCGCCGCACACCAGTACGGCGACGCGCTCGCCCCGGGCAGGACGGTAACGGCCGGAGAGCAGCGCCGCGAACGCGGCCGCGCCGCCGGGCTCGGCGACCACCCGCAAGGTCGACCACAGCGCCGCCTGGGCCTGCCGGATCGCATCGTCGCTGACTAGGAGCACCTCTGCGACATGAGCGCGCGCGATTGGAAACATCAGCTCTCCGACGCGGCGTGGCGCGAGGCTGTCGGCAGCGATCCCGCCGGCGGGCGCATCGACCGGCCGGCCTGCTTCGAACGCGGCATGCAGGGTCGGCGATTGCTCCGGCTCGACCGCGATGATGCGCTTCCGGCCAGCGACCCACGCCGTGATGCCGCCAATCAGCCCGCCCCCGCCGACCGCGATCAGCAGCGTGTCGGCGTTGGGCGCGTCCTGCTCGAGCTCCATCCCGACCGAGCCCTGGCCCAGCAGCGTCTCAGCCTGGTCATAGGCATGAACTGCCATCGCGCCGGTCTGCGCGACATGCTCTTCGCTCGCGGTCAGCGCATCGGCATAGCGCGAGCCGGCGATCACAAGCTTTGCGCCATAGCCTCGGATGCGTTCGGCCTTCGCGGGCGAAGTGATGTCGGGCACGAAGATGGTCGCGGGCACGCCGAGCCGCTGCGCGGCATAAGCAACGGCCACGCCATGATTGCCGCCGGAGGCCGCGACCACGCCGGCCGCGGGCGGCTTCCGCAACAACAGATTGGCGAATGCGCCGCGTGCCTTGAACGAGCCCGAATGCTGCAGCATTTCGAGCTTGAAGGTGACGGGCGCCGCCGGCAGGCCGAAATCAGAGAGGTCGGCGGTGACGATCGGCGTGCGCCGGACATGGGGCCGGATCACGGCTTCGGTCGCCGCAATGCGTTCGCGCGTGATGTCCAAACTCGCCGTCATGCGCCGCCCTGATAGCGCATCCGGCGCTTGACATCAATTAGGTAATTAGCAAAATGGCTAAATGAAAATCGCCATTGCCTTGCGTGCGCTCGCCAACGAACGGCGGTTGCAGATCCTGGAATGGCTGCGCGAGCCGCGGAAGCATTTCCGCGAGCAGGTCGATGGCGACCTGGTCGAGGACGGCGTCTGTGGTCTATTGATCGCGGAAAAGCTCGGCGTCAGTCAGCCTACGGTGAGCGAGCACATGCGCGTGCTCACCGCTGCCAAACTGGTGCGCGCCAAGCGTATCAAGCAATGGACGATGTACCGCCGCAACGAGGCGGCGATCGCGGCAGTGAAGCGCGCCATCGACGAAAAAGTGTAAAAGAAGCCTGTCATGCCCGGACTTGATCCGGGCATCCATCAAACTAAGAATCCATCTGAGAAAGATGGATGCCGGGCCTTCGCCGCGCCGAAGGGGCTTCGGCCCCGCAGGCGGGTCAAGCCCGGCCATGACGAATGGAGACATCCGCGATGTTCCTGATCGGCCAATACGACTCCCCCTTCGTGCGCCGCGTCGCGATTGCGATGCGGTTCTATGGCGTGGCCTTCGAGCACAAGCCGTGGTCGACCTTCGGCGATGCCGACAAGATCGCGCCCTATAATCCGCTGCGGCGGGTGCCGACGCTCGTGCTCGACTCGGGCGAGGCGCTGATCGACAGCACGGCCATCCTCGATCATCTCGATGAGCTCGCCCGTGAGGGGGATCGCCTCGCCCGGCGAGGCGATGATTCCGTCGCGCGGGGCCGAGCGCCGCCGGCATTTGTGGCTTTGCGCGCTCGCGACCGGGCTCGGCGACAAGTCGGTGAGCCTCGTCTACGAAAGCGTGCTGCGCAAGGAGCAGCTCAAACTCTGGGTCGAGCGCTGCGAGGCGCAGGTGTCGGGCGCACTCGACGTGCTGGAAAAGGAGCGCGCGAAGGTGAAGACGCCTTACTTCCTCGGCGAGCGCATCGGCCATTCCGACATCGCGATTGCCTGCGTGCTGCGCTTCACCAGTGAAGCGCATCCGCATCTCTACAACGAAGCGCGCTATCCGGCGTTGGCCGCGCATGCCGCGCGCTGCGAGGCGCTGCCGCCGTTCAAGGAAATCGTGCAGCCGCTGGCGCCACCGAAGGGTTGACTAGAGCATGATCCGGAAAAAGCCTGCCCCGCACTTGATGCGGGGTGTGCAGCGGTTTTCCGAAAAGATCATGCTCAAACAATAAGCTGGAGCGCGATGATGATGCATCCTGAACTCATCGCGCTCTAGCGCCGCGACGGTGCGATCAATTCCCTCCGCAGGCATGCGATCGTTTCGGCCAGTTCGACGGCGAAAAGCGACAGCATGAGGCCCACCATCGGCACTGCGGGAATCAGATATCGCCAGACGTCGAGCGTGTGGGCGCAGGCGGCGGTCGCGATCGAAGCTGCCCACATCACGACCACGATACCTGCGCGCGTCAAGAACTCGGGGCGCCGGCGTCGCACAGCGATCACCGTCCAGAATATGACGGCGATGACGAAGGCGATGGACAATGCCATGAACAGATAGGCGGAAAAGTCCGGGAGATCGGACAGCAGGCCGATCCGAACCGGTTCGCCCTGCAGATCGATCGGCTGAACCGCGCGGCCATGCCGCGTCATGATGTCGGACACGTGCGGCACGTCGTCGGTCGATACCGATATGGCAGGTTCGAGTCCGTAGGGCGGCCATGCGACCGAGGCCGCATAGGCCATCTGACGGATGACCTTGCCCGTGTAGGCCAGCGGCCGGTCGCGCACCGCGGCGAGGAAGATGCGTCGATAGGCTGCGGCCGCGCCGACGGCATTCCCGGTATCGCCGGCGAGGTCTCGATCGAGATCGGTATCGAAAAGGCAGGTGTCGCCGAAGAACCCGAGCACGGGCCAGCGACCCGGTTCCGCGGCGAAGTCGGCGGCAAGCCGCGCCATCGTGACCTCGGTGCGGTCGCCGGCGGTCGAGACGATCTCGCGTCGCGCCGCATCGCTTGCCAGCACGATGTTCAGGTGATTGCAGAACAGTGTCTTGGGGACGAACACGGCTGAGGCCTGGTCGGAGTTGGAAGCCCCGAACCGGGAACCGGCGGCGAGGAGCGCCAGCGCCGCTGCAACGGACACGGCAATCACGGCAAGGCGCGCGGACGTGTCTGGCCGGGCGAGGCAGACGCCCACCAGGACGACGGCGATCGGGAGCAGGACTCCCTGCGATCTGAAGCACGCCGCGAGCGCCGCGCACAGGACGGAGGCAGCGACCAGACAGCACCGCGCCGTTTTGCCGACGCAGGTGGCAACCAGCAATCCGGCCGTTGCCAGATTGAGGAAGACTGCAAAGAGAAGCTCTGCAGTAATGACGTTCCTGAACAGCAGCAGGCCCGGATAAGTCGCCACGAGGATGATCGGCACGAGCCCACCGGCGTTTCGCGTCGCCGCCTGGGCGGTTGCCGCAAGCGCCAGCATCAGGACGACCCACGCCGCCTGCTGCATGCGCACCACCGTCCCGAGGCCGCCCCCGAACGCGAACGTCACGGCCAGGAACGACGGGTAGCCAGGATCGCGCCCACCCGCCACGGTCGGCCTCCCGGCCTCGAGCGTGCGAAGCGCGGATTCCACGAAGGGCGGCGTGTCGCCCCAGATGACCGGGACCCCCGGCCTGATCGACACGGCGATCGCCATCAGCAGCGCAGCCCACGCCAGCACGGCCCAAGGCGACGGGAGGGTGACGCCGCCCGGGGAGGCGGCTCCGCCCGTCGTACGCGAAGGAGCTTCGCGGTTGGACCGCACGATCGCCATCCACACGAGATGAAATTCGAACGCCGCCCCAGCTTCACGCTAGACCAAAACGCTCTACCAGACCAAGAGCGCGCCGTTCGCAGCAGCCCGGCTGCTTCCGGTTTGCTCGAACAAGTCGAGAAGCTTCAGATCAGGGCAGCCGAGAAGGCCACGCCGACTCCCGATCCGGACCTGAAAACTCAGCCACAGATGGAAAAGGCCACCATGTGGGTGGCCTTTTCGCTTATTTTTGTCGCTTATTTTTGAAGGTCGGCAGCAAAAAACTTGGCCGCCTCGGCCTTCGCTTCCTGATCCACCTTGGCGTCGTATCTGAGCGGCAGGTTGAACTTCTTGCCGAGTTCGGTGGCTTCGGGGTTCGTGAACGCGTGCACCGCGCCGGGATACTCGATGACCCGATAATCGGCCTTCGCTGCGTCGAAATCCTTCTTGAGCGCATCGTACTGCTCGCGCTTCACGAAGGGATCGTCCGCGCCGTTCAGGACGAGGACCTTCGCTTTGACGGTTCCCGGCGCCGGCGCTGGGGTATTGAGACCAAGCGATGCGTGAAAGCCGGCAACGGCGGCGAGGTCGGCGCCGGCGCGCGCCATGTTCACCACGACCGCGCCGCCGAAGCAGTAACCAACGGCGCCGATCCGCTGCGGATTGACCGAGGCTTGCTTGGCGAGTTGGTCCCGCGCTGCGTTAAAGCGCGATTCCATCACCTTCGGGTTCTTCATCACCGAACCCGAGAGCGCGCCGGCGTCCTTCGGGTTGTCGGCGGTCTTGGCGTCGCCGTACATGTCAGCGATGAAGGCTGTGTAACCTTGCTGGGCGAACTTTCGCGCCTCGTTGTGGACGTGCTGGGATGCCCCACCATTCATGCACCATGACGATCCCGGGTCGCTTGGCTGTGACGGCGTCGTCGTATACGACGAAGCCCTTCATGGTGGTCTCGCCGTCCGTGTAGGTGACCGGCTCTTCCCTGATCGCAGCGTTTGCGTTCGCGACCATTGCGATGGCGCAAAGTGCTCCCAGCATAATCGTTCGCATGCTGACCTCCCGTGGATTTTGGCACAACTACATTGGCATGCCCGCGATTTCGGCGCCAGGCTGTGAAACCGGTAACGGCGCCGTCGCAGTCTGCTCGTAGTCCATCAGGTGCTTGGGCGTCAAGCTTGACGCCGAGCGCGCCGACATTGCGTTCCGGCTCTGTTGTGTCGGCGATGATACATGCGATCGCCGATCGCGGACATTTGGGGCACCCCGGGTGGCACCTTCGCAACCGTTAACGATCCGCCGTCAAACTCCAAGCCAGTTTACAGATCGGCTTTGATCTTTCCTAACCTCCGTCGGCAACGATGTCCTCTTTGCTCGGAGAGGTGTTGGCATGGACGACAAGGTCAAGATGAGATGCCCGGGCTGCAAGCAGATGTTCAGGGAGAAGATGAACAGGGTGCGCGAGGGCGTTCAGGTCAATTGCATGCAATGCAACAAGCTGATCACGCTGAGCCGCGAGTCGGAGGATTCGTATATCCGCCGCGCATTGAAGACCGCGAAGGACATGCGCATCGCCCACGAGGACGCGCGCGCCGCCGCTGCCTACAAGGGCGTCGCCAGCACACCCCCGCGACCGTCTTGACCTGCCGCAATTCCTCGGCGCGCCTGAAAATTGCGTGGGCGCCACACACCCGCCTCATCCTGAGGAGCGCGCTTTAGCGCGCGTCTCGAAGGATGGGCCGCGGGCGATATCGGGCCTCATGGTTCGCCCGGCGATGCGAAGCATCGTCCGGAGACGCGCCTCCGGCGCTCCTCACCATGAGGTTTGATGATTTGCCCGTCGGGTTGCGAGTGAATGATGTTGCGGCGCCAATTCGGGCCTTCAGGCTGCAAAACACGTTGCGCGCAAAAACTGATTTCACGAGCCATTTCAAGCCGGTTGGGGCAGTGGGGTGCAAATCGCAGAAATTTCACTTCCGTTTTTCAGAAAAATGTGATTGTCTGCGCGCGTCCCGCCTTCACAAGAGGGGCGTATCGCGATCGTCACGGACGTGGGAAGCGGGCTGCGATGGACGCGAGGCTGTTCAGCGCGCTTTGGCGCGCCGACGAAGCAGCTCTCGCGTACGGCAAAAGCGTGTGGTCCTGATCCCCCGATGCTGGGATCAAGTCGGCGGGATGGCGATGTCGGCCCTTCGGGCCCGACACGCCGTGATCCGCTGACGACGGTGGCTAAAAAAGCCCGGACACCGGGGAGAGCGCGTTATACGCCGTTAAAACCATTGCGCAGGGAATGCCGGTTGATCCGGCTGAACCTGTGGTGACTGCCGCCTGCGTTTTTTGTTGCAGGCGGGCCATGGGTGAGGCCATCACCCGGCATTCCCTGCGCCCTCTGATTTATGGAGGGCGGTGCCTGGCAAGACTCGGACATAACCTGTCGCGAGAACGCGAGCGCATGCCTCAGTTGTTTGTCAATTAAATCGGAAAAGCAAACTCGGTGTCGTCCCGGACAAGCGAGCGAAAGCGAGCGCGATCCGGGACCCATAATCACAGGATTTGGTGTTGCGAAGGCTGGGGCCACTTTCTTTGCGACCACGATGTCCTGTGGTTATGGGTCCCCGCTTTCGCGGGGACGACAAAGGAGAGATTACCCCGCGCCCACCGCCTTCTTCCGCCACGCCAGATGCACCGTGCAGCTGCAGCCCGGCGGATGCGAAGCCAAATCCTTCGAAGCCAAATCCTTCGAGGCCAGATCCTTCGAGGCCAGATCCTTCGAGGCAATGTCGTTGGCGGGCGAGGCGGCGAGCGCACCCTTCGGCATCGCCTCTTTCACCGCGCGCATCTCGACCGACTGATCCTGCGCGGGGATGTAGTTGAGGATCGGCGCGAGCCAGCGCTCGACCTCGGCGACACTCATGCCCTTGCGCGCGGCATAGTCCTCGACCTGGTCGCGCTCGATCTTGCCGACGCCGAAATAGAAGCTTTCCGCATGGCTGAAGTAGAGGCCGGACACCGACGAGCCCGGCCACATCGCAAAGCTCTCGGTCAGTTTCACGCCGGCATTGTTCTCGGCGTCGAGCAGCTCAAACAGCGTCTTCTTCTCGGTGTGGTCGGGCTGCGCGGGATAGCCGGGCGCGGGACGGATGCCCTGATATTTCTCCAGGATCATCTCCTCATTCGAGAGCGCCTCGTCCGGCGCGTAACGCCAAAACTCGCGGCGCACGCGGGCGTGCATGCGCTCGGCAAAGGCTTCGGCGAGGCGATCGGCCAGCGCCTTGCACAGGATCGAGGAGTAGTCGTCATTCCTGTGCTTGAAGCGGTCGGCGACCGCGTCCTCGCCGATCCCGGCGGTGACCGCAAAGCCGCCGATATAATCGGGCACGCCGGAAGAGACCGGCGCGATGAAGTCGGACAGCGCGGCGTTGAAGCGGCCCTCGCGCTTCTCGAGCTGCTGGCGCAGCGTGTGCAAGGTCGCGATCTTCTTTTTTCGCGTGTCGTCGGCATAGAGCACGATGTCGTCGCCTTCGGCGCCGGCCGGCCAGAAGCCGATCACCGCGCGCGCGGTGAACCACTTCTCCTTCACGATGCGGTCGAGCATCTTGCGCGCATCGTCATAGAGCGAACGCGCGGCTTCGCCGACTTTTGTGTCATCGAGAATGGCGGGGAAGCGCCCGGCCAGCTCCCAGGTCTGGAAGAACGGCGTCCAGTCGATGTAGTCGACGAGCTCGGCAAGATTGTATTCGTTAAAGCTCTTTACGCCGATGAACTTCGGCTTCTTCGGCGGCGCCTTGGCGAAATCGATCTTCACCGCGTTAGCGCGCGCATCGGAAAGCTTCAGCCGCTTCTTGTCGGCCTGTGCGCGGAAATGCGCCGCGGAAATCTTGGCGTATTCGGCGCGGATATCGCTGGCATAGGCATCACGCTTCTCCGGCGAGAGCAGCGAGGAGGCCACGCCGACCGCGCGGCTCGCGTCATTGACATGCACCACGGGCCCGGAGCGGTAGTTCGGGTCGATCTTCACCGCGGTATGCACGCGGCTCGTGGTGGCGCCGCCGATCAGGAGCGGCAGCTTGAGCCCTTCACGTTCGAGCTCGGCGGCGAAGAAGGCCATCTCGTCGAGCGAGGGCGTGATCAGGCCGGAGAGACCGACGATGTCGGCTTTCTCGGCCTTCACGGTCTCGACGATCTTGGCGGCCGGCACCATCACGCCGAGGTCGATGACCTCGAAATTGTTGCACTGGAGCACGATGCCGACGATGTTCTTGCCGATATCGTGGACGTCGCCCTTCACGGTGGCAAGCACGATCTTGCCCGCGGTGCTGCGGCCATCGCCGGTGATGCCGTTGGCGAGATTGCGGGCCTTCTCCTCCTCCATGAACGGCATCAGGTAGGCGACCGCCTGCTTCATCACGCGTGCCGACTTCACCACCTGCGGCAAAAACATCTTGCCGTCGCCGAAGAGGTCGCCGACCACGTTCATGCCGGCCATCAGCGGGCCTTCGATCACGCTGAGCGGACGGTCGGCGTTCTGCCGGGCGGCCTCGGTATCCGCTTCGATGAATTCGGTGATGCCGTGCACCAGCGCGTGGGAGAGCCGCTTCTCGACCGGCCATTCGCGCCAGGCGAGATCAGCTTCCTTGGTCTGTGTCTGTTTGCCGCGGAATTTCTCGGCCAGCGCCAGCAGCCGCTCGGAAGCACCGGGATCGCGGTTGAGGACGACGTCCTCGCAAGTTTGGCGCAGCTCGGGATCGATATCGTCATACACGATCATCTGGCCAGCATTGACGATGCCCATATCCATACCCGCCTTGATGGCGTGATAGAGGAACACCGAATGCATGGCCTCGCGCACCGGCTCATTGCCGCGGAACGAGAAGGAGAGGTTGGAGACGCCACCGGAGACATGCGCGCCCTTAAGGTTCTGCCGGATCCAGCGCGTCGCCTCGATGAAATCGACGCCGTAATTGTTGTGCTCCTCGATGCCGGTAGCGATGGCGAAAATATTTGGGTCGAAGATGATGTCTTCCGGCGGGAAACCGATCCGGTCGACCAAAATGTCGTAGGCGCGTTTGCAGATCTCGGTCTTGCGCGCAAAGGTGTCGGCCTGGCCCTTCTCGTCGAAAGCCATCACCACGACCGCCGCGCCATGGCGCCGCGCGATCTTCGCCTCAAGGACGAACTTCTCCTCGCCCTCTTTCATCGAGATCGAGTTCACCACCGGCTTGCCCTGCACGCATTTCAGGCCGGCCTCGATCACCGAGAATTTCGAAGAGTCGACCATCACCGGCACGCGGGCGATATCGGGCTCGGCGGCGACAAGGTTGAGGAAGGTCCGCATCGCGGCTTCCGAATCCAGAAGCCCTTCGTCCATGTTGACGTCGATGATCTGGGCGCCGTTCTCGACCTGGTCGCGCGCGACCTGCAGCGCTGCGGTGTAGTCGCCCGCGGTGATCAGCTTGCGGAAGCGCGCCGAGCCGGTGACGTTGGTGCGCTCGCCGATGTTCACAAAGGGAATCGCGGGCGTCAGCGCGAAGGGCTCGAGGCCGGAGAGCCGCAGCCGCGGTTCGATGGAAGGGACCACACGCGGCTTGTGCGGCGCGACCGCAGCCGCAATCGCGGCGATATGCTCCGGCGTAGTGCCGCAGCAGCCGCCGACGATGTTGACGAGACCGTCGCGGGCAAATTCGCCGATCAGGCGCGCCATGTATTCCGGGCTCTCGTCATACTGCCCGAATTCGTTGGGCAGGCCGGCGTTCGGATACGCACACACAAGAGTATCGGCGACGCGGCCGATATCGGCGATATGGGCGCGCAAATCCTCGGCGCCGAGCGCACAGTTGAAGCCGATGGTGATCGGCCTGGAATGTCGCACCGAGTTCCAGAACGCTTCCGGCAACTGGCCGGAGAGCAGGCGGCCGGATTTGTCGGTGATGGTACCCGACACCATCACCGGGACATCGATGCCGCGCTCTTCGAGCAGCTCGGAGATCGCGTAAAGCGCCGCCTTGGCATTCAGCGTGTCAAAGATGGTTTCGACCAGCAGCAGGTCGACGCCGCCGTCGATCAGCCCGCGCGCCTGATCGCCATAGGCCTGGCGCAAATCGTCGAAGGTGACGGCCCGGTAGCCGGGATTGGCGACGTCGGGCGAGATCGAGGCGGTGCGGTTGGTGGGGCCAAGCGCACCGGCTACGAAGCGCGGCTTGCCATCTTCGGCCATCACACGTTCGGCGGCGGCGCGCGCGAGTTTCGCGCCCTCAAGGTTCAGTTCGTAGGCGAGGTCCGACATGTCGTAGTCGGCCTGCGCGATGGAGGTGGAGGAGAAGGTGTTGGTCGCGACAATATCGGCGCCGGCGCGCAGATATTCGGCGTGGATATCCTCGATCGCCTTCGGCTGGGTCAGGATCAGCAGGTCATTGTTACCGCGGATGTCGCGATGGAAATCCCTGAAATGCTCGCCGCGGAACGCCGCCTCGTCATACTGCAGTCCCTGGATCATGGTGCCCATGGCGCCGTCGAGCACGAGGATGCGCTCGCGGGCCGCGGCCAGCAGGGCGGTACGTTTGGGCGAGACGGGACCAGACATCAGGCGGCTTTCTGCGCGCCGTTCGGGCGAATGCCGAGCAGGTGGCTGATCGCGAACACGAGATCGGCGCGGTTCATGGTGTAGAAATGGAAGGTGTCGACGCCATGCTTGGCGAGCTTTTGCACCTGGCCGGCCGCAACGGTGGCGGCGACCAGCTTCCGGGTCTCGACGTCGTCGTCGAGCCCCTCGAATTTTTCCGCAAGCCAGGAAGGCACCGTGGTGCCGGCGCGGGTGACGAAGTTGCGCGCCTGCTTGAAATTATGCATCGGCATGATGCCCGGCACGACCGGGATGGTGATGCCGCGGGCGCGGACGCGGTCGAGGTAACGGAAGTAGAGGTCGTTATCGAAGAAGACTTGCGTGATCGCGCGTGTTGCGCCGGCGTCGACCTTGGCCTTCAGCGTGTCGATATCGGCGTCGAAGTCGCGCGCCTCCGGATGCTTCTCCGGATAGGCCGAGACCGAAATCTCGATGTCGCCATGGCGCTTCTTGATGCCGGCGACGAGCTCGGGCGAGGTCTGATAGCCTTGCGGGTGCGCGACATAGGGCGTGCCGATGCCGGTCGCGGGGTCGCCGCGCAGCGCCACGATGTGGCGGACGCCGACGTCGTGATAGCGGTCGACGATCTCGTCGATCTCGCCGCGCTCGGCGCCGACGCAGGTCAGATGCGCGGCCGGCAGCAGACTGGTCTCGCGCAGGATGCGGGCGATGGTGGAATGGGTGCGCTCGCGGGTCGATCCGCCGGCGCCATACGTCACGGAGACGAAGTTCGGCGACAGCGTCGCCAGACGGTTGATGGTCTCCCAGAGATTCTTCTCCATCTCCGCGGTCTTCGGCGGGAAGAATTCGAAGGAGATCTTTGGCCGTCGCGGCGCAGGGGGCCCGTCGGAATGGGACGGCGGAACCTCGGTCATAGCTGCAGCACCTCCGCGTCTCTCGGCCTGGAAGGCGTAAGGTTTAGCTTGGGAAGCGCTAAAATAGGCCAAACGGGGCTGCTCAAACAGCCCATCAATGATGGGAAATAGCCCAATTTATGCGCAAGTGCTTTAATGAAAATCCATAAATAACATCCGTTGGGCTACAGCGGATCTATAAAATACTATATATATCAATATATTAATAGAATAACAATGTTGGGCAAAATGACAATTCATGGCAAAGTATTCCATGTGTCCCACCAGATGGTGTTGGCCGGGCCGTTGTTCACGCGCGCCTGCTCTGCACGACGATCCCCATTGTCCGTTCGCTCCACGGCACTAGCTTAACCGCCATGATCCCGCTCTCTGTCCTCGACCTTTCCGTCGTCACCACCGCGACCCGCCCCGCCGCAGCGCTGCGCAACAGCATCGATCTGGCACGCCATGTCGATGGGCTCGGCTATGTCCGCTACTGGCTCGCCGAGCATCACAACCTCGCTTCCGTGGCGAGCCCCGCGCCCGATGTGATGATCGGCCAGATCGCGGCGGTGACCAAAAACATTCGCGTCGGTTCCGGCGGCGTGATGCTGCCCAACCATGCGCCGCTGGTGGTGGCCGAGCGCTTCAAGATGCTGGAGGCGCTGTTTCCCGGCCGCATCGATTTGGGCCTCGGCCGCGCGCCGGGCACCGATGGCGCCACCGCTTACGCGCTGCGCAGCCGGCTCGACCGCCGCGAGGGAGATGATTTCCTGGAGCGGCTGCATGAGCTGACCTTGTGGGAGACGCGCGATTTTCCGCCCGGCCATCCCTACAACAACGTGGTGGCGATGCCCGACGACACGCCATTGCCGCCGATCTGGCTGCTCGGCTCGAGCGACTATTCGTCCGAACTCGCAGCCCAGGTCGGGATGGGCTATGCCTTCGCGCATCACTTCGCCATGCACGACGCGGTCGATGCGATGATCAACTATCGCACCCACTTCAAGCCGTCGGGCTGGCGCACCACGCCGTACGCGATCCTGGCGGTTGCCATCGTCACCGCGGAAACCGATGCGGAAGCCGAGCGGCTGGCCTCCTCGATGGACTTGAATCGCCTGCGCCGCGACCGCGGCCAATACCTGCCGCTGCCGAGCCCCGAGGAGGCGCTGGCCTATCCCTACACCGACGCGGAGCGCGCCTCGATCGCGCGCAACCGCTCGCGGCTGTTCGTCGGCAGTCCTTCGACCGTGATGCAGAAGCTGCAGCCGATGATCGATGCGAGCAAGCCGGACGAACTGATGGTGATCACCGCGGTCTATGACCACGACGCGCGCAAGAAGTCGTATTCGCTGCTGGCGGAGGCCTTTGGGCTCGCGAAGAGGGAGGCGGCGTAAGCGCTATTCCATCTTCTCGCTGAACGTGGCGCGGAAGGGATGGCCGGGATAGACGCCGACGATGCGGAATTCGCGCGAGAAGAATTTCAGCTCTTCCAGCGCAAAGGCGAGGCCCTTGTCGTCGGGATGGCCGTCGACATCGGCGTAGAATTGCGTGGCGAAGAAATTGCCGTCGACCATATAGCTTTCGAGCTTGGTCATGTTGACGCCATTGGTCGCAAAGCCGCCGAGCGCTTTATAGAGTGCAGCAGGCAGGTTGCGGACGCGGAAAACAAAAGTGGTGACCAGCGGCCCCGAGCCCTGCTTCGCCCATTTTTCCTCCCGCGCCAGCACCACGAAGCGCGTGGTGTTATGGCTCTCGTCCTCGACGTCTTCGGCAAGGATATCGAGGCCGTAGATTTGGGCCGCGAGCTTGGAGGCGATGGCGGCGACGCTTTTGTCGCCGCGCTCGGCAATGTCGCGGGCGCTGCCGGCGGTATCGGCCGCGACGATCGGCTTGACGCCGAGCTTGCGGATGATGCGCCGGCACTGGCCGAGCGCATGGACGTGGCTCTCCACGCTCCGGATGTCGCCGATCTTCGCCCCGCGCACCGCCATCAATTGATGGCGGATTGGCAGGAACCATTCGCCGACGATGAAGAGGCCGGAGGCGGGCAGGAGATGATGGATATCGGCGACGCGGCCGGCGACCGAGTTCTCGATCGGGATCATGCCGAGATCGGCCTCGCCGGAAGAGATCGCGGCGAGCGCGTCCTCGAAGGTCGGGCAGGGCAACGGCTCGGCGTCGGGATAGGCTTCCACGATGGCGATGTGGGAATTGGCGCCCGGCTCGCCCTGGAACGCGATTTTCAGCTTCTGGGTCATGGTGTTGGGTAACCGTGTTTCTCGGCCCGCCTTGTAGCAGCCGCCTAACTTTTCGCCAGTATCCGGCGGGTGGTTTCGAGGTCGGTCGGGGTGTCGACCCCGCGCGGAACGGTGTCGACCACGGTGATGTCGATCCGCATGCCGGCTTCCAGCGCGCGCAGCTGCTCCAGCCGTTCCTGCAGCTCCAGCGGCGAGGGCGGCAGCTTCACAAATCGCTCCAGCGCCGCGCGGCGATAGGCGTAGAGGCCGATATGGTGGTAGCGCGGGCCGTCGCCGTGCGGGGCGGTGGCGCGGGTGAAATACAGCGCCCGCAACCGCCGCCCGGCCAGCCGGGAGCCGACCGCCTTCACCACGTTCGGGTTGAGGCTCTCTTCCTCGGTGTGGATTTGGGCGGCCAGCGTCGCGATGTCGACCGCGGGGTCGGCCAGCGGCGGCAGCACGTCGCGGATGTTTTGCGGTGAAATGGTCGGGAAATCGCCCTGCAGATTGATCACGATCTCGGCCTCGCGGCGCGGATCGAGCGTTTCACAGGCCTCGAAAATCCGGTCCGATCCGGAAGGGTGTTCGGGGCGGGTCATGACGGCTTCGCCGCCATGGGCCTTCACCACACTGGCGATATTGGGTGTGTCGGTGGCAACCGCGACGCGGCCAATTTGGGCCTCCTCCGCCCGGCGCAGCACATGCACGATCATGGGCAGGCCGGCGATATCGAGCAGCGGCTTGTTCGGCAGCCGGGTCGAGGCCATGCGGGCGGGAATCAGCACCAGAGTGCGGTTATCGGTCATCAGGGGCGAGGTCAGCGGCTGTTCGACAACGAGCGGGAAATGATGGGGAAATGGCGGTCAATTCCGTTCCACCGGCGCGCTTATACGGGTTGCCAGAGCCCGGGCAAACCGATATCTCCTCCCTGCTTGGGGTGCGCTGCGAAAGTGCGATTCAATTCAAAGTGCGATTCCCGGGCTGTTCCCGCGGCCTCCCGGTCGCGCCCCTAGATCCTTTCCGGCCTGGAGCCTGATCCGAAATGGACTCCTTCGAACTCAACAAGATCATCGGCGCCGTGCTGGCGACCTGTATCCTTCTCTTGGTGACGAGCTTCACCGCCGCTGCGATGTTCGCCCCCAAGCCGCTGGAAAAGCCGGGCTTTGCCATTGCCGCCAAGGAGGCCGAAGGGGCCGGCAAGGAGGCTGCGAAGGCCGAGCCGTCCGAGCCGATCGAAAAACTGCTGCAGACGGCCTCCGTCGAGAAGGGCCAGGCAGCGGCAAAGGTTTGCACCACCTGCCACACCTTCGAGAAGAACGGTCCCAACCGCGTCGGTCCCAACCTCTATGGCGTCGTCGGCGATCATATCGGCGAGGGCCGCGGCGGATTCAATTTCTCGGCCGCCATCAAGGCCAAGGGCGGCACCTGGAGCTATGACGACCTCAACAAGTTCCTCACCAATCCCAAGGGCTTCATCCCGGGCACGGCGATGGGTTTTGCGGGCATCCAGAAAGACGGCCAGCGTGCCGACGTGATCGCCTATCTGCGCTCGCTCTCCGACAATCCGGTGCCGCTGCCCACCGCAGCGAAGTAACCGCCCACGTGACGGCCCTCGCCGCCTTGTGAACGCGGAAACGAAACGGCCAGGCTTGCCTGGCCGTTTTTGTTTGCTAACTGCGCCTCGCGGGCCCGTTATCGGGACGTTTCGCCGCACAACGGGGTACTTACATGAGGAAAAAGCAACGTCAGCGGTCGAATCCTTGCCTTATATTGCCCCCTGAATGGCGGGGCGATCGCTAAGAGGAATTTCTGATTTGGCTATTACCCGACGACAGCTCCTCCAGAGCGGCAGCCTTGCCGCAATGACCCCCGCGCTCGGAACACTTGCGGGCGTCCCGATCATCGAAACGGCCAAGGCGCAAACCCAAACCGAACCGCCGTGGCGGCATGCGCTGTCGCTGTTCGGCGACATCAAATATCCGGCCGGCTTCAAACGCTTCGATTACGTCAATCCCGATGCGCCCAAGGGCGGCGCGGTGCGGCAATATGCGATCGGCACGTTCGACAATTTCAACCTTGTGGTCCAAGGCGTGAAGGGCTCGCTCGCATCGCCGGTGAGCCTGATTTTTGAGCAACTCACCAATCAATCGCTCGACGAATCGGAGACTTCCTACGGCCAGCTCGCGGAAGCCGCGGCCTATCCGGAAGACCGCTCTTACGTGACCTATCGGCTGCGCGCCGAAGCGCGCTGGCACGATGGCAAGCCCGTGACGCCGGAAGACGTCATCTTCTCGTTCAATGCGTTGAAAAAGAACAGCCCGATGTTCAGCGCCTATTTCCAGCACATCACCAAGTGCGAGAAGGTCGGCGACCGCGACGTCAGATTCACCTTCGATGGACCGGGCAACCGCGAGCTGCCGATGATCACCGGGCAGGTCATCGTTATGCCGAAGCATTGGTGGGAAGGCGCCGATGCGCAGGGCAAGCAGCGCGATATCAGCCAGACCACGATGGAAATTCCGCTGGGTTCGGGACCGTATCGTATCAAGGAGTTCGTCGCCGGCCGCACCATCGTGCTCGAGCGCGTCAAGGATTACTGGGGCAAGGACCTTCCGCACGGCATCGGCCAGAACAATTTCGACGAGCTGCGTTGGGAGTACTTCCGCGATGATCTTCCCGCCCGCGAAGCGTTCAAGGGCGACGCAATCGACTGGATGCTTGAGCGCAGCGCGAAGGAATGGTCGGTCTCCTATGACTTTCCCGCCGTGCGCGAGAAAAAGGTAATCAAGGAGTTGTTTCCAATTCGGAGCAGCGGGCGGATGCAGGGCTGGGCAATCAATCTCCGTCGCCCACAGTTCCAGGATGTGAGGCTGCGGCGCGCCCTCAATCTCGCCTTCGATTTCGAGGAAGAGAACCGGGTGCTGTCGACCGGCGAATACAAGCGCGACAACAGCTATTTTGACGGCATCCCGGATTTCATGGCGACGGGCCTGCCCGAAGGCAAGGAGTTGGAGATTCTGGAGCCTCTTCGCGACAAGGTGCCCCCGGAAGTCTTCACGACGCCTTATCAGAATCCGGTCAATGGAAATCCGGAGAATGTCCGCAGCAATTTGCGCGAAGCAGCCCGTCTTCTGAAAGAAGCCGGGTTCGAAACCAGGGATCGGAAACTGGTCGATGCCAAAGGACAGCCCGTCAGCGTCGAAATCCTTTGCAGGGATCAGGGCGACGAGCGCATCTCGCTGTTCTACAAGCCGTCGCTGGAACGACTTGGCGTGACGACCAGCATACGCACCGTTGACGACGTGCAATATCAGAATCGTTTGCGTAGTTTCGACTTCGACATGACGACCACCTTGTGGGCACAGTCGCTGTCTCCCGGCAACGAGCAGCGCGATTTCTTTGGCTCTTCGTCGGCCGATCGTCCCGGCGGCCGCAATCTGCCGGGCATCAAGAATCCCGCCGTCGATGCGCTGATCGACCGCATCATCTTTGCCAAGGATCGAGCGGAATTGGTCGCTGCCTGCAAGGCGATGGACCGGGTGTTGCTCTGGAATTTCTACGTGGTCCCTCAATTCACCTACGGCTTCCAGCGCTATGCACGCTGGGACCGTTTCAGCCATCCCGAGCCGCTGCCCACCTATGGCGTTTCCGGTTTTCCCACCCTGTGGTGGTGGGATGAAGAGAAGGCCGCCAAGACGGGCAAACGCTCTTGAGCGGGCCCTCTCGTCGGCTTTTCCTGTCGCGCCGAGATGCGCTCGGCCTCGGGCTTGGTGCGCTGTCGACGTCCTGGCTGCGGCCGGCCCTGGCAGCAGATTCAGATGGCGGCGCCAGTGCAGAAAATCACGGGATGTCGTCCTTTGGCGACCTGAAATATCCGGCCGACTTCCACCACTTCGACTATGTCAACCCGAACGCCCCCAAAGGTGGTCTGTTTTCGCTGATCCCGTCGGTCCGCGCCTACAACCAGTCCTATTTTACCTTCAATTCGCTCAACGCCTATGTGCTGAAAGGCGAGGGCGCGCAGGGCATGGACATGACCTTTGCGACACTTATGGCCCGCGCGAACGACGAGCCGGACGCGGTCTACGGCTACGCGGCGAAATCGGTGCAGATCTCGCCGGACAAGCTCGTCTATCGCTTTGCCATGCGCCCTGAAGCGCGCTTTCACGATGGTTCGAAGATCACGGCGCAGGATGTTGTTTTTTCGCTGAACACGTTGAAGGAAAAAGGTCACCCACTGATTGTGGTCCAATTGCGCGACTTCGCGAAGGCGGAAGCGCCCGATGACGCCACTGTCGTCGTGACCTTTGCGCCAAAGCGCGCGCGGGATGTGCCGCTCTACGTCGCAGGTTTGCCGATCTTCTCGAAGGCCTCTTATGCCAACCGTTCATTCGAAGAAACCACGCTTGATGCTCCGCTGGGCTCGGGGCCGTACAAGGTTGGCAATTACGAGATCAACCGCTTCATTGAATATAACCGGGTGAAGGATTGGTGGGCAGCCGATCTGCCGATCAACCGCGGCAGCTACAATTTCGATACGGTACGTTACGAGTTCTATCGAGACCGCGACGTTGCCTTCGAGGGCTTTTCTGCGAAGAACTATCTGTTTCGCGAGGAATTCACCTCGCGCATATGGGCTACCCGTTATGACTTTCCCGCAGTCAAGGATGGACGCGTCAAACTGGAAACCTTGCCGGACGAGACGCCGTCAGGCGGGCAGGGTTGGATGATCAATACCCGCCGTGAGCAGTTCAAGGACCCGCGGGTGCGCGAGGCGCTGATCAATGCCTTCGATTTCGAGTGGACCAATCGGAACGTGATGTACGGCGCCTATGCGCGCGCTGTTTCTCCGTTCCAGAACTCTGACATGGTGGCGGAAGGTGCGCCCTCGCCGGAAGAATTGAAGCTGCTCGAACCGTTCCGCGGCCAAGTGCCGGACGAAGTGTTCGGCAACCCTTACGTCCCTCCGGTCTCGGACGGATCGGGGCAAGACCGGAGCCTGCTGCGCAAATCGCAGCAATTGCTCCAGGAGGCCGGTTTGCAGGTCAAGGATGGCAAGCGGGTCCTGCCGAGCGGCGACGTCCTGAAAATCGAGTTTCTGATCGATGAGCCTTCCTTTCAGCCGCATCATGGGACCTTCATCAAAAATCTCGCGCTTGTCGGAGTTGAAGCCCAGATTCGTCTCATCGACGCCGTGCAGTACCGCGCGCGGGTCGAGGCTTTTGACTTCGACGTGACGGTTCAACGAATGAATTTCTCGCCGACGCCGGGCGACAGCCTGCGTCCGTATTTTTCTTCGCAGGCTGCAGGCACCAAGGGCTCTTATAACTTGTCTGGCGTAGCCAACCCTGCAATCGATGCCTTGATCGAAAGAGCGATCGCGGCAGAAACGCGACAGGACCTGACCATTGCATGCAGGGCGCTCGACCGTGTGTTTCGCGCCGGTCGCTATTGGGTGCCGCAATGGTTTCGATCCACTCACCCGATCGCCTACTGGGATCAATTCAGTCATCCGGCGAAGCCGCCAAAATATGCGCAAGGGGTCGGCGCGCCGGAAAACTGGTGGTTTAATTCCGACAAGGCCGCCAAGCTCGATCAGGCGAAGTAGCTCATGAGCGCCTATATCACCCGCCGTATCCTGTTGATGCTGCCGACGCTGCTCGGCATCCTCTTCGTGTCGTTCCTGGTCGTGCAGTTCGCGCCCGGCGGGCCGGTGGACCGCGTGATCGCGCAACTCTCCGGCGCGGACACCGGGGGTCTGTCGCGCGTGTCCGGCGGTGGCGGCGATTTCGCAGCGCGCGGACCCGCCAACGCAGCGGCGGCGGACGCCGTCAATTCGAAGTACCGCGGCGCGCAGGGGCTCGACCCCGCCTTCATCAAGAGCCTTGAGAAGCAGTTCGGCTTCGACAAGCCGACGCCGGAGCGCTTCGCGCTGATGGTGTGGAATTATGCGCGTTTCGATTTCGGCAGGAGCTATTTCCGCGACATCAACGTCGTGGACCTGGTCAAGGAAAAGCTGCCGGTGTCGATGTCGCTCGGCATCTGGATGACGCTGATAAGCTATCTGATCTCGATCCCGCTCGGCATCCGCAAGGCGGTCAAGGACGGAACGCCGTTCGATACCTGGACGTCGGGGGTCATCATTGTCGGCTTTGCGATCCCGGGATTCCTCTTCGCGATCCTCCTGATCATCCTGTTCGCCGGCGGCTCGTTCTTCAACTGGTTTCCGTTGCGCGGATTGACCTCGGACGGCTGGTCGCAATTTCCCTGGTACTGGAAGATCATCGACTATTTCTGGCATCTCACGCTGCCGCTGATCGCGATGGGGATCTCCGCCTTCGCCACCATGACGCTGCTCACCAAGAACTCGTTCCTCGACGAGATTCGCAAGCAATACGTGATGACGGCGCGCGCCAAGGGCTGCAGCGAGCGGCAGGTGCTTTATAACCATATCTTCCGCAATGCGATGCTGATCGTGGTCGCGGGCTTTCCGGGCGCGTTCATCCACGCCTTCTTCTCAGGCTCGCTTTTGATCGAGACGATTTTCTCGCTCGATGGCCTCGGCCTGCTCTCCTTCGAAAGCGTGCTCAACCGCGACTATCCCGTGGTGTTCGGGACGCTTTACATTTTTGGGCTCCTGGGTCTCGTGGTCAATCTGATCTCCGATCTCACCTATATGTGGATCGATCCGCGGATCGATTTCGAGGCGCGGGAGGTCTGATGACGCTCACCGCCCCCCAGCCGGTCGAAACCACCACGGCCTCGCCGCTCGGTGAGGCCGTGCCGGTCACCCGCCATCCCTTCGTGCCGTCGCCGCTGAACCAGCGGCGCTGGGAGAATTTCAAGGCAAACAGACGCGGCTACTGGTCGTTCTGGATCTTCATGGTCCTGTTCGTGGCGTCGCTGCTGGCGAATGTGATCGCCAACGACAAGCCGCTGATGATCAAATATGACGGCAATCTCTATTGGCCGGTACTGTTCGGCTATGCCGAAACCACCTTCGGTGGCGATTTCGAGACCGCGGCCGATTATCGCGATCCCTACATCCAGAAGGAGATCGCAGCCAAGGGCGGCAGCATCATCTGGCCGCCGATCCGCTATTCCTACAGCACCATCAATCGCGACACGCCGACACCAGCGCCGTCGCCGCCGACCTGGATGCTGACCGAAGCGCAATGCAAGGGCATGGTGCAGCAGAAGGGGCTGAAGAGCTGCAGCGATCTCGAGACGAATTGGCTCGGCACCGACGCCAATGGACGCGACGTGGTCGCGCGGCTGATCTACGGCTTCCGCCTCTCGGTGCTGTTCGGCCTCAGCCTGACCATCATCTCCTCGGTCATCGGCATCATCGCCGGCGGCGTGCAGGGCTATTTCGGCGGCTGGATCGACCTCGGCTTCCAGCGTTTCATCGAAATCTGGAACTCGATTCCCTATCTCTATCTGCTCCTGATCATCTCGGCGGTACTGCCGCCGGGCTTTTTCGTGCTGCTCGGCATCATGGCGCTGTTCTCCTGGGTGTCGCTGGTGGGCCTGGTGCGCGCGGAGTTCCTGCGCGGCCGCAATTTCGAATACATCCAGGCGGCCCGCGCGCTCGGCGTGTCCAATGCCGTCATCATGTTCCGCCATCTGTTGCCGAACGCGATGGTGGCAACCATGACCTTCCTGCCCTTCATCGTGTCCTCGTCGGTGATGACGCTCACTGCGCTGGACTTCCTCGGCTTCGGCCTGCCGCCCGGCTCGCCGTCGCTCGGCGAGTTGCTGTCGCAGGCCAAGGCCAACATCCAGGCGCCGTGGCTTGGTTTCGCCGGTTTCTTCTCCGTCGCCATCATGCTCTCGCTGCTGATCTTCATCGGCGAAGCGGTGCGCGACGCCTTCGATCCGCGCAAGACGTTTACGTGAGGATCGCATGGACGCCGTCAACCAGCCGCTGCTCAGTGTTCGCGATCTCTCGGTGGCCTTCCGCCAGCAGGGCAAAATTTCTGTCGCCGTCGATCGTATCTCGTTCGAGATCAAGCGGGGCGAATGCGTGGCGCTGGTCGGCAAATCCGGTTCGGGCAAGTCGGTCAGCGCGCTGTCGGTGTTGAAGCTCCTGCCTTATCCGGCGGCGTCGCACCCCTCCGGCAGCATCCGCTTCAAGGGACGGGAGTTGCTGTCGCTGTCGGAAAACGCAATCCGCGGCATCCGCGGCAACGACATTTCGATTATTTTTCAGGAGCCGATGACGTCCCTCAATCCGTTGCATACGATTGAGGCCCAGATCACCGAAATCATCCAGCTTCACAACCCGGTCAGCAGCGCGGTGGTGCGGGCCCGCCTGCTCGAATTGTTGCGGCAGGTCGGCATTCCCGAGCCGGAGACGCGGCTCAAAAGCTATCCGCATCAATTGTCCGGCGGCCAGCGTCAGCGCGTGATGATCGCGATGGCGCTCGCCAACGAGCCTGATCTCCTCATCGCGGATGAGCCGACCACCGCGCTCGACGTCACCGTGCAGGCGCAGATCCTGGCGCTGCTTGCCGAAATCCGCGCCCAACTCGGCATGAGCCTCTTGTTCATCACCCATGACCTCGGCATCGTGCGCCGCATTGCGGACCAGGTCTGCGTCATGAAGAATGGCGAGATCGTGGAGCAGGGGCCGGTCGAGCAGGTCTTCAACGCGCCGAAACATCCCTATACGCGGGACCTCCTCGCGGCCGAACCCAAGCCCGATCCGGCGCCGCCCCGTCCCGGCCAGCCGGTCGTGATTTCGGCCGACAATCTGAAGGTCTGGTTTCCGATCAAGCGGGGGCTCCTGCGCTCGACGGTCGGGTATATCAAGGCGGTCGACGGCGTCAGCCTCGCGGTGCGCAAGGGCGAGACGCTGGGCGTGGTCGGCGAATCCGGCTCCGGCAAGACCACGCTGGGCTTGGCACTGCTGCGGCTGATCTCTTCCGACGGACCCATTGTGTTCCTGGGCAAGAATATCCAGGGGCTGAAGTTCAAGCAGATGCGCCCGTTCCGCCGCGACATGCAGATCGTGTTCCAGGACCCGTTCGGCTCGTTGAGCCCGCGCATGTCGGTCGGCGACATCATCGCAGAAGGCCTCTCCGTGCATCAGAAGCATCTGTCGCACGAGGAACGCGAGGCGCGGGTGGTCAAGGCCATGGAGGACGTCGGCCTCAATCCGGAATGGCGTGTCCGCTATCCGCACGAATTTTCCGGCGGCCAGCGCCAGCGTATCTCGATTGCGCGCGCCGCCGTGCTGGAGCCGAATTTCGTGGTGCTGGACGAGCCGACCAGCGCGCTCGACATGCTGTTCCAGGCGCAGATGGTCGACCTCTTGCGCGAGCTGCAGCGCAAGCGCGACCTGACCTACCTGTTCATCTCACACGACCTGCGCGTGGTCGCCTCGCTCGCGAGCCATCTGATCGTGATGCGCGAGGGCAAGGTGGTGGAGGAGGGGCCGGCCTCGGAATTGTTCAAGGCGCCAAAGACCGACTACACAAGCGCGCTGTTCGCCGCCGCCTTCCGCAACGAAGCCTTGGGCGACGATTCGGTCGCGACGTAGAGCGCAATGACGAAGTCATCGCGCTTTGCGTTGTTGTTTTGCGCATGATCTCCGCGCAAACGCTACGCATTTGTCGCGAGGGAAAACCGGTGCCCACCTTTCCGGATCATGCGCTAAAGCCGCCTTATGGCCGCGAGCTCGCTGCCGGCCGTTTTGGTGCGGGCGATGGCTTCCTGGGTATTCTCGATCACGGTTGCCATGTGATGCGCATTGGCATGCACGATGGTCTGTCCGTCGCGCGCGATCGCCACGTGGCCCTTCCAGAACAGCAGATCGCCGCGCCGCAGGTTCCTCGCTTCCGCAAGATCGAGTGCGCGGCCCAGCGAAGCCTGCTGCATGTCGCTGTCGCGCGGGCAGCCGATGCCGGCGGCGTTGAGGGAGATTTGAACGAGGCCAGAGCAGTCGATGCCAAAGCTGCTCTTGCCGCCCCAGAGATAGGGCGTGCCGAGGAAGCGCTCGGCGACCGCGACGAAGTCGGCTTCACGGTGGCCAATCGCGGCAACATGCGACTTCGGCAGATGCCAGCCCTCGCGGGTGACGGCGAAGGCGCCATCCTCTCGCGTCACCGTCACCGCCGACCCCATCACCAGCGTCTCGATGGGCGGCAGCTTGATCGATGGCCCGCCAAAGGCGAACGTCCTGATCGCAGTGACGCGATGGGTCGGCGCCGCGCCCGGCTTGGCAAGCGCCGCATCGGGAAGCCAGCCGACATAGCCGTCGCTGTCGAGCTGGCCCCAGGCCCAGCCCTCGCCGTCGCGGTCGTAGATCGTGACCTGCTCGCCGCGTAGCGCCTGCGTCATCAGCTCGCTATCTGCGGCCGGCGCCCGCCGAAGCGGCGCCAATGCATCAACCACCTCGAACGGTTCGCCCTCGA
Organism: uncultured Alphaproteobacteria bacterium; assembly: GCA_963847045.1. Classification (GTDB taxonomy): domain Bacteria; phylum Pseudomonadota; class Alphaproteobacteria; order Rhizobiales; family Xanthobacteraceae; genus Bradyrhizobium. The sequence goes on along the minus strand of CAWJYQ010000019.1, from coordinate 43,036 downwards.
CAAAACGCGCCGCCTCGACCTTGCCCTCGAGATATTTCGCGGCGAGGTCGGGACGGGCGGGTGTCAGGCGAGGGTCATGCATAGCGTTCGCCGAGCAGCTTGTAGATGGCGCGCGCGGCCTGGCATTCGCCGCCTTCGGGTCGCGCCGGTTTTGCCGAGGGCGTCCAGGCGTAGATATCGAGATGCAGCCAGCCTCTCGCGTGCTCGACAAAGCGCTGCAGGAACAGCGCACAGGTGATCGAGCCCGCGAACGTGCCCGACGGCGCGTTGGTGATGGTGGCGACCTTGGAGTCGAGCCAGCTGTCGTAGGGCGGCCACAGCGGCATGCGCCACAACGGATCGTTCTCCTCCTTGGCGTGGCGGGCGACGTCGAGCGCCAGCGTCTCGTCGCTGGTGTAAAAGGGCGGCAGATCCGGTCCCAGCGCAACGCGCGCAGCACCGGTCAGCGTGCCCATGTCGATCAAGAGGTCCGGCTTCTCTTCGTCCGCCAGCACCAGCGCGTCGGCAAGGATCAGCCGCCCCTCGGCGTCGGTGTTGCCGATCTCGACCGTGATGCCCTTGCGCGAGGTGAAGATGTCGAGCGGACGGAAGGCGTTGCCGGCAACCGCATTCTCGACTGCCGGGATCAGGACACGCAACCGCAGCTTCAGCTTCGCATCCATCACCATCTGCGCCAGCGCCAGGATGTTGGCGGCGCCGCCCATGTCCTTCTTCATCATCAGCATGCCGGTCGATGGTTTCAGATCGAGCCCGCCGGTATCGAAGCAGACGCCCTTGCCGACCAGCGTCACCCTGGGATGTGACGGATCGCCCCACGAAAAGTCGATCAGCCGCGGCGCGCGGGTCGAGGCCATCCCGACCGCGTGGATCAGCGGGAAATTCTGCCGCACGAGGTCGTCGCCGGTAATGCAATTGAAGCTCGCCCCGAACCGTTCGGCGAGTTGCCGCGCCGCGCGTTCGAGCTCCGCCGGCCCCATATCATTGGAGGGCGTGTTGACGAGGTCGCGGGCCAGCATAGCGGCGTCAGCCATGCGCGCGATGTCGGTGGCATCGACGCCGTCGGGCGGCACCAGCCTCACGTCGGCTGCTTCCGCCTTGCGGTAACGGCCGAAACGGTAGAGGCCGAGCGCGAAGGCGAGCGCGGCAAGGCGCGCATCATGCGGCGCATTGGCGAAACGATAGACGCCCGATGGCAGCAGCCCGGGCAGGGCGCCGGGCCGGAACAGATCGCGGGATTTGGCGTCCTTATCCTCGAGGCCGAACAGCACCTGATCGATGTGGCCATCGGCCCGGGGCAGCACCAGGCAGGCGCCGGGCTTTACCGCAAAACCGTTCGCAAGCGCAAACTGCGCGGCCTGCGGCGGCAGCGAACTGCGGACCGCTTCCCAGCTCGACTTGGTCACGAAGGTGATGGGGATGGCCGGCGTGGCGGGGGCGTTCTCGAACGCGGGTGGCATGCGTGGCTCGTCTTCTGTGATGTGCGTCGCGGATATGCGACCAGACTTCGCAGAGTTTTTGCTGAGCCGCAATCGTCAAGGCCGCTACACCAGGCTCGCCCGGCCGTGATAGGTTTCGGCCAGTATTGTAATGCCGGGGAAGTCAGATGGACGTCGTTTGGGGCATTCTTGCTTTCACAGGCCACGCAATCGAGGCGGTGCTGGCCTATGTCGAAAACCACCACTGGATTTTCGGGTTCCTGGTCGCCGGTTACATCTTCTACCTGCATGACCGCGCCGTGCATGCCAGATTCGACGACCTCGAAAAGCAGGTCCAGGAGATCAGGAAGCGGCTCGCGCTCGAGTATTGACGCGCCCTGCAACTCGGCGGCCGGCAATTAACCAGCCGTTAGGGTTAACAGTTTATTGCTGGCGCGTTCGGCTCGGTCCAGCGCGAGAGTCAAAGTGCAGAGGCAGTCAGGTTTGGCCCGGTTCCTTGCAACCGCGGCAGTAACGGCGATGTTGGCCGCAAGCCTTGGCGGCTGCCAGACCATGGGCGACGTCGCGGGCGCGCTGACGTCCCGCGCCGATCCCCCGAGCCCCGAGGCCGACCCGCAGCGCGCCACCGAATATTACGGCGACCGCTACCGCGCCAATCCCAAGGATGCCGACGCCGCGCTTGCCTACGGCCAGGCGCTGCGTGCCAACGGCCAGCGCGCCCAGGCCGCCGCCGTGTTCGAGCAGGCCTGCATCGCCATTCCCGGCAACAAGGCGCTGCTCGCGGGCTGGGGCCGGGCGCTTGCCGACAACGGTAATTTCCAGCAGGCCTTCGACGTCTTGTCGCGCGCGCATTCGCCCGACAATCCCGACTGGCGCATCTTGTCGGTGCAGGGCACCACGCTCGACCAGCTCGGCCGCCATGACGAGGCGCGCCGCTACTACACGAGCGCGCTCAAAATCGTGCCGGGCGAGCCGTCGGTGCTCTCCAACCTCGGCCTGTCCTACATGCTGACGCGGGAACTGCCGAAGGCGGAGCAGGCGCTGCGCCAGGCCTATGCTAGTCCCAAGGCGGACGCGCGGGTGCGGCAGAATCTCGGCCTCGTGGTCGGCCTGCAGGGCCGCTTCGCCGAGGCCGAGCAGATCGTCAAGGCCGACCTGCCGCCGGACGAGGCGGCCGCCAATGTCGCCTATCTCAAGGAGATGCTGAAGGGCAGGGAGAAGGACAATTCCCGCCCCTCCAGCCGCGGCAACAGCAGCATGCCCATGGCCGAGCTAAACCGGCCTGATTGATCGTAGAAGCCACCCGTCAAAACCCTCATGGTGAGGCGGCGCGTGCGCCCGGGCAGGCCGAGCGAAAGCGAGGCCGTCGCGAATGGCGCTACAGGTAGCGCGCCGTGTCCGGACGATGCGGAGCCTGTCATCGGGCCGCGCTTCGCGCGGACCCGTTGGCATCGCCGGGAGAACCATGAGGCCCGGACGGTGGCCTCATCCTTCGAGACGCTTGCTAACGCAAGCTCCTCAGGATGAGGGGATAACGCCGCATGTGAAGCAATAGGATCATCGTGCACGCCGGGCGGGGCCTTCCCTCCGCGCTCAATGCATATGAGAGATCTTGATGTAGGTCGGTCCGAGAATCACGACGAACAGCACCGGCAGGAAGAACAGGATCATCGGCACCGTCAGCTTCGGCGGCAGCGCGGCGGCCTTCTTCTCGGCTTCGGTCATGCGCATGTCGCGGTTTTCCTGCGCCATCACGCGCAGGCTCTGGCCGAGCGGCGTGCCGTAGCGTTCCGACTGCTGCAGTGCGAGGCAGACCGATTTCACGCCTTCGAGGCCGGTGCGCTTGGCGAGGTTCTCATAGGCGACCTTGCGGTCCTGCAGATAGGACAATTCGGCCGTGGTCAGCGTGAACTCTTCCGACAGCGCGATCGACTGGGTGACGATTTCGGCCGAAACCTTGCGGAAGGCGGCTTCGATCGACATGCCGGACTCGATGCAGATCAGGAGCAGGTCGAGCGCATCGGGAAAGGCGCGCTTGATCTGCAGCTGGCGCTTGCTGATGGCGTTCTTCAGGAACAGCATCGGGGCCTGCAGGCCGAGATAGGCCGCGCCGACGCAGATGCCGATCTTGACCGGCATCGACTTCTCCATGTGGGAGATCACGAACACATACAGTACCGAGGCGATGAACATCACGATCGGCGCGACCAGGCGGAAGAACAGGAAGGTGACGTAGGGTGCCTGTCCGCGATAGCCGGCGAGCGTCAGCTTCGCGCGCGCCGACTCCTGTGCCAGGTATTTGGTCAGGTTGAAGTCTTCAACGATCCTGGAGATGAATTGCTTCGGCGTCTGTCGCAGCGAAACCTTCTCGGTCTTGTTCATCCGTTCGCGTTCGCGTGCGCGGATGCGTTCGCGCTCGCTGGCCACCGCCTTCAGGCGTTTATTCAGGCTGTCGCCCGCAAGCAGCGGCATCACCAGCGTGTAGGCGGTGGCGCTCGCCGCGATCGCGGCGAGCAGCATGGTGATGAAGCGCGGGTTGTGGATAAAATCGACGAGGAAATCAATCATGCCGCACCATCAGAAGTCGAAGTTGATCATTTTTTTCATCACCATGATGCCGATCGACATCCACAGGACGCAGCCGACCAGCATGAGCTGGCCGGTGTTGTCCGTCCACAGCAGTGAGATGTAATCGGGGGTGGTGAGGTAGACCAGGAGCATCACGATCGGCGGCAGCGAGCCGATGATGCCGGCGGAGGCCTTGGCTTCCATCGACATCGCCTGGATCTTCTCGGCCATCTTCTTGCGGTCGCGCAGCACCTTGGAGAGGTTGCCGAGCGCTTCCGACAGGTTGCCACCACTTTTCTGCTGGATCGCCACCACGATGCCGAAGAAGTTCGCTTCCGGCACCGGCATCCGCTCATAGAGCCGCGCGCAGGCTTCGCCCAGGGGAATGCCGATCGCCTGCGTCTCGATGATCGCCAGGAATTCGCTGCGCAGCGGTTCCGGCGAGTCGGCGGCGACGACCTTGATCGATTCAAACAGCGGCAGGCCGGCCTTGATGCCGCGCACGATGATGTCGACGGCGTCCGGCAGGGCTTTGAGGAACTTCTGCTCGCGGCGCTTCTTCAGGAAGCCCAGGACCCAGCGCGGCAGGCCGAAGCCGCCGCCAAAGCCGAGCCCCGCGGCGCCGAGCAGGCCGCCGCCCGCATACATCGCGACCGCAAAGAACACGGCGCCGATTATGGCAGAAATGACAAAGAATTTCTGGGTCGACCAGTCGAGACCGGCCTGGCTGATGCGGACGCTGAGCGGCACCTTGCTCTGCTTCTCGCGCCGGGCCTCGAGCTCCTTCAGCGAACCCTCGACCTGCTCGCGGCGCGAGCGCTGGGTCTTGTCGTTCTGCCGTTTGGCGGCGGGCTCCGGCTTGGCGACGGAGGCGCGGCGGTTCTCGGCCTGCTTTTCCCCGGACAGGGAGGGATAGATGAACACCCACGCCACGCCGCCGATCGCGGTGGCGGCGAGGAAGCCCAGAGCCAATAGCTGCAGGTTCATGGCGTATCCTTATGTCGGCGGGGCGACTTCGGCGGCATCGAGCGCCGCGGCAAGCCGCTTCTCTTCATTGTAATAGCGGGCACGTTCCCAGAAGCGCGGCCGGCCGATGCCGGTGGACCGATGGCGGCCGATGATCTTGCCGTTGGCGTCCTCGCCGACCAGGTCGTAGAGGAAGATGTCCTGGGTGATGATGGTGTCGCCTTCCATGCCCATCACCTCGGTGATGTGGGTGATGCGGCGCGAGCCGTCGCGCAGGCGCGCGGCCTGGATGATGACGTCGATGGAAGCGCAGATCATCTCGCGTATCGTGCGCGAAGGAAGCGAAAAGCCGCCCATGGTGATCATGGATTCGCAGCGCGACAGCGCTTCACGGGGGTTGTTGGCGTGCAGCGTGCCCATCGAGCCGTCGTGGCCGGTATTCATGGCCTGCAGCAGGTCGAACGCCTCGGGTCCGCGGACTTCGCCGACGATGATCCGCTCGGGACGCATACGCAGGCAGTTGCGCACCAGTTCGCGCATGGTGACCTGGCCTTCGCCCTCGATGTTGGGAGGACGGGTTTCCAGTCGCACCACATGCGGCTGCTGCAGTTGCAATTCGGCGGCGTCCTCGCATGTGATCACGCGCTCGTCGTGCTCGATATAGTTGGTGAGGCAGTTGAGCAGCGTGGTCTTGCCCGAGCCGGTGCCGCCGGAGATCAGCACGTTGCAGCGGACGCGGCCGATGATCTGCAGGATTTCCGCGCCCTCCGGCGAGATTGCGCCAAATTTGACCAGCTGATCGAGCGTCAGCTTGTCTTTCTTGAATTTGCGGATGGTGAGCGCGGGACCGTCGATCGCCAGCGGCGGCACGATGGCGTTGACGCGGGAACCGTCGGCGAGGCGGGCGTCGCAGATCGGCGAGGATTCGTCGACGCGCCGGCCGACCTGGCTGACGATGCGCTGGCAGATGTTTAGCAACTGCTGATTGTCGCGGAAGCGGATGCCGGTGCGCTGGATCTTGCCGGCGACTTCGATAAAGACGGTGCCCGCCCCGTTCACCATGATGTCGGCGATGTCGTCGCGCGCCAGCAGCGGCTCGAGCGGACCGTAGCCGAGCACGTCGTTGCAGATGTCGTCGAGCAGCTCCTCCTGCTCGGCGATTGACATCACGATGTTCTTGATCGCGATGATCTCGTTGACGATGTCGCGGATTTCCTCGCGCGCGGACTCGCCGTCGAGCTTGGAGAGCTGGGCGAGGTCGATCGCCTCGATCAGCGCGCCGAAGATCGTTGCCTTGACCTGGTAGTAATTGTCGGAGCGGCGGGTTTCGGGCGCGGGCGGGGGCGGCGCGGGCCTTGTCGGTGCGATCGGCGGTGCGGACACGACCGGCGGCGCCGCGGCGCGCGCAGGGGCGGCCGGCGCCGCGGGGGCAGCCGGCTCCTGCACGCTCGCCGCGGGCTTTGCCGCCCTCGTGTCGTTCTCTGCTCCGCTACGCTTACCAAACACGACGATACTCCGGACGGGGGCTTACTTGCCCCGCAGCTTGTCGATCAGGGGTGACAGGAAGTTCCCCCGCGGCTTCTTGCCTTCGCTGCGGCCTGTCAGCCGCTGCGCGATCTGCAGAAACATCTCGGTGGTGCGATGATTGGCGGCGACCTCCGCGATCATCTGGCCGTTGTTGGCGGCCGAGCCGAACATCTGCGGATCGAAGGGGATCGAGGCGATCGGCTGGCTTTCGATCGCCTTGGCAAATTCGGTGGCGCTGATCTCGGGGCGCTTCGGCACGCCGACCTGGTTCAGGCAGAACAGCGGCGGCCGGTCATTGGGGCGCGAGGCCTTCAGGAGGTCGAAGATGTTCTTGGTGTTGCGCAGGTTGGCAAGATCGGGAGCGGCGACGATCAGGATGTCGTCGGCGCTGATCAGCGCGCGTTTGGTCCAGCCCGACCATTGATGCGGGATGTCGAGCACGATGCAGGGCATGGTGGTGCGCAGCGTGTCGAAGATCGCATCGAACGCGTCCGTGCCGAAATCATAGACCTTGTCCAGCGTCGCCGGCGCCGCCAGCAGGCTCAGATGGTCGGTGCATTTCGACAGCAGGCGATCGATGAAGGCGGTGTCGACGCGGTCGGGCGAGAACACGGCGTCCGCAATGCCTTGCGGCGGATCCTGGTTGTAGTCGAGGCCGGCGGTGCCGAACGCGAGGTCGAGATCGGCGACGACGGAATCCATGGCGAGATCGCGCGCGATCGCCCAGGCGACATTGTGGGCGACCGTAGAGGCACCGACGCCGCCTTTTGCGCCGACGACCGCGATGATGCGGCCGACCGATTTCGCCTCGGGCGCCGAAAACAGGTTGCAGATCGAGCGCACGACGTCAATCGTGGTGATCGGCGCGATGATGTAGTCGCTGACGCCGCGGCGGACCAGCTCGCGATACAGCGTGACGTCGTTGATGCGGCCGATCACGACCACGCGGGTGCCGGGATCGCAGACGGTGGCGAGGTGATCGAGGCCGGCCAGGATGTCGGTGCGGGTATCGGCCTCCAGCACGATCACGTTGGGGGTAGGCGCGGCACGATAGGCTTCGATGGCGGCGGCCATGCCGCCCATCTGGATCTTCAGATGCGCCTTGCCGAGCCGGCGGTCTTCACCGGCCGATTGCACGGCGGCAGCCGTTTCCACCGTCTCGCAGAAGGCCTGCACCGACACCCGCGGAGCGGGCGCAATGTGGTCCTCCGCGGCCGGCGACGCGACCTCCGGCTTTTCTTCGGAGTTTTGGCGGGCGTAGCTGATCATTTGCCTGTGTCGCTGAGTTTGGCCTTTTCGGCGTCAGGATATTGGGTCGCGGTTGCACTACCCTTGCGATATTTCTCGAACCCTTCGGTCCGCCGTAACGTGTAGGCCGGCGTCTCGGGACGGGGCTGCACGAGATCGGGGGGATTGTCGACCATCGCGGCCATGTTGCGCTGATAGGCGCAGCCGAAATTGTAGTAGTCCTTGTTGTCGTAGTAGCTCTTGTTCTTGATCGAGGGACCGAGATCTTCCGGCCACAATCCGCAGGGGCCGGCCTCGGCCCTGAGCTTTGGATAGCTCAGGCGGATCGCCGCAAAATGCCGCGGATCCTCCGGATGATAGCGGCGCACCACGACCCCTTGCGGAGGCACGCCCGCAGCCGCGAACAGCGCCTGGATCTCGCGGAAGGAATCCGCCGCCGCGCGCGCATTCGGCGTATTGACCGGCACGTCAGCATTGATCGCGCCGGTGCCTTCGTGCTGCCAGCTCTGTGCAAGACCCATCACGTCGGCGCGCTGTTCGGCGGAAAGCCCGCCGCGTCCCTGGCCGACAAAGACCACAATGGAGTGCTTGGCTTCCTCGACCGCGATCGGATGACGCAGCCGATAGTCGTTGGGGACGGCCGCGATCTCGGCGCGGTCGTCATGGACGCAGGCGCCGAGCGAAAGGCCGAGGCCGGCCAGCGCCACCGCCATGCGGACGGCGCGCCTGCGCTTATGGGATGCTGTGGCTGTCATTGTTCGAAAATCCCCACCCCGCCTCAGTCGGTGATAAAGCCGTAAGTGCCACGATAATTCCGCGCCGGCTCGGTGCGGCCGGGCACGCCGTAGATGCGATTGATGCTGCCGAGCAACTCGGCCTGCGGATCGGAAGCTGCGGCAAATCCGTCGTCCGGCCGCGACAGGTCCTTCTGCGCCACCGCGCGCACCACATAGGGCGTCACGATCACGGCAAGCTCGGTCTGGTTGTTGATGAAGTCGCGGCTGCGGAACAGCGATCCCAGCAAGGGCAGCTCCATCATTCCGGGCAGGCCGTTGATCGCCTGCTTGGTTTGCTGCTGGATCAGGCCGGCCATCGCCATCGAGCCGCCGGAGGGAATCTCGAGCGTGGTTTCGGCGCGGCGTGTCTTGATCGAGGGAATCGTGGTTCCGCCGACGCCGCCCTGCAGGGCGTTCTCGCTCGAGATTTCGGACACTTCGGTCATCACCCGCAGGCTGATCTTGCCCTCGGTGAGAACGACAGGCGTGAAGTTGAGCGAGATACCGAATTTCTTGAAGCTGACCGTCTGCACGCACTGCCCGATCGAGCCGGACGAGGTGGTTTGGCAGGTCACGCCGGTCGGAATCGGGAATTCGCCGCCCGATATGAAGGTCGCGGACTCGCCGGAAATCGCCGTCAGATTGGGTTCGGCGAGCGTCCGCACGACGCCCGCGCTCTCCATGGCGCGCAGTGTGGCCTGCACCGAGGGCGCGGAGCCGAACGTCGTCTGCAGGGCGTTGCTGCCTACGAGGGGCGCATTGTTGGCGGTGAACGGGTTGGTGTTGCTGAACCTCACCACGGACGTGCCGTAGCTGAGATTGGCGCTGAGATCGATGCCCATCTGCTTGATGATCGAGCGCTGGACCTCGGCGACGGTGACCTTCAGCATCACCTGGTCGCGGCCGCGGACAATGATCGAGTTGACGACCTTGTCGACGCCGCCCGCAAGGCGGGCGGCCAGATCACCGGCCTGCTGCGCCTCGAGCGGATTGGCCGCCGAACCCGTCAGCACGACGCCGTCGGCGACGCCCTCGATGTGGAGGTCGGAGTTCGGAAACAGCTGCCGCAAGGCGGTGCGAAGGCCGTTGAGGTCGCGCGTCACCGCGATGTCGTAGGCGGCGATCTGCTGGCCGCTGGCGTCGAAGAACACGATGTTGGTCTGGCCGATCGCGGCACCTATGATATAGGCGCGCTGCGACGAGCGGACCACGGCATTGGCGATCTTGGGATCGGCGACAAGCACGTCCTTGATGTCGCGCGGCAGGTCGATGACGATCGATTTGCCGATGCCGAGCGTAAGCGGGCGCACATTGTTCTGGCCGTCGGCCACCACAGGAACCGGAACGCGATAGTCGCTCGCCACCACCGGCATCAGCGCCGGGTTGAGCATCAGCGCGGCGACGCCCGCAAACGACAGGGCGCGGACCGTGAAGGCCCGCAGCGTCCGCTTGTTAACCCCGCACTTCATCTCAAATCCTCGTCGTCACTTTGTTGTCGCGCTTGGAATGCCGAAGCGAATGATGTTGACGCGTTCGGTCTGCCTGGTGGCGGCTTCCACGGTGTTCTCGACCATCTTGATGTCGGCGATGCTGCGCAGCGCCAGCGACAGCGAGCCGGCCTGGCGCGCGGCGGCCAGCGTCGGAATCTGCTCCGGCTTCAATTCGAGCGTGACGGTCTTGCCGACCACGGCGTTCTGGCCGTCTTTCTCCTTCGGCGCCTGGTCGATCGCGAGCACACGGAGATTGGAGAGGATCACCTGGGACTGGACGATGTCGGGCTGGTTGGGCTGCTCGGCATTCTTGATGCGCTGGGTCAGGATCACGTCAACGCGGTCGTTCGGCAGGATGAAGCCGCCGGCGCCGGTTTCCGGCGAGATTTCGGTCGAGATCGCGCGCATGCCGCTCGGCAGGATCGCGGCCATGAAACCGGAGCCGTCGGCCTTGACGAGCTTCTGGTCGCGGATCGGCTCGCCCGCGATGAAGGGAGCGCGCGCGATCGAGCCGGTCACCTGGGTGGTGGCGTCGGGACGCTCGGTGCGCTTGATGAAGCTGGAACTGGCCGTCGCCGTCGGCCAGGTCTGCCATTGCAGATCCTCCGGCTTGACGGTCTGGCCGAGCCCGATGTCGGACTTGGCCACGAGCACGTCGACCGTCGGCAGTTGCGCGACGGGCTCGGCAGGCGGGGGTTTGCTGTCGGATCCACTCGCCAGGTATGCGGCGACGCCGCCGGCGCCGAGGGCGATAGCCAGGACCACTATGCGTGCCCGATTCATACGCTTCACTTTCCACATTGCGCCGCGACGCGTGCGCCGCCGTGAAGTGGAGTTGACCAGCTATTCGTCAAAGCATGGTTAATGAGGCGTGAGTAAATTGCCTTAACGGCGAGTTACTTGCGCAACCGCAGGGCTGATCAACCGAGTCTGAAATGCGTGGGGTCGACGGCCTTCACCCATTCCGTCTCCGGATAGATCATCAGGGCGCCGATCGCGAGCGCGATGCCGTAGGGGATGCCGCTCTCTTTGGCGTGCAGCCGCAGCAGCCAGGCCTGACCCGTGAGCATCGCGGGCAGCGGCCATTGCCGGAATTGCAGCAGCAGCAGCGTCAGCGCGCCGCCGAATACGGAGGCATAGAGCAGGTATTCCATCAGATGGGCGAAACCGAACCAAAGCCCCGCGGCGGCCACGATCTTGGCGTCGCCGCCGCCGACCCAGCCCATCGCGAAGCAGAAGAAGGAGACCACCAGCACCAGCGCGCCGGCGCCGACATGGGAGAGGATTTCGGCAGGGGCCATGCCGGTCGCTGCTGCGAGCAGCAGAAAGCCCGCACCCAGCGCCAGCGAGATGCGGTTCGAGATCGTCATGGTGAAGAGATCGCTCGCAGCCGCGAACGCCATCAGGGCCGGGAACAGCAGAAGGCGCGCAAGATCGAGGATCATGGGAACACCGCCAAGAAACACTGCCAAGGCTTGGAACAAGGCGCGGAACATCGGATCGCCAAAGCCTAGCGGCGAGTGGTGAACAAAGCGGAAAACGGACTCGGCCGCTACCAGACGCTGAAGATCCGGCCGGCCAGCACGACGAGCGAAAGCGCCAGTGCCAGGCAGACGAGTTGCACCGCGACTTCGTTCCGGCCGGTGGCCGCCGACTTCCTCGCCGCGAGGACCGCGGCATCACTCTTACGCATGCGCAACGCCAACGAAGGGGAACTCAAACAACAAAAGGCCCCGGACTTTCCGGGGCCTTCGTTGCCGGCTGACAACCGATTACTTGAGCGAAGTGCTGATCGAGGTGAACTGGGTATTGAGTTTGCTGCCCAGGCCGTTGACCACAGCGATGATCGCGAGCGAGATGCCGGCGGCGATCAGGCCGTATTCGATGGCGGTGGCGCCGGACTCGTCCTTCACGAAACGCGCAATCAGGTTCTTCATTAGGTAAACTCCATGTACACGTGGCTGGTCGAACTAGGGTTAGGTCTCGTCGGCGTTCTCAGCACCGTGACCATGGGGTCACCCTAAGGTCGGAGAATTGCGGCGCAGTTAATTCGATCGAGGAAACACCGAAGCAATTAGCTGTTCTTTTGCAGAGTAAATTTCACATTAAGCGGTTGGATACAATTTTGCCGTGGTTTCGATCGGGTATATTATAGAGCCGGCATCGGCACCCATCGTGCGCAGGGTTCACGTCTCCTTAAGTCCGCGGGCGTACGCCTGATCATCTGATTTGATGAGGCGTCCATGTCCACTCTTCCGATGGAAGTCGTGTTGATGCTCGGCCAGACCGTCGAGAAGATAGTTCCGATCACGATCGTTCTTGGGATGGTGTTCTCGCTGCTCACCCATTTCTGGGCGTGCAATGATGCGGTGCCGTGGTGGAAGAAGCGCGAACTCGTCACCGACATCGTGTACTGGTTCTTCGTGCCGGTGTTCGCGCGGGTGATACGGATCGGGCTGTTGGTGCTCGGCGCCGGTGTCGTCTTCAATATCCACGATGCCGACGAACTGATCGCCTTCTACGACAACGGCCATGGACCGCTGTCGCAGCTGCCGCTGTGGGCGCAGGTGCTGCTGTTCCTCGTGCTGTCGGACTTCATGCTGTACTGGCTGCACCGCATGTTCCATGGCGGCGAATTCTGGAAGTATCACGCGGTCCACCACTCCTCCGAGGAGTTGGACTGGATCTCGGCTGCACGTTTCCATCCCGTGAACCTGATCCTGGGGACCATCAGCGTGGACGTGATCCTGCTGATGGCGGGCATTTCGCCGAACATCATGCTCTGGGTCGGGCCGTTCACCACCTTCCATTCGGCCTTCGTGCACGCCAACCTGAACTGGACGCTCGGGCCGTTCAAATATGTGCTGGCGACACCGGTTTTCCATCGTTGGCATCACACCGCGCTGGAAGCGGGCGGCAATACCAATTTCGCCGGCACTTTTCCGATCTGGGACATCCTGTTCGGGACCTTCCGGATGCCGGAAAACGAGCTTCCCGATCACTACGGCAAGGACGAGGCGGCCATGCCTTCCGAAATCGTCGGGCAACTCGCCTATCCGTTTCGGCGCTGAGAGCTAGGTGCGCGATCCGGAGGTTTTCTTGACCAGCGCGAGCGTCGGGACCATCCAGCAAGACAGGGCCATCGGCATCGGCCAGGTGCCGGGCTGGCTGCTGCTGGGGATCGTCGTCTATGCTTTGCTTCTGATCAATGCAAACCAGCTTCTCGGCGATTCCGACACCTACTGGCATATCGCCGTGGGCAACTGGATCCTGGATCAGGGCGCCTTTCCGCGCGCCGATATCTACTCCTTCACCAAGTCTGGCGAGCCGTGGATCTCGACGTCCTGGCTGGCCCAGATCCTCTATGCGCTGGCCTACGATTTGGCCGGCTGGGCCGGGCCGGTCGTTCTCGCCGCGGCATCGATCGCGGCCGCCTTCGCGCTGCTTGCGTTCATCCTCGGCTCCCGGATGCCCGCCAACTATGCCATTGCGGTTTCGGTTGCGGCCCTTCTGCTCACGGCGTCTCACCTGTTCGCGCGTCCGCATGTGCTTGTGTTTCCGGTCATGGTTGCATGGGTGAGCGGCCTGTCGCGCGCGAGCGAGCGGGGAGATTTGCCGTCATTGCTGTTGTTGCCGCTGCTGGCGCTGTGGGCAAACCTTCACGGCGGCTTCGTCTTCGGGCTTGCGTTGGTGGCGCCGTTCGCGTTCGACGCGCTGTGGAATGCGCAGGTGTCGCAGCGAAGGCCATTGGCGATGCGATGGATTGCTTTTGCCGCCGGTGCCTTTGCCGCGTGCTGCGCGACGCCTTATGGCTGGGATTCGATCATGGCGTCGCGCAAGATCCTGGATCTTGGAGAACTGCTGCATCTCATTTACGAATGGAAGCCGGCCGATTTCAGCCATTTCGGCTGGTTCGAGGCTTGCCTTCTGGCCGCCGTCGCCGGGGCGTTCTATTTCGGCGTGAGGCTTCCGCTGCCGCGTATCGTGCTGGTGTTGGGCCTTCTTCATATGGCCCTTTCCCATGTCCGGAACGTCGAGATCTTCGCGCTGCTGGCGCCGCTCGTCGTGCTTGGGCCGCTATCGTCCCAATTCGCGCTCGAGCCGGCGCGGTTCGGAAGGATGGCCTTCCCGATCGCCTCGAGCGTGGTGCTGGCCGCGTTGTTGGGCGGCTCGACCTGGGCGTTGGCGGCCAACCGCAAATTTACGCCTCCGACGGTGCATTCGCCGGCAGCCGCCGTAGACGTGCTGAAGGCCCACAACGCCAGGCGGATACTCAATGACCTTCCGTTCGCGGGCTATCTCATCTCCCGCGGCATTCCGGTTTTCATCGATGGCCGGGCCGAGCTCTATGGCGAGCCGTTCGTGATGGCCTACTACCGCGCGATGCAGCTCAAGGACGTCAATGTGCTGCTTGACATGCTCAAGGCCTACGACATCGACGCCGTCGTGCTCACGTCCGCAACGCCGGCCGCAAGCTTCATGGATCATGTCGACGGCTGGCGGCGCATCTATGCGGACGACTACGCCGTGGTCCACGTCCGCGCGGCCAACTAAAGTCCGGCGGCGCCTGTCGGTTCACCATGCGCTAAAGCATGATCCGGAAAAGTGTGTAGCGGTTTTCCGAAAAGATCATCCTCAATCAAGGGCCGGTTCGGTAAATTTGTCAGGCTTAATTTGCGCTTCCTTCATGAATTACCAGCACACTCGCCGCGTCGGGCGCCGGTTCCGTTGCGTATCGCTTTTTACCGGCCTGTTGATGTCCCGGGGTGAGTATGTCCTTGAGTATCTTGCGTAATCTTGCACGTCCCCTGTTCGGTCTGGCGCTTGCCGCGCTGCCCGGGCCATTTGTGGCGCTGGCTGAGGCCGCCCCGGACGCCATCGCCGTCAATGTCGATCAGGCGCGCCTCGTCAAGCTGCCGAGCCGCGTCGCCACCATCGTGGTTGGAAACCCCCTGATCGCCGACGTTACGCTGCAGAGCGGCGGCATCCTCGTGGTGACCGGCAAGGGCTATGGCGCGACCAATTTCATCGCGATGGACCGCACCGGCGAAGTGCTGGTGGACCGCCAGATCCAGGTCGAGGGACCGACCGAAGAGCTCGTGACCGTCTATCGCGGCGTCGACCGCGAGACCTATAGCTGCAAGCCGACCTGCCAGCGCCGCATGACGCTCGGCGACGGCGACGGCTATTTCAGATCGGTCAGCGAACAGGCCAACGCGCTCAACACCCAGGCGAGCGGCACGGCTGCCGCGACCAAGGCGCCGTAGACCCGGCACACCCGGCGGTGCGCCTGCAAGCGGCGCCGCGCGGCGCGCGATGGTTAAGGGAGCGTTAACAAGGCGGGTCGCCCTGCTCGAATCGCGCGCAACACTTCAACAATCTGTTTCGGCTAATGCTGGCGCGAAGATGGTCGCTGCCCGCCTGTGAGGGCTCGATCCGGGGATTGTCCGATGTCTGCGCCCGCCACTTCCTCCGCTTCTTTCATGCGCCTCTTGCGCCGGTTCCGGCGCAACCGCAAGGCGGCCGCCGCCCTCGAATTCGCCCTCGTCGCGCCGGTGTTTCTCGCGCTGCTGTTTGCCATCCTCGAGACCGCGCTGATGTTCTTTGCAAGCCAGGTGCTCGAGAGCATCACGCAGCAGTCCGCGCGCATGATCCTGACCGGACAGGCGCAGAACAGCAACTTTAAAGCGGCGGATTTTCAAACCTACGTTTGCCAACAGATTCCCGCGCTGTTCAGCTGCGCCAATATGTCTGTCGACGTCAGAAGCTATCCGTCGTTCTCGTCGATCACCTTCAACAGCCAGATCGACCCCAACACCGGCAATTTCATCAGCAACAACCTGCAATACAGTCCCGGGGGCCCAGGCTGCACCGTCGTTGTGCAAGTGTTCTATCCATGGCAGCTCTTTGTCACGAGGCTCGGCTACAACATCGCCAACATGGCGAACAGCCAGCGCCTGCTGATAGCGACCGCGGCGTTCAAGAACGAACCTTTCCCGGGTAACGCCCTGGCTCCGCCCGCGTGCCCATAAGAGGCGAGATGAAAGCAATGATCAGGACCTCGATGCTGCCTTTCAGATGGCGCCCGGCCCAGTTTTTGCGGGATCGGCACGGCATCGCAGCGACTGAATTTGCGATGATCGCGCCGTTCATGCTGGTGGCGTTCTTCGCCACCGTTGAGTTCTGCTCAGCGGTGGCGATCGACCGCAAAGTGACGATCATCACGCGGACGTTGGCCGACCTGACGTCACAGCAAGCGCCGCCCAACATTACCACTGACGGAGCGACCATAACTGATCTTGACCTTCAGAACAATTTCACGGCCAGCGGCAAGATCGCGACGCCCTATGATCCGACGCCGGTCCTGTCCACCATCTCCGAGGTCTATGTCGACTCCAACCTGAAAGCCACCATACAGTGGAGCAAGTCGGCTATCATCCAAGCCGGCGCCAGCACGGCGACGCTGACGGCATCGGCGCGCGCAAAGGATGACGACGTCAGCACCGTCGTGCCGTCCCAGCTCCTGGTCAAGAACACCTACATGATCTTCAGCGAGGTCTCGTACAAATACATTCCGACAATTGGCTATGTGATGACGAAGGCCGGGGTGAATATGAGCGACGTCTCCTACACCAGGCCGCGTCAAGCGACTTGCATCGTCTACAACAGTGTTCCGGTCCTCGATGGCTCCGGCAAATGTCCGCTGCCCTGACTTCGCTCATGTGCCGCGGGAAATGAAAAGGCCGCGCTTGGGGCGCGGCCTTTTTTATTTGTTCTTGCTATTCTCAGGCGCGATTTTCGGAGAGGGCCTCGGCCCCCCGCGGAAATCGTTCAGTTGGCGGCGCGCAGATTGTCGGCCGACGACTTGCCAGAGCGGCGGTCCGCCACGATCTCGTAGGAGATCTTCTGGCCTTCACGCAGCGTGCCGAGCCCGGCCCGTTCAACGGCCGAGATGTGCACGAACACATCGTTGCCGCCGTCATCCGGCTGGATGAAGCCATAGCCCTTGGTTGCGTTAAACCACTTCACGGTTCCCATGCTCACGGGATAGTCCCTTCTCAGATATAGATAGTCGAAACCCACTCATCGTGGGCTGGCGAGATCGAATTTTTGGAAGGGTCGTCAGCGTCTAAACCGGCTGTACCGGTGGATAGCTAATGTCGTCCGGCCGAAAATCGATTGCCCCCTATATTATGGGAAGCAGGCTTTCAAAACAATCCTGAGGTGCGCGATTTTTTGCGCGCAAGCCTTGTCACAGATTGGCCGCGCCATGACACGATGTTGTCATGCGCGGCCTTAAGCCCGTGCGAAAGGGGCCCTTATCGGCGGCGAAACTGCCCGCCGCCGCGCTGCGGCGCGCCGCGCGATGCGCCTGGCGGCGCCGAGCTCGGACGCTCGTCCTTGTGGCGGAAAATCAGCCGGCCCTTCTCGAGGTCGTAGGGCGACATCTCGATCGTCACGCGGTCGCCGGCCAGCGTCTTGATGCGGTTCTTCTTCATCTTGCCGGCGGTGTAGGCGACGATCTCGTGCCCTGCGTCGAGCTGCACGCGGTAGCGCGCGTCGGGCAGGATTTCGGTGACCAGTCCTTCGAACTGGATCAGCTCTTCTTTAGCCATGGTTCTCTCCAGATCGGGGACGGCTAGTTGGGTCGCTGGTTGCGGTTGTTGGGTCGGTGGTTCGGTCGGCTTTCGCGGTGCAAAAACGCCACGCCTTGCAATCCCTCGGTCTTGCCGCCGCCTTGCGGCGCACGGTGCGGCTCACGATTGATTTGCTGAGCCGCCTTATTACCACCTCCACGGCGGTGACGGCGAGGGCCTTTCGCTGCCGGTGCACTGTCATGTGAGCGGCCGGCATGGGGCCGCGGCGCCGGCCGGCCGCCGCGATGATGCTGCTGTTGCTGTGCGGGGGCAGGGGCTGCCTCACGCTGGCCGGGGGTGCGGCGGTCTTCGCGCGGCAATGCCATGCGGATCAGCCGCTCGATGTCGCGCAGATAGGCCATCTCTTCGCCTCCCGCGACCAGCGAGATCGCGATGCCGTCGGCGCCGGCGCGCGCGGTGCGGCCGATCCGATGGACATAGGTCTCCGGCACGTTGGGGAGGTCGAAATTGACGACATGGCTGATGCCGTCGACATCGATGCCGCGGGCTGCGATGTCGGTTGCGACAAGCGTGCGGACCTCGCCGGAGCGGAAGGCCGCCAGTACGCGCTCGCGGTGGTTCTGCGACTTGTTGCCGTGAATGGCGGCGGCACGGATGCCGGCCCTCTCGAGGCCCTTCACCACCTTGTCCGCGCCGTGCTTGGTGCGGGTAAAGATCAGCGCGCGATCGACCGGCTCCTGCTTCAGCAATTGGGCCAGAAAGGCGGGCTTGTTGGGGTGATCGACCTGGATGATTCGCTGGGTGATGCGGTCGGCGGTCGTGGCAACCGGAGTGACCGCGACGCGCGCGGGATCGCGCAGCATGGCTTCGGCGAGCTCGGCGATGTCCTTCGGCATGGTGGCCGAGAAGAACAGCGTCTGCCGCTTGATCGGAAGCTTGGCCACGATTTTGCGGATGTCGTTGATGAAGCCCATGTCGAGCATGCGGTCGGCCTCGTCCAGCACCAGGAACTCGACCTGGTTGAGTTTCAACCCGTTGCTCTGCACGAGGTCGAGCAGGCGGCCTGGAGTGGCGACTAGCACTTCGACGCCCGGCATGAGCGCGCGGACCTGGCGCCCCATCGGAACGCCGCCGATCGCCAGCGTGGAAGCCAGTCGGATGTGGCGGCCATAGGCGTTGAAGCTGTCGAGGATCTGTCCCGACAATTCCCGGGTCGGGCTCAGCACCAGCACGCGGGCGGTCTTGGGCTGCGGCTTGATGCGGTGTTCGAGCAGACGGTGCAGGATCGGCACCGCGAAGGCTGCGGTCTTGCCGGTGCCGGTCTGGGCGATGCCGACGACGTCGCGGCCGGAAAGCGCGAGCGGAATGGTCTGGGCCTGGATCGGGGTGGGGGTGATGTAATTCTCTTCGCGAAGTGCCCGCGCGATCGGGTCGGCAAGGCCGAAGTCCTGAAAGGAAGTCAAAAGCTGGGTTCTTTCCATAAAAACGGGTAGCGCCCTGGCTTGGCTGCCGGGCGGCTTGCGTGGTGTCAGAAAAACACCCGCGTGCTGGGGGCGTCGGTTTGTTGGCTGAAAGGGCAAGCCAGAAGCCGCCAATGGGGGCTTAAGAACACGCGGCTCGCAATGACCCGAACGATTTGTTGGGTTCTTGTGATGTCATATGGCCCACGAACGCGGCGCTTTCAAGGTGAATTGCTGCGCTGCGCTTAACAAGGCCTTAACATATCACCGGTTGCGCTGCGGAAAAAGCGATGCCGGAAATTTAGCCAAGCTGTCTTTTTTGCACAAAAAATAAACAGTTTGCCGCTTACGCATACATTTTTCCCGCCTAATTATTAGGCGGAACCGGGGACGTTAAGTGCCTAATTCTCCAATCATTCCATAATCTTACCATGATCTGACCCCGTGGCATGGTTCTTGCGATTCTCTTAACGCAGGCGGCCGTGGGGCCGTTTCGCAGCGTTTTTCACGCCTGCGTCAGGGAGATGACATTTCATGCTTACTCAAACCACTCATAACGCGGCGCCCCTCAGCCGCCGCCGCTGGTTGGCTGCTGCCGCCGGCGTCGTTCTGGGCCTCGCCGGCTTCAGTTCGGCCAGGGCCGCCGATGACACCATCAAGGTCGGCGTTTTGCATTCGCTTTCGGGCACCATGGCCATCAGCGAAACCACGCTGAAGGACACCATCCTCTTCCTGATCGACGAGCAGAACAAGAAAGGCGGCGTGCTCGGCAAGAAGCTTGAAGCTGTGGTTGTCGACCCGGCCTCGAACTGGCCGCTGTTCGCCGAAAAGGCGCGCGAGCTCATCACCAAGGACAAGGTCGCGGTCGTGTTCGGCTGCTGGACCTCGGTGTCGCGTAAATCCGTACTGCCGGTGTTCAAGGAGCTGAACAGCATCCTGTTCTATCCGGTGCAGTACGAAGGCGAGGAGAGCGAGCGGAACGTGTTCTACACCGGCGCCGCGCCGAACCAGCAGGCGATCCCGGCGGTCGACTACCTGATGAAGCAAGAGAAGGTGAAGCGCTGGGTGCTGGCGGGCACCGACTACGTCTATCCGCGCACCACCAACAAGATCCTGGAAGCCTATCTGAAGTCGAAGGGCGTCGCCCAGGACGACATCATGATCAACTACACGCCGTTCGGTCACAGCGACTGGCAGACCATCGTGGCCGACATCAAGAAGTTCGGCTCGGCCGGCAAGAAGACCGCGGTGGTTTCGACCATTAACGGCGACGCCAACGTTCCCTTCTACAAGGAATTGGGCAACCAGGGCATCAAGGCGACCGACATTCCGGTGGTCGCGTTCTCGGTGGGCGAGGAAGAACTGGCCGGCATCGACACCAAGCCGCTGGTCGGCCATCTCGCCGCCTGGAACTACTTCGAGTTGATCAAGACCCCGGCGAACGAGAAGTTCATCAAGGACTGGCAGGCCTACACCAAGAATCCGAAGCGCACCACCAACGACCCGATGGAAGCCCACGTGATCGGCTTCAACATGTGGGTGAAGGCGGTCGAGAAGGTGAAGTCGACCGATGCCGACAAGGTGATCGATGCGCTGCCGGGCACCGAAGCGCCGAACCTGACTGGCGGAATCTCGAAGATGCTGCCGAACCATCACATCACCAAGCCGGTGTTCATCGGTGAAATCAAGGGCAATGGCCAGTTCGACGTGGTGTACAAGACCAAGGACCTCGTCCCGGGCGATGCATGGTCGAAGGAGCTCGAGGGCTCCAAGGACCTGATCGGCGACTGGGTCGGCAAGAAGTGCGGCAACTACAACGTCAAGACCAACAAGTGCCTGGGTTCCGGCACCTGATCCGAAGCTGATCCAACGAGAGTTGAAGAAGGCGGCGGCCGTCGCCGCCTTCTTTACCTTCTGCCGGGGTGGTGCAGTGGTGGCTAACGTCTTTGATCGTCTGCGCGCGCTTGCGCTCGCCGTCTTGCTGATCGCCTTCGCAGTGCCGGCCCTCGCCGGTCCGTTCGAGGACGCGATCGGCAAGTTCGCGACCGACGACTTCTCCGATACCGAGGAAGCGATCGGCGTGGTGGCCTCGTCCGGCAACCCGCTCGCCTATCCCATCATCAGCGCGCTGCAGGACGAGCGGTTGATGTTCGATGCCGACAGCAAGAAAGTCTATATCAAGCAGACCGACGGCAAGGCGATCGACGCCGAGACTGGTGCCGCGGTCGACAGCATTCCCGACAGCGCCTCTGCCGTTCGTCTCAACAACCGCCTGCGCCGCACGGTCGAGGCCGCGCTCGGCGGCCTGACGCTATTGTCGCCGGATGCCGCTACGCGGATCACGGCCGCGCAGTCGGTCTTCAAGTCGCATGAGGAGGCGCTGCTGCCGACCGTCGAAAGTGCGCTCGCCAAGGAAACCAACAAGACCGCGAAGCAGGCGCTCTCCGAAGCGCGCGCCGCGATCTTGCTGTTCAAGTCCGACGCCCCCGACAATGACAAGCTGGAAGCCATCGCCACCATCAAGGCACGCGGCGACCAGGAGGCCATGGCGCTGCTGACCAGTATTGGCGACCAGCCGCCGCTGGTCGCCAAGGCCGCCGCGGCCGCGATCACCTCGATCCAGAGCAGTCTTGCGATGTGGTCGGGGGTGCAGAACGCCTGGTACGGGCTCTCGCTCGGCTCGGTGCTGCTGCTCGCCGCGATTGGGCTCGCCATTACCTTCGGCGTGATGGGCGTCATCAACATGGCGCATGGCGAGATGGTGATGCTGGGCGCCTACACCACTTTCGTGGTGCAGGAGGTGATCCGCACCCGCTATCCCGCGGCGTTCGATTATTCGCTGCTGATCGCGGTGCCGCTCGCCTTCCTTGTTTCGGGCGCGGTGGGCGTGCTGATCGAACGCTCGATCATCCGCTTCCTCTATGGCCGCCCGCTCGAGACGCTGCTGGCGACCTGGGGGCTCTCTCTCGTTTTGCAGCAGGCGGTGCGCACCATTTTCGGGCCGACCAACCGCGAGGTCGGCAACCCCTCCTGGATGAGCGGCGCGTTTGATCTCGGCCAGATCACCATCACCTACAACCGGCTCTGGATCCTCTGCTTCACGCTGGCGGTCTTCCTGATCCTTCTCGCGATGCTGCGCTTCACCGCGCTCGGCCTCGAAATGCGCGCTGTGACGCAGAACCGCCGTATGGCGGCCTCGATGGGCATTGCCACCTCGCGCGTCGACGCGCTGACCTTCGGCCTCGGCTCCGGCATCGCCGGCATCGCCGGTGTGGCGCTCTCGCAAATCGACAACGTCAGTCCCAATCTCGGCCAGAGCTACATCATCGACAGTTTCATGGTCGTGGTGTTCGGCGGCGTCGGCAATCTCTGGGGCACCCTGGTTGGCGCCTTCACGCTTGGCATCGCCAACAAATTCCTGGAGCCGGTGGCGGGCGCCGTGCTCGGCAAGATCGCGATCCTGGTGCTGATCATCCTGTTCATCCAGAAGCGTCCGCGCGGGCTGTTCGCGCTCAAGGGGCGGGCGGTGGAAGCATGAGCCCGCACCTGCTGACGCGCTCGCTCGACCGGGCCGCCACCATCTTCATCCTGGTGGTCGCCGCCTGTGGAATCCTGATCCCGCTGTCCAACCTGCTGTTGCCGGCAGGCTCGGTGTTCCAGGTGCCGACCTATCTGGTGGCGCTGTGGGGCAAATATGTCTGCTACGCCATCCTGGCGCTCGCGATCGATCTGATCTGGGGCTATTGCGGCATTCTTTCGCTGGGCCACGGCGCGTTCTTCGCGCTCGGTGGCTACGCCATGGGCATGTATCTGATGCGCCAGATCGGCACGCGCGGCGTCTACGGCAATCCGATCCTGCCGGACTTCATGGTATTCCTAAACTATCCGAAGCTGCCGTGGTACTGGTACGGTTTCGATATGTTCTGGTTCGCGGCGCTGATGGTCCTGCTGGTCCCTGGCCTGCTGGCATTCTGCTTCGGCTGGCTGGCCTTCCGCTCTCGCGTCACCGGCGTCTATCTCTCGATCATCACGCAAGCGATGACCTATGCGCTGCTGCTGGCATTCTTCCGCAACGATTTCGGCTTCGGCGGCAACAACGGCCTCACCGACTTCAAGGACATTCTCGGCTTCAACGTGCAGGCCGAAGGCACCCGTGCCGCGCTGTTCCTGCTGAGTTGTCTGGCGCTGATCATCGCCTTCCTGATCTGCCGGGCGGTCGTCACCTCCAAGCTCGGCAAGGTGTTGATTGCGGTGCGCGACGCCGAATCGCGCACTCGGTTCCTCGGCTACCGCGTCGAATCCTACAAGCTGTTCGTATTCACGCTGTCGGCCTGCATGGCCGGCGTCGCCGGCGCGCTCTACGTGCCGCAGGTCGGCATCATCAACCCGTCCGAATTCGCGCCGGGCAACTCCATCGAGGCCGTGATCTGGGTCGCGGTCGGCGGCCGCGGCACGCTGATCGGCGCGGCGCTGGGCGCGGTCGTCGTCAACTACGCCAAGACGTTCTTCACCTCCGGGGTGCTCGCGCCCTACTGGTTGTTCATGCTGGGCGCGCTGTTCATCCTGGTAACGCTCTTGCTGCCGAAGGGCATTGTCGGCACCTACAACAGCTGGATGCAGCCGTTCAGGGCGCGTCGGCTTGAGGCCAATGCAGCGAGCGCGGCGCGCGAGGACGGCGTCAGCGAACCCAAGATGGCGGAGTGAGCGCATGAACGTCATGGATTCCCGCGCGACTTCGGCCCTGCTCTATCTCGACGGCGTGCACGTCTCGTTCGACGGCTTCCACGCCATCAACAATCTCTCGCTTGCGCTTGCGCCCGGCGAGATGCGGGCCATCATCGGCCCGAACGGCGCCGGCAAGACCACGATGATGGACATCATCACCGGCAAGACCAAGCCGGACGAGGGGACCGTGCTGTTCGACGGCGTCACCGATCTGACGCGGCTTGACGAGACGCGGATTGCCGAACTTGGCATCGGCCGAAAATTCCAGAAGCCGACGGTGTTCGAGAGCCAGACCATCGAGGACAATCTGCTGCTCGCGCTCAATGTCGATCACTCCGTCCGCGGCACGCTGTTCTGGCGCGAAAGCAAACCGGAAACCGAGCGCATCGAGAAGGTATTGGAAACCATCCGCCTCACCGACGCGCGCAACCGCCTCGCCGGCAGCCTCTCGCACGGCCAGAAGCAATGGCTCGAGATCGGCATGCTGCTGGCGCAGGACCCAAAATTGCTGCTGGTCGACGAGCCCGTCGCCGGAATGACCGACGTCGAGACGCACTTGACCGCCGAGCTGTTGAAAGAGATCAACGAGACCCACACCGTGATGGTGGTCGAGCACGACATGACCTTCGTGCGCGAGCTCGGCGTCAAGGTGACCTGTCTGCATGAAGGCACGGTGCTCGCCGAAGGCACTATCGACCAGGTGTCGTCGAACGAGCGGGTGATCGAAGTGTATCTGGGACGCTGAGCCATGCTCGAAGTAAAGGACATCAACCTGTTTTACGGCGCGGCGCAGGCGCTGCGCGGCGTCTCGATCTCGGCCGAGCCCGGCAAGGTCACCTGCGTGCTCGGGCGCAACGGCGTCGGCAAGACCTCGCTCCTGCGCTCGCTGGTCGGCCAATATCCGATCGCCTCCGGCTCGATCAATTTCGACGGCACCGATATCACCGGCCTGAAACCGTATGAGCGCGCGCGGCGCGGCATCGGCTTCGTGCCGCAGGGCCGCGAGATATTTCCGCTGCTGACGGTGGAGGAAAATCTCAAGACCGGCTTCGGCCCGCTCAAGCGCGAGGACCGCTATATCCCCGATGACGTGTTCTCGCTGTTCCCGGTGCTGCAATCGATGCTGGGGCGCCGCGGCGGCGACCTCTCCGGCGGCCAGCAGCAGCAGCTTGCCATCGGCCGCGCGCTGGTGATGCGGCCGAAGCTCTTGTTGCTCGATGAGCCGACCGAAGGCATCCAGCCCTCGATCATCAAGGATATCGGCCGCGCCATTTCCTATTTGCGCAACCTCGGCAACATCGCCATTGTCCTGGTCGAACAATATCTCGACTTTGCCTGCGAGCTCGGCGACAATTTCGCGGTCCTGGACCGGGGCGCGGTCAAATATTCCTGCGACCGCGCGAACCTCGATCCGAGCGAGATCAGCCGCCAGATGGCACTGTAGTTCAATGCGGCCGGCGGAGGTCGCACGAGGAATCGATGCGGCTTGATGCTTCCAGCGCTGCTTCAGCTGTCTTCGCGGCCAATCGAGCCCGCGGCGCGGTGTCGTTCGAGGTGAAGTTGGCCGACGGCGTGACCCGCCGCGGCGATTTGCATGAGTCGGGCTCGCTCCGCGTGCGTTTTCCCTCGCCGGAAGGCGAGGGGCTGTCGGCGGTGTTCGTCAACACGGCAGGCGGCGTGGCCGGCGGCGACCGCTTTGATATCGAGATCGCCGCACGCGAAGGCGCGCATCTGACGCTGACCACGGCCGCGGCGGAAAAAATCTACCGCGCGAGCGGCAAGCCGGCCGAGCTCAACATTGTCCTGAAAGCGGCCGACGGCGCGCATCTCGCTTGGCTGCCGCAGGAGACCATTCTGTTCGACCGCGCCCGCGTCACGCGCCGCATCGACATCGATCTCACCGAGGCCGCCTCGCTCCTGCTTTGCGAGATCGTTGTGTTCGGCCGCGCCGCGATGGGCGAGACCATGCGGCATGGCGAGTTCGTCGACCGCTGGCGCATGAGGCGTGGCGGCAAGCTCGTCCTCGCCGAAAACGTGCGTCTCGACGGCGACATCGGCGAAAAGCTGTCCCGCCCTGCGGTCGCCAAAGGCGGGGTCGCGATCGGTACCGCGCTCATCGTGCCAGGCGACGAGGCGCTGGTGGAGCGGATCAGAACGGCCGCCGAGTCTTGTGGCGGTCAAGTCGGCATCTCCGCCTGGAATGGGTTTGCAATGGCGCGCTTCTGTGCCCAAGATGCCGCGCGGCTGCGCGCCGACATGATGGCGGTGCTCGCTCGCGCCTCAAGTGTTCCGCTGCCGCGGCTATGGCTCAACTAGGTTCGATAAAATTAGAGATCCCGCATGAATCTGTCTCCCCGCGAAAAGGACAAGCTTCTGATTTCGATGGCGGCCATGGTGGCGCGGCGCCGGCTCGAGCGCGGCGTCAAGCTCAATCATCCGGAAGCGGTCGCCATCATTTCCGATTTCATCGTCGAGGGCGCGCGCGACGGCCGCACGGTGGCCGAGCTGATGCAGGCCGGTGCGCAGGTCCTGACACGAGCGCAGGTGATGGACGGCATCCCCGAGATGATCCATGACATCCAGGTCGAAGCGACGTTCCCGGACGGGACCAAGCTCGTCACCGTGCACGAGCCGATCCGATGAAATTCAGTCATTCCGGGGCGGCCGCTTAGCGGCCGAACCCGGAATCCAGAGGTTGTTGATCGAGATTCCGGGTTCGATGCTGCGCATCGCCCCGGAATGACGGAGAAGGAAAATGATCCCCGGCGAAATGTTCATCCAGGACGGCGAGATCGAGCTCAACGCCGGCCGCAAGACGGTGACGCTGACGGTAGCGAATACCGGCGACCGGCCGATCCAGGTCGGCTCGCACTATCATTTCTTCGAAACCAACCCCGCGCTGAAGTTCGACCGCAAAAAGGCGCGCGGCATGCGGCTGGACATCGCCGCCGGCACCGCGGTGCGCTTCGAGCCCGGCCAGACCCGCGACGTCCAGCTCGTCGCGCTCGCCGGCAAGAAGACCATCTACGGCTTCCGCGGCGACGTGATGGGAAAATTGTGAGCGATGCTCGCCCCGCTGCGCCTCGTCTCCGAAGCCGCTGAGCTCGCCGCGCGACGCCACAACGGCATGGCGCGCAAGGGGCGTGGTAACGAGCCTTACGTCAATCATCTTGCCGAGGTCGCGAACCTGCTCTCCGCCGCGACGGATGGCGCGGATGCCGAGCTCGTTGCCGCCGGATGGCTGCATGATTCGATCGAGGACACCGAGACCACGCGCGAAGAGCTGGCGCAGAAGTTCTCCGAACGCGTCGCGTCACTCGTCGTCGAATGCACCGACGACATGAGCCTGCCCAAGGCCGAACGCCGCCGGCTGCAGGTCGTGAACGCCTCGCACAAATCGCCCGGTGCGAAACTGATCAAGATCGCCGATAAGGTCAGCAACATCCGCGCGCGGATTTTGCCGCAGCCGACCGCGGAAGAGCGCGACGATCTCGTCGATTACACCAATTGGGCCGAGCAGGTGGTCGCGGGCTGTCGCGGCGGCAATGTCTGGCTCGACAACACTTTCGTTGAAACGGTTGCGCAAGCAAGGAGCTCGCTGTGAGCACGAAAATCAAACGTTCCGTCTATGCCGATATGTTCGGGCCCACCACCGGCGACCGGGTACGGCTCGCCGACACCGATCTCATCATCGAGGTGGAGAAGGATTTCACCACCTACGGCGAGGAAGTGAAATTCGGCGGCGGCAAGGTGATCCGCGACGGCATGGGTCAGTCGCAGGTGACCAACAAGCAGGGCGCCGCCGACACCGTCATCACCAACGCGCTGATCGTCGATCATTGGGGCATCGTCAAAGCCGATGTCGCGATCAAGGAAGGGTATATCAGCGCGATCGGCAAGGCCGGCAATCCCGACATCCAGCCGGGCGTGACCATCGTGATCGGCCCCGGCACCGACGTCATCGCGGGTGAAGGCAAGATCCTCACCGCCGGCGGCTTCGACAGCCACATCCATTTCATCTGCCCGCAGCAGATCGAGCACGCGCTGATGAGCGGCGTCACCTCGATGCTGGGCGGCGGCACCGGTCCGTCGCACGGCACCTATGCCACCACCTGCACGCCCGGCCCCTGGCACATGGCGCGGATGATTCAGTCGTTCGACGCGTTTCCCGTCAATCTCGGCATTTCCGGCAAGGGCAATGCGTCGCGGCCGGCCGCGCTGGTCGAGATGATCAAGGCTGGCGCCTGTGCGCTGAAGCTGCATGAGGACTGGGGCACGACGCCGGCTGCGATCGACAATTGCCTGTCGGTTGCCGACGACTACGACATCCAGGTGATGATCCACACCGACACGCTGAACGAGTCCGGATTTGTCGAGGACACGGTGAAGGCATTCAAGGGCCGCACCATCCATGCCTTCCACACCGAAGGCGCCGGCGGCGGCCACGCGCCCGACATCATCAAGATCGCGGGCCTGAAGAACGTGTTGCCGTCCTCGACCAATCCGACGCGGCCGTTCACGCGCAACACCATCGATGAGCATCTGGACATGCTGATGGTGTGCCACCACCTCGATCCCTCGATTGCGGAAGACCTGGCCTTTGCAGAAAGCCGGATCCGCAAGGAGACGATCGCGGCCGAAGACATCCTGCACGATCTCGGCGCGCTCTCGATGATGTCGTCGGACTCCCAGGCGATGGGCCGGCTTGGCGAAGTCATCATCCGCACCTGGCAGACCGCCGACAAGATGAAGAAGCAGCGCGGATCGCTGCCGCAGGACAAGGGCAACAACGACAATTTCCGCGTCAAACGTTACATCGCCAAATACACCATCAATCCCGCGATCGCGCATGGCGTCTCGAAGCTGATTGGATCGGTCGAGAAGGGCAAGCTCGCCGATCTCGTGCTTTGGTCGCCGGCCTTCTTCGGCGTCAAGCCGGACTGCGTGATCAAGGGCGGCTCGATCGTGGCCGCGCCCATGGGCGACCCGAACGCTTCGATCCCGACGCCGCAGCCCGTGCACTACCAGCCGATGTTTGCCGCCTTCGGCAAATCGCTGACCGCGTCGTCCGTGGTGTTCACCTCAAAGGCCGCGGTCACCGCGGGGCTCGGGCGCAAGCTCGGCATCGGCAAGCAGCTTTACGCGGTGCAAAACACCCGCGGCAAAATCTCGAAAAAGAGCATGATCCACAACGACGCCACGCCCAATATCGAGGTCGACCCCGAGACCTATGAAGTGCGCGCCGATGGCGAGCTTCTGACCTGCCCGCCGGCCGAGGTGCTGCCCATGGCGCAGCGCTATTTCATGTTCTAAGGCGAGCGCGATCGGCAAAAGCATGCCCTCGGACTTGATCCGAGGGTGGGAACCGGTTTTGCGTCCGATCGCGCTTCTGGATAAAGTCGCTGCCGGCGTACAAAGCCAGAACGGTAAGCCGGGAGGAATGTTCGTGATCTATGTCGTTGCTACGTTGACCGTCAAACCCGAAACGCGTGCCGAATTCATCGCGGCCGCAACCGCCTGCATCAAGGAGACAAGGAAGGAGCCCGGCAACATCGCCTACGATCTGCATGAGAGCGTGACCGATCCTTCGAAGATGGTATTTGTCGAGCAGTGGGAGAATGCCGAGGCGCTGGTGCCGCATCGCACCGCCGAGCACATGAAGACCTTCGGTCGCGTCGCCGTGAGGTGCATGACCGCGCCGCCGAAGATCGAGGTGATTACGCCGGAAAAAGTCGACATCCGCTAAACAAGAAAAGCAAGGGAGAAAATTCCATGATCTATGTCATCGCCACCACCCAGATGAAGCCGGAATGCAAGGATGACTTCATCAAGGGCCATAAGGCCTGCATCGTCGAGACGCTGAAGGAAAAAGGCTGCATTTCTTATGAAGGCCATGTCAGTGTGAACGACCCCAATCTGTATGTGGTGGTGGAGCGCTGGGAGACCCGCGACGACCTCACGGCCCACAGCAAGGCGCCGCATCTCAAGGTCTGGCGCGAATATTCAACCCCGCTCCGGGTGTCGCCGACGGTGATCGAGATCATCAGCGACGCCAAGGTACAGAAGCTTTAATAGCGTTTTCAAGCGAAGTGGAAACCGGTTCGCGTGAAGAAAACGCGTCAAAAAGAGAGAGTCTGCATGATCCGCGCGACCAAGGTTTTGGGGCAGCATCGCTGGAAGGAGGAGCCGGCCGATACCGTCGTGCTCGATTTCGACGACCGTCACCGGCGGCGGATGGCGATGACGGGCACGCGCGGACTGGAATTTCTACTCGACCTCGAAAACGCCGTCGCGTTGCGCGGCGGCGATGCGCTGGTGCTCGAGGACGGCAGGCTGGTCGAGGTGGTGGCGGCGCCCGAGGCGCTGGTCGAGATCAAGGGAAGCGACCCGCATCATCTGATCAGGGTCGCCTGGCATCTCGGCAACCGCCATCTGCCGACCCAGATCATGCCAAAAGGCCTGCGCATCCGCAGGGATCACGTGATCGAGGCGATGGTGAAGGGGCTGGGTGCACGGATCGTCGAGATCGAGGCGCCGTTCGATCCCGAAGGCGGCGCCTATGCCGGCACAGCGCACGGCCATGCGCACGAGCCGCACGCGCACACCGGCCAGGACCATAACCATGACCATGCCCACGGGCACGATCATCACCACGATCACGGCGATCATCATGATCACCACCACCATGACGACCATTGCGGTCATGAGCATCATCACGGCCATTCCCATGCTCATGACCACAAATGAGCCGCCACTCGACGACCGCGGCGCGATGACGGAGCGTGAGGCCGCCGCGCTCTACCGGCTGCTGACCTGGCTGTCGCCGGCCTTTCCCGTCGGCGGCTTCTCTTATTCCAGCGGCATCGAGTGGGCGGTGGAGGCGGGCGACATCAAGGATGCGTCGTCGCTGAAGGACTGGCTCGCGACGATGCTCGCGGACGGCTCTGGCTTTTGCGACAGCGTGTTTCTGGCGCACTCCCATCGCGCGGTGGAAGCCGGCAACGATGTCGCGTTGCGCGATGTGGCGGAACTCGCCGCGGCCTTCGTGCCGTCGCGGGAGCGGCAGCTGGAAACCTCGTCTCAGGGCCGCGCCTTCATCGAGATCGCGCGCGCCGCCTGGGATTGCGAGGGACTGACGCAAGCGGTCGCGCAATGCGGTGGCGCCATCGTCTATCCTGTCACGGTTGGCATCGTCAGCGCTGCGCATGTGATCCCGCTGGCGCCGTCGCTGCACGCCTTCCTGCATGCGCTGGTGTCGAACTGGATATCTGCGGGCGCGCGCCTGATTCCGCTCGGCCAGACCGACAGCCAGCGCGTGCTGGCCGCGCTGGAGTCGGTTGTGGCCGCGACCGCCGCCCGCGCATTATCGGCGACGCTGGACGATCTCGGCGGCGCGACCTTCCGCGCCGACCTCGCCAGCCTCCGCCACGAGACGCAATATACGAGGCTGTTCCGGTCGTGATCGCGTAATTGAGGACTGATTGATATGGCATCTTCTCACGGCCCGCTCCGGATCGGAGTCGGCGGCCCCGTCGGGTCCGGCAAGACCGCGCTGATGGATTTGCTCTGCAAGTCGATGCGCGAGCGCTACGACATCGCAGCGATCACCAACGACATCTACACCAAATGGGACGCCGAGTTTCTGGTGCGCTCCGGCTCGCTGACGCCGGACCGCATCGCCGGCGTCGAGACCGGCGGCTGCCCGCATACTGCGATTCGCGAGGACGCCTCGATGAATCTGGCGGCTGTGGCCGACATGCGCGCCAAATTTCCCAACCTCGATCTGGTGCTGATCGAATCCGGCGGCGACAATCTCGCCGCCACCTTCTCGCCGGAGCTCGCGGACCTGACGATATACGTAATCGATGTGGCGGCCGGCGACAAGATTCCCTCCAAGGGCGGGCCAGGCATCACGCGCTCTGATCTCCTCGTCATCAACAAGATCGATCTGGCACCGCATGTCGGCGCGTCCCTGGAAAAGATGGATACCGACGCGCGCCGGATGCGCGGCGAGCGGCCGTTCGTGATGACCAACCTGAAAAAGAGCGAGGGGCTGGACCGCATCATCGGCTTCATCGAGGCCAAAGGCGGATTAAGACCGTCGGCGCGGCGGGCCTGACGGCGAACCGTCTGTTAAGGTTGATGAACGGTGCGACGGCCTGACGCGGTCACGCCCCTGGTCCGCCAAAAATTCCTGAAATCGCAAGGAACCAAATCGCAGCAGCGCCGTTAGCTTCCTCCGGGTCGTGCTCGGGAAAATCACCGAGCCGGCGCGTTAAGTCTCCTCGCCAACTGTAGTTGCACAACCAAGATGGCTCCATCAATATATCCGGCGGCTGGCTTTCGTTTCGTCTCGCTTCATTGCCATCCCGTCGGATTATCGATGACTGCCTCTCTCTTCCGCCAACCTCTCACCACAGAGTAAGCGAGTGGTTCGGCTGGGTTTCATCATTGGCTTGATCGCGCTGATCGGGGCTCTGCTCTCGGGGCTTGCCGCCTATCGGGTGCACGAACAGGAGCTGGCGATCGATGGTATCGCGCTGGCGCGCGCCATCGACGTCCATGCGAGCCTGGTGCAGGACCGCCTCACCGAGCGTGAATTGCTGGCGCGCGTCGCCTCCGGCCTGTTTCGCGCGCCGTCGGTGATCAAGGCCAACATGCTGCAGCCGCTGCGCTCCTCGATCTACGCCTTCAAGACCGATTTCGTGATTGCCTCCTGGTTCGCACGGCTCAAACCGGCCGAGCTCGATGCCGCGAGCAAGGAGCTGGCGGCCGCCGGATTCCCCAATCCGGCTATCCGCAACTATGACGACAAGCCGCTCGACACACGCGCAATCAACAAGCCGATCGACGTGCTGATGGATCTCGAGCCGCGCAACAACGTGACCCGGACCTTTGCGGGACGCGCGGTCGATGACTCTCCTGGCATCGGCGCCATGCTGTCGCGGGCTGCAATCGAAGGAAAGCCGATTGCTTCCGACCCCATCAACTTGCTGCGGCCGGACGGGCCGATCGGCCTCGTACTGGCCGCTCCCGTGGTCCAGGAGGGCGCCTCGACGCCGGCCGGCTTTGTGACGTTCTCCTACGAACTCTCCCCTTTGATGCTCACCAATGACGATTTGTCGCTGTTCGCGGTGGCGCTGAAAGACCCTCGCAGCGAGGACAGCGAGCTCGTCGCCAGCGAGCACGGCGTCGTCACGGCGCGACATGTCACGCCTGATGCGCCGGCGCCGTCGGCGGTGCGCGCGGTAACCTTCGGAAATCGCGACTGGTCGCTGGCCTACTACGCCAAGACCAATGCCGCCCGTCGCGCCGAGCAAACCGCTGCCATTGTCGGCGCCATCGGTCTGGCGCTGACCGGCATCGTCTGCGGCCTGTTCGGCTATGTCGCCTACAACAATCTGAGACTGAGCCGCGAGATCCAGGTGCGCATCGGCTTCGAGCGCCGGCTCACCGCCGTGATCGACGAGCTCAATCACCGGGTGAAGAATATCCTCGCGGTGATCCAGTCGATCGTGACGCGCACCCTGCGCCACGGCGCCGATATCGACGTCGCCCGCGAGCTGTTGATCGGGCGCATCCACGCCATGGCGAACGTGGTGTCGCTGCTCAGCGAAAGCCAGTGGCAGGGCGTCAAGCTGAGGGGCCTGTTCGAAGCGCGTGCGATTCCGCATGCCGATCGCATCGCGGTGAGCGGGCCCGACATCGCCGTCTCTGCCCGCGCCGCGCAGAGCCTGTCGCTCCTGTTCTTCGAGCTTGCCTCGCATTCCGACGAAGGCCTGTCGCTGGTCGGCAAGCATCCGCACATCGTCGCGAAGTGGGAAGTTACGGGCGAAGAGCCGAACGCTGTTTTCACCTTCCGTTGGGAGGAGTTCAACACCAGCGAGGCGACGCGCCGGCCGGACAGCGATTTCGGTCTGATCCTGCTCGACCGCGTCGCGCCGGAAGCGCTCGGCGGCACATCGAAGCGCTATTTCACCGATGCGTCATACGTCTATGAACTGACCGCGCCGATGGAGACGGTCGTCGATATGAACGAGCGCGACCGCACCGAGCAGATTTCCGCGCCGGTGCGGCCGGGTCGGTAGTTTGTCATCGTCATGGCCGGGCTTGTCCCGCCTGCGGGGCCGAAGCCTTCGGCGCGGTGAAGGCCCGGCCATCCACGTCCTTCTTGTAATGAGGACCAAAGACGTGGATGCCCGGCACAAGGCCGGGCATGGCGATTTTTGTTGGCTTGAGGCCTTTACCCGTTTCCGCCGATCACCGCGCGCACGGTCTCGTCGGGCCCGAAATCCTCGGCGCCGTCGACATAGAGCAGCGCGGCAAGTTTGGAGCGCGCGCGGTTGACGCGGCTCTTGATGGTGCCAACCGCGCAGCCGCAGATGGTTGCGGCGTCCTCATAGGAGAAGCCGGACGCGCCGACCAGGATCAGCGCTTCACGCTGGTCCTGCGGCAGCTTGTCGAGCGCGGCACGGAATTCCTCGAATTCCAGATGCGCGCTTTGCGACGGCTGCGTCTTCAGCGTCTTGGCATAATTGCCGTCAGCGTCCTCGACCTCGCGCCGCCGTTTGCGGTAGTCGGAGCGAAAGAGGTTGCGCAGGATCGTGAACAGCCACGCCGGCAGGTTTGAGCCCGGCTGGAACGAGTCGATATTGGCGAGCGCCCGCAGCAGGGTCTCCTGCACCAGGTCGTCGGCGCGATCGCCATTGCCGCAAAGCGAGATCGCGAACGCGCGCAGGCTCGGAACCGCAGCCAGGATGTCGTCGCGAAGGGCATCAGTGAGAGGCATTAGTCCCTCCCGTCGTTATTATTGCCGCCCGTACCGCCCGTAGTATCCACTTGGGGAGAGGCGGGGGGGACATCAAGCTTGCGGATCAAGTCCGCAAACCGATCCGGCACCCCCTGCCTCACAACATCGTCATACATGGCGCGGAGCTGATGACCGATTCTGGACTGAATCTCGGCATTGAGGCCGCCCTGCTTGCCCGGCGCCGCATTCTTGCTGGCTTGAGACTTTACATCTTTCATGACCTGTTCCACGTTTCCCCGAGAGTTAAGTCCCTGTAGCTCCAAGAATTTCCCGATTTCGAGGACTTCCGTAAGGAACCTAATTCGATCCCTGGCGAAAAGTTCCGGCCGAGGTGGAACTTTTCTGGGAACTTTTTTGGGGCTTGAGCGTAGACAGCCCATCAGGGGAACCTCGGCCGCCCCTCTAAAATGCTTGGCCCAGAAATCGATGGAGTGGGGATGACCCGATCACAGCTTGTTGCGGAACATCTGCCGCTGTTGCGGCGCTACGCCCGTGCCCTGACGGGCAGCCAGTCGTCCGGCGACGCCTATGTCGCGGCCATGCTCGAGGCCCTGCTGCAGGACCCCTCGCTGCTCGAGGAGAAGCACGGCGCCCGCGCCGGGCTGTTCCGCCTGTTCACGCGAATCTGGAACTCGGTGTCGATCAACGACGATGCCGATGTCGCAACCTTGCCGATGCCGCCGGAGCGGCGGCTGTCCAACATCACGCCGCTGCCGCGCCAGGCCTTCCTGCTGTTGTCGCTGGAAGGCTTTCCGGAGGAGGAAGTCGCCTACATCCTCGGCACCGATGTCGGCGAGACGCGCCGGCTTGCGGATGCCGCCGGCCGCGAGATGGCGGCCGAGATCGCAACCGACGTGCTGATCATCGAGGATGAGACCTTCATCGCGATGGACCTGGAAAGCCTGGTGCGCAACCTCGGCCACAACGTCATCGGCGTGGCGCGTACCCATTCGGACGCCGTGGCGCTTGCCAAGAACCGCAAGCCCGGGCTCATCCTCGCCGACATTCAGCTCGCCGACGGCTCCTCGGGTCTCGATGCGGTCAACGAGCTGCTGAGGACGTTCGAGGTGCCGGTGGTCTTCATCACCGCCTATCCCGAACGCTTCCTCACCGGCGAGCGGCCGGAGCCGGCGTTCCTGATCTCAAAGCCGTTCCAGCCGGCCATGGTGTCGGCGGTCGCGAGCCAGGCGCTGTTCTTCCAGCGCAATTCGCGCAACCGCGCGCCGAAGGCGGCGGTTTCCTGAACCAGGTCTTGTAGCGGTTGGTTGCCATCCGGCGCGCCCGAAAGGCGCGCCGGTCTTTTTAGGCCGTCGCTCGTTCAGCAGCCGCGGCAGATACCGTGTGTCTTGGCATTCATCGCGCTTTCGCCTTTTTCGATGGCCTCCTACTTGGCCGCATCAATGGTCGACATCGGCCGCCCTTTGGTGAAATTGACCGGCACGGTGAAAGTAAAGCTGTCGTCGCTCAATTCGGCAGGGGCCGATGGAAATGGTTGGGCGCGATGGAGCATCTCGATCGCCGCCGCGTCCAGTAGCGGGAAGCCCGTACTT
The DNA here is from genome assembly GCA_963847045.1 of uncultured Alphaproteobacteria bacterium. Classification (GTDB taxonomy): domain Bacteria; phylum Pseudomonadota; class Alphaproteobacteria; order Rhizobiales; family Xanthobacteraceae; genus Bradyrhizobium. The sequence goes on along the minus strand of CAWJYQ010000019.1, from coordinate 6,882 downwards.
TCGCTTACCTTGCCCGAGATCAGATTGCCCGACCGGTCAATCGTGAAGCTCAGTTTCGCAATACCGCTCTGCCCCTTGGCCGCGGGCGGAAATCTCTTCTGACTGGCTAGTTGGAGAGAAATTCTCCGTTTCCATTCGCCGACCGCATCTATGCTTTGCTGCGCATGGCCGGGAAAAACGACGCCGAGCAGCAACGCACACAGCGCTGCGCGCAGCCAAACCGGTAAATGCGTCATTGCTCCGCGCCCCGCTGAAATCGCCGTCCGGATTTCTAATCGAACATCGGAGATCCTCGCAATGCCCGTGATCTAGCTCTTCGCCGGGCGATCGCAGAAATAGTCGATGGCCATCTTCGGAACGATGAGGCCAAGGCTTATAGCCAGAATGACGGTCGCGGCGGTCACCCCGTCCGTCACCGTCGAGCTGACAAGTTCAAATGCCGGATGCGGGTCGTTGGCGATCTCCGCGAATCCACTCGCCATCCTGAACAGGTAGACGCCGGGTATCATGGAAACTACGGAAGCGAAGCCGATTGCCGCAAACGGCATGTGACTCCGCCGTGAGATCGGAGTGAGCACAAGCGCGGCGACGACGCAGGCGACCAGCGCCCCGGTGGCGACGTTGAAACCGAACTGGGTGATGGCCACCCATCGCAAGGCGTGGGCGAGCATGCCGACGGCAACCGGCCAGGGGAGCATGCGCAGCGGCGCTGAAAAGAAGATGCAATAGGCGGCGACCGCGAAGCCGGCTGCAATTGCATCTTCCCACAGAGGAGCGATCCTTCCTGGCGGGTCGGCCGGCAAGGAGATGCCGAGCAATGTCAGTCCAAGCAGCAACCCGCAAGCAATCGCGACCACGATAAGTCCGGCGTAAAGCAGGCGGGAAGCGCCAAGCGCAATTCGGCCGTTGATGAGATCGAGCGCTCCGTTGAGAAAGTGCGGGCCCGGCACCAGGACCATGCACGGACAGACCGCGACAAGCCGCAATGACGAGCTCAGATCGTACCTGACCGCCAGGGCGCCGATGACGCCGGCAAGCAGTGCCGCGCAAAACGGCTGCAGCAGGAGATTTGCGCTCAGCCGTCCCACGGCCCGGCGCAAGATCGCGCCCGCCCCGCCGCTCGCGAAGATCAATATCGCAGCCGATATGTACTCGACACCGAAAATCACCGCCAGCGCTGCGGCACCCGCTGCGGCCGCGAGTGCGAAAAGCCATGTCGGCGTCGGTTGCGATTGCGAGATTTGGTTGATCGTTCTTGTCGCGGAATCCGGCGCCAGGCGACCCGTCTCGACATCCTGGATCGCCTGCATCGCCAATGCCACACGGTGCATTTCGACGCCTGCAGGATTGGCTTCGACCCGAGCGACACCAGCGCCGCTCCCGTCGTTTGCCACCAGCTGCAGTTCGCCCCAACGTGGCAGGAGGGTGACGCGCAATCCCAGGGCGCGACCGAGACGCCCGGTTGCGCTCACAGTCAGTTCGGTGGCTTGTCCATTGATGTAGAGAATCCTTGCAAAGCCAAGCACGAGCCCTGCGCGCCCATCCGTCGTCATGGAATGTCTAGTCGCCGACCGCAGCCCGGACCGGCGGCTGCGTGGCCGTACGAGCCGAGTTCACGTCGTCGACCTTGAGCGCCCGCGCGGTCTCGGTCCGGATCCTGCGGGTGAAGCCGGCGTCGTCGATCAGGGAAATGCCGTAAGAGGGAATCATCTCCTTCAGTTTCGGCAGCCATGCCTGCGCCGTCAATTCGCCGGCGAAACACTTTTGCAGGACTTCGATCGCGATGAAGGCCGCGGTCGAAGCGCCCGGCGAGGCGCCGAGCAGCGCCACCAGCGAGCGGTCCGCCGCGCCGACGAGCTCGGTGCCGAATTCCAGCAGTCCTCCGCGTTTGACGTCGGGCTTGATGATCTGGACGCGTTGTCCGGCGACCTGCAACCGCCAATCCTTCGGATCCGCCTTCGGGTAGTACTCGTCCAGCGTCGCCAGGCGGTGTCCTTCGGACTGCAGCACCTGCTCGATCAGATATTCGGTCAGGTCGAAATTGTCGCGGGCGACCGAGAGCAGCGGCTTGACATTGCCGGGACGGATCGACTCGACGAGGTCGAGCAGCGAGCCGTGTTTCAGAAACTTGCTGGAGAAGCCCGCATAGGGGCCGAACAGCAGCGAATGCTGTCCGCCGATGACGCGGGTGTCGAGATGCGGCACCGACATCGGCGGCGAGCCCACCACGGCTTTGCCGTAGACTTTGGCGTGGTGGCGCTTGTTGACCGCGCCATCATCGCAGCGCAGCCAGATTCCGCTGACGGGGAAGCCGGCATAGCCGTGCCCTTCCGGAATTTCGGATTTCTGCAGCAGCGGCAGCGCGCCGCCGCCCGCGCCGATGAAGACGAATTTGGCGGTGACCGAGCGCGTTTCGCCGCTGTCGAGATCCCGCACCTCGACGCGCCAGCGTTTGTTCTCGGCGCGGGCGATGCCGGTGACTCTGGTCTTGTAATGGACGCTGCAATCGGGTTGGCCGACCAGATGGTGAACCAGATGGTGGGTGAGTGCGCCATAATCGACGTCGGTGCCGCTGATGATACGCGTGACCGCGACCGGTTCGTCGGCGGCGCGCCCCTCCATGACAAGCGGAACCCAGTCGGCGATCTGCCCGCGGTCCTCGCTGTATTCCATGCCCTCGTAGCAATGATGGGCCGACATCGCGGCGTACCGCTTCTTCAGAAATGCGACGTTGCCGGCGTCGTGCACGAAGCTCATGTGGGGTACCGGGTGGATGAAGCTGCGCGGGTCGGCGATCGCACCCTTCTTTACCAGGTATGTCCAGAATTGCCGCGAGAGGTCGATTTCCACGTTGACCTGCAACGCCCTGGAGATGTCGACGCTGCCGTCCGGCCGCTCGGGTGTGTAGTTCATCTCGCAATTGGCGGCGTGGCCGGTACCCGCGTTGTTCCACGCCTCCGAGCTTTCCAGCGCGCAATCCTCCAGGGTCTCGAACATGGTGATCGAGAACGACGGCTCCAGCTCTTTAAGGAAAACGCCGACGGTCGAGCTCATAATGCCCGCGCCAATCAGGACGACGTCAGGTTCGGTATTCATGTGGCTGCTTCCTTCAGTTTTTTGAACGGTACTGCGACGCCGGGCTGAAGCACGACATAGGCGCGGCGCCAGCTCGAGTCGTCGGTCAACCGCCAGCTATGCCCCGAACCGGCGGTGTCCTCCGCAAGCAGGATATCGCCGGGACGAAGCATGAAGTGCTTGCCTTCGCGGGTTTGAAAATCCAGCGTGCCGCTCAAGGTGATGACAAGCTGCCGTACCGGCGCCGTGTGCCAGGCGAATGAACCGCCGGACGCCGTCTCCTGGAAGGAGATGCTCGCCGCTCCGACTTTCTCGCTCAGCCAGTCGCCGCGCACGCCCGGGGTGATATCGATCGCGCCTTCCTCGAAATGAGAATTGCCGTCTGCTCCAGTCCACAGGCGCACGCATCGGATCATGGTCGACCTCTCCTTTCAGCGCATCGGCGCGGCGGCCTTGGCGCGATCTGCGTCCTTTGCCACATAGGGCCTGACCATCTTGACGGGATCGACGACGCGATCGAACTCGTCTTCGCTGACGAAGCCAAGCTTGAGAGCCGCTTCCTTGAGCGTGAGATCGTTATCCATCGCGTAATGTGCGATCTTGGACGCCTTGTCGTAACCGATCACGGGCGAAAGCGCGGTCACCAGCATCAGCGAGCGCTCGACATATTCCTTGATCTTTTTCAGGTTCGGCTTCGTCCCCTCGACCAGGAACTTGCGGAAATTGACGCAGCCGTCCGTCATGATCGTGATCGAATGCGCGATGTTGTAGATCATCAGCGGTTTGTAGACGTTCATCTCCAGATATCCGCCGGCGCCGCCAAATCCTACCGCAACATCGTTGGCCATGACCTGCACGGCGATCATCGTGAGCGCCTCGGCCTGTGTGGGATTGACCTTGCCCGGCATGATCGAGGAGCCGGGCTCGTTCTCCGGAATCAACAGCTCGGCGAACCCCGCGCGTGGTCCGCAGGACATCAGGCGGATATCGTTGCCGATCTTGTAAAGCGAGACCGCCAGCGTACGGAAGGTGCCGGAAAGCTGCACCAGCGCGTCATGCGCGCCCTGCACCGTAAATTTGTTGGGCGCGCTGACAAAGGGCAGGTCCGTGAGCGTGGCAATCTCGGTTGCTACGGTTTCAGCGAAATCCGGCGCCGCATTGATTCCGGTGCCGACCGCGGTGCCCCCGAGCGCCAACCGGTAGACGCCTTTCAGGGCATCGCCAATGCGCTCGATGTCGTCCGCCAGCATGCCGGCGTAACCCGACCACTCCTGGCCCAAAGTGAGGGGCGTGGCATCCTGCATGTGGGTGCGGCCGATCTTGACGACGTGGTCCCATTCGGACGCCTTGGCCGCGATCGCGTCGTGGAGTGCCTGCACGGCCGGCAGCAGGCGCTGCTTGGCATTGAGTGCGGCCGCCATGTACATCGCGGACGGAAAACTGTCGTTTGACGATTGCGACATATTGACGTGGTCGTTCGGATGGACCGGCCGTTTGCTGCCGAGCGGCGTGCCCGCGAGCTGGCAGCACCGGTTGGAGATCACTTCGTTGACATTCATGTTGAACTGGGTCCCGCTTCCGGTCATCCAGACGTGCAGCGGAAACATGTCGTGGTGCCGGCCGGCCAGTATTTCGTCGCAGACCGCAGCGATCAGCCTGTGAACCTCGTCGCTCAGCCGATGGTCTCTGTGATTGGCGTTGGCAGCGGCCTTCGAGGATCGCATAGGCTGTAATCATCTCGCGCGGAATCAGGTCCTTGCCGATGCTGAAATGCTCGAGAGATCGCTGCGTCTGCGCGCCCCAGAGCTTGTCGGCGGGCACATCTACCTCGCCGAGGCTGTCCATTTCCTTGCGAACAGTGATCACGTCGAGCCTCCTCGAGGGGATGGGTGGGACAAACGGCAGTCAGCGCCGGCGGCCTTCAATCACAAGCGCCTGCAGCGCTCTTCACTGCGGCGGGTTTAGATTTTCGGGCGTTTATCAATCTTTCAGGGTCGTTTGACGGATTCTCAAATCGAACGTTTCCGGAGCTGACGGCCTAACGCGACGGACCGCAGCACACGGTTGTTCTTCGGGCAGGAACCAATGGTATCAACGGGTTCCGCCGTCCGCAAATCGCGGAACATTTTGATTATAATTTGGGCGGAACGTTTAACTGCGACTGGACACGCGGTTTCGTGTCGGCCTGGGCGGCAGGCTGCGGACGGAAATAGGTCAATTGCTTCAAAACAAAAAAGCAGGGCGCGGCTGGCATCACCGCGTTTGCGATAGTCTTCGCCAAGCTTCGCCTATGTTCATTGAGTTTTGATTTGTCTCGATTTTTAGCGGCTAACTCTGACCGAAGTTCCGCCGCGCATCGCTGGTGTTCGCCACAAGCCGACGCGAAAGTATGGGCTGAAGTATGGGCGCCGGAGAGGGCTTGGGCGCGGCTGGCAAGTGCCAGTCGCGCCCATGTTTTGGAGGTTCCGTCAATGGCCAAGCGGCTCACCGCACTCTTCGTCAAAAGCAAGAAATTGGCGGCTGGAATGTACTGCGATGGCGGCGGGCTCTACTTGAACGTTCGCGACTCCGGCAGCCGCAGTTGGATTTTTCGTTACCGTGAGCGCGGTACCAGCAAGCAGCGGGACCTTGGTTTGGGTTCTGCCGCGCAGGATGGTGTGAGTTTAGAGGATGCTCGCGAGCGGGCTAATGATCTCCGCGCCAGGCTCCGTCGGGGCATAGATCCGGTGAAGACCGAAGAAGCGCCCGAAGCCAAGACGACATTTGGAGAGTTTGCCGACGCTTACTTGAAGTCGATTATGCCAGGCTTCAAGAACAAGAGTAGTGAACGAGATTGGAAGCGGGACCTCGAAGTGCGCTGCGGTTCGCTGCGGTCCAAAGCTTTTCGGGAGATCACTACGGATAACGTGCTTGGCGTTTTAACTCCCATCTGGACGACGATTCCACGCACCGCCCGCGAGACGCGGGGACGAATTGAGCGTGTCTTTGACGCGGCGCGGGCCAAGGGGTTGCACACCTGTGAAAACCCTGCTCGTTGGAAAGGACACCTGAGAGAACTTTTGCCAAGGCTGAAGCGCTTGAAGCGTCACCACCCGGCGGCGCCCTATGCCGACATACCTAACATCGTCCAGAAGCTCCGGGAGAAGCACGCGGCGGCCGATACCGACGTTAATCTTGCGGCCGAGTTTGTAATCCTGACCGCCGTTCGCACGTCGGAAGCTCGGTTTATGCGCGTACGCGAGGTTGATTACAACGCGCGCCTTTGGACGATTCCGCAGGAACGCGTGAAGACACCGAAAGATCACGAAGTCCCCCTTTGTGACCGTGCGCTTGCTATCCTGAGGGATGTTATTCTGAAAGATGCCGAGCCGGCCGACTTCGTCTTCAGCGGCCTAACCAACGGCAAGCCCCTTGGAATGAATGCCGTACTTGCCGCATTGAAGGCCGTCTACCCAGGGATCACCACGCACGGTTGCAGGTCTAGTTTCCGCGATTGGGCGGGAGACGAAACCAGCTTTCCGCGCGAAGTGGCGGAGATGGCCTTGGCCCATGCGGTCGGCGATGAGGTGGAGCTGGCATATCGTCGTGGGACCGCTCTGGAGAAGCGACGCAAGCTCATGGAAGCTTGGGGCGCTTATGTCGATCGGCCTGCGAATGTCGTTTCGTTTGCGCGGGCGGGATAGTTCAAGAGACCGACGTAACGCATCGTCTTTTTCGATTCCGGTCATGCGCGAGGTTCGATTCCAGCCGCGTTGGAGCCACCCCGCGGCAGAAATTCTCTTATGTTTTCCGTGCTGCCGCCTGGCC
>CAWJYQ010000018.1:0-78277 GCA_963847045.1 uncultured Alphaproteobacteria bacterium | reverse complement strand
CGCCCCAACGTGCCGGGACCGCGCGACCGCGCCGTTTAGATATATTTGCCATTCATCATTTCGCTCTAAATTATGTGCCACCTTGCACACAAAGGGCGGTGCGCGATGTGGCGAATGTCGAGTGCTCAGGCGCTGATCTTCATCGTGGTGGTCGCCATCGCGGTCGCGCTGCTGGCGCGTGAGCGTCGCTTCCCGGACCCGTGACGGTCATACCAAGTTTATTGCGGGCGATCAGAAGAGTTTATGCGACCGTACCCACGTGTAATGGAAGAACCTACCCAAATCGCGGATTGTGTCACGCAGCAGAGGCGCTGCTCAGGCCTGCGCTCTGTTCGGACGAGCATCGCACATGGCAGGTGTATCATGAGCAATCACGATTTAGTCTCCGATGGGTTCCTCACGCTGATAGCGGCCAGCCTCGTGTTGCTGGGTTCGAGCTTGCTGGCTTTCGCGATCGTGTGAGGCGGCTGCTCGCACGAAGGCGCACGTCGCTCTTTTGCCCGGGCGTGACGGCGCGTGAGCCAGACAAAGTGGAGGACGGGAACGTCCGCGAACCAAAATTCATTGTCCAACATTGTTTTTGCGGCCTGATCGAGTTTGGTGATAGGAGGTCGAGGTACCCCCCCCCTTTGACCTCTCGCCGCTGCCCTCTCCCACGGATGCCGATGTGACCGACGCCGAGACGACTGCACTGGTCGAGCGCGCCCGACTGAGCGTGACGCTGACCTTGTTCGCCACCTCTCGTATGGTCGAAGCGCAGGCGACCGGCGATGCGCGGGTCATCGCAGCCGCCGACGCCGTCAAGCAGATCGCCGGAACCATCGATCAGATCAGCGACGACACCGTGCTGCGGCTCGCAACCGTGAACACGATCAGCCAAGGTCTGCTGGCTCGACTGATCACAGCGCGGCTGGCGGAGGTCGGGTTCGCGTTGCCGTGCTGTGCGAATGCGGCGGAGTTCTTCCAGCCGCTGGTGGAACAGGTCGATGTGATCATGCACCGCGCTCGCCAGCGCCTCAACTGAGCCGACGGGCTGGCCGCCTGTTGTGCCCGACACGCCATTCACCGCAATCTGTAGCGGCTTGCCCGTCCCGCGTGGCCCGGCGCATCCTCTCTCTCGCATGGGCAGTAAGTCACGCGAGACCATTTACGGCGGATCGGTCCGGGCGGCTGCAGAGCGGGCGACGGAAGCGCGCAAGGCCGCCGACCGGCTCGCCGTCGAGGCGTGGAACAAGCGCATGCTCGCCTTCAAGGGACCGGCGCAGCCGTCACCCACCTTGGGCGAGGCCCTCAATGCCGGTTACGCCTATCTTGAGGTCCGCTGTCTCGGCTGCGACACGCACCAGACCGTTGCCCTCGACATCGTGCGGCGACCGAAGGCAACGCCGGTCCATGAACTGGAACGCTACATGCGCTGCCGCCTGTGCTCCGAAGTCCGGGGCTATGCCTACAAGCGGAGCCATCTGGTCGCGCTGCGACCAACCAAGATTTCAGCGAACGATCCGCCGTCGACGTGGTGGCCGGGAGAGCGGGATTAAGGACCGTGTTGACCTCGACAGCATCTACACTGCCGCACAGCATTAAAGGGGGGGCATCAACCATGTGGGAGTATGCGAAGGCTTGGGCTCAAATCGCGCCCGGGTTCACGCCTTTGGTTGCGGTGGCCGCTGTGCTTCTCGCTTGGAGGCAACTTGTCCTCAACCGGAACAATCAGCGAGAAACGACAGCGAAAGCTACCTTCCGCGAATATCTCAAACTCGCCGTTCAGTATCCCGAGCTATCGGCGACCGATTTTCGGTCACTCCAAGGCAACGATCTTGAGCGATACGAGTGGTTCGTTGGCTATTTTCTTTGGTCCGCTGACGAACTGTTAGAGTTGGAAACGCTGGAGAGCGAATGGGGACGCAATCTGCAAATGCTCGCGGATTATCACCGTGATTACTTCAAAACGCCGCAGTTCATGAGCAAAGAGTACAACACCTACTCGTCCACGACCCAAGCGCTGATTAAGAGCGCAATTGCGTCTAGTGTCGAAAAATAGGTCACTAAGCGCGCGTACATCAATGTGCAACCTCTACAGCATCACCACCAACCAAGCCGCGATCATCGCGCTGTTTCGCGTGATCAATCGTTATGTCGGCAACCTTCAGCCGATGCCGGGCGTGTTTCCCGATTTCCCGGCTCCCGTGATCCGCAATAGCGAGGGCGGACGCGAGATGCTGATGATGCGCTGGGGCATGCCGCCACCGCAGAGAATGCCGGGCATCACGACAAACATCCGCAACACGGCGTCGTCATACTGGCGCGGCTGGCTCAAGCCGCAGAGCCGCTGCTTGGTCCCGGCCAACAGCTTTGCCGAATACGCGCCAGCCCCAAATCCTCAGACCAAGAAGAAAGACGTAGTGTGGTTCGCCCTCAATGAGAACAGGCCGCTATTCGCCCTCGCTGGCATCTGGACGACGTTCAACGGTGATCGCGGCACGAAGTCGAAGCCGATACCTGGGCCGCATCAGGTCTACGGTTTTCTCACGACATCGCCGAACGCGGTGGTCGAGCCGATCCATCCGACAGCGATGCCGGTGATCCTGACGACCGACGAAGAGCGCGACGTGTGGATGCGCGCATCGTGGGATGAGACGAAGGCGCTGCAGCGGCCATTGCCGGACGATGCGCTCAGGATCGTCATGCGCGGGGCCGACAAAGAGGATCGCGCGGCGGCAGCATGACCACGATGGCCCTCGCTATGCCGGTCCAGCACCCTCGCTGGACAGAGGAAGCCTGATCCGGAACGACGCGCCTCCGTGATCCCGATTTTTTGCCCGTATCAGCCCATGGTGCGCCTCGATAATCGTGCGCGCGATGGACAGCCCCATCCCCATGCCTCCCGACTTGCTGGTGTAGAACGGTTCGAAGATGGTTTTTAATTTGTCTTCGGGAATGCCCGGTCCGCGATCCGACACGGATAGCTCCGCAAAATTCTCGACCCGCGAAGTCCGAATGGTGATGGTCCGATTTTCGCTAGGCGTATCCTTCATCGCGTCGATCCCGTTCACGACAAGGTTGAGGATGACTTGTTGAAGTTGGATGCGGTCGCCGAGGATCGGGAGCGCATCCGCTTTGATCGCGCTGACCAGTTCGACCTTTCGCCCGATAGCCAGCATCGAAAGAAATTCGACGCTTTCCCGAACGAGGTCGTTGAGGTCCAGATTTTTCAGTTCAAAAGGTGCTTTCGTCAGCAGACTGCGCATCCTTCGGATGACTTCGCTGGCGCGTCGGTCATCCTGCAAAATATCCTTCACAATATCCTTGAGTTCGGCGATATTTGGCGTCGGGGATTTCAGAATGTCGTCTGCGGTTTCCGCATTGGTCAAAATAGCCCCAAGCGGTTGGTTGATTTTATGAGCAATGGAGGCGGTCAGTTCGCCAGCGGTCGAGAAGCGCACGACACGGGCCAGTTCTGCCATGTGCTGCCGGGACTGCACTTCGGCCAGACGACGCCGACGATGCGCCTGCAGCAGGGCCGAGATAAGCCCAGCCTGCGCGAGAATAACGGCAATGATCAGCGCGATTTGCCACGAATAACGCTCCCATGCCGTTGGCTCCCGAAACAAGATTTCGCTTCCCGGTGGCAGGCGGCTCTCGCTGATGTTCCAGCGCTGAAGTAGTCGCCAATCGTATTCCGGTGTTGAGAAGCCGATCGGAGGAACCTTGATGTCACTTCCCTTCTCGCCTCCCAACATTCGGACGGCAACATCGGCGGTCGGTCGGGCAGCCTCGGTCGGTGACCACATCGGGCCGCCAACAATCTCACCGTTAAAGTAAGCCCCGTCGAACGTAAAAATGGGAGCGTTGGCGACCTCATAGATGCGCTTCAAGGGCTCCTTGTCTGCATAGACGGCACCTGCACCGTCCACCGCCATCTGTTGATAAAAAATTGCACTGTGGGGCGGCAAACTCGCAACCTCCTTCAATATCTCCCCGAACGGTCGCTCGTTGTAAAAAATCAATTTAACCTTGTTCGCTAGCGGTGGTTTCACTTCCTGTTGCATCGCGCTCATCCAAAATCGCTCATTGGGGGATCGCGATGGCCTTCGTCTCCGGCAGCAGCCGCAGAATATTTTCGAAAAGAACGACATAATCGGTCCGCAACCCAACCACGGCGTCTTGCTCGGACAACATGGATGGATCAACCCGGCGCGCTTCGATTGCCGCGAGCAGCATCGGCGTTGTCGGAAACAGGTCCGCCCTGTGTCGCTGGACGAAGCGAGCCGCGGGCGCACCACTAACGACGATCAAATCGGGCGGTCGTTGAGCGTAAAGAGCCTTGAGATATTCAGCAAATTTGGGCTCCGAAGGATCATCGCCACCCCGAGCCGTGACGAGGGATTGTTCTTGAATGTCCAGCGGCCAAGGCGACTGTCGGTTCAGTTCACGGCCGATCTCCCTGCTCCATGTGGCCCACGGCTGGAATTTCGGCCCAAACGAATGCAGGAACAGGATTTTTTTCGGCTGAGCGGCAGTCTCGCCAGACTTAGGTTGAGCGGCAGTCTCGCTAATTGAGACGAGAAGAACGACAGCGGCTGCGATCCACATATAAACGGACCGCTTCAACCACGAGGCGCGCGATGCGGCCATGCGGTCTCCATGGGGCGCGATCAGTCCGCGCAGGATTTCCCACCGCCCGATTAGAGCATCCAAGGTAGCTGCCTCTTCGGCCCCCATAAGTGCCTTACCAGTAGGTGACGACGTTGGCCAACAAATTGAGGGCACTCCCGGTCTAAGGCGTATAGATCACCGGTGTGGGATTATTCGTGTACCCGAGCCCGATGCCCACGCGAATGCCAGGCGCAATGGCGGCCCCGCTTTAATGCGAAAGCACTCCATTCGAAATATCTTGTCTATTGGCTCGGATAATAATTCGACGCAACCGCCTCCAATCCATCATCTAGTGCAGCTTGATAGGCGCCAAACTTGTATGCCAGTCGCTCGTATGTCGTTGTGCGCATTCCTTTGGGCCGTGGCGGCAACGCGCGCTTATCACAATCCCAGTTTTCTCCAACTCTTTCGGCGGTTCTTGCTTTCCCAAGATGAGCACGATCTATCCAACTCCCAAACTGAGATAGATAAGCCACCTTCCCCGCCCAAGCGTGTCTGCTACAGAAGCTCGCCGCACCGGCAGGCTTCCAAACGACCGAAGCAAGACGCCCGGTTACGGGGCAGACGAAGTACCATTGCCGCCCACCGAAATGGCGCGGCTTGGCGACCAATGTGATCCGCTGATTGAACGCACCGATCCATATCTGCAGCCAACCAATGCAATCCACACTCATGTCGGCGCTCACACAGCCAGCGGCAACGAGCGAGCTGGAACGGCTCCACCGAATTTGTTTTTCAGTTGTGGCAGTCCCGTACTTGATGAAACTGTGCTTCGCCAGCCAGTTTAGATTGAGCGAGAGACCTTCTTGTAGACAAAATCGTGATCGTGACCTCCACATTCCCTTTACCTCAACGTCGAACTTGGCGCCGATAAGCCTCTCAAAATGGATCACATCTCAGGATCGATACCCTCCGCTCATTTTTCTCGCCGCATCCGTACCCTCCGCTCATTTTTCTCGCCGCAAATGATTGCTACGCTGATCCAATCCGACCGCGTTGGCCTTTGCTGTAAACTTCGGTTCAGCTCCGGGAGTGGGCATAGCTTCGCCTTCGATGGCGAACCTATGCCTGTAAACTTTCGGACGAGCCCTCTCGAGACATAGACGGATCAAGGGAACCTCGATTGAGGGAGGCCGGGGTCATGCTGTCGGCCTTTACACCTGCTTTGACGCGGGAGCGCTGCATCACCGATCCGTCAGCGGGCAGCTACCTGCAGGTCGGTGCCAACCGGAGCCTGCTCCTGCGGGCGTCATTTAGACGCCGCGCTTGATTTGCGCATGGTATCCCGCAACAAGCCCTTTGCAGCCTCGCGGACCATGCCCCGACGGACGGGGTCGCTATTGCAATCCCGCGATCATCAGTTTTTGAAAAGCTGCCTTCGTGCTCTCGGGCAAACGGCCAGCGTCCGCTACTGATGGTCGCCAGATCAATCAGCGCGTGAGCGCCGAATTTCGGTTGCTCAGCCTGGCAAGCTTCTCCTTTCGACTTGAAGTCGGAAGAGTTTCGGCATAATTGAAACCCGCAGCAGCTTTATCAGGAGACGAAAGCGCCCTCGCATTGCCCGTGCGGGGGCGTCGTCTTTTGTCGGGCGGGTCCGGTTCGTCTGGCGGGCGCCTAGGAGGGTTTGCGACGTCCTCAGCTAGGGTGAGCCGCCTCGGAAAAACGCACCGGTGCGTCGACCGACGACGAAGGAAAGGCCTTCCAACGTGCGAAGCAGACCTTGTGTTCGTCGACCGTCAACTTTGCAGCGTGGCCGAGTTGAGACCGCAGCGACCAGCCGAGGCCCCCCTTCCTCCAACCTACCAACCAAGTATTGGGTGCATGCCCGGCCGAGATCAGGGCGCGCGCCGCGTCCAGAAAGGGCTGGCGGCTCACCGCTAAGATTGTGCCGTCAGCCAGCGCCGCCCTGGAGCGGCCCCGGTGATCAAGCGGTTCTAGGTAGACGTCGACCGTCGGGCAGACCGCGTTCGGTGAGCCAGCCTCAGAAATTGCGCTTACGGCACAATCTCGTTCTTTAGGCTGGTGAGCCAGTTTAAGTGATTGATCAGTGCCGAAATGTCCATTCTGCCGGGATCGCCACTGCCCCCCAATTCGCTCTCTTGCAAATCAACGGGTAAAGGCCAGCATCGCTGAGGGCCCCCGCCACCATTCAAAACAGGAAAAACGTCCCGATCAGCAGGCCTGCAGAAAAAGACCAAAGCCCCAAGGTGCAGGCTGACACGAGGCGCACGAGGTTGCGAACCTGCACCTCGTACTCCTGTTCTGTCTTTTGGACCTGAGCCGTCATTGGCGCTGCCCTGCCCATGCTTTGCCCGGCGTCGGTTGGATGTAGGCCCCAAATCATGGTGAAGGCGGGGCATTTGCCAATGTTGTGATCAGGCTTGGGGCTATCCCCACAGCGACGGGCAAGAAAACGGGCGCCCCGAAAAGCGGCTCAATGGTTTAGATCAATGTAACGGCCCCTTACCCATCGCGAAGATCATCTGCTTGAAACGGCGGCAAGGTATGGAAAGAGATGCGATACGTCGAGGCCGCCGCCGCCTCGCCGATTTCGTCGTCGTTTTGAATTGCGGGCCCTCCCGCCAGGGCGGGAGATTATGCTGCCCGGCATTCATTCGATTGAGACCGATTGGCGGCCCGCCCCTGCCGTTTTTTCCCGGGGCGAGCCGGAACGACATTCAGATCACAAAGAGATTTCAGGAGTTGATTCCATGTCCGAAGCCAGAGCTGCTTCTCCCGTTGCCAGCGCACGACCGGGTCCCTCGCTCGCCTATGTGGTTTTCATTGCCGCGATGCTGGCCTGCGGCCTCTACGCGGTCTTCATCATCGGGCCGTCGATGCGCGCCGATGCGCAAGCGCGGCTGACCCAGACCATCGCCGATGAGACCAAGGGCTTCTGCGAGAGGTTCGGCATGCGCGCCGGCACGGCCGAATTCCTCGATTGCAGCCGCGAGCTCGCGACGGTTCGCGAGCGGCAGGTCGAGCGCGACCGCGCCGCCGACCAGGGCATTCTCTAGCGCTCAGGGCATTCTCTAGCGCTATTGCTCGCCTGCCCTGAGGCGGGGATGCTCGCGACCCGATCATCAGCAGACGGATTTTTTGAAACATTTTCGCTCAACAAAAAGGCCGGCATTGCTGCCGGCCTTCGTTGTGCTGGAAATGTCGATCGAGGTCAGTATCTCGCCACGACCGGGCTGGTGCCCCAGCCAAACCGGTAGTTCACACGCAGCGTGAACATATCCACGTCTTGTCTGATCCGGTTGTTGAGGATGCCTACGAGGCGCGGATCGACCGCGGTGAAGGAGTTGTTTGAAGTCCCCATGAACAGATGGTCGTATTCAGCACCAAACGACCAGTTCGGTGCAAAGCCATACTCAAAGCCGACACCCACGGTGCCGCCCCAGCGCGTCGCACTTGACGATACCAGACCGGCCCCCGTGGCCGTGTCCAATATGGTGAAGCTATTGCTGGTTACAGCCGCGCCGCCCTTGATGTAGAACAGCGCCGCAGTCCACGCCGCCCAACCGATTTGGCCCGTGAAAAGGCCGATGCCGTCAGTTTTCACGCGGGTTGAGAGCGCCGGGTTGAGCAAGCTGACGCGCGTGTTGCTGAGGTCGGCCCAATCGCCTTGCGCTTCCAATCCGAACACAAACTGATTGGTTTGCCAGCGATAACCGATTTGCCCGCCCAGGACGCCTCCGGACCGATCACGGCAGCCGTCGGTGAACACGGGTCCGGTGAGAAATACGAAATCCCAGCAATTGCGGCTCTGAGCCCAGCCGCCATTGGCGCCGATATAGAAGCCGCTCCAATTGTAGATCACCGGAAGCGGGGCCGGTGGCGGTGCCTTGACCGCCATATCGGCAGCCGAAGCGGGAGCGGCCATGCCCACCCATGCTATCAGGCCAACCGAAGCCAGCAGGATTTTCTTCATCGTATTCTCCGTCCCCATCGCGTGATCGCAATATTCGATCACTTCAAGTTTGCGTTTGATTCCAACTTCCAACATCGATCATAAAACGACTTGGCCCCAAGATGCTGTGCCACGAATGCAACGATCGGATTTTCAACTGTGACAACAAGATGGTAGTGCACCTTTGCGTGCATTCTTGATTGACAGCTTGAAGCATCAGGCAACTTGACCTTCCAAAGCAGAAGCTGCCGATCGACTTCCTGCAAATCGATCAGGTGACGCTGACTGAAAGCACAAGCGCAGCGCGCGCCGCTGCGATAGATTCATAAATTTGGCAGATTAATCGCAAACAGGGTTTGCGATTGCTAGGGCAACACGTTGCCGTTCCCACCGTGTCGCTGACCAGCACAGACGCAGGAAAAATCCTAGCGGACCCACTGGGCTATGAGGGCACAGGCGAAGCCCAACACTAACATTGCCGAAGCCACTACACAGACCAGGTCAATTGACCACGGGTGGTCGCCTCCGCCGATCAAATCGAAATGTCTAGAGTGGCTATCGTCGCGATATGAATGAAGACGCATGGCAGTTACACTCCTCATGCGCAGCAGGACAATGGGTTTATCTGCGCGCCAGCGCAACGCAGGCCATTGATCCACGTCAAGCATCACCGCTGGTCGTTACAATGTGCTTATTTGATCCGGTACGATCCTTTTTTCAGCCCGGAACCGTGCACCGTGACCGATTATGATAGCCCAGCACGGACCGAGGAAAGCCGCTTCCGCGGCACCCTCGACGATGTGATCATCATCCCGCTTGTTCTTGTCACGCTCGCCGTCAACAAAATCCTGCGTTTCATTCTTAGGATCCTGATGCGGCTGCTCGACTACGCCTTCCCTTTGGCAATGCAGATTGTCTGGCTTCCGCTGTTTGCGGCCAGGGTTCTGGGCAATGTCATCGTTGCTGTCATAAACGGCGGATTGCGCTTCCTTCCCCTTTCCGAGACGAAACGTCGACAGTGGAGAATATCGATCCGGCGGCACTGGTCGTGGCTCCGGCGCAAGATCAGCTACCGGGCGTTCGAACACGCTGTTCATATCGCCTTTGAAAGCGGCATGGCATGGGTGTTCCGGAAATGCCGGCATCTGACGCCGAACACCGCTTTGCTCGTGATCCTGGGCGCGGCCCTCTGGTTTCCGATCTCGTTCGGGGTCGCCACGGCGATGCACGCGGTGTTGTTTGCCAAGGTCACGTCCTGGCCAGCCTGGATGCAACTCTTGCATCCGCTGGCAACGGTCATCGCCAAGAGCAAGCTCTTGGTGCTCCCGGTGTACCCGGCAGCCTGGCCGCAGGCCAAAAAAACCTCGTTCGTTCGGCTCCTGTTCAAGAGCTATGAAACCATCAAGCGCCTGTATGTGATCCAAAAGGTCGGCTTTCGCTATCGGCAGGCAGAGACCACCGGCATCGCGGCAGTTGAGAAGCTCGAGCGCACCGCCGGCCTCGCATCGGTGGTGAGGTGGCTGCGCAACGCGCATGTCGCCGAACATCTCGGCGTCGAAAAGCCTACCCAGAAATTGCGTTCGTTCTACTCGCGATGGTCAATCAAGTTCTCGGCCGAATATTACGAAGCGAAGGAACGGGAAGCCTCAGCTGTCGCATCGGCAAACCCGCGCGCCCCCGCCGCGATCCATTCCTGATGCCGGATTTCAGGGCGCTTGCATGCTACCGGCCTACCTCTCAGCACTGAGCGAAGAAGAACGGCTAAGGTGCAGATGGCCCCCTTGATCCAAATCAACAGTGCTCGCTCAGCCGCCGCCTTGATCAACTTCCGCTTCAGTAAGATCTCACCGGGAGTTTCTACATGAAGATTGCATTGCTGTTATTCGCAATGATGGCCGGCCCAACGGCGATTCCCGTCAGCGACCGCGTTCCTCAGTTGAACGTCGAGGCGACGTGCAAGGCGAGCGTGGCAGCCGACAAGGCCATGGGTCTGGCTTTGCCGCAGAGCTATGACGATTGCATGCGCGACGAAAATGCCGCGCTGCAGCAGCTCAATATTCTGTGGCTCCAAAACTCTGACACCCTTCGAAACCGATGCGAAGGCGAGGCCACTGCCGGCGGCAGTGACAGCTATGTCGATCTGCTGACCTGCATACAAATGACAGATTGGACGAAATCGACGCCGCCCGCTCAAAAGCTGAGAGGAGCGAGCAAGAACCGAAACAAACTGTGAGACGCCGAGAGCGGCGGAAACAGCTGAACATGTGAAGCGCGTCAGTCCTTTTTCTAACGGGAGACATGCGTCATGAAAAGCCGTTGCAGCCTGCTTGCAGGCGTTGGTCTCCTGGCCCTTACTTGCTCCTCGGCGCTGACTCAGCAGATCACCGGTGTTCCGGGTTCGCCCGAAGCCACTACCACGATTGACGGAAAGCAACTTCCGCCGCCGGATCCGCCATTCGGCGGGGTTATCAAGGAGAAGGCCTCAGAGTTGAAGGCCTGGTGGGCCCCGCGCGTCGTGCCGCCGAAGGGCGCTCCCAATGTGCTGCTCATCATGACGGACGACCAGGGGTTCGGCGCACCGAGCACGTTCGGGGGCGTGATCCCCACGCCTTCCATGGATCGCATCGCAAGAGCTGGATTGCGGTTCACGAATTTTCACTCCACCTCGCTCTGCTCACCGACGCGGGCGGCGATTATCACAGGGCGCAACCATCACTCGGTGGGTACTGGTGTGGTGGGCGAATTGGCAACGGGGTTTCCGGGTTACGACACCATCATCCCGATTGAAAAAGGCACCGTCGGCACGATCCTGAGGGAGAACGGCTACGCAACCTCATGGTTCGGCAAGGACCACAACACGCCCTCTTTCCAGTCGAGCCAGGCCGGGCCGTTCAATCAATGGCCGAACGGAATGGGGTTCGATTATTTTTACGGTTTTGTCGGTGGCGATGCCAGCCAGTGGCAACCCAACCTGTTTCGCAATACGACGGCCATCTATCCGTTCGAGGGCAATCCCAAGTGGAATCTGGAGACGGCGATGGCGGATGACGCCATCCAGCACATGAAGCAGCTCAAGGAGGTCGCGCCTGACAAGCCGTTCTTCATCTATTACGTGCCCGGCGCCACGCACGCGCCTCATCATCCGACGCCGGAGTGGATCAAGAAGATCAGCGACATGCACTTGTTCGACGACGGGTGGAACAAGGTGCGCGAGACCATCTTCGCCAACCAGAAGCGCCTTGGCATCATGCCCGAAAACGCCAGGCTGACGGCGTGGTCGAAAGACCTGCCGCAGTGGGATTCCCTCAGCTTCGAGGAGAAGAAGCTCTTCATCAGGCAAGCGGATATCTACGGGGCTTACCTCGCCTATGCCGACCATGAGATTGGCCGGGTTATCCAGGCCGTCGAAGACCTTGGCGAGCTCGACAATACCCTGATCATCTATATCGGCGGCGACAACGGTGCGAGCGCCGAGGGCATGCTGAACGGCACACCGAACGAGTTCACCACCTTCAATGGCATTGAAGTGCCGGTGAAGGACCAGTTTCTCTGGTACCCGTTCTGGGGATCGGAGCGGACGTTCCCGCATTATGCGGCGCCCTGGGCCTGGGCGATGGACACGCCGTTCAAGTGGGTCAAGCAGGTGGCATCACACTTCGGAGGCACGGCCCAGGGCATGGCGATTTCCTGGCCCGGCCACATCAATGATCTGGGCGGTATCCGCCGCCAGTTCCATCACGTCATCGACGTGGTCCCGACCATCCTCGAAGCAGCCGGGATTCCGCAACCCGATGCGATCAACGGCATCAAACAGATTCCGATCGAAGGGGTGAGCATGGCGTACACGTGGGATAAGGCGAATGCCAACGCCCCAACGCGACACACGACGCAATACTTCGAGATGCTCGGCAACCGCGCCATCTATCACGACGGCTGGTTGGCGGCCACGACGCCGGCTACCCTACCGTGGGAGCTGACCACCAAGACGCCTCCGGACGTTATCACCGGCTACAATTGGGAGCTTTACAACGTCCAGGAGGACCCCACCGAGTACGACGACCTGGCCACCAAGATGCCGGGTAAGCTCAAGGAGATGCAGGACCTCTTCTACGCAGAGGCGAAGAAGTACAATGTGCTGCCGCTCGACAACTCCTCGCTCGCGCGCTGGAACGCGCCGCGCCCGAGTCTCACGGCGGGACGAACTGTCTTCACCTATTCGGGTGAACTGAGTGGCGTGCCCGCGAGCGCCGCCCCGAGCATCCTGAACAAATCCTACGCCATCACCGCCGAGGTCACGATCCCCGACGGCGGCGCCGAAGGCATGATCGTCACCGAAGGCGGACGCTTCGGCGGTTATGGTCTGTTTCTGAGCAAAGGCGACTTTGGCGTCGGCCGGGGCAAGGTAGTGTTTCTCTATAACCTAGTCGACCTCAAGCGCACAACGTGGGAAGGGCCTGAGTTGAGCGCGGGTAAGCATACCATCGTTTTCGATTTCAAATCCGACGAGCCAGGTTTGGGCAAAGGCGGTACCGGCGTGCTCTCCGTCGATGGCAAGGAAGTGGCCAGGAATTCGATGGAACACACCACCCCGATCACATTCCCGGAGGACGAAACCTTCGACATCGGCCAGGACACGCGCACGGGCGTCGCAATGATCGAGTATCGCTACGACTCTCCGTTCAAATTCACTGGCAAGATCGACAAGCTGACCTTCAAACTCGAATCGGAGCGAGAGGCCAAAGCTAAGCCTTAACAGCTCCAGTCATTGGCAACTGTGTCGCAACGCGAATGGCGGGAAGATGAAATATGCGCTGATCCTTGCCGCTATCGCCGAAGCCGCTACCGGATTGGGGCTGCTGATCGTTCCGTCGCTGGTCGGGCAGTTGTTGCTCGGCGAGGCACTTACCGGCGTCGCAATAGCGGTAGCACGTGTGACCGGCATCGCCCTGATTGCATTAGGGATCGCCTGCTGGCCGGGTCCGCCACTCGTCGGGATGTCGATCTACAGCGCATTGGTCACGCTGTATCTTGCTTTCCTCGGTTTCACAGGTGGTTTGACCGGCGTCCTTCTATGGCCCGCGGTCGTCCTGCACTTGGTCCTGACCGCGCTATTAACTCGTGACGTCGCGCGAGTGCGGTACCATTTGCGCTAGTGAGCTGATCATCATGCGTCGCACAGAGCGGGCGTGCGATCATGATTGCCGAGGACTAAGCAAATGCTGATCATCGCGTGCCTCTACTTGATTCTGGTGTGGCTTGTGTTTTCGAAATTCAAGCTGCTCAAATGGGGCTGGGGCGCGGGTTCCGTCACGGTGCTGGTGGGCGCGTTCATCCTCGCGGTCTTCCTGGCGCTGTTCAATTATCTGACGCCGTCCGGAAGCTTAACTGTCATCTCTAGAGTTGTAGAAATCACACCAAACGTTTCGGGACAGGTCGTTTCTATTCCGGTCAAGACCAACGTCCCGGTAAAGTCCGGAACCATTCTCTTCCAGATCGACCAGTCACCATTTCAAGCGAAGGTGAAGCAGCTCGATGCGTCTCTTGCCCAGGCCCGGCAACAGGCCAAACAACTCGTTTCGGACTACGAACAAGCCACCGCCAATGTCGAGGGCTTGACGGCGCAACTTGCGTACAATCGGCAACGACTAGCGGATATTCAAAAGCTCACCGGCGAAGAGGCCCAGACAGTATTCAAGATGCAGGACACTCAGGTCCAATATGAAACGGTGAATTACCAGCTGCAGGCAGCCAAGGCGGCCCAAATCACGGCCAAACTCGCGATGAATTCGGAAATCGGCGGTGTTAACACAACTGTTGCTCAAATCGAGGCGCAGCTCGAAAACGCGAGGTGGGAGCTGGAACAGACGACCGTTCGCGCTCCAGCCGACGGCGTAGTAACGATCATGGCATTGGCGGTGGGTGACCGGGCTCTGCAGTCGCGCTCGGCGCTGTCATTTATAGTCACGGAAGATATCATGCTTATCGGAATGTTTCCGCCGAATGGTTTTGAAACGGTCAGGCCCAATGCGGCCGTGAAGATCGTGTTCGACAGCCATCCGGGCCGCATCTTTCACGCCAACGTTGTCGACATACCTCCAGGGGTTGGGGAAGGTCAGATCGCCGTCTCTGGAACGCTTGCGCGTGTCGGCTCGATCGGTGGAACCAAAGTGTATCCCGCCGTGATCTCGATTCCAGACGTGATCGACAGGGCGCAGTTGAAGGTGGGTATGCCCGGAACAGCGACCGTCTTTGCGGAGAAAGCAGGCGCCATTGGGCTGCTAATGTCGATCCTCGTGTGGATCAGCTCATACGCCGCGTATTTATGATGGAGCCAATGGCAGCTATTCTGGCGGCGGAAAGTTCCAGGGACGATTGTGCTCGTTATTGATGGCCTTGAAGGCCTCGAAACAGATCGGGCCGCACAGTGCGGCATCCGCCGCACAATACGATGCTCATCGGAAGCTCCTTGAAAGCCGCTATGAAAATGAATTTGCGGCCGGATGCCAGACCGGACTGAATTTGATTGAATGGATTTGTTTGCGTGCGCCGCGCGCCGCACCGGCGATCGACTGATTTGCCCGACACGGGCTGATTTTCCGAATTCCAGTCAAGCCCTTAAACGAAAAACATTTTGCTTCCGTTTTTCAGAATTATGTGATTGTCTAGGCGCATCCCGCTTCCATCAGAGGGGCGTATCGCGATCGTCACGGACGTAGGGCGCGGGATGCGATGGACGAGATGGCCCGTGCGACGAGCGCGGCTGTCACGTACGGCAAAGTCGTGTGGTCTTGGCACCCCGACGCTGGCGTCAAGCTCGCAAGCTGGCCATGTCGGCCCTTCGGGCCCGACACACCGTGATTTGCGGGCGACGGTGGCTATCAAGCCCGGACACCGGACGGACACCGGGGAGAGCACGTATAAGCCGTAGACCCATTGCGCAGGGAAGGCCGGATGTTTCGGCGTACCTGTGGTGACTAACTCGTGTGTTTTCTATCTTGCACACGAGGCTGCGGGTGCGACTGTCGCACCGGCTTTCCCTGCGCCCTCTGTTCCCTTGAGGGACATCGAAGATGCATCACTCGGACGCAGACGCGCCGCGGGAATGCTGGGTCGCGGCTCAAGTCCCTATCGCGGGAAATCCATGTATAAACCGAAGGTCGCACCTGTCCGATAATCTGAATCGCACCGGGCTCAAAACGATCGCCCCCTTTCCTTCCGCTCGTGAGCAAGCCGGCCATCCGCTGATCGGATCAGCCGCAAACCGCATTTTCTTTGCTTCAAACAATGTCGTCGCTTCCGGATCGGTGAGCGAAACTTCGTTGCGAGGCTTGCGTCAACGGGCCTCGAATTTCTCGAAGTGTGCTAGCGTGAGCGGGTGCTACGCATTGTCCCGACCTGTGGGGGCTGCATGAGGCGGCGCAAGTTCATCGCAATTCTCGGCGGTGCGGCGATGGCTTGGTCGCTGCCGGCAAGTGCACAGCAGACGAAGCCGATGCGACGCGTCGGCTTCCTGCGCGTCGGACCACCACCTCCGGCGTTCATAGATGGCTTTCGCCAGGGAATGCGCGAACGGGGCCTTATCGAAGGACAGCACTTCGTCATCGAATTCGGCCTGGCAAACAGTGCGGCGCAAATCCCCGAGGTCGCAACGGAGTTGTTAACTCGCAGGCTGGACGTCCTTGTCGCCTCCGGAACGCCGTCCGTGCTGCCGGCGAGGGACGCCGCCGGTCGAACTCCGGTGGTATTTGTGGCGACCATAGATCCGGTTGCGGCGGGGCTCGTGACAAGCCTCGCCAGGCACGACCAGAACATCACCGGAATGACGAGCATCAGTGGCGATGTCATAGCGAAGCGATTGCAGATGATCAAAGAGGTGCTTCCCACGCTCAGTAAGGTTGCGCTCTTGGTCCGCGAATCCAGTCCGGACACAGCTCAGTATGTGAGAGAGTCCCAGACTGCGGCACGGAATCTGGGCGTGGAGCTCCAGATCGAGATCGAGCGTAGTCCGACAGATCTTGAAGGCATATTTGTCGCGGCGCGAAGCGCGAACGCCCTCGTGGTGGCCGATGACGCTGAGTTCACTGCTCAGCGGGACAAGATTGCAGAGCTGGCACTCAGGAACCGGCTGCCGAGCGTGTCAGGCTCAGGGAACTGGCAGAGGCTGGCGGCCTCATGGCCTATGGAGCGAGTTTCGGCGATCTCTATCGGCGTGCGGCGAGCCACGTATCCAAAATTCTGGGGGTGACAAGGCTTCCGATCTTCCGATCGAACAACCAGTGAAGTTCGAATTCGTAGTGAACATGCGGACGGCCAAATTGCTCGGCATCTCAATTCCGCCATCACTGCTGGCCCTCGCCGACGAGGTCATCGAATGAGGCCGCTTGGCGTTGAGCATGAATGGCCCGCGGCGTGCTAGCAGGCGCGACATTTCCGCCGATGCGATTGTCTGTAATACGGGTTGGCGAGGCACTGCGCCGCGATGCCGGCGGCCGTCGCCCGGCATTGCGCCATCGAGCTGTAGCTGCACAGCATCGCGCTGCCGTCGCGGCTATAGGTTTGCAGGCAGACGGGGTAGCTCGGATCATAGCGCTGCGCCTCGGCCGCTGTGGCCGCGAGCAACGTTGCGGTCGCGAAGATCATCCAGGCCAGCATGCGCATCTGATTTTCACTCGATTTTTCGTAGCTGGATTACGATGCCAAGCAATGCGATCCCTCTGACATTGGATCGGTCACTTGAAGGAGCGCAATCCTACTCGACATTGGCGAGCACGGTTTCGAGCGTCACCGAGCGGCCAAGCCCGCCGACTTTTTCCTCGATGCCATCGGCCCGCAGCAGGTCTCGCACCGCCCCATGGGCACCAATGATGCGCAACGCGATACCACGGCCGGCAAGTTCCCCATGCAGATCGCGCAGCATGCGTGAGCCCGCGAGATCGAAATACGGCGCGGCGGAGAGATCGCAGACGACCAGGCGTATCGCGGCAGGACCTGTTTGCCGCAGGCGGCCCGAGACCGCTTCCAGGACCGCGTCGGCATTGACGTAAATCAGCGACGCTTCGGGACGAAAGACGATCACACCGGGAACCGGCTCGTTCTCGGGATGGCGGGCCAGGTCGGAATAGCTGTTGGTCCCCGGCACGCGGCCAAGGAAGGCAACGTGCGGGCGCGACACGCGGGCGAGCAGCAATAATATCGAGGCTAGCGCGGCAAGGAGGATGCCCTGAAGTATTCCGAGAACAAGCACGGCCCCAAGGGCGATGGTCGCGGCAAGGAAGTCCAGCCGGCTCACCCGCCACATGCGCAACAGCGCCGGAAAATCCAGCAAACCATACACCGCAGTCAACACCACGGCGGCCAGGACCGCCTTCGGAAGATTTTCAAGCAGGCCGGTCAGAAACAGCAGACAAAGCGCAAGTGTGATCGAGGCGAAGACGAGCGCCAGCGGCGTGCGCGCGCCAGCCTTGTCATTCACGGCCGATTGCGAGAGCCCGCCGGCCACCGGATAGCCCTGTCCCATCGCCGCAGCGAAATTGGCTGCACCGATGCCAAGGAGCTCTTGTCTGGGGTCCAGCGCGTAGCCGTGCTTCGCGGCGAAGGTGCGAGCGGCGGATACACCCTCGATATAGGCCAGCAGCAGGCACCCCCCCGCCAACGGGATGATTCCCTCGACGTCTCTCAACCTCAGGGCGGGACCTGCCAGGGCGGGTAAGCCCGCCGGAATTTCCCCCGTTATCGGCACGCCGCGCGCCGGCAACCCCAATAGCGTTGCAGCGGCGATCGACAGCCCCACCACGCCAAGCGCGATCGGTCTTCCGGGCAACAGCCGTTCGCCGAATACGATGAGCGCGAGCGCGATCACTCCCACCAGGAGAACGAGGAACTGCACCTGGCCGAGCTGTCCGGCAAGCAGGAAAGCTCTTTCAAAAAAATTGTGCCCACCGCCCTTCACGCCGAAAAGACTCGGCAACTGGGTCATCGCAATGGTCAAGCCGGCGCCGGCCTTGAATCCAACCAGGATGCTGTCGCTGATCAACTTTACCAGCACGCTCAGCCGCAACAGCCAGGCGAACAGGCTGAGCGCGGCCACCGTGAAGGCAGCAAGGCTGGCGATCTGGGCGTAACGCTGCATGTCCCCCTCGGCCATGGCCCCGACCGTTCCGGCAATCATCAGCGATATGGCGGAAGTCGGCCCAACGGCGAGCTGGCGGGACGATCCCAGCAGGGCATAGCCAAGGCCGCCGAGCATGTATCCGTAGATGCCAACCTGCGGAGGCAAGCCCGCAAGGCCGGCATAGGCAAGGGAAACCGGAATTGCATAGGCCGCCAAGGTTATCCCGGCGAGGATATCGCCGAGAAGCCAGGCCGAGCGATATTCGGCGAACCAACGGGCCGGCGGAAACCACCAAAGCCAGATCGTTGTTTTTTGGTGTGTCGTCGTATCCGCCATGCGGGTCACGCATCATCAAACCGTAATTTGATATCGACCTGATGGCGGGCTCGCTTGATTCATATCAAGCGAGCCGGGCGACTTGACCTGAGGATATCTCGGATCGAGAACGGAGCGCTCAAGATCGCAACCCTGGCTGACATCGACGATCCCGTGGTGCGCGAGGCTCATCAGCAAGGGCCGGGAGACCAATTTCATGATCTACGAACTGCGCTCGCCCTTCGCACGAGTGCTGTCGCAGCAACGGCAGTGGGGAGAGCACGTATAAATCGGTAGCCGCCTCCCCGCCCCGGCGCGGCTGCCCTACGACAGCCACGCGATCGCCCAATTCGGACACGCCATCGCCCAATTTGCTACCGGCCCATTTACCATAATCAACCGGTTGGTTGTGGGCGTTGCGTTGAGTTGGGGTGATGACTGCGTATCGCCACCGTGTTGCGGGGCTGGTTGCGTCGGCGCTGCTGCTGGGGTCACTCCCGGCGCAGGCCGACTTATTCCAGCAGATGTGGATGGGCCGCATTGCGCGGCCGCCCGCGGACAATGAAGAGGCCTCCGTCTACTGGGAAGACAAGTGGGACGCGCGCGGCAAGCGCTTCAAGCCCAACGAGGTCTCCTGCGCGCACCGGACCGAAGCGTTCGGCACGATCTTCATCGTCACCAATCTCGAGAACGGCAAGAGGATCGAATGCCCGGTGCAGGACCGGGGGCCCTTCTCGCAAGGCCGTGTGCTCGACTTCTCGCTCGGTGCTGCGCGAAAGATCGGCTGCGACGGTCTCTGCCGCGTCACCGTGCGCCGTGCCGGCTACGAATAGCGCATAAAGGAAGCGCGGACCCGCCGGTCCGCGCCTCTGCTCTCTTGACCTACCCCAAGCAAAAACTCAGTAGCCGCAGGACCGGCAGCGCGGCGCACCGCAGGGTCAACGGTGCGGCATCTTGAAGCCATGCCATCGGCGCAGACCGTGCTCCCATGGGTTCCCGAATTAAGGAAACGGAAACCGCCTACCTCTAGCTTGCCCTCGGGGAACTCTGCTTTTGCGGGCAAATTTTCAGCCTCTCTTAGCCTTTCGCCGGTAAATTCCGCGCGGAATGAAGCTCGGTCGTGCGCCGGCGCCATCCCCCAAGGGCTTGTCGCAGGCGAAGTCGTTGCGGCCGCGCGCTAACCGCGAGGCCTCCAACCGTGTCCGTCAAGGAATTCCTCACAGAGCGCGCCATCAACATCGCCTGCGAGGGCAAATACACCCTGCACCGCTGGCTCGACCCGAACGGCAAGATCAGGACGCTCGCCTGCCGCAGCACGCGTGTCTCGCCGTTCCGCATGATCGTCGACGTGCCCTTGGTCGGGCGGGTCGGTGACCGCATCACCTCTCATTTCGGCGAGTTCGGCGAGTTCGAGGGCAGTATCAGCGACACCAAGAACGGCAGCATCCTGCTCGAGCTCGAGATGACGCCGGAGCGGCGCCAGTGGATGGCCGACAAGCTCGCCTGGCTGGAAAAGACACGCAGGGATCCGTCGATCCAGGATGTGCGGAAAGACCAGCGCTTCGTTCCGCAGGTCTCGCACACCACGCTGACGCTGGCGGACGGCAAGGTTAGCACCTGCTTCATCATCGATGTGTCGGCGACAGGCGTGGCGGTCTCGTCGGAAATCCAGCCGGCAGTGGGAACGCCGCTTGCGGTCGGCTCCCTGGTTGGCCGCGTGGTGCGAATCTTCGACACGGGTTTCGCCGTCAAGTTCGTCGAGAAGCAGAACCTCAACGACCTGTCGCGATTGATTATCCGGACCGAGCAGACGGCGAGCGGTTCGGCGCAACTGGCGGCCGCCGTGCCGTGAGCGAGGCGGAGAAACGCGCGGGCCCCCGCGTCAGGTTCGAACATAAGGTGCCGGCCCAGATGATGGCGATCGACGGCACCTGGCGGCGCGAATGCATCATCGACAATGTCTCCGACGGCGGCGCCCGATTGACCGTCTTTGATGCCAACAAGGGGCTGCAGCTCACCGAGTTCTTCCTGGTGCTGTCCTCGACGGGCCTCGCCTACCGCCGCTGCCGGCTGGTCTGGGTCAATGGCGACCAGATCGGCGTGTCCTTCAGCAACCGCAACCGCGTGCCGAAGCCGATAGATCGAGACGGCAGGAAGAAATAAAAAGCGCGGACCTTCGCCCGCGCTTCCCTTCTCTCACATCGTGCATCCGCTTCAGTAGCACCAGCGCGGATCGGCCTGCACATACTGCCCATCGGGATAGCGGTAATAGCAATTACCCTCCGCCATCCAGTAGCCGGGCCGTGACGCTGCGGTTGCACCAGCAATCGCGCCGGTCGCGCCGCCGATGACGGCGCCCGCGGCCGCGCCGCTGGCCCGCCCGGTCAACAGACCACCGAGCACGCCGCCCACGATCGCACCACCGATGGCGCTTGCGCCCGGATCCGGTGGGGGTGGCGGGGGTGGCGGCGGATAAGCGCCGGGCGGCGGCGCGTAGGCCGCGGCCGGTGCGGCGTTGCTGTAGCCGACGTCGTCAGCATAATCGTCGGAAATATAGGCCGGCGGGCCGTCCATCTGCTGCGGGTAGAAATACCAGACGCCGCCGACGTCCCACCAGTAGCCCATGCGGCCGTTATGCATCTCGTGGCGCCACCGCCCGCCCTCCCAGGCAAGATGGCCGCGATAGGCGTGGCCGGCGAAATCACGCGACGGCATCGGGCCGCCATGGACCGGGCCGCCATGGACGACGCGCGGATTGCCAGCCGGACCGCCCGGCGGCACGTGCGCGGCCGCGGGCCCGCCCGGCCCCGGCGGATGCGGATTGGAGGGTCTCGCGGCCTGGACCGGCGGCTTGCCTGCCCCAGGCGGGGGGCCCCCCTTATGCTGCTGGTTGTTCGGCTCCTCGGCCTGCGCCGCCAGCGCAAACACCGTGATCAGCGAAGCCAGCGGAAGCACAATCCTTGATCGGCTGAATGCGTTCATTCTCGCAAAACCCCTTGTTGGTCGTGCTGCAGGCACCGACAGATCGTGATGCCCGGACACTACCCCTTCTGCGCGGGCAGCATTGCTGACCGGCTTGTCACGCCTTGTCTTGTTACAAATCAGCAAGATCGCGACAATTTTGCGTCAGGCTGGCGGCTCGCGAATTGCGTTTCGGGGGCGGCCGGGCCTTATCGCGCGGGCTCGATGACGTTGCAATTGGTCCGCCCGGACATCAGGCAGTCCTGCATCTTGCTGGCCGCGGTGAGATCGCGGGCGAGCCAGATTCCCACAGCCAGGAGGACGACGGCGATGACGAGGCCGGCAATCGCGCCGCGCCGATTGTCGTCCGGTTCTTGTGGCTCGCGTTTGCGGTCGATCATCGCGCGGTCGTTGTGGCTCGTAGAAGCGGCGCGCCGCTTCTACCACGACCGCGCCGTGCGTTACGCCTTGCGTGTATCGATCAAATGTTTGTGCGTGTGGTGGACCATCGGCTCGGCGTGGCTGACGCGCCGGCAGGTCGTCACGATCGCAGCCTTGTGGCACTGCCATTCAGCCCCGAGCGTCGGGCTTTCGACCGGGGTCGGATAAGCGAGGCCGATCGAAACCGCCAATGTCACGCAGGCCAGCACGGCGCCGACGAGAAAAATCACTTTGCGATTCCAGAATGGGCGGGTCATTGCCGTCACTCCCCGTTTGAGGTTGGCCGGACCATAGGACCGCCCGCTTGTTTCCGTTGTGATCGAAATCACATGCGACCAATTTGCACGGCGACGGCTTCGAACCTCGCGAGCCGCCCTTATTTCGGTAGCTTTTCGCTGATCTCAAGGGTGGTAGTCGCTGATAATGGGTGGCGTCCCGGCGCAGGACACTGTACATCGCTCACCAAAGCGCGACCGCTTTCTTCGAGCGGCGCGCGAAAGCAAGATCAGCAGAAAACCAGGCAGAGCAACGAAAGGCACAAGGCTCGTTTCCATGAGTAACTTTAGGGAACCCGGCTTCACCGACCGGCAAAAAGCGGCGCAGCAGGCGAAGCAAAATCTTTTGAACAAATTCCGCGCCCAACCGGGGCAGGACGATCCGGAGGTGGCCAAGCGCCGCGCCGAGCGTGAAGCGCTCGCCGCCAACCGCGAAAAGGCGCGGCTGGCGCGCGAGGCCGAAAAGGCAGAGGCAAAGCGGCGCGAGGAAGAGGCTGCCGCGGCCGAAGCCGCGCGGATCGCGCGCGACAAGGAAGAGGAAGCGGCCCGCGCCGCCTCACTCGAAGCCGAGCAGAAGGCCAAGCGCGACGCGCGTTATGCCGCGCGCAAGGAACGCGGCAAGAAAAAGTGATGACGAATCGCGCGCAGCGCGCATAGCTAATCGTCGTTCCGGGACGGTGCGTTAGCACCAGACCCGGAATCTCGATTGTCAGGTGCGCAAATTGCGCACCCCCGGTTCGATGCTCGCGCATCGCCCCGGAATGACCTGACCTTCAGTCAGGTCAGTTCTTCTTCATCATGCCATCGTCTTTCTTCATGCCGTCCTTCGACATGGAGTCCTTGGACATCGTGTCTTTCGACATCGAGTCCTTCTTCATGCTGTCCTTGGACATCGTATCCTTCTTCATACCGTCATCTTTGCCCATCTTGTCCTGGGCGAAGGCGGCCGGGGCCAGCGCGAGGCTGAGCGAGAGCGCGGCAGCCGAAATTCCGAGCACTAAGCGGGAGCGAATGGTCATGATTGGTCATCCCTTCAAGGAGTGAGGTGAGAGCGACTGTTGCCGCCTCAACTTTCGACGGATGCGCCGAGGCGGTTGTTACGAAACCAGCGAAATTTTTTTGACGGACGGACTTTTGCCACCTTCGGCGGGTTTTCCTCCGTGAGGCCGACACAATTTCGCCCGCGAAAAGCGTGTTAGTCCCGCTCGCGCACATCCGCAGGGCTAGTGTGCGCCGCAGCAAATCTAGCCACTTCCATCAAGGCCGACTATCGGACTAGAGAAATTCCGCAGGTATGCTGGCACCATGCGCTCATGGCTGGCTCGAAGACCCAATCAGCAGGTCGTTAAGGGGAATTAACCATGCTTACACGCCGTCACGTCATCGCATCCGCGCTTGCCGCGCCTGCCATCCTGCGTCTCGGAACCGGGACCGCAAAAGCCGCAACCACCCTGAAAATCTCGCACCAGTTTCCGGGCGGCACCATCGACAAGGGCGATTTCCGCGACCGGCTCTGCCGCATGTTTGCGGCCGAAATAACCAAGCGCTCCGGCGGCGATCTCGCGGCCGAGATCTATCCGAATTCCTCGCTGATCAAGACCAACGCGCAGTTCTCTGCGATGCGCAAGGGCGCGCTGGACATTAGTCTCTATCCCCTGCCCTATGCTGGCGGCGAATTGCCTGAAACCAATATCGGCCTGATGCCGGGCCTTGTCTCGACGTACGATCAGGGCCTGAAGTGGAAGCAGCAACCGGTCGGCAAGGCGCTGACCGACTTCCTCGCCGACAAGGGCATCATCATCCTGACCTGGATCTGGCAGGCCGGGGGCGTTGCCAGCCGCCCCAGGGCGATCGTAGCGCCGGAAGACGCCAAAGGTTTGAAGGTGCGCGGCGGCTCGCGCGAGATGGACATGGTGCTGCAGACTGCAGGCGCAGCCGTGCTTTCGGTGCCATCGAACGAGATCTATGCGGCGATGCAGACCGGCGCCTGCGATGCCGGCATTACCTCCTCCACCAGCCTGATCTCCTTCCGCCTGGAAGAGGTCTCGAAATTTCTCACCTCGGGCGCGGACGCTTCCTATTGGTTCATGATGGAGCCCCTTTTGATGTCGAAGGCCATCTTCGACAAGCTGCCGAAGAACCACCAGGATATCCTTGTTGCCGTCGGCAGCGAGCTCGAGGCGTTCGGCAAGAAGGGCGCGCAGGATGACGATATCGAGGTTGCCAAGGTCTATGAGAAGGCCGGCGCCAAGGTCAGCAAGCTTGACCTAGCGACTGTCGGCAAGTGGCGCGACATTGCGCGCGATACCGCCTGGAAGGATTATGGTGCTAAGACTGCGACCGCAGCCAACCTGCTGAAGCTCGCGAGCGACGTCTCTGCATGATGCATGGTCCGATTACGGATCAAGGCGAACTCAAAGCGCCGATCACGGGCAATCCGCTCGTGGTGGCGCTTGGACGCACGCTTGGTCTTTGCAACCGCGTCATTGTCATGCTGGCCGGCATCGCGCTGGTCGCGGCCTGTGTGATCCTGAGCTACAGCGTGCTCAGCCGCGCGCTGTTCAAGAGCCCCAACTACTGGCAGGACGAAGCGGCGGTGTTCCTGCTAGTTGGCGCCACCTTCATGACGGCGGCCTTTGTACAGAGCGAGCGCGGCCATGTCGGCATCGAGGCCTTTGTCGGGCTGCTGCCGCCGCTCGCCAACCGCATCCGCCTGTGGCTTGTAGACTTCGCAAGCTTCGCCTTCTGTGCCTTCTTTGCCTGGAAGTCGTGGACGCTGGCGCATGAGGCCTGGGTCGACGGCCAAGTCTCGAACTCCATGTGGTCGCCGCCACTCGCCATCCCCTATGTGCTGATGGCCTGCGGCATGACGCTGCTGTGCTTGCAGCTCATCTTGCAGATCGCGATTCCCCTGACCGGTACCGCGCGCCGATGACGGTTCTCGGCATCGGCATCAGTTACGGCGTCGCGACCTTGTTTGCGATGTTCTCGGGCATGCCCATTGCTTTTGCTTTGGGCGCCGTCGCCGTCGTGTTCATGGCCATCTATATGCCGCACGCCTCGCTCGATACGGTGACGCAGAACGTCTATGAGGAAATGGCCTCGATCACCCTATTGTCGATCCCGCTGTTCATCCTGAAAGGCGTGGCGATCGGCCAATCGCGAGCCGGCCAGGATCTCTATTCGGCGCTGCATGCCTGGCTGCACCGGATTCCCGGCGGGCTTGGCGTCGCCAACGTGTTTGCCTGCGCGCTGTTTGCGGCCATGGCGGGCTCCTCGCCTGCGACCTGCGCGGCGATCGGCTCGGCCGGCATCCCCGAAATGCGCAAGCGCGGCTACTCCGGCGGGTTGGCTGCCGGGATCATCGCCGCCGGCGGCACGCTCGGCATCCTGCTGCCGCCCTCGATCACCATGATCCTTTTTGCGGTTGCCGCGGAAAAATCCCTCGGCCGGCTGTTCCTCGCCGGCATCGGACCGGGATTGCTGCTGGTCACGCTGTTCGGCCTCTATGCCGTGTACCGCTTCCGGAAAGAGTATGCCGCCGCTAGTGCCCTCTACGAAAAGACCGGGGTTGAATCCGCGATCCTGCACCGCGACGAATTCACCATGGCTGAACGCTTCAACGTCCTGCCCCGCGTCCTCCCGTTCGTGCTGCTTTTGACCGGCGTGATGATCGCGCTGTACGGCGGCTATGCAACGCCGTCGGAAACCGCGGGCCTCGGCGGATTGCTGGCGCTGGTGCTGATCGCCATGATCTACAGCGTGTGGCGGCCTTCCGACCTGTCGCCGATCATGAGATCGACCATAAGCCAGTCCACCATGCTGATGATGATCATCGGCATGTCGCTGCTCTATTCCTACGTGATGAGCTATCTGCACATCTCGCAATCGGCCGCCGAATTGATCATCGCCATGCATCTGCCGCGCTGGGAATTGCTGGTGGCGATCCTGGTCATGGTGGTGGTGCTCGGCTTCTTCCTGCCGCCGGTTTCCATCATCCTGATGACCGCGCCGATCATTCTGCCGCCGCTGCGAGCTGCGAATTTCGACATCATCTGGTTCGGCGTCATCATGACCATCGTGATGGAGATGGGACTGATTCACCCGCCGGTGGGCCTCAACATCTTCGTCATCCGCAACGTCGCGCCCGATATTCCCTTGAGCGAAGTGATCTGGGGTACGCTGCCGTTCGTGCTGCTGATGATGCTGGCCGTGCTGGTGCTGTGCTTCGTGCCGGAGATCTCGACGTGGTTGCCGAACCTGGTCATGGGCGCTGACGGAAGCAGGTAAGCGCTACTTCGCTGCGCGCTTCGCCTTCGCGTTCAGCGCGCTGGCGACGCGGCTCGCGGGCGAGCGGCCGATCCAAGCGGTGATCTCGTTGGTCGCCGCCAGAAGCTTGGGCATGTCGACGCCAGTTTTGATGCCCATGCCCTCAAGCATGTAAACCACATCTTCAGTCGCGACATTGCCGGTCGCACCCGGCGCGAACGGGCAGCCGCCAAGGCCGCCGGCGGCCGAATCGATCACGGAGACGCCCTCTTCCATGCCGGCATACAGGTTCGCGAGCGCCTGGCCGTAGGTGTCGTGGAAATGCATGGCGAGCTTTTCGATCGGCACGTACTCGCCGACCGCGCGCAGCATCGCCTTTGCCTTGGTCGGCGTGCCGACACCGATGGTGTCGCCGAGTGAGATTTCGTAGCAGCCGAGATCCCACAGCGTCTTCGCGACATCCGCAACGGCCTTCGGCTTGACCTCGCCGTCGATGGGACAACCGAGCACGCAGGAGACATAGCCGCGCACCTTGACGCCATCGGCCTTGGCGCGCGCCATGACAGGCTTGAAGCGCTCGATCAATTCCGCAATCGAGCAGTTGATGTTGGCTCGGGAAAAACCTTCGGACGCCGCCGCGAACACCGACACCACTTTGGCGCCGGAGGCACGCGCCGCCTCATAGCCCTTCTCGTTCGGCACCAGCACATGGAATTCGCCGGGTAGATGATTGACGGCGCGCAGCACCTCGTCCGAACCGACCATTTGCGGGATTGCCTTCGGCGAGACGAAGGCGCCGACCTCGATGGTGTGCAAACCTGCGCCGAGCAGTTTTTTGATGAAAGAGATGCGGTTCTCGACGCTGACGGGCGTCTTCTCGTTCTGCAGTCCGTCGCGCGCGCCCATCTCGACAATATGGACGGTGTCGCTCATGGCTCACCTCACGACGCGGGTTCGACTTCGGCGAGCTCGACGCCCTCCTGCACGATATCGCCGACCTTGCACTTGATCTTCTTGAGGACGCCCGCAAACGGCGCGCGCAGCGTCTGTTCCATCTTCATGACCTCGAGGGTGAGGATCGCCGCTCCCTTCTCCAGCGTCGCCCCCTCTTCCGCCAGCAGCGCCACGACCGTACCCGGCAACGGCGCCACGATCTTGTCCTCGCCGGCCTGCTCCTCGTCCTCGCCGCCGAAGGGATCAACCCAATGCAGCTCGAAGCGGCCGTTGCGGGTACGCAGATAGAGTTCGTGGCCCTCGATGACGGCGACGATATGGGATTTCACGCCGTCGAGCGTCACATCGTAGCTACCCAATTCCGACGTTATCGATGCGAATCCGATTTCACGGTTGTCGACGGTCAGCGTTGACGGCCCGTTGCCATAATGGAGCGTGACCTTCTTCTCGACTCCCTGCCCCGCGCGGAACAAGAAGACCCGCTCGCGCCGGCCGACCGGCATCCAGCCAAAGATGTTCCAGGGCGAATTTACTCCGTGCCGCGCGGCCTCTTCTCCGACAATCGCGGCGACCGCTGCGGCGAGTTCGAGATCGCCGGGCGCCGCTGTGGCGGGCGTCAGCACCTTCAATTCGCGCTCAATGAAGCCGGTATCGATCCTGTTGGCGCGAACCTTCGCATGTGTGATCAGCGCCGACAGGAACGGGATATTGGTGACGACGCCGCGGACGTCGGTCTCTTCGAGCCCGCGGTTGAGCCGGTCGATCGCGGCCTCGCGTGTCGGCGCCCAGGCGATCAGTTTCGCGAGCATGGCGTCGTAATAGGGCGAGACCGCATCGCCCTCACGGTAGCCGGCGTCGATCCGAAGTCCGTCGGTCTGCTCCGGCAGGCGCCAGCTCCGGATCCTGCCAACCGACGGCATGAAATTCTTGTTTGGGTTCTCCGCATAGACCCGCGCCTCGATGGCGTAGCCGTTCATCCGGATCTGATCCTGCCTGAGCGGCAGCTTTTCGCCGAAGGCGACGCGCAACTGCCATTCGACGAGATCGACGCCGGTGATCAGCTCGGTGACGGGATGCTCAACCTGAAGGCGCGTGTTCATTTCGATGAAGAACACGTCCTTGCCATCGGAGACGAATTCGATGGTGCCGGCGCCGACATAGTTCACCGCGCCGGCCGCCTTGCGAGCGGCCTCGCAAACCGCTTCGCGCTGCTTCGCATCGAGCGTCGGCGACGGCGCCTCCTCGATCACTTTCTGATGCCGCCGCTGCAAAGTGCATTCGCGCTCGAACAGCGACACGAGATTGCCGTGGCTGTCGCCGATCACCTGCACTTCGATATGGCGGGGATTGTCGACATATTTCTCGATCAGCATGCGATCGTCGCCGAACGCCGCCTTGGCCTCGCGCTTGGCGCTGACGATGGCGGGGCCAAGCTCGGCGGCGGATCGGACTACGCGCATGCCGCGGCCGCCGCCACCGGCGGACGCTTTCACCAGCACCGGAAAGCCTATTCTGTCTGCGGCTTTCGCAAGTATCGCGTCATCCTGGTCTTCGCCATGATAACCAGGCACTAACGGCACGCCGGCCTTTTCCATCAGCGCTTTCGAACCGGATTTCGAGCCCATCGCGGTCATCATCTCGGCGGTTGGACCGACAAAGACGAGACCTGCTTTGGCGCAGGCCTGCGCGAACTCCGCATTCTCGGACAGGAAGCCGTAACCGGGATGGACGGCCTCAGCGCCGGTCTGGCGCGCGGCATCGATCACCCGCTCGATATTGAGATAGCTGTCGCGGGCGCGTGCGGGTCCGAGCAGCACGGCTTCATCGGCCATCGCAACGTGCATCGCCCCGCTATCGGCTTCGGAATAGACCGCGACCGTACGCAGACCCATGGCGCGCGCGGTGCGAATCACGCGGGCTGCGATCTCGCCGCGATTGGCGATCAGGAGCGTGCGAAAGCGCCGGTACATTTTTGCCCGATCCATCGTCACATCCTGAACAGGCCGAATTTGGTCGGCTCGATCGGCGCGTTCGACGCCGCCGACAGACCGAGCCCGAGCACCAACCGCGTGTCGGCGGGGTCGATCACGCCATCGTCCCACAGCCGCGCGGTCGCATAATAGGGATTGCCCTGGCTTTCATATTGAGCGCGGATGGGCGCGCGGAATTTCTCTTCCTCTTCCGCCGGCCAGCTTTCGCCCTTGCCTTCGATGTTGTCGCGCCGGACCTGGCTCAGCACCATCGACGCCTGCTCGCCGCCCATCACCGAGATGCGCGCATTCGGCCACATCCAGAGAAAGCGCGGGCCGTAGGCGCGACCGCACAT
The DNA here is from genome assembly GCA_963847045.1 of uncultured Alphaproteobacteria bacterium. Lineage (GTDB taxonomy): Bacteria > Pseudomonadota > Alphaproteobacteria > Rhizobiales > Xanthobacteraceae > Bradyrhizobium. The sequence goes on along the minus strand of CAWJYQ010000018.1, from coordinate 48,056 downwards.
GCCGTAATTGCCGGCGCCGTAGGAGCCGCCGATCACGACGGTGAATTTCGGCACGCCGGCGGTCGCGACCGCAGTCACGAGTTTCGCACCATCGCGCGCAATACCGCCCGCCTCATATTTCTTGCCGACCATGAAGCCGGTGATGTTCTGCAGGAAAACCAGCGGGATCTGGCGCTGGCAGCACAGCTCGATGAAATGGGCGCCCTTCAGCGAGCTTTCACTGAAGAGAATGCCGTTGTTCGCAATGATGCCGACCGGATAGCCCCAGATATGGGCAAAGCCGCAAATCAGGGTCTGGCCATAGAGCTTCTTGAACTCGTCGAATTCCGATCCATCGACCAGCCGCGCGATGATATCGCGCACGTCGAAAGGCTTGCGGCCATCGACAGGCACCACGCCGTAGATTTCCTGCGCCCCATAAAGCGGCTCACGCACCTCGCGCATGTTGAGCGCGGCACGCGCGCCGGGCGGCTTCAGCGTCGCAACGATGCGCCGCGCGATCCCGATCGCATGCGCATCGTTCTGCGCGTAGTGATCGGTGACGCCGGATTGGCGCGAATGCACGTCGGCGCCGCCGAGTTCTTCGGCGGTGACGACCTCGCCGGTGGCGGCCTTCACCAGCGGCGGACCGCCGAGGAAGATCGTGCCCTGATTGCGCACGATGATGCTCTCGTCCGACATCGCCGGCACATAGGCGCCACCGGCGGTGCAGGAGCCCATCACGATCGCGATCTGGGGAATGCCTTGCGCCGACATCTGCGCCTGGTTGAAGAAGATGCGGCCAAAATGGCGCTCGTCCGGAAAGATTTCGTCCTGCATCGGCAGGAACGCGCCGCCGGAATCCACCATGTAGACACAGGGCAGATTGTTCTGGCGCGCAATGTCCTGCGCGCGCAGATGCTTCTTCACCGTCATCGGATAGTAGGTGCCGCCCTTGATGGTGGCATCGTTGGCGACGACGACGCATTCGCGCCCCGAAATCCGCCCGACCCCGGTGATGATGCTCGCCGAATGCACGTCGCCGCCATAGAGGCCGTGAGCGGCAAGCGGCGACAGCTCGAGGAATGCCGTGCCGGGATCGAGCAGGAGATCGACCCGCTGGCGCGCCAGCATCTTGCCGCGCGAGGTGTGCCGCGCCCGCGACGCCTTGCCGCCGCCGCCCGCGACCAGCGCGAGCTTTTCGTGAAGCTCGGCGACGAGGCCGCGCATGGCTTCGGCATTGCGCGTAAAATCGGATGAAGCGGGATCGAGAGCAGAGTGAAGCGGCATGGTTTTCAATGATTTATGGTGCGCCGCGGTCGTTGCGACAGCCGCATGGTGTCACCGCAATGCCGCCTTAGGCAACCCCTCGTTCCGTTCCTGGCCGGGGGTGCGCGTCTCAGTGCGTCCAGGGCTCGCCGCGCCTGAACGCAAAATTGTCGGCATAGGCGATCTGGCGATGGGCCGACTGCTTCGGCTCGATCACCTGGTAGGGGATGCCCTTGCGCTCGCAATAGGCCACCGCCTCTTCCTTGCTGTCGAAATGCAGCGTGAGTTGCTGCTTCATGTCGCCGGAGGAGGTCCAGCCCATCAGCGGCTCGATCGCGCGCGGCTGCTCCGGCTCGTATTCAAGCCGCCATTCCCTGGTCTGGGCCCGGCCCGATTGCATCGCGTTCTTGGCAGGCTTAAAAATGCGAGCGGTCATGGATGGCGGGGTCCCCTGAGAAATGCGATATTGATGCCTGTGGTGGAAACGTCCAAGATAGGATTGAAGACCTTAAGCGTTGATTCCTGTCTCGAATGTTACCCGTTGCCGACCGGTATAGTCATTATGCTGCGCTGTGACAATGTCATTGCTGCGCTGTGACAAGCCGGGCGGGATGACCCGAAAGCCTCTCGATCCACGCGACAGCATATCCTCGAAACGGCGCCCATGAAAATCAACGCAGTGCTCCCCGAAAAAGGACGTGATCTCCGGCTCGACCTGTTTCGCGGGATCGCGAACTGGGCGATTTTCCTGGACCACATCCCCGACAACATCGTGAACTGGGTCACGACGCGGAATTACGGTTTTTCGGACGCCGCCGACCTCTTCGTTTTCATCTCGGGCTACACCGCCTCCTTCGTCTATGCGCGGATGATGATCGAACGCGGCTTCATCGTCGGCGCCACGCGTCTGTTCAAGCGCGTCTGGCAGCTCTACGTCGCCCACATCATCCTGTTCGTGATCTACATCGTCTCGATCAGCTTCCTCGCGCAGCGCTTCGGCGATTCCGAGATCATCAACGAGTTCAACGTGGCGGGGCTGGTCGATCATGCGACCCAGACACTCGGCCAGGGACTTCTTCTGAAATTCAAGCCCGTCAACCTCGACGTGTTGCCGCTCTACATCGTGCTGATGGGCTTCTTCCCGCCGGTGCTCTGGCTGATGCTGCGCCAGCCCGACCTCACCATGCTGGCCTCGATCATCCTGTGGTTGCTCGCGCGCTATATGGGCTGGAACTTCACCGCCTATCCCGCCGGCTCCTGGTATTTCGACCCCTATTGCTGGCAAGTGATCTTCGTCTTCGGCTCCTGGTGCGCGCTGGGCGGCGCGAAAAAGGCCGCATGGATCATCAACTCCCAGGCCGCGCTCTACTTGGGCGTGGCCTATCTGATCCTGGCGCTGCTCATGACCTTTGCCGGCAAGTTTCCGGATTTTGCCGCCCTGTTCCCACACTGGCTGGTTTCCACGTTCAATCCGAACGACAAGACCTTCATGGCGCCCTATCGCTTCATCCATTTCATCGTGATCGCTATGCTGGTGGTGCGCTTCATCCCCAAGACCTGGCCGGCGCTGGAGTGGAAGGGCTTTGATCCCGCCATCGTCTGCGGCCAGCAATCGCTTGCCGTGTTCTGCGTCGGCGTGTTCCTGTCTTTCGTCGCGCATTTCACGTTGACGCTGAGCTCCGGCTCGGTGCTCGCGCAGATCCTGGTCAGCCTCGCCGGCATCATGATCATGACGGTTGTCGCCTACTACATCTCCTGGTCGAAAAAGCAGGACAAGCCGGCGTCGAAAGCGCCAAAGCCCGCCGCACCTGCTCCGGCCGCGCCCGCTACTTGATCTCCCGCTTTGGCGCGGCGCGCTCGGCGCTCTTGGGTTTGGCCACCACCTTGCCGCGCGAGGTGAAGCCGCCCCATTCGGCGGCCCAGTCGAGTTCCCTGGTCGAGGCTGCCTCGATGCCGGTCTGGCTGGTCTTGCCCTGCAGCGAGAACATCGCGCCCTGCGGATCGATGCAGCGCGCAATCCAGCCCCCTCCCGTTAGCTCCATCGGGCCCTGCACCACGCGACCGCCGCCCGCGTGCACGCGCGACGCGGAGGTGGCGATGTCGTCGACCTCGACATAATACAACCAGAACGGGATAGGCACCCGCGGCAGCTTGGGGAACATGCCGCCGAAAGTGCGGCCGCCCATCGCAATCGACTGGTAGGTTTCCAGCAAATCGTTTCCCTGCGGGGCGGGCTGCCAGCCGAGCAGCTCGCTGTAGAACGCAAAGGCCTTTTTTCCGTCCCCTGCCAATAGCTCATGCCAGCCGACCTGACCTGGCTTGATCGGCTCCTCCGACGGCCCGCCGCGCTTCAATCCGCCGACCAAACCAAACGTTGCCGCCTGAGGGTCGGCGACGATCGATACGCGGCCGATATTGCTATCGGTCGGCGGCACAAACACCGATCCGCCCAGCCGCTTGAGCGCCTCAACGGTGCCGTCGATGTCGTCGACCTCGACATAGCCGACCCAGCGCGGCGTCGCCCCCATCCGCCGCGCGTCCGGCGGCAGCTCCATCAAACCGCCGATCTCGGTCTTGCCGGCGCTGAAGACGGTATAGGGGAATGCCGCAGCCCCATTCTTCGTCTCCCATCCAACTACGCGGCCATAAAAGTCCTTCGCCGCCGCCATGTCGGTGGTCAACAACTCATACCAGGCGAAGCGTCCGTGGCGATCGCTCAACAGTCTCTCCTCGTCATCAGGACAAAACTGCGCCGCAGCATTTTTCGACGCCCGCAAAAGTTGTCACGAGATCATGCCCATTTCATTGCACGAGCGACATAGTCACATTCATCAAGATGAATAGAAACTGAATGTACTACAACACGTTAGTGAGATCGACGGCCTTGCGCGAAGAACCTCTTTCAGCGTAGGATCGTTTTGGGTTGGATGAATTGAAAACTGTTCTGACAGGTATGGAGGAGATGCGACTATGTCGAAGCAAGCTTCTAAACGGAAGCGCGTCACCAAAGCCGCAGTGGTGCCGGCGTTGGGCGCTGCCGGGTTGACCTTTTCGCTCGCAGGAGGCGCTTCAGCATCGGCTCTGCCGAACGCCGACACGCCGCACAAACTGAACTTCGCCCCCGACCAATCCGTGCTGCTCGGCGAAGAAGAAATCGCCGACGTTAGCCTGGCGACCTTCCACCTGTTCGACAAGGAGCACGGCGGCACCGGCTTCCAGCAAATGGCTTGGGGCTGCCGTTGCGGCGGTTGCCGTGGCTGTCGCGGTTGCCGCGGTTGCGGCGGTTGTGGCGGCTGCGGTGGTTGCGCCCGCTGCTGTGCGTCGTGGGGTTTCTGCCGTCTCTGCTGAGCCGCGACGCCTCCCGATTGCGCTTTTTCGATCAACGATCCATTGGCCGGGTTCGACCATCGACCCGGCCAATTTGTGTGTGTGCTTGTAACGCTCGCCATCCGCATCGAGGCAGCAAGTGACAAGCGTGTATTTCCACCCATATCGAAACATGCTAGCGCGCAGGCCGGTGAGGATGTCTCGGTGGGCGATGAACTTGCCATGCGCCGGCGTTTCCCAGCAGTAGACAGAATCAGCGTGCTGACCCGATGAAAGCCAAACGCAAGACCCGCGCGCCGCGGCAGGCGGCCAGGAAAGCGAAGGAGAAGGCGGCGAAGGAGATCGTGCAATTCGCGCCGAACTTCACCGCCTACATACTGCCGCCCGCCACGATCTGCCTTTACTCCGAACATCGGAAATTCTTTCTCCACGGCGAGCTTTATGTCGCGATCGCCGAGGCGATCGGAAAGAACGGCAAGGACACCCAGATCCTCATCGGCGAACTCTCGCGAAAATTCCAGATCCACCAGATCCAGGAGGCGCTGAAGCGGCTTTATGAGCGGCGCTACGTGACGATCGCCTCGCCCGTCACCACCGGCCCCGTCGCCGGCTTCTGGGCGAGCCTCGGTCTGCCGCCCGAAGCTGCCGAGAATAGTCTGGCGCACTGCCGCGTGCGCGTCGAGGCGATCGACGTGAAAGGCGCGAAGGAGCTTACAGCCGCGCTGACCAATCTCGGCGTCCGCGTCGTTACCCGTTCGGCGGACCTGACGGTCACGCTGGTCAACGACTATCTCGATCGTCACCTCGCCGAACTGAACAGAAAGCATGTCGACGATAAAACGCCCTGGCTCTTGGTGCAGCCATCCGGCGCGTTTCCACTGGTCGGGCCCGTGTTCAAGCCCGACGAAACCGCGTGCTGGACCTGCCTCTCCGACCGCATGCTCCGCAACCGCGAAATCAAGGGTTTTCTCGATCGCTCCGAGGCGCACATCGTTGCGAAATCGCCGCTGGTCGAAAGTCCTTTTGGGCACGGCGCAATCCAGTTTGCAGCCGTCGAAATCGCCAAGGCGATCGCGTCCGGCTTCCGCACCGATCTGCGCGATCACATCGCAAGCTTCGACCTGATGGGCGCAACCATCACCAAGCATTTTGTTGCGCGCCGGCCGCAATGCCCGATCTGCGGCAACAAGAAGCTGCAGAACCCGAAGCGCGCGCCCGAGCCCGTCGAGATCTATCCCGGCACCAGGTTGATCATGACCAGCGGCGGCTATCGTTCGGTCTCCTCGCGCCAGACCGTGGCGCGCTATCGCAAGCATGTCAGCCCGCTGACCGGCGTGGTGACCAAGCTCGAGAAAATGGACGGCGATCTGCCGCTCAACACCAACTTCTTCGCCCAGCATAATTTCTCCGCGCCGGCCATGAGCGTCGATCAGCTGCGATCGGGGCTGAATGGCGGCAGCTCCGGCAAAGGCTCGACCGCCGAACAGGCCGAAGCCAGCGCGCTGATGGAGGCGATCGAGCGATACTCCGGAATTTTCCAGGGCGACGAGATCCGGATGACGCGCCGCTTCACCGATTTCGCCGACGGCGAGGCTATGCTTGCCAACGACGTCCAGCACTTCAGTGAAGCGCAATTTGCAAGCCGGCATGTGCCGCAGCCGGATGGCACGCACCCCGTGCCCGATCCGATCGATCCCACGGCGAGGATCGAATGGTCGCCGGCCTGGTCGCTGCGCGATCACCGCTTCAAATATTTTCCGACCGGCCTGCTCTATTTCTTCTACGAGGACTTCCACACCGACTTCGAACGGCTGCGCCGCCGGCAACACCCGCGAGGAAGCGATCGTCCAAGGTTTTCTGGAACTGGTCGAACGGGATGCCTACGCGATCTGGTGGTACAACCGCCTGCGACGCGCCGAAGTCGACCTCAGCGAATTCGACGACGCCTATATCCGCGATATCAAGAGCCAGTTCGCCGATCACGGCCGCAGGATCTGGGTGCTCGACATCACCAGCGATCTCGGCGTCCCCACCTATGTCGCGATCATGCACTGGATGAAGGACGGCAAGGAGAACATCGAGTTCGGCTCCGGCGCGCATTTCGATCGCCGTATTGCGCTCTTGCGTTCGCTGACCGAGCTCAGCCAGTTCCTGTCGATCGGTGAAGGCGGCCTGCGCGGCGACAGATCGACGCTCGATGGTGTCACGCCGTTGAAGCTGGAGAACTATCCGTTCCTGCTGCCTGCCAGCAATTCCATTGCTGCGCCGCCGCTCGGCATGGATGTCCCCCTCGACGACGTGAAGGAGCAGGTCGAGGCCTGCGTCGAGGTCGCTCGCCGCGCCGGATATGATTTCCTCGTGCTCGACCAGACCCGGCCTGACGTCGAGGTCCCCGTCGTTCGCGTGATCGTTCCGGGTTTGCGGCATTTCTACAAGCGCTTCGGCCCGGGCCGGCTGTACGATGTGCCGGTCAAGATGGGCCTGCTCGACAAGCCGCTCCGGGAAGACGAACTCACCCCGTTCCTGCCGCACACCTGAGGCCCCATGCCCGGCTCGCGCACGCCCAGGAAGAAGCGAGGCCGGAAGGCCGCCGCCGTGCCCGTGCTCGTGGCGCGCGTCAACGACCAGGTGACGCTCGAGGTCTACGCCAACGGCAAGGTCGGCACTTACGTCGACGGCTATGCCTTTGAGATCGGCGTGATCAGCCCTGGCTCGGTGAAGCGCGCACAGGGGCTGAGTGAGGGATTGCCGGTTGGCTCGTTCTCGCCAGCCCGCAAACCCGTCGACCGCGAAATCGAGGCGTTGGCTCGCCATCTCGCCCGCAGGGGCCTCCTGGAATATGGCCTTGCGGCCCCCGGCGGCGAGAGCGTGGTCGCGATCGAACCGCAGACTGCCGACTATTGGCCGCAGATCGCAAAGCTCGGCAACGCCGACACCGTCGTGCTGTCGCGCTTTGCCTATCTGCGACGGCGTGGCAGCGATCTCGTGCTGGAATCGCCACGCTCGCCTGCGCTGTTTCGCATCGCTGATCCCGGGATCGCGGCAGCGCTTGCCGCACTGACGACGCCGCAAAAGATCAGCAAGCTTCGCCAGGAGAAGGGCTTTGTCGGGCTCGCGCTGCTGGGCTTGCTCGTCGATTGCGAAATCCTGTTCAAGGTGGATGCGAAAAGCGAAGGCCTGCGGCCGGACGAGGGCGATGAAACTCTCGTGGTCTGGGACTTTCACGACCTCCTGTTCCACACCCGCTCGACCGAGGGCCGTCAGGCCAATCTGCTGGGCGGGCGCTTTCCCTATGTCGGCAAGATTGCACCGCCGCCGGCGGTGCGCGCGCCATGGGGCGGCACGGCGATCGACTTGCAGGGATTTTCGGGCGAGCCTGGCTCGCCGTTTGCAGCCCTGCTCCGCGCGCGGCACTCCGTGCGGGATTTCGACGAGGCGAAACCGATCACGCTGGCCGAGCTCGCGCGATTCCTCGATGCGGCTGCGCGCGTGCAGTCCAAATGGACCAGCCCGTTCGATTTCGGCGACGGCACCATCGGCCCCGATCTCGGTTACACCTCGCGCCCCTACCCGTCGGCCGGGAGCGCCTATGAGCTCGAGCTTTACCTCACGGTGAACGCCTGCGAGGGGCTTGCGCGCGGCCTCTATCATTACGACGCCGATCGCCATGCGCTGGTACCGATAAAGGCCCGCGCGCCGGAGCTCGAAGCGCAGCTTGCGGCCGCGAGTTTCGCCATGGGCACCCCCGCCCCACCGCAGATTCTCATCACCATTGCCGCGCGCTTCAATCGCGTCGCCTGGAAGTACAGCGCCATCGCCTATTCGCTGGTTCTCAAAGATGTCGGCGTGCTCCTGCAGACGCTCTATCTCACTGCTGCCGACATGGGGCTCGGCGGCTGCGCCATCGGCACCGGCAATATCGACCTGTTTTCGAAGATGACCGGACAGCCCTTCCATGTCGAAGGCCCCGTCGGCCAGTTCGCGCTTGGCCGCGGCGCGCCGGAGGGTCTTGGCGAATTGCCTGCGGGTCACCGCTGATAACCACTCCGCGCTTGCTCTCCATTCAATGGATCGCTGCGTACATGATCTTTTCCTCGGTCGCTTCCAGCGCGGAAAACTCCTCCACCACCTTGCCCTGCCGGCTGACCAGGATCCGATCCGACAGGGCGAGGATTTCCGGCAAATAGGACGAAATCACAACCACGGCCTTGCCCTCGTCGGCGAGCCGGTTGATCAGCTCGTGAATCTCGACGATGGCGCCGACATCGACGCCGCGCGTGGGTTCGTCGAAGATGATGAGCTCGGGCTCCTGCGCCAGCGATTTTGCGATCACCACCTTCTGCTGATTGCCGCCCGACAGTTCGACCACCTTGGCCCTGGTGCCGATGGCGCGGACTTTCAGTCGCGATATCCAGGTATCTCCTGCCTGTTGCGACTCGCGGTTGGACAGGAAGAAGCGACCGCGCGGAAACTTTGCGAGGATGCCGAGATAGATGTTGCGCGCGACGGACATCGTCTCGAAGAATCCCTCGACCTTGCGATCCTCGGTCACATAGGCGATGCCGGCGCGCACGGCCGGCGCGGGCACCCGGTAGCGGACCGGCTTTCCCCGCAGCAGGATCTCGCCTCCATGGAAGAAGTCCCGCTTCAGAACTCCCGCCACGATCTTGAAGGTCTCGGTGCGGCCAGCGCCGACCAGCCCGAACACGCCGGTTATCTGGCCGGCGAACACCGACAGCGAATTGTTCTTCACCATCGGCGCCATCTTGAGATTCTGCACCGTCAAGACCCGCTCGCCGGCTGCGCGCACCTCGGTCTTGCGCTTGCCGTAGAGGGTATTCGAGAGGTCGCGCCCCACCATCGCCTGCACGATCCGCGCGCGATCGAATTTTGCAGCATCATCGGTCACGACATGCTTGCCGTCGCGCAGCACGGTGATGCGATCGGCGAGTAGCAGCGCCTCTTCCAGCGCGTGGGAGATGAAGACGATGGAGACCCCGCGCTTTTTCAGCGACCGCACCAGATCGAAGAAGTAATTCTTCTCTTCCGGGGTGAGCGAGGCGGTCGGCTCGTCGAAGATGATGACCTGGGCCTGGTGCAGAACCGCACGCGCGATCTCCACCATCTGCTTCTTGGCCGCTCCCAACAGGCCGACCGTCATGGTCGGCGTGACGTCGAAATTCAGCGACTGCAGGAACTGCTGGGCGGCGATATAGATGCCGCGCAGGCGGTTGTAGAATTTCTCCTGGCCCAGGAACAGGTTTTGGGCAACCGTCATGGTCGGCACCAGGCTGTTTTCCTGGAACACCATGGCGATCCCGAGATGACGCGCCTCCAGCGGGGTTTGCGGCGAGGCTTCGACGCCGTTCACGAACATCGAGCCCGAGGTCAGGGTGACCACGCCGGCCATCGCCTTGGTCAGCGTGGATTTGCCGGCGCCGTTCTCGCCGACCAGGGCGTGGATTTCGCCGCGGCGCAGCTCGAAATCGACGTCCTGGATCGCGGGCACGCCGGCGTACAGCTTGGTCGCCTTGCGAAATTCGACGACATTCTCGGTCATGCGGCGAGCGCCTCTTTCGCTTGCGATATCGACAACCGCAATAGCCGCCTCGGCCCCTTGGCCAGCACATAGAGCACGCCGTTCAGCTCGGCCGCGGCGACGACGCCGTGGTTCTCGCCATCGACGCGGCTATGGAACGAGAACATGGGCGAGAAATCCGCTGCCAGGCGAATTACCAGGCCATAGGATCGCGGCGGCGCCCAAGGCTTGACCACACCCATGGTCTTGAGGTGCGCGCCCTGCATCGGCTCGCGGAACGAGGCGCCGGAACGAAGCCGCGGCACGACCCAGAACTCCGGCGCCACCTCCCTCATCATGCGCTTGCGATAGCCGCTTTCGCGGAGGATGAACTCGATCAGTTGCGTGCGCGCCGTGAAGGCCGTGAGCCAGAAGCCGCCATCCGACGCCGGCGCGATGCGGGATGGATAGACCGGAAGCTGGTCGAACGCAGGGCGCACGGCGCCGTTCGCGGCGACCGTCACCAGGCGGTGCCGCCAGCTTTCGCTGACCAGCACGTCCTGCCCTACCGCGGCGACGCCGAAGGCGTAGTGCAGGCCGGACGCTCTCACCTTGATCTCGGCTGTGTCGGGGTTGATCGCCAGCAACCGCCCGCTCCGGCCGCGATTGAGCAGATCGCGCGCCCATTCCTGATAAGGCTCATTCGACGATCCGTCCGTCGCGAGCAGCGTGCCATCGGGACCGGCCGCCAGCGCGTTGACGGCCACCATGCCGCCGCCTGAAATCGCCTTGCCCGCGTCGGTCCCTTCGGCCGTGGAGAAAACGCGAATCTCCGTACCTCCGAGTGCCGCGGCCAGCCGGCCGCCGGGAAGCCCGGCGAGCGCCGTGACCGGGCGCTCGAAACGGCGGACTTCCCTCGAGGAACTTCCCTCAATACGCCGCAGCGCAGATCCGTCGGCGAGATAAAGCGCTCCGTCCACGACCGCCAGATCTTCCGGCTCCGCGAACTCGCCGGCGACTTCCGCATGCTCGAGCAGTTGGTTGGGCTTCAGCGAGCCATCGAATGGCGGCACGGTGATCGCGGCATCGCCACGCCCGAGAAAGCGATCGAAAAAATCCTCCAGCGCCGGAATCACGCGGATTTCCCCCAGCGCTTGTCGTATTGGACGAAATTCGGGTCCGCGTTCTCCAGTTTGTATTTTCCGATCCGGTTGTTGGCGATGCCGCCGAGATAGAGATGACCGCGGTGCTCGCGCATCGAAGTGATCATGGGATGGTTGATGCTCTTGATGTCCCAATAGGACTCCAGCACCTCGCCCTTTTCATTGAACTTCACAACGCAACCAGTGTTGATGTTGGGAAACAGCCACTCGTCGACCGGAAGCCGCTTGCCCATGCGGCGGCGGAATCCCGGCATCCGCCAGGCAAGATCGAGCGCGGGCGAACGCATGCCGACGATGGCGAGCCAGTAATTGCCGTCGGAAGCGAGGTTGATGTTGTCGGGAAAACCCGGGAGGTTGTCCATGACGACCTCGACCGCGCCCTGCTTCGGACCGTCGAACCAGTAGCGCTTGATGGAACAGCCGAAGGTTTCCGCAAACAGGATCGACTGCCGGTCGCTGGCGATGCAGATGCCATTGGGGAACTTCAGGCCGCGCAGCACCGTGCGGGTGGTGTTGGTCTTGGGGTCGTAGCAGACGATGCGCCCGTTGCCGCGCGCCTCCAGGCCATCGACCGGCCATTCATGCATCTCGTAGCGCACGGTCGCTTCGGAGAAGAAAATCCGGCCGTCATCGGCGATATCGAGGTCGTCGGCCAGCCGCAGCCGGCTGTCGTCATTGACGGAATAGATGCTGCGGTTGGTCTCGTCGGTGGCCTTTTCAATCTTGCGGTCGGGCGTGATGCGATAGAGCCCCATGCCGCCGATACAGACGTAGAGGTTGTCCTGGCGATCGAAGGCCATGCCGAGCGGCTGGCCGCCGATATGGGCGTAGACCTCCATCTTCTCGTAATCGGGTGGAAAGAAGCGGATGATGTCGCCGTGCCGCGATCCCGCGTAGAGATTGTCGTGGCGGTCGAGGATCACGTCTTCCGGCGCCTCGATGCGGCCGAGCCCGATCAGCGAGACATCGCGTAATTTGTCGTTCTGCTCGAAAGGCCCGCCCTTGCCGATCTCGGTCGGCGGCGGTGCCGGCAGGCGGTGATAGGTCGGCGCGACATAGACCTTGCTGATGATCCGCGTCCGGTTCTTCAGCCAGCGGATATCGATGACGGCGGCGACCAGCAGGATGCCTGCCAGCACCATGCGGTTGAAGCCGCCCCGGACCGAGAGCGTGGTCAGGCCATTAGTGACAAGCAGGACAATGAGCGTGCCGGCGGCTGCCTTGGCGACCGAGCCCTTGCCGCCGCCAAGCGTGATGCCGCCCAATACGGTCGCGGTGAGCACGGTCACCTCGAGGCCGACCCCGACGTCGCCGCCAACCGTCCCGAGCCGCGCGGCGAAGAACAGCGCGCCTATCGAGGTCAGCACGCCGCAGGCGACGTAACACAGCGCAATGGTGCGCCGGACGGGAATGCCGGAATTGTAGGCCGAGCGGCGCGAACCGCCGATCGCGGTCACATGCCAGCCCGGCCGGAGCCGGGTCAGGAAGATGTGGCCGAAGATCGCAACCGCCAGATAGAGGATGGCGACGCTGGGAACGCCGAGCACGTCGCCGCCGCCGATGAAATTCCAGGAGGGAAAATCCGGAAAGGCCGCCGCGATCTTGGTCGAGTTGCTGAACAGCAGGAGATCGTAGGTCGAGCGGTAGATGATCAGCGTGATCAGGGTCGTGATGAACGCCCGTAGCCGGAGATAGCCGATCAGCAGGCCGTTGACCGCGCCCAGCAGCGCGCCGCAGGCGAGCGTCACGACGATCACCGCCGGCACCGGCCAGTCCAGCACATCGAGGAAGTAGAGCGCGCAGAAATCGCACAACGCGAACATCGAGCCGACCGACAGATCGATGCCGCCGACAATGACCACTAGTGCCTGGCCGAGCACGATAAAGCCGATCTCGCCGGCCTGGCGTGCGGTATCGGCGAGCGACGACGCGGACAAAAAATTGTCGATGCCCCGGCTCAGCGCCATCGCGACGATGATCAGGACGATCACCGGGATCGCCGTCTCGGTCCAGCGCTTACTGAGGATTTCGCCAAGCAGATGGTCCGGCCAGTATCTGGCCTTCAGTCGAACGAAAGCTTCCTGCATCGGCGAACCATCTTCACTTCAGCTACAGCTGCGCCGACGTTCCCCGGAGGAACAACGCCGGCGCCGTTTATCGCGAACTACTTCTTCAGATCGGCCAGGTTCCAGCAGGCCGTGCTGCTGTCGGCATTCTCCTTGGTGATCGGGATCAGGGTTGTATAGGCTGAGCCCTTCACCGAGCCGGGCTTCGCCCCCGACGACAGCAGCCACTTGATCATCGCCGCCATGTCGGCGGCTTGCGTCGGCACGTCGTAGCTGACGTTGAGGTCGAACGCGCCCGACTTGACGAGCTCGCAAGCGCCTTTGCGCTCGCCGCCTCCGGAGGTCGCCACAAATACCTTGCCGGTCAACCCCGCCTCCTTCACGGCCGCGGCGGTGCCGATATCCATGCCGTCCCAGAAGCCGACGATGCCGCAGAGGTCCGGATGCTGCTTCAGCACGGTCTGGACGATGGCCTTGGCCTTCGAGGCGTCCCAATCCGCGGCCTGGCTCGACACCACCTTCACCTCGGGGTGCTTGGCGAGCACGTTCTCGACACCTTTCAGGGTGTAGGCGGATGCCGCGGCCGACAGCGCGCCCTGCACGACCGCGATCTTGTTCGACTTGCCTTCGCACGCCTTCACGACGGCCTCGGTGTCGCGCTCGCCGATCTCGATCCAGTTGGCGCCGACAAAGGCCGAGCTGCGATAGACCGAACCCATGTTGATCTGGATGATGTAGATACCTTCGTTCTCGGCGCGCTGCATCAGCTTGGCATAGGTCTGCACGTCCGGATTGTGAACGATGATCGCGGCGGGCTTTTCGGAGATCAGCGTGGTCAGCGCCTGGGCGCCGGCATTCGTGCTCCAGTTCGCGTCGCGCACGATGACCTTCATGCCATAGGGCTCGAGCTCCTTCTTGACGCCGGCGAACCAGCCTTCGGTCAGGTCGAAATTCATGGCGACAGGGATGTAAGCCACCGTCTTGCCAGCCAAGGCCTGCTTGAAGGAGGCCTGGAAGGGCTCATCGAGCCCCTGCTGGGCGACAGCCGGCAACGCCGCGAACGCGCTGAGCGCCGCGGCCCCGATCAGGCACTTCGTCATTTTAAGAAGCATTGCAACCTCCCTTTGATGTCATTCTTTGATGTCATTGCGTCCGGTTCAGATATCGCCCTGCTGCGCCGTTTCCTCGTTGCGCGGATTGAGGAAGGAGTTGGCGATCACGGCCGCGAGCAGCACGACTCCCTTGATAAGATTTTGCGCGGAATAGGACACGTCCATGATGGTCATACCGTTCAGCATGGTGCCGATCAGAAGCGTGCCGATGACGACATTCAGCACGCCGCCCCGCCCGCCGGAGAGGCCGATGCCGCCAAGCACGACCACCAGGATGACGTCGTAGATCAGGGTCGAGTTGAAAATCCGCGTGGGTCCGCTGTTGACGGATGAGACCAACACCAGCCCGGCGAAGCAGCCGATCAGCGCCGCCAGCACATATTGCAGCACAATGACCGGACGGGTCGGGATCCCCGTCACCCGTGCGCCAAAGGGATTATCGCCGATCGCATAGATGTAGGCGCCGATCCGGGTCCGGCGCAGCAGGAAGGCGACCAGAGCGCAGGCAATCGCGAAAAGAATGATCGGCATCGGCACGCCCAGCACATTGCCCTGGCCCAGGAACTCGAAGCCATCCATGCCGGGGCTCCACTGCACGACGTCGAGCTTGAACAGCACGGCCTGCCCGAGACCGGCGAGCAGGAGACCGCTCGCAAGCGTCGTGAACAGCGAGGGCACTTCGGCATAGGCGATCAGCCAGCCGTTGATGGCGCCGAACACCAGCGACAGCAGTAGCGCGGTCGCAATCGAGAATGGTAGCCCGTGCCCGTCCTGCACCATCTGCAGCACGAGGCCGGAAGGTACGGCGAGCGTTGCAATAAGCGAAATATCGATGCCGCGGCCGATCACGACCAGCGCCATGGCGAGCCCGAGGATGCCGAGCACCGCGACGTTCTGCAGCAGCGTGAAGATGTTCTGGGTGGTGGCAAAACCGGGAAGGAAAAGCGCGAACGCAGCGAACATCACAGCGAAAATGCCAAACACAATGGTTTGCTGTGTCAGCCGCAAACGTCCCATCCCGCGATCAATCTTGTTTTTGTGGTAATATCATCTAGCGGCTCCCCCGCAATTGCAAGCCGGATTCCTGCCCCGTTCGTTCAGACCAAGGCACGATTGATTTTTCATCAGGGGGAATTGGCGCAGATGCGCATTCTCGCGGCGTGAAACGCCCGAGTCTCTGCGTCTAACCTCCCTCCTCAAAAAAAGGAGGCGCAGGG
The DNA here is from genome assembly GCA_963847045.1 of uncultured Alphaproteobacteria bacterium. Lineage (GTDB taxonomy): Bacteria > Pseudomonadota > Alphaproteobacteria > Rhizobiales > Xanthobacteraceae > Bradyrhizobium. The sequence goes on along the minus strand of CAWJYQ010000018.1, from coordinate 32,405 downwards.
AAGGCCGGATGCACGCCGCACCCGCAGCCCCGTGTGCAAGGTAGAAAGCGCAGAACGCACACGAGTAATCACCACAGGTACGCCGAAACATGCCGGCCTTCCCTGCGCAATGGGTTACGGCTTATAACGCGCTCTCCCCGGTGTCCGGCTATTCGATTCACACATTTTGGAGCCTCAGAGTCGTGCCGTATTTGATGCGGCGGAAGGCTTCGAGGCCGAATCGCATCACCTTGGGGCCGGGTTTTCCATAGTAGGCAGTCCACCCTCCAAGCCGGGCAATGACCCAGGCGGCGAAGGCGAGCGTACCCTTTGGATGCAGGTTCTTCTGCTTTATGGTTGGCCCCTCGAGTTGAACTGACAACGCTTCGAGCACTGGCTGATCACCGGGCTCGAAAGCGTCGGCGATCTCTTCCTGGGTCATTCCGTCCCGGGAACGAACCAACTGCATGATCGTGACCGCTGCCACAGCGGCTGCGGCCACAAACTTGGTCATGACCTCTGGGGCTCCAATGTCGGCCTCCTCGATATCAAAACCTGCGGTCTTGAGCGTGCGGAAGTACTCTTCAATGATCCAGCGCTTGCGATAGAGATCGACAATCCGGCGTGCTTGATCCGGATTAGCCGGAACATCTGTCGTGAGCAGCCGCCAATGGATCGGTTTGCCGCCACGCCTCGATGCCACTTCTCGAACGTCCACCAGGATAAGACCAACCGTCTCGGGCAAATCAGGGGCAGGACTTGGACGCGGCCTGCACAACGTCACAGGCGCGAAGCGCAGAACAAGCTGAGCCGTCCGCTGCTTGCGGCCCGGCGCCGCAGGAATGGTCACGCTGAACCGGGCGACCTTCGGCAAGCGGTCGCTGAACGCAAACAGCCGCGCGGACCTCCCTGATGCCAGTTTGATCTGACGGTCCCAGGAGGCCCTGACAATCAGTTCCACATTCGCCGGACGTCGTGTGAAGTGCTCGTAGATGTCGCTCTCCCGGTCGGAGATGACGGTTATGCTGCGCGCGCTCGATAGAGCCTCACCAGCTTTCGCCGCCACCGAGAGCCATCGTTGGGACTCCTTGTCCGCTGTTGCGCGCGAGCGGCGAGCCGTCACCTTGCCCTTGTCGCGATTCCAGACTTGTGCATCGACAAGCCCCAGTAGCGCATCATTGCCGGCATCAATCGCAAGCGCCGCATGCAGCAGCAGCCCGCGTGTTCCGCCGCCTTTGCCCACAGGACCATATCCGTTGGCCTTCGCGCGCCGCCCCCCAAGGAATAGTTCGCTGGTATCTTGAACAACGATGACCTCGCGACCGGCAACACGATCCGCCGTGCGCGCGGCCGCATGGCTCGCCATCTCGGCGATACCTACCCTTTTGTTGCGCAGAAAGCGCGTGAACTGAACTTCCCGCGCTCGGTTCCCAGCAAGACGTCGAATACACGAACAGGGCCTTCGAACCAGCGCCTCGTGCAATAACGCCCCCCTTATATGGGACGTTTGAAGTCAAGTGCTAATTTCATGGTGCTTCCTTTTTTCGTGCCATTCGTATTGGCGATTGGTGGTGATCGGCCGACGCCGATCGACCCCCACGAGTTCAGGCGGCGGCGGCCGATCACTTGACTTAAAGACAACAAAGCGACACGAGGCGGAGCCCGCTTCAAGTTGACGATGGTTGTAAAAAAACCGACCGCCACATCCTTATATACGGTGGATCCGTTGGATCCGAACCATGATGCAACTATGCGCATCGAAGGCGAGGCTCCGAAGCAGCAGCAGCCCATTCTTTTTCCCGGTGCAGAAACCATGGGGGGACGGCGGGCTACCGCTACCTCGGATCGTTTTTTGGCCGTTTCGTCGCTATGCGCGCCGAGGTGCCAAAATTTCTTCTTCCTTTCTGTTGCCGATTACGCCGCTGAATGCAGCCTGAAGCCTTCCGGTATGACGCCGTCATTCGCATAGCGCCACAGGGCAATGATGAGCTTGCGGGCAAGCGCTACAATCATCGGCTTGCGTGATCCCTTTGCATTCTCGGTGCGTTGTTTGAACCATTGTACCAGAGCACTGTCGGGCTGGAACTTCACCATGCGCCAGGCCAGCTGGATCATGATTTTACGTACCCGCGCGTTGCCCGAGCGGGAAAGGCCCTTTTCTCGTCGCTTTGAGCCGCTTTCATCCGGTGAGCCGGTCAATCCGGCATAACGGGCTACAGCTTTGCGATCGCGTAACGTTCGGGACAAAAGCTCGTGCACCAAAAGATCGGCCGTCTCCAAACCAAGCCCGTAAATCCGTACCAGCAGATAAACCATCCTGTTCGTAAGAGCCTCCGGCTTTTGTTCAAACTGCTGCAGCCGGGCCTGCTCGATTGCCTTGATTTGTTCCTTGATGATCTTCAACCGCTCCATGTCCCGTCGAAGGGCGGCGATCGTGTTGGGCGGCAAGGATTTGCCCTCTGGTGTGCTGACAGTCTCCAGCTTTACGCTCGCCTTGCGTAGCTTGGGATTGAAGTTACGGACGCCAAACTGAATCAAGGCTGATTTCATGCGATTGACCACACGGGTTTGTTCATGGACCAATCCCTCGCGCTCACGATGCGGGCGTTTGGCATCCTCTTCCTCTAGGGTCGGGACAATTGCAACAGTGCAATGGCCTCGCTCACCACGTAGCCAACCAAGGAAGCCGCGCTTCAACATCGCCGTATCGAGCCGATCCGTTTTAGCTCGCCGATGTTCACGGGATACGGTCACGCTGTTGGCGTGGATGACATGCGCATCTATGTCGCGTTCCCGGAGCCAGCGAGCCAGCCAGAAACTATCGCGCCCAGTCTCGTACGCCACGGCAATCCGGGTGATCAGCCTGCCGGCCTTAATTGCTTCATCCCGCCAGCGATGCAGCAGTTTCAGCAGGTCTTCCGGGTTCGGCTCCAATTTCTTCAGCGGTTCCCGGCTAACTCCCGGTATCAGCCCGGCGACCAGCCAGCTCGATAAACTGAGTTCAATGACCGCGATCAGCGTGTTATCCTGCATGAAGGCGGCGGGACTGGCTTTACTGTTGTCGTGGGGTTTCTGCATTGGGAGCTCCGTCAATTGCAAGTTGATCGAAGCGACGATTTTACAGCTGTCTCGCCGCTTGCCCCATAGCATCTTTTTCAAGGCGGCGATCGCCAAATCGCCCCAGCCCAATCTCCTCCCGCATGGATCGCCCTCCAAACACCGACACACGCAGGGAATCAGTCTTCGCCCGCCTCTGCAACAGAGATGTGTGCATTCAATAGCCGGTGTCCGGGGCTTTGATAGCCACCGTCGCCCGCGAGATCACTCACGGGCTTGATCCCAGCATCGGGGGATCAGGACCACACGCCTTTGCCGTCCGCCCGGGTCACGCATCGCCACGCGAAACCAAGCGTCCATCGCATCCTGAGCCCAACGTCCGTGGCGACGCGTACGCCCCTCCTGTGGGCAGGACGGGCGCACCATACAACTGATTTGCACTTCTGATAAACAGAAATATTTTTTGCAGAGGGGCTTGACGGGAATTCCGAACCGTTGCCCGACGAGGCTGGGCAAGAACTCGATCGGCTCTCGACGCGCTAGGAGCCCGTCCAGATAGGGGTTGCGACGAGCATTTGTTGCAGGTTAGCCGGCTCAGGCTTCCTTTTTTGCGAAGGTGAAGAGCTTCAGGAGGTTGTGGGCGGTGCAGATCATGGCCCATTCGGCACGCACTTTCTCGACGCCCCGTAACAGGAACTGGCGGAAGCCGCGTGCCTGTTTGATCTGTCCGAACACCGGTTCCACCACTTGCTTTCTCAATCGGTAGGGCGTTTCGAAGCCGCCATCATCGATCTTCTTTCGCATCCGTTGGGTCAGCGGTCCGCCGATTTTTCCGTTCGCGACTGTCGGGTGCTTGGCGCGTCCGGGCGCGACATAGCCGTCGACGCCGTGTGCTTGGAGCGCGTCGAGATTGGCTTCGCTGCAGTAGCCGGAGTCCGCTGAGGCCTGCTCCGGCTTGCGGCCGAGATTGTTCTCGATGGCCTCGATCAGGGGCACCAGCTGGCCCTGATCGTTGCCGCACTGCGTCAGTTCGTGCGCGACAATGATCTGGGCGCCTGCGTCGACGGCAGCCTGTGCATTATAGGCCTGAACGAAGCCATCCTTCGACTTCATGATGCGGCTTTCCGGATCGGTGAAGTTGCGTTGCGACTTGGGATCGGGCTCGTCCGATGGCGGCGCCGCCGGTTTGCCCGGCTTCTTGCGGCCTTCGGCTTGCCGCTGCTGTTGCTTTTCGGCCTCGATGCGACGCTCTTCCTCCGCCGCCAGCCTGGCGTCCGCCTCCAACGCCGCCATCGCCTGCTGGATCTTCACCAGCCGTTTCTCCTTGTCGCCGACCCAATCCGGCATCTCGTCGCCGCGCTTGTCTTTGCCAAACGTCTCGTCCTCTTCAGCATCCGCCGCCCCGGCCGCCGCCAGCATCCGAGCGACCTCGGCTTTCAATTCCGCCTCGCGCTTCTTCATGCGTTCATAACTCATCGCCTTATGTTTCGACGCGTTCGCCTTGATCTTCGTGCCATCCAGCGCGACGTGGCCGAGTTTGACCAGCCCGGCTGTCTCGCACAACTTCAGAACCTGCAGGAACAGCGCGCCGAGCGCCTTCAAATGCCGCTTGCGGAAGTCGCTGATCGTCCGGAAGTCCGGCGGATCGAGCGCCACAATCATCACAAAATCAGCCCGTTCGCGGCAGGCCCTGGCAATGCGCCGCGACGAATACAGCCCACTCGCATAGCCGTGCAGCAGAAGCGACACCATCATCCGCGGGTCAAACGGCGGTTGCCCGAGACCGCTCACATAGCTGCCCGTGATCTCCTTGAGATCAAGGCTCTCCCGCACCAGCTCAACGATAAACCGCGAGACATGGCCTTTCGGCACAAAGTCCTGCACATTCGGCGGCAACAGCAGCGTCTGATCGATATTCCAGGGGCGAAAATACTTGCTCATAGTCCAAGCTTGAATCAAACTCGCTCAGAATTGAACAGCCACTATTCGGACAGGCTCCTAGAAATCCATTCGCAGTCCGACGCTATGGCACGTAGAAAATTTCTATTGCTGTGCTCGTGTGAGCAACGCAGAGAATGACTTTCTACAGGTTGACTGTCGTTCTGAATACTTGCCCAGCCACGACGGGCAAATCAAATTATCCGAACGCCTTGAACTTGCGAGAAAAAGGGCTGGCGTGCCACGTTTCTCAGTCCTTCTTGCCCAAAGCCAGCCGTCGCTTTTGCCGCAAGGCAGTCAGTGCCTGGTCGACGCTTGCGCAGGCATCGACCAATCATCGATCATTCGAGCGGTTGATCGTCGTCGCTTGAAGCTTCCGCCTCCGGCGAGCAGAGGTCGCCGCCGCCATAATTTTCCTCGCCCTCGGGCTGCAATCTCCAAGGCGGCGGCATCAATTCCTTGCTGGAACAGCGACGCTCCAAGGTCGAGGTCCAGGCGTAAGTCATCGCCTGATTGATGAAACGATCGACCGAAAGGATGGCACGTTCGGCGAACGACGAAGCGTAATTCATGTCTCGCCCCATGGTTCTGGCTGATGGGGCGCAGTCTAGGAAGTCCGCCTCGGCGCAACTGTGCGCTGCCTCACACGAGCGCAGATGTCGCATGGGTCCCGCGATAGGCGCAAAAACGGACGATGCCCTCTTCAGTTTCAGTCACTTCGGCTGACCGAATCATCCCTCTTTGGTTCCCGTTGGTCGCATACCCTCTTGCCGCCGGAGGTGCTAAACCCTCCACAATCCGGCGGAGATGCTTGCCGACCGGATACCGCAGCGTAACCGAATAAAGTGAGCACGATCCATGAAGAACGTGAATCTCGCCCTCCAGGGCGGTGGCGCGCATGGGGCGTTCGTCTGGGGCGTGCTCGACCGCCTGCTTGAAGATGGCCGCATCGGGGTCGAGGCGATCAGCGCGACCAGCGCGGGCGCGATGAACGCGGTCGCGTTGGCGTCCGGCATGGCCATCGGCGGGCCCAAGGCCGCCCGGGAAAATCTGCATCAGTTCTGGGAAGAAGTTTCGCGAACGGATTTGATGTTCGATCTCTACGCGCCGCTGAACCAGTGGATTCAGGCGCTGAAGCTGCCGCCGGAATACCATCCGTTCCACGCCGCCATCCATTTCGTCACCCATGTGCTTCCGCCGGCGCTAACCAATCCGTTCAACCTCAACCCGCTCAGGGCCGTGCTGTTGAAGGTGATCGACTTCGAACGCCTCAACCAGTCCGTCGAGGCGCCGCGGCTGTTCCTCAACGCCACCAACATTCGCACCGGCAAGATCAAGGTGTTTGAGACACCCCGCATCAGCATCGATGCCGTGCTCGCCTCGGCGTGTCTGCCGCCCTACTTCCAGGCGGTCGAGATCGACGGCGAGCACTATTGGGACGGCGGCTATCTCGGCAATCCCGCGATCTATCCGTTGATCTACCGCAGGGGGTCCAAGGACGTCGTGATCGTGCAGGTGACGGCGATCCGGCGCGACGAGCTGCCGGCGAGCGCCGCGGACGTTTTGCACCGCATCACCGAGATCAGCTTCAACTCGTCCCTGATGCGGGAGATGCGGTCGCCTTCGCGACCCGGCTGATCGACAATGGTGAGCTGGACGGGACCAAACACAGCCGCATGCTGATTCACTGGATCGGCAACGATCCCTTGATGTCGTAGCTCGGCGGCGGGACGCAGTTGCACCCCGAATGGAGCCTGCTCTGCCGGTTGCGCGACGAAGGACGGCAGGCGGCGGGCCAATGGCTCGCGCACCATTTCGACGAGATCGGCGTCCGCTCGACCGTCGATGTCAACGAGATGTTTCTTTGACGGCGCTTTGTCGAGAACCTCAACAGCCCCGACAGATATTCTTCAGCTTCGCGGCCGTTAGGGCCTCTTCCGCGACGTACGGATCCTTGTAGTCGCCTGGCGGCACGTCGACGTTTGCGGGCTTCTTCGCTTTGGGAGGAAACGCCGCGTCGTAACACGAGAGGCGTGCGCCCGTGCTTTCGATTGCGCGGCAGTTCGGCTCCGCGGCGATAGCGGCTGGCGCGAATGCGCCGAGCGCAGATACGACAAGAAGCGTTTTCATCCAGGTGCCGTTCCGAGCAATCTTCATACTGAACATCCCATCACTATTTCTGTTTGCCTGCCCAGGAGGGAGGCGCGCCGGTCCAGGCAGGAAGTGCATCCCATTCGGACCACCGCATCCGGCGCTCTTCGTCTCCGACCCTGACAAAAACAAAGGGAGCATCATCCCGGCCGGTTTTTGAACCAACGAAAATTGCCGGAACGCCGTAGGCATCCCTGATGATCGCTGCGTTTGCCATTTCGAACTCCTGACGCGTCTCGAGCGCTCGGCTTGCCGCTTTCCCGCATGCCGACTGAGCGGAGCTACCGCTGCAGAACGGCTGCGGCGGCGATCAGCAGCACAAAGAAGATCGGAACCAGTACCGGTGGTACGGGCCAATCACGAACGTCGAATTTGCGGGTATCGGACATTTGACCGCCTTCTCGAGGTCAAGGCGGGAGCGCAACGCTCTCAGTCACCGATAACAGCCCGGGAGCGTGCGGTGATGTCAGGGATGTAGCAGCCCCATCATCCAATAGCGAGGCCAATCTCGATGGTTTCGGCGGGAGCTGCCGGCCCGGCCGCCTCACACGAGTTCATCGGTCCATACCTTGAAGCTGACGAGCGTGTTGGGTCCGAAAGTCTGGGTAATGGGAACGTCCGCGGCATCGCGGCCCTGCGCGATCAGGACGCGGCCGATTCGCGGAACGTTGTTGCGCGCATCGAAAGTGTACCAGTGGCCGCCGAGATAGGCCTCGAACCAGCCGGCAAAATCTCCGGCGGCGTAAGGCGGCGGCATGCCGATGTCGCCGAGATAGCCGGTGCAATAGCGCGCGGGAATGTTCATGCAGCGGCTGAACGCGATGGCCAGGTGCGCGTAGTCACGGCAGACGCCTTTGCCTTCGTTGAATGCTTCCCACGCCGTCATGGTCGCGCGTGCGTGCTCGTAGCCGAACGTGATGTGATTGTGAACGAAATCGCAGATCGCCTGGACCCGCGCCCAACCCGGCGTCGTCTTCTCAAACAGCTTCCATGCCATATCGGAAAGCCGGTCGGTCTCGCAGTAACGGCTGCCGAGCAGATAAACGATGGTGTCCGGCGGGAGATCCTCCACCGCATGTTGCACGGCTGAAGGCACGATCACGTCGGGCAATCCGCTGTCGCGTACCGTTCCGTCCGCGGAAAGGCGCATGCGGCCGGCCGGTGCGACGATCCGGCTGCACCAGTTTCCAAATCCGTCGCGATAGGGCGTGATGGGAACGGAAGGGGTAGTGGTGAGGTAATCGGGCACGATGATGTCGGACGCCCGCGTGAAATGCGTGCCGACCACCGCGATCAACGGCGTTGCTTGCGGGAAGTCGTAGATCATCTCGAAGCCGACGCAAATCTTCATGCGAAGGGCCTTGCTCCAACGGCACTATCTGGAAATGGCACGGCGCCCTAAGTCGCGTTGGTGCGACTTTCGATCGGCGGGTCGTTGCGACAATTGAGCCTGCGCGATCCCCGCATGGTGGAAATGGCGACGAAATCGGCCGAATACAATGCAAAGCGAGGATTATTCGAGCTTGCGTCGCCAATCGCGGCGAGAAAGCGCTGGCCAATCCGGTCGAAAGGGCGCACGGTTCAATTCATGCACAACAATCAAGTGGGCCCGAAGCTGTTTGCGGAGCGCGTCTTGCCATGACCACACGCTCCCGACGGGAAACCATCACGTTTCAGCACCCCTTCCGGATCAAGGGCATCGACCGCTCCCTGCCTGCCGGAGCCTACGAGGTCATCACCGATGAGGAGATGATCGAGGGATTGTCGTTCGCGGCCTACCGCCGGGTTGCCACGATGATCGTCGTTCCCGCCGCGCCCCCGCGCAGCTCGACGATGGAGATGATTTCCATCGGCTCGGTCGATTTATCCGACGCGCAGCGCATTGACGCGTGCACACCCCGTGAGTGACGAGCCGCTCGATCTCGACAAGCACCGTGGCATGGCCGCGCAAAAAGCGACTGACATCAGGCGCGCGCTGGCGGAGGTGGAGAACAATGCAAGAGACCTGCGCGAACGGCAGGGCGTGCTCGAGAAGGAGCTTCTGTCGGTTCCGGCTACTTCCTGGCCGGAGGCCGCCGCGAAGGCGCGCTATGTCTTGAATCTATACGCCGCGGCGCTCGCTCCGGCCGACACCCACCATCGCGACCTGGTCGCGGCCGTGCTTGCGGACTTTGCCCGGCTCTCCAGCGATGGCTGAGCAAAGGCCTTGATCTCCGATTAGCCGAAATCCTGCCTGCGTTCGATGGTCGAGCGCCAACGAGAAAGCAATCCTCCATGCAAAATCTTTCGCCGCGCCACGTTAAAACCGAAAAGTCGCTTCGGCTTGGCGTCGAATCCGGGTGGTACAGCACGAAGGTGAGCGGAACGTTCGTTTCCGGGCCGCACGACACCGAGGCCGATTGCCTTCAAAAGATCGCGGAGCTCGATCCGCCGCCGGCAAAAGCCGCAAGGGCGAGGCCCGTTTAGGAGGGAGGCGGCTTCCAGACGCGGCCTCAAAGAGGACGCGGCGGGGGCGCAGGTGGATGACGTGAGGCTAGAGGCTTTGGGGGTCGCCAGGTGTCACGCCAGGACCATGGTTCATCGAACCGCTAAGGAGCGGTGCCGGCAAGTTCAAATGATCTGCAGTTGCGAGACCTAGGCGCCGAAACTCCGCCCCATCGCGTTTAGTGTCTGTCCGAGAACAAGTTGAATCCAGTGAATCATTTGTGATTCAAGTGTGGTGGCCTGATTCGAGGAGGGTCACCGATGTGGACTGCGAAGAACCGCAAAAGATACGACCGCAGCGCACTACGATATCCGAGCGATCTGACCGACGACGAATGGGCGCATGTGGAGTCGTTGATCCCACCGGCCAGGCGCGGTGGCAACAAGCGCCACGTCGACGTGCGCGAGGTGATGAACGGGATCATGTATGTGTTGAGCACGGGATGTCAGTGGCGGGCGATTCCGAAAGATCTGCCGCCACGCAGCACGCTTTTCGACTATCTTGATTTGTGGAGCTACGACGGCACGCTCGATCGCATCCATCACGCCCTATATGTAGAGTGCCGCGAGCAAGGCGAACGCGAGGCCAGTCCCACCGCCGCCATCATCGACAGCCAAAGCGTGAAGAGCGCAGAAAAAGGGGGCCTGCATCGATCCGCATGGCTATGATGCGGGCAAAAAGATCAAGGGCAAGAAGCGCCATATTCTCGTAGATACGCTGGGTTTGCTGCTGCACGCGATCGTTCATCCGGCCGATATCCAGGACCGCGACGGCGGCATTCTGCTTCTTGCGACACTGTTCGGGATGTATCCGTTCTTGAAAAAGCTGTTTGCTGACGGCGGCTATCAGGGACCGGAATTCCAGAAGGCCTTGGCGAAAATCCTCCCCTATCTCGAAACTGAAATCGTCAAGCGCTCCGATCACGCCAAAGGATTTGTAGTGCTTCCACGCCGTTGGGTCGTGAACGCCCGTACAATGTCGACAGGCTGAACTTCGAATGGGGGACTTTCATCGAGCGTGGCCGCCTTTCCGGGCGGTCGAAACATCAGCGAAGGCGGGCCCTGTGAGTCAATTTGCCACGGGTGAATTGGAGCCCTCCGGGTGTTTGATCGAGCATCCACGACTCACTTCCCGGTCTATCGCCGGTGGAGGCTCCGATGGTCCGGCGCGCGGATCGCCCTCGACTCGGAGTGCGCGTCTCATTCGAGGCGACACGATTTGGTCCCCAGCACCTGATCGAGGCGTATGCCCGTCTCGCGCCGCCGACGACGCGTCGCACGAAGGCCAAGCTGAAGCCCTGCGATGTTCAGAGCCCACCTGCGAGGATGAGAACCAAGATGGCGGGGGGAGATAAGTCATGACCGAAGGAGATTGCGTTGCTCTCTATGCGCGGGTGTCGAGCGAGGGTCAGGCGCGTGACAATACGATTGCTAGTCAGATCGCGGCGCTCCAGGAGCGCGTTGCGGCCGACGGCTTCCGCGTCCTGCCGGACCACGCCTATGTGGATGAGGGATACAGCGGAACAATTCTGCTTCGTCCGGCACTGGAAAAGTTGCGGGATGCCGTGGCCGCCGGGATCGTCACGCGAATTTATATCCACGCTCCCGACCGGCTCGTCCGGCGTTATGCGCATCAAATCCTGTTGATCGAGGAGTTTCACCGGGTGGGCGCGGAGGTTATTTTTCTGAACCATTCGATCGGCGGCACGGCGGAAGATGATCTCCTGCTCCAGGTTCAAGGCGTGATAGCGGAATACGAGCGAGCGAAGATTTTGGAACGCGGCCGACGCGGGCGACGGCACGCCGCGCGTTCCGGATCGGTCAGCGCGCTAACTGGCGCTCCCTTTGGATACCGCTATGTCCGTCGCGACCTGGGCGGCGGGGTGGCGCGCTTCGAAGTCGTCGAGGAGGAAGCTCACATCGTCCGCCTGATTTTCGCCTGGATCGGTCTGGAGCGGGCAAGCATGCGCGAAGTCTGCCGCCGTTTGGAACGAATGGGTTGCCAGACGCGGCAGGGCGCTGCTCGATGGTATGCGTCGACGATCCACGGCATGCTCGACAATCCAGCCTATATCGGTCGCGCGGTCTTCGGCCGGGTTCACTACGGCCCGGCTCGTCCCCGGCCGCGGCCGATCCGAGGGCATCCTCTGCCTTCGCCGCGTCCTACCCAACGCATCCTGGCGCCTCGCGAGGAATGGATCGAGATCCCTGTTCCGGCTCTGGTCGATCCGGCGATGTTCGCGGCCGTTCGCGCGCAACTCGACGAAAACCGCAAGCGCAAGCGAGACAGGAAGACCTGCTCCGGTTGGTTGTTGCAGGGGTTGGCCGTATGCTGTGGCTGTGGCTACGCCTATTGCGGCAAGGCGGTTCCTCGCTCGCGAAAGGAGCCTTCGAGGAAACTGCGCTATTATCTATGCAGTGGCTCCGAGGGATATCGATTTGGCGGCTCGCCGCCGTGCGCCAATCGATCGGTGCGCGCCGACCAGCTCGAAGAGATTGTCTGGGACGAGGTGAGAGCGTTGCTGGAAGACCCGTCTCGGGTGGAAGGTGAGTATCGCCGTCGCCTCGCCGCAACTCGAGACGGCATCGCCATGCCCGAGGAAATCGCCCGGCTCGATCGGCAATCGGCCACGCTTCGACGCGGGATCGAACGCCTTATCGACAGCTACGCCGAAGGAGTGATCGAAAAATCCGAATTCACCCCTCGCATCGCGGGATTGAAGCAGCGATGGTCGCAACTCGAGGAGCGACGGCAGGCCGCTGAAGACGCGGCCGGTCTCGAACGCGATCTTTCACTCATCATCAGCCGCATGGAAGATTTCGCCGAAAAGGTCGTGAAGGGGCTCGACAATCTCGATTGTGACGGCAAGCGAGAGATTGTTCGCACTGTAGTGCGCCGGATCGAAATCGACCAAAGCAACGTCGAGGTCATTTTCCGCGTTCCGCCAAACGGTGGTTCACCGGAACCCGGTGCCCTCAATATGTCTCGCGCTTTACAACATTGTACGGACGTCCGTCGAACGGACGATTGCGTGGCTCAACCGCTGCCGACGGCTCTCAAAGGATTGGGAAAACCTAAATCGCAAGGCGCTGGCGTTCTTGCGTCTCGCATCAATCCGCCTCATGCTCCGAAAACTCTGTAATCCCGTTTGATGTTCCCGGACAAACTCTTAGGACTGGGGGGCTCGGGATGGAGCGGAGCTACTCGGTACACTACTGACGCCAGCAATTCCAAGATGCGTTGAGTTTCAGGCGCACCGAGGGCCAGATCGTGAATGGCGTCAGGGTAACTAAGGAAAGTTCGTGTTGCGTATCGCCTTCTTTCTTAACTTTTTTAACAATTCAGGATTTTCTATGCGCAAACAAACTCTCTCGTTCTTCTTCGCTCTGGCTGTGACGGTCTCAGCGTAGTGTTCGGCACTTCGACTTTGCTCGCTGCAATAATACGATCTCATCAGGAGCAACAACTATGGGATTGAGCGGCTGGCGCAGATTTTCGATCTTGAATTAATCCCGCAGCTGCCTCAGTTCATCGTCCGAATTGGGCATATGCCAGAGGGCCTTTCGGGCAATTTCTCGAAGCAAGGCTACCTGATCCGGTGATGGGAGCGGATCTTCGGATCGTTCACTTGCCGTCAAGGCCGCGCCTACAACATGATCGGCAGTCATGCGCGCCCAGCTCTCGCGTGCATGCTCGTCGCGATCGAAAGGCGAAATCAGCGGCTCCGGATAATCGCCACGGGCCATTGCCCGGACCAATTTGCAGAGCTCATCGGCGATTTCCGCCCGCTCCCCAGCGGACTTTCCATCGCAGAGGGAATTCTATCGCTTCTCGAATCTGACCTTGCGCCGCTCCCCGCCCGGGCCCATTCCACTTATTGAAATCCTGCGACATGTCGCCGCTTCCGATGATCTTCCCAATCGAAATTTCTGGGAAGATTGCAGTTGGAAAAAACGATTTAACTATTTGATTTCATTGGTCGGGGCAGCTGGATTCGAACCAACGACCTGCAGTACCCAAAACTGCCGCGCTACCAGGCTGCGCTATACCCCGATCTCTGTTGTTTGGGCATGATCCTTGCGGAAAACCGCTTCACACTTTTCCGGGATCATGCCTTGGGCAGGTCACGTCGATACACGCTCAAGCCGCCGTCAGCAAGGCATCGCAAAGCCGAATTGGACCGTGGAAAAGGCGCCCTGAGGCGCCCGGATATTCCAGATTATTAATGAGAGGCGACCGGCGATCCCGTCTCGGGATGGATCTCGGCCGCCATCATGCCCTTGGATCCGGGCCCGAAACGGACCAGCACGTACTGACCGGGGCGAAGCTCGGTCATGCCGAATTGGCGCAGCGTCTCCATATGCACGAAGATGTCCGGCGTGCCCTCGCCGCAGGTGAGGAAGCCGAAGCCGCGCAGCCGGTTGAACCACTTTACCTGCGCCCGCTCCAGCCCCGATGTCGGCGTGACCGTGACATGGGTGCGCGGCGGCAGCATCTGCGCCGGATGGATCGCGGTCGATTCGTCCATCGAGAGAATACGGAACGCCTGGTAGCCCTTGGCGCGCTGCACGCATTCGCACACCAGCCGCGCACCTTCATACGCGGTCTGGTAGCCGTCGCGCCTAAGCACGGTCACGTGCAGAAGCACGTCAGGCCAGCCATTGTCGGGTACGATGAAACCGTAGCCCTTCGAGGCGTCGAACCATTTGATGACGCCCGAGATTTCGACGAGATTGGCGGCTTCACCCAAGCCAGACAGCGCATCGATCGCCGCATCGCGTCCGGTGCCGCCTGGAAACTCCCCTGGTCCAAGTCGCCCGGGCGATGTCCCGCCTGACACCGGTCCCCCCTTCTTGGACTCAAATCCGTCCGACCCCATAACCCCGGACCTCACACATCATTTTGCGGTCCACCGCGCCTAAGCGACCGCCCCAAAATCGCGCCCCAACGAAATTTTCGTGATGGCTCCCGCGAATCTCTTCGAATCAAACGATAACATCCCCGTTTGCGGCGCATAGAAAAAAAACATAATTGGCGGAACCTATGAACAGCCTTGCACAGGCCCGAATCAGGTGCGTGCTCAGTTACCGACGAACGGTCCAAGCGTCTCGCCGATGTCAAAAGGTATTACAAGATCAGCGAGTTCGTCCTGGTCGGTCGGCTGGCGGTTGATGATCACGAGTTTTGCACCGCAGTTCTTCGCCATCATCGGAAAGCCGGCAGCCGGCCACACCACCAGCGACGATCCGATCGAGATGAAGAGGTCGCAATGCTGCGCGAGCTCGGCCGCGCGCATCATCGCATCCTCCGGCATGGCCTGACCGAACGAGATGGTCGCGGTCTTGATCGGCTCATCACAGTCGGTGCAGTCGGGCGCACCGCCGCACTTGTCGAAGCGCTGCTTCACCCAGGGCAGGTCGTAGGCGCGGCCGCAGCCGATGCAGCGCGCATAGGTCGTGTTGCCATGCAGCTCGATGACATGGTCGGGCGCGAAGCCCGAGGCCTGGTGCAGATTGTCGATGTTCTGGGTGATGATCGCCGGGACCTTGCCGGCACGATAGAGCGAGGCGAGCGCGCGATGGCCGCGCCCGGGCTTTGCCGCGGCAAAGGTCGGCTCCATGGCAAAGCGCCGGCGCCAGGACTCGTCGCGCGCGTCCTGGCTTGCCACGAATTCGTCGAACGGGATCGGCCGGTTGCGCGTCCACAGGCCGCCGGGCGATCGGAAGTCGGGAATCCCGCATTCGGTGGAAATGCCGGCGCCGGTGAAGGGAACGATGGTGCGAGCGCCGGCGATCATGTCGCCCAGGCGCTCGACCGCGCTTTGAATGTCCTTGGCAATCATCTCGCGAAAATCCGTTCTGGACTGCGCCGACTATAGCACGGCCAAAACGGATTTCGCTGGTAACGCCCCGCTTGACAGCGCGAGCTCAGGCCGCCTCAGCGACCGGCGGCTCCGGCGGCGCGGTGGGCTCTTCGACCTTCTTCTCGCCCTTCTTCGGCTTCGCGGCCGCAGGTGCTGCGAGCGCCTTCTTCCCGGACTTGCCGAGTTGTGCAAGCCGTTCGATCTCGGCCTCGAGCTCGAGCTGCCGCGCCGCCACCTTCTCCACGAGCTTCGCGCTTGCGTTGTCGCGCAAGGTCACGAGTTCATCAATGCTCATTGCATCCAGATCAATCTTTGCCATGTGGCCCTCCTCAACGACTACCCCGTGTGCCTAGCTAACGGGAAGGAAGACGCGTCACAAGAACCGCGGAACTCTTATCCACCACGCGCACAGGCGCAAAAATATTTTCGCGTGCAAGCGATGCGAATTTTCATCAGAAGCTCCGCACTTCGCATTAGCGCTGTGCACATCACAATCCCGCATGCCTGCTTCCGCATTCGCGCCTCAATCGAGCGCGCGAATGATCGCGGGCGCAACTCAAGTGATTCGATCATCGAGAAGTAAGGATGGGTATGACTGAAAAGGAAAAGCGGCTCGCCAGAGAGCGGGAGGAAATCGCAGCAAGGGTTGCGAGCTTCAAGGCCACGCAGCAAAAGTTCGAGCGCGAGCGCGAGGAGTTTTGTCGCGCGACGTTGCGGAACGCGCGCGAAGGCAACCAGCTCCGCACCTGGTCCTGATCCGCGAGCCAAACAAAAAGCCCGGAGCCGACGGCTCCGGGCTTTTCGTATGACCGGTAACGTGCGTTACCAGTGGCGATAGTAGTAGTGGCGGTGGTAGTACGGCCCGCCATAATAGGCATACGGACCCGGGGCGTAATAGACGCGCGGCCCGTAATAGTAGCCGGGTTCATAGCCGTAATAATAAGGCTGCGACGCCGCGATCGCGCCGGCGGTCAGTGCACCTGCGGCAAGACCAAAGGCGAGACCCGGTCCGCCCCACCCGTGTCCCCATCCGCGCGCCTCCGCCGGAGCCGGCGCGGCCACCGCGGCGGCGCCGACAGCGCCCACCGTCGCCAGAACAGCCAATGTCTTCTTGATCATGTTGATCCTCCTTTCGAATTTCGGAGGTCAACGTTCGGCGCCGCCGATGGTTGCGGCGGGAACCCGCCCCGCCACTGGAACCCGCCTAAATTTCCGCAAGAAATTTTTCCAGGAAAACTTTGCCAGTGGCGGAACGAAATCGGCGCCCCCACGTTACGTCTGCGTTGGAGAGGCAAGAGCATAAAGACCCCGTCGACGTCTTCGGATGCCGGCGGGGTCTTTGCGCTGGCTTCGATGGGGGATCGGCAATGCCGGCATGGCTGGAAATTCTGCTGGACGTGGCCGGCTTCGCCGGCTTCATCGCGATTGCGAGCTGGCGAAGGTCGCCGCGCAAAGGGGGCAAGGCTGCGCCCAGATGAGTTCGCTTCAGAGATCCGCGAGCCGCTTCAGCGTCGCACGGAAGCTGAGCGAACGGGTGCCGCCGACAAGCGTGGTGCCGAACACTTCAGCCCCGTCGTCGGTATAGGTTCCGGAAAATCCGCTGGTGACCTCCTGCCCGCCGAACAGCGGGCGCACGAAGGGATCGGCAAACGGTGTGTGCTGGTTGGTGGCAAAGTGCCCTTTCCAGGTTCCGTTGTCGGCCGTGTAGGAACCGACCGACCAGAAATACGGGCCGCCGCTGATCAATTGCCCGTCGCGCAGGATCGTGACCCCGCTGTCGTGGCCCGGAACGCCGTCCAACATCTCGATCCGGATCGAAAAAAGCCCGTTCTTCATCAGGGTGCCGCCGTCCCCTCACCCGCAGAACCAATTATAACGTGGGCGTAGCGGGAGAGAAGCGGCCCTTTGGGCCCTTATTGTCTCAGCCAATTGGCCTTGTCTCAGCTAATTGGCCGGGCGGGCCTCGCCGGCGGTCCGCTTCAACCGGTCGGCCTTGAGAAGGACATGCACTTCCTCGGTCTGCGGCCGCAGTGAGAAGCTGATCACCACGAAGGCGAGACAGAACAGCACCCCGACGATCACGACGCGTCGGTAGGTCTGCCGGTCGGCGGTGCGAAACGAGGGGATCATGGCGGCTCCCGCCAAATTCCCTACCCTAACCTTATGTCGCCGCAACGCGATTTAGGTTTTAACCTAACTGAACAGGGTCATCGGAAAAGTGAACGAAAGCGCCGGCGCGGCCAGCAAAGACCACGACGCTCGCCCGCCTATAAAATCAGGCTGGCGAGCTGGTACAGCGCGTAGGCGACTTCCGCGCCCATGATGACGAACGCCGTGATCATCAGAAAGAAGCCGAACCGCATGAGTGCCTTGAACCAAATGCTTTCTTCTGGCTCGCGCATGAGAGCGCGAGGCCGGGAACCGATTTCAATACGCATTGCGGATGACTGCCCTTCTCTTAGCGGCGTGGTCGCCGCCGTCAATCACTTTCAACCATTTCGTTGATCAGCGCGAAGCGCCTGAGTCTTTTCTGCAACGCTCGCCGAAATAATGCGGGTCGCAAGCCAGGAATATTTCGATGAAGTCCGGGATGTCTGAATGAAGCAAGGTCATCACCTCGTGATGACCGAGCCAGGACAAATTTTTTGGCAAATTTTTTGGCTTGATCGCACGTGGCGATGCCAGCACCCCGTCTGCCGGATCGAACAGCAGAACTTCCGCCGCCGCGGAAGGGTGCCTGTGCCACGTGCCTCTTTGGAGGTTCTCGTTCGACGCAAGCGTTCTGCCTGTTCAAGTGCCGTAGAGAATTTTAAATCCCCACAACACCACGACGGCGGCCGATACCAGCGTGGCCACCGCCAACACACTCTCCAAGGAAGCGACTCTCATCCTTACTCTCCGCTTCCCAGCCCCACACCCGGTCTAGTTGATTCGTCGAATCGCGGGCAATCGGCCGGCCGCGATCGCCACAGTTTTGTCGGCAAGTTGTGGTTTCCGGGGCACACGTGGTTCTACGGGAAAAGGCCCCGATGCGGGGCCTTTTGGCTTCAGTGGTGCCAGAACAGTGCGATCAGCAGAATGATCGGCAGCGGTACGCCCAGCAGCCACAACAATGCGCCTTTGGTGAAATCCATGTCGTCCTCTTCCACGGGTAACACGGCTCGCTAACGCGGGTGCGGCGACGGGGTTCCGCCAGATGAGCTCATGGACGGCGTGAGGTCTCGGCAATGTACGTCTTGCCCGCCTCGGTCCAGTGCCCGAAACGCGCGTTGATGATTTCCATCAGGCCAAAATCGGCGAGAGCCTCGATCGCAAGCTGATTGCGGCGGCACCTCCCGCAGGCTTCACGGTTCGGTAAGTAAGTCATTGCTAGAATTGATCGGCTTGTTGCGTGGAGTATGCGTATGGTCGATTTTGAAGAACTGCGTGGTCTCGCAGACCAAACCCGCCATTTCATTCGGACGGCCCACGATCAGGCGCGGGCATTGCGAGTTGTCGTCAGCGAACACGACGTGGTGCTGGGCATTTTCCCGTCGGCCAGCGAAGGAATGGGATTGCACGTCATCAAGGGCGAGGAACTGCTTCGCCAGATCGCACATACGCACGCGGTCGGCGATTACACCCACACCGCCATCGCCGTGCATAATCGAGAACAGGCGATCGCCCTCCAGCGGGCCCTGGCTGCCTAGTTGCGGTGTCCGACATGTTCGCACCCGGACGAACCGGTCCGGTAGCTTGAGCTTGCATGGGCGTATACCCCCTGTCATGAGCAACTGAGAGGGCAATCGCACGACAGCTCGTATCACTTTGAACCTGACCGCCGACGGGAGTTTTGAGATGTGGCTCAATCCAGAGGGACGCGACCTTTTGGTGAAGGAGCTCCAGGCGATGACCGAAGCTAACGAGCATTTTCACTTCGGACCTGCTCCGGTCGGAGAAGTTGAAGTATGCACCACGGCGTACCGGTCGGACGACAAGGTTTTGGAATGGGGAAAGGTCTATTTCAGGCTCGACGAATGGGACCAAAAGCATTTTTCCCACGTCCTTAAGTAATCCGATGGTTTTCGAACGTGTCGCACTAGCTGTATTTTCCTGCTATTGAACGCCGCCAACCAAAACCGTCCGTCAGGGAGAAAAAATCATGCGTTTCCTCCACACCATGCTGCGCGTGCGCAACCTCGATACCGCGCTGAAGTTCTACCAGGATGCGCTGGGGCTGAAGGAGGTCCGCCGCATCGACAACGACAAGGGCCGCTTCACGCTGGTGTTTTTGTGCGCGCCGGAGGACGTCGATCAGCTCAAGAAGCTGCCGCAGACCCGCGGCGCGCCGCTGGTCGAGCTCACCTATAACTGGGACGAGGAGAAGTACGGCGAGGACCGCCATTTCGGCCACCTCGCCTATGAGGTCGACGACATCTACGCGACCTGCGACAAGCTCATGAAAATGGGCATCACCATCAACCGTCCGCCGCGCGACGGCAACATGGCCTTCGTGCGCTCGCCCGACCTGCACTCGATCGAGCTGCTGCAGAAGGGCGATGCGAAGCCGCCGGCCGAGCCGTGGTCCTCGATGCCGAACACCGGGCACTGGTAGGCCTTGTACAGTTTCTTCGTGCACGTCCGCTTTTCCGACTACCGGCTGGTCGTGAAGGCGGACGCGCCGTTTCCTCACGAGACGCGCGAAGACGAATGGCGGCTGACGCGCAGCCGCAAGGCTGATGACGTCAACGCCGAAGTGCGCGAGGCCGTCGAGCGCGATGGCTATTCGCTGTTCCGGATCGGGCTGTCGCTGTCCGAGATTCCGAAGTGATCCCGCAAGAAACAGTTCGCGAAACGACTTTCGCGCAGGAACCACCCTCCCCCCTTCGCGTTGCCTCTCCGAATGAGGAAGCGAGGAGGCTTTTCATGGGAAGAGGAATTTTGCTTTGGCTGTTGGGCGTGCCGATCCCGGTGATCATTCTGCTTTGGCTGTTCTTCGGCCACTGAGATTGATGATCCGCGTCACGCGCAAGGGAGAGCCCCGCCAGGATCGGGGCTTTTTTTGCGCGCGCATGGTCGAAATTTCCGATATGAACGCGGCAACAATCGCGGGTCATATCGGGAGTGAAACGTGGGATTGACGATCTGGGGCCGGTCCAATTCGGTCAATGTGCAGAAGGCGCTGTGGTGCCTGGCCGAGCTCGAACTTCCCTTCGAGCGCATCGACGCCGGCATGCAGTTCGGCAAGAACAACGAGGCGGAATACCTCGCGATGAATCCCAACGGCCGCGTGCCGACGCTGGTCGACGGCGACTACGTGCTGTGGGAATCCAATTCGGTGATGCGCTATCTCTGCATGCAATACGGCAAGGGCACGCCGATCTATCCGATCGATCCGAAGCGGCGCGCGGCCGTCGACCGCTGGCTCGACTGGACGCTGTCGACGGTGCAGCCGGTGGACCGGCCGGTGTTCTGGGCGCTGATCCGCACGCCGAAGGAAAAGCAGGACATGGCACAGATCCAGAAGGACGTCGACGCGGAAGCGCCGGTGTGGGCGATCGCCGACCGCCAGCTTTCGACGCGCCGCTATATGGAGGGCGATCAGTTCACCATCGCCGACATCGCGGTCGGCGCCTTTGCACGGCGCTGGCTCGGCTTCACCGGCATCAACAAGCCGGCCTTCGCGCATGTCGAGCGCTGGTACAAGGATATCGCGAGCCGGCCGAGCTTTGCCGAGCAACTCGCAACGCCGATGTCATAAGTGGTCAGCGCCCGCGGATGCTGCCGCCGGCGCCGACGCTGATCGAGCCGCCGATCTTCACACAGGTATTGGTGCCTTCGATTTTGACAAAGCCGGCGCCATAGGCCGCGCAGGAAGAGTTGTATTTGCGCTCCTTGACCGGCAACGACTTCGAGCTGGTCGATTGATCGAACTTCAGCGGGCGCGTGGATTCGGCTGACGCTGGTGCCGCGATCAACAACGCGGCGCAGATGAGCAAGGTCTTTCGCATGTCGCGCTTCTAGCGCGAACGCGCGACCTTAACTAGACGATCGATTCCATGAAACCTGCATCAAGGAACCAATGGGTTGATGGCGGATTCCTTGTTTTGCGGTTGGCGAAACGAGGAGCGGCATCATGGCAGGATGGCGGCGAGTAATCGAATTGGCAATGACCTGCGAAGAGATTGAAAGATTGACGGCTCTTTCGCGGTCGCGAACCGAGCCGGCGAGCCGGGTATCGCGGGCGCAGATGCTGCTGGCCTATCGCGAGAATCCTTCGTTCTGTGCGGTGGGGCAAAGAGTTGGGGTTCACCATCAAACGGTTCAGCGCTGCGTGGAGCGGGCGCTGGGCTATGGGCCGCTGGCGGCGATCGAGGATCGGCCACGGCCGGGCAAAGAACCGGTCATCACGCCGGAGGCCAAAGCCTGGTTGGTGTCGCTGGCGTGCGACAAGGCCAAGGAGCACGGCTATCCGCATGAGTTGTGGACGACGCGGCTTTTGGTCGTCACGCACGCGAGCACGGCCCGACGGCCGGGCACCAATGTCTCGCCAGGCTGGTTCAAGGCACGGTGTGCAAGATCCTCGGCCAGGAGGAAATCAAGCCGCACAAGGTGCGCTACTATCTGGAACGTCGCGATGCCGAGTTCGAGCAGAAGATGGCCGAGGTTCTGTGCGTTTATCGCGAGGTCCAGCTTCTGAAGAGAGCCGCCGCCAAGTCGCGCAAAGCCATCAAGCGAGTGGCGATCGTTTCCTATGACGAAAAGCCGGGAATCCAGGCCATCGCAACGACAGCACCCGATTTGCCGCCCAAGCCCGGCGTCCACGCGACCTTCGCGCGGGATTACGAGTACAAACGTCATGGCACGCTGAGCCTGTTGGCCGGAATCGACCTGCTTACCGGGAAGGTCCATGCGCTCGTCAGAGACCGCCACCGCAGCCGGGAGTTCATCGAATTCCTCAAGTGTCTCGACGCCGCTTATCCGGCCAGCACCGCGATCAAGCTGATCCTCGATAATCATTCCGCGCACATATCGAGAGAAACAAGAGCCTGGCTCGACGCTCGACCGCCTGGACGCTTCGAGTTTACCTTCATGCCCAAGCATGGTTCGTGGCTCAATCTCATCGAGGGCTTCTTCTCCAAATTCGCGCGGTCGGTCCTGCGCCACATCCGGGTCACCTCAAAACACGAACTCAAAGAGCGCATTATGGCCGGCATCGACGACGTAAATCGCCACCCCGTCATCCACACTTGGTCATACAAACTCGCCGACGCCGCCTGATATGATTCGAACCAAGGAAACGCTGACCTAGATTCTTGTTTTGCGCATGATCGTTTCGAAAAACCGCTACACACTTTTTCCGGATCATGCGCTAGCGCACGAATTTGACGCCGGCCGATTGGTCGCGGCGCCAGACCACCTGGCATCGATGCCCGTTGCGGGCGTCGCGCGCAAAGCCGAGTTGCAATGTCGCGGGCAGCGCCGCCGCATTGTCGACGATGATCTGCGCGCCGGAGCTGGAAATGTCCTGCACCACGCATTGGCGCGCGGCAAAGCCGCCATCCAGCGTGATCCACGCCGGCTGGCCCAACAGTTTGCGCGCTTCCCGTTTCTTCGTCAGTGCCATTGTTCCGCTCTCGCCTGCCCCCACAGCTATACTTGGGCACCTTTCGAAAGTGTTGATTTGATTGAATAGTCAGGCTTTCCATTAGGTAATGGAAACCGGCCTCTGGCGGCTTGCCGGCTCGGGAAAACGCCTCTATACGTTCGCCGCCGTGGCCGGCAGCGCGCCCTGCGCCGTTGCCTTATGCGGTGAAATCCTTGCCATAAAGCATTGATTTAACGAGGATTTTGCTCCCTTCGTCTATCGGTCAGGACGCCACCCTTTCACGGTGGAGAGAGCGGTTCGATTCCGCTAGGGAGCGCCACATCGATCCGGACCTGGACCGAGTGACATGAAATCCCTGCTTACCACCGTCCTTCTCTTCGCATGCCTCCCCGGCCTCGCCTTTGCCCGTCCCGTCGAGCGCGCGGTCGCCTCGGGAGAGACCAGGATGGTTGGCCGCTACTTCACCTGGAAGGCCGATTGCCATTCCGCCTTCGGCACCGTGAAGGTGATCAGCAAGCCGCAGCACGGAACGATCTCCAATCACCTCATCGACGCGCGGATCGGCGTCAGCCGCCGCAAGGGCGTCCCCGATCAGTGCTTTGGCCGGCCGATCAGGGCGCTGGCGGTTTTCTACAAGCCGCAGCGGGGATACCACGGCATCGATCCTTTCTCGCTGGACGCTACCTTCGACGCCTTCCGGGAAGTCGACACCTTCACGGTCAACGTGCGGTAGGTCGCAAGACTTGCAGGTCGGAAGACTTGCGCCAATGCCTATGCCGCCACGATCCGATGGCGCAACAGCGCCTTGTGGAGGTGCAGGAAGACCCTGCACGACAGGCGATACCGACGACGTTTCAGCCTCTCCTCGCCAGGGCGCGTCGCGCGGCCGAGCTTGCGGTGCAGACGGTCCGCGTCGAGTGCGTCCAACCTGTTGAGCGTCAGCATGGCTAGTCTCCCTGGCTTCAACCTCGACTGCTGGCTTGCAACATTAGGATCGAACACGTGCCGGGCGAGCGTCGGTGATGCCGCTCACACAGGATCGGTGGCCCTAAAGCTGCGGGAACAGCCTGGACGAATGCAAATCTTCAGGGAGCGCGCCGGCTATCGCCCGAGATGACGCGTCATGTTGATGACGAACGCCACCGGCGCGCCGAGCAGCATGCCGAGACAGCCATAACCCGCCCCGGCCACGAACGCCCAAAACAGGCTTGAGGCGGTGAGTGCTCCGAACAGCGCGCCTAGCGCTCCGCATGCCAGCACCGCAATCACCAGATTGCGGTCGTTGCGTTCCTCGATGCGATGCTGGCGCCGTTCGCGCAGACTGTGAACATAGGAACCACGAGGCTCGGCCGAACCGCAATGCGGGCAGCTCGATGCGGAGTAGGAAACCGCGTTCCCGCAATCATGGCAACTGATCAGCTCGCTCTGGTGTCTTCGCATGTTCGCGCTTGTAACCGAATTCAGGCGGCACCAATAAGGCAAGTGCTGCGTCCCGAGACGGCCGTCGACGCCGCGCTGAAAATCGTCCAAGCTTGTGGCCTATGTCAGATCATGTTCCCCGCGCCGACGGCGCCCGCGTCCTTGCCGACCTCAACGCGCTGCGCGCCATCGGCGCCTACAAGAGTGGCGTACACAAGCCGACCTTCTCCGACGCTCATATGCGTTCGCTGGAATGGCTTTCCGCGCGCCTGCCGGAGGCGAGCCTTGCCGCCACCATCGACGGCATCGGCAATGTGCTGGGCACAAGTTCGAAGGCGGGCCCAAAGCTGCTCGCGGGCTCGCATCTCGAAAGCCAGAATTATGCCGGCTGGCTCGACGGGCCGCTCGGCGTGATCTACACGCTCGAAGCCGCGCGCGTGCTCAATGCCGATCCCGCCGTCGACGGCGCGGTCGAGGTCGCCTCCTGGTGCGACGAGGAAGGCCATTTCGGCTCCTTCCTCGGCAGCCGCTCCTTCGTCGGCGCGCTGAGCGAAGCTGACATCGATGCCGCGCGCGACCGCAACAGCGATCGCAGCATGCGCGAGGCCCTGCAGAGCGTTGGGCTGGCGGGACGCGCGCGCGTCACGGCCGAGCGCGGCCGGCACATCGGCTATCTCGAGGCGCATATCGAGCAAGGCGACCGGCTCGAGACTGATGGCCTCAAGATCGGCATCGTCACGTCAATCGTCGGCATCTGGCAGTACCGCATCCGCTTCACCGGCGAGCAAAACCACGCCGGCACCACGCGGATGGCGATCCGAAAGGACGCAGGTCTTGCGCTGGCGAAATTCTGCGTGGCGATCGACGAGAGCTTCCCGAAAATTTGCGGTCCGCGCACGGTCTGGACCACCGGCCGCATCACGCTCGATCCCGGCGCGCCCAGCATCATCCCGGGAGAAGCGGAAATGCTGTTCCAGATCCGCGACGACGATCCGGCCGTGATCGAGCGCCTGGAAGAAAGGCTGCGCAGCATGGCCGCCGATGTCACCGCGCAGGGCCGCGTAAGCGTTACGGTCGAGCGCATCAGGACCGGCGCCCCTGCCCTGATGAATGCCGCCTTCCAGGACGCGATCGAAACCGCGAGCCGGACCTTTGCCGCCGGCAAGTTCGTGCGAATGCCGAGCGGCGCCGGTCATGACGCCCAGGTGCTCGCCACCATCATGCCGTCGGCCATGTTGTTCGTGCCGTCAATCGGCGGCATCAGCCATCACTGGACCGAGAACACCGCAGACGCCGACATCGTCACGGGCGCCGAGGTGTTCGTCGAAACCTGCCGGCTCCTGCTCAAGCGCGCCGGCACAAAGGCCGGCTGATCTTCAGCAGCTTGGTGGCGCGGCCGGCCCCGTCCGGTGCCAGCGCCGTGCCGAGCAGTTCCCCGAAGGGAGCTCAACCAACGATCCGCCATCCAGTTTCCGGGACGGCCGATCGATCACGCCCTCTTGGTTTCCCCATCACCCGGGGAGGAACGCCTGCTTTTTGGTTTCGACACAAACCGGCTTTAGGCTATCTTGAGCCCGCATCAAGGGAGCCGACCATGCGCGTTATTCTGACCGCGACGATCATCGCCGCACTGGCAACACCCGCCATCGCTCAGCAGCCGCACATGCAGGAATATGGCCAGCCCGACAAGGACAAGACGGCCGCGCAAAAGGCCGCCGACAAGGCCGCGGCGGACGCCTACCAACGCTCGCTCGGCTCTATCCCGGACAAGGGCACGTCCGATCCCTGGGGCACGGTGCGCAGCGACACGCCGAAACCGGCCGCCACCAAGACGGCAAAAACCAAGACCAAGACCGGCAGCACTGACGCCAAGCCGCAATGAGGCCCTGCCGCCCGATGTTTACGCGATGCGGTCGTAGTGACGTCGACCCCAGGGAATGATCGCCCAGATCCGCTCGTGCAGGTAATACCAGGCGATCTTTGTGATGATCTCCATGCCCGCGATCGAGCCGGCAATCGCGATCCGCCCCGTCATGAACCAGCTGATGGCAAAGGTGTCGAGCGTTCCCAGGGTGCGCCAGCTCACAGCCTTGAGAACCGATCTCGTATGCGTTTCCGCCCCGCGAAAAAACATCACCCGGTGCCTCCCTGCTCGAGCACGGTAGAAACTAATCACGCGCAGACGGCCCTCCCGGTTCCCGGCTGCTGTCACAAATCCGCTTATGGACAGGCCGCGCGAACGCATGCATTTTGATCTTGAGAAACTCCGCAAAAGCCGTTGATTTGACTGATCAATCGCGAGATTCGCCGGGACTGGCCACCTCGCGCCGCTTTTCTCCTGCGAAAAGAAGGACCTGAGATGAGATTCCTTGCCGCGTTGGCAGCACTTTGCGCGCTGAGCGGGGCCGCTTACGCGCAAACGCGGGACTGCAAGACGCTCACGGACCCCGCGGCCCGGCTGACCTGCTATGACAAGATCAATCCGCCGATCGCCACCTATCCGATCCCGCTGCCGAAGCCTTCGCATCCGATTCCCCTGACCGACCCGACGGCACCCCCGGCAATGCGGAGACGTCGGACAATACCGAGGACGCGATGCTTCACACCAAGATGAACAGCATCTGCCGAGGGTGTTGAGGCCTGTCGGGGCCCATTATTTGCTTTGAGTGTGGTGCCTTGCGCGTGCGACGAAAAGTCGTTGCGCGCCAGATGTAGCTTGGTCCGCAAAATGGGTTATCTGCCATCCAGATGAACCTGCTTGAATCCCTCCCCACCGTGATCGGCACGGCCGCGGTTGCTTCCGCGCTGCTGATCCTGTGGCTTGTGGTGGCGGCAGGCGAACGCCCCGGCCCGCCCCTCAAGATCTGGACCGCGTTTGGGCTCGGCGCGGCCAGCATCGTGCTGCTTGGCTTCATTCGCGCGCCGTTTGCGCATATCGGCTACGCGCCGGAAAATCCCTGGGCCGCGCAGGCGCTGCATTCGGTATTCGGCGTGGCGCTGCCGGAAGAGACGGTGAAGATCCTCGTGATCGCCGCGGTGTCGCTGCGCCGGCGGCCTTTTGCCGATCCCATGGACACGGTCGTTTATGGCGCGGCCGCCGGCCTCGGCTTTGCTGCCTATGAGAACCTCGCTTATCTGGTGCAGCACGCGGAGATGTGGCGTTCGCTCGCGGCATTGCGGAGCGTGCTGACCGTCCCCTTCCATGGCGCGCTCGGTGTCATCGCCGGCGCATATATGGCGATCGCGCGCAGCGGCACCGCGCTCGGTGCCCATCGCTTTCACCGCGACTGGGCGCGGATCTCCGGCTACACCCTGATGCTGGCGGGACCGGTCGCGCTGCATTCGGGTTTCGATTTTCCGCTGCTGATGCTGCAGAAGGACCCGGGCCTCGATCCCTCGACCCGGCTTTGGCTCGGCTTGGCCAGCGTCCTGATCGGCTTTTCCTCGATCGGATTTGCCATGCGGCTGGTGCGGCGCGTCGCCCGCCATCACGCGCCGCGCACCGATCTCGACCGCGAGCGGCTGAGCCAGCTTCGCAAGATGTGGGCGGTGCTGGTCGGCGGTGGCGGCGCCGGATTCATCGGGCTGGTGTTCGTCCTGACCTCGGTGCACCATTGGCTGCTCAATCCCGACCGCAACCTCGCCTTTGTGCTGATCCCGATCGGGCTCGCTTCGATCGGGCTCGGCTGCGCCCTGCTGGTTGTCACAACCGCGATCTATGTTGCCGGCCGCAACCGGATGCGGACGACTGCCGGGGGCTTTTCGTCGGCACCCGGTGGCTAAGACCGGGCGATCGTGAAATCATCCCGTGTGCTGCAGTAGTCGGGATATCCCCATGACCCTTCCTGACGAACTCAACAAGCTTCAAGCAAGAATGAGTGCCGCGGTGCGCGAGCATTGGAAGGCCTTCCTGTTCGAGGGCATCCTGCTCGCCGTTCTGGGGCTTGCCGCGATGATCGTGCCGCCGCTCGCAAGCCTTGCGGTCACGATCTTCCTGGGCTGGATGTTCCTCGTCACCGGCGTTGCCGGACTGGCGATGACGTACTGGGCGCGCAACATGCCGGGCTTCTGGTGGTCGCTGATCTCGGCGGCGCTGGCGGTGCTGGCCGGCGGAATCCTGCTGGCGCGACCGATGCAGGGCGTGCTGACACTGACCATCGTGGTTGGCGCCTACTTCCTCGCCGAAGGCGTCGCCACCATCATGTACGCGCTGGAGCATCGCCGCGAATTGTCGGGACGCTGGTCGTGGCTCCTGGTGGCGGGATTGATGGACATTCTCATCGCCATCTTCATCATCGCCGGCCTGCCGGGTTCCGCGGAATGGGCGATCGGCCTCTTGGTCGGCATCAACCTGTTGTTCGGCGGCGCCACCCTGATCGGCATGGCGCTGGCCGCCCGCAACGCCCCGTCCGCCTAGCGAAAGATTTAGGGGTGACAGGGCCAAAGCCCTGGGCTAAGAGAGCGCCCATGATCAACCGCGCCACCAGCTACTTTTGGTACTTTAGCTACGACAGCTCGCTGGCGGTGGGAGGATCGCGCGCAATCTAGAGAAAGTTGCAGCACAAAGTCCGAACAAGCCGCCAGACCTGGCGGCTTTTTGGTTGGCCGGCAGGTTGATCAAACCAGGAGCCTGCCATGCTGAGTACCACCGACGACCTTCGCATCACCGAACTGAAGGAACTGAGTACGCCCGAGGAGGTGATGGGCGAAATCCCGCGCACGCTCACCGCGACGCGCGTGGTGATGGGCGCCCGCAACGCCATCCACGCCATCCTGAACGGGACCGACGACCGCCTGCTCGTCATTGTCGGCCCCTGCTCGATCCACGATCCTACGGCGGCGATCGACTATGCCACGCGTCTTGCCGGCGTGCGCGAACGTCTCGCCGACCGCCTCGAAATCGTCATGCGCGTCTATTTCGAGAAGCCGCGCACCATCGTCGGCTGGAAGGGCCTGATCAACGATCCCGATCTCGACGGCAGCTTCGACATCAACAAAGGCCTGCGGCTCGCGCGCAACGTGCTATCCGCCGTCAACAATCTCGGGCTGCCCGCCGGCGGCGAGTTCCTGGATATGACCACGCCGCAATATCTCGCCGATCTCGTGAGCTGGGCCGCGATCGGCGCGCGCACGACGGAGAGCCAGATCCATCGCGAGCTGGCATCCGGTCTGTCGTGCCCGGTCGGCTTCAAGAACGGCACCGACGGCGATGTGCGCATTGCCGCGGAAGCCGTGAAATCGGCCTCGCATCCCCACCATTTCATGGCCGTCACCAAGGGCGGACGCTCGGCGATCGCGGCGACCTCGGGCAATGAGGATTGCCATATCATCCTGCGCGGCGGTCGCGCGCCGAACTACGATGCTGATAGCGTCGAGGCGGCGGCCGCCGAGCTTCATCGCGCCGGCGTCAACGCGCGCCTGATGATCGATGCGAGCCATGCCAACAGCGGCAAGAAGCCGGAGAACCAGCCGAAGGTCATCGCCGACATCGGCAGCCAGGTATCGGGCGGCGAAAGACGCATCATCGGCGTCATGTTCGAGAGCCATCTGGTCGCCGGACGGCAGGATGTGGTGCCGGGCGTGGCGCTGACCTATGGCCAGAGCATCACCGATGGCTGCATCGACTGGGAGACGACCGTGCCGGCGCTCGAACTGCTGGCTGACGCCGTGGCGGCGCGGCGGGAGACGACGGACGGCGACCTCAGAGAATGCTCAGCCTGAAGTCCTGGATGGGCTCGCGGGTGGCATTTTGGTAGGCGGCAGGCAAGCGAACCAAGCTATCCGTGCAATTGCGCATCGGCTAAAATCGCGCTGCGGAATTGTCAGCGATGCTGACATTCTTGCTGCGATGATTGGTACACGCGAATTTTTCAAAATGGAGGCGAATATGTTCGACCTCGAGCAATTTACCGCCGATTGCCGAGCCGCCCTGAAAGCCGAACTCTCCACAAATCGGTCCGCGAAGTGATCGCGCGTGCTGTTTCGGACCCGGCCAGCGTCCTCAAGGCGCTTGGCGAGCCGAAACGCGCCGAGGTTCAAAAGCTCTACCATGCGCCCGACCTTACCATCCTCAACGTGATCTGGGCGCCCAAGATGACTATCATGCCCCACAATCACCAGATGTGGGCGGTTATCGGCATCTATAGTGGCCGAGAGGACAACGTGTTCTGGCGTCGCTTGCCCGACGACCACCGCCGCGTTGAGGCCGCCGGCGCGAGATCGCTTTGCGTCGGCGATGCTGAACCGCTCGGTCACAACATCATTCATTCCGTCACCAACCCGATTCGACGGCTGACCGGCGCCATCCACGTCTATGGCGGAGACTTTTTTGCAGCTGAGCGCAGCGAATGGGACCCGGAAACGTTGCGGGAAGGTCGATACGACGCTCAACGCGCAATGCGCATGTTTGAGGAAGCCAACGGTCCTATAAGCATTTCGCAAGCTGATCATTTGCGCCAAGCAGCCGCGCTTCACCAAGTTTCAAAACGGGGGAGTGCTGCGATGCATCATCCGGAGCGTTGCATGGCAGCGATCGACGGTGTCGTGTTGGCTTCGCCCAAAGTTATTGCGTACAGTGGCGCGCGCTCCTCTTGTCATACCGAAGGCGCGTGACATACTGCCACACGCGAATGACACGACAACGTGCAGCGCCGGGGGGCCGCAAATGATGCGGCATGGGACTTTGGCGCGAGTCGCCGCCATCAAGGCGGAGCGTCATCGCTTCTTTTTGAATCTGGAATTACGGATGCCGGCTTTGCGCGTCCCGAAATTTTCGGGCGGTGATGACGGCTGTCCGCACGCAGCAAATGGAGAGTGCATTGGATCCAACCAACGGAGGAACGCGAGATGACGATGACGGCTGACGTGCCCGGTCAAGTGCCGTGGTGGAAGGAGCCAACCAAGGACCAGTGGGTCGCATGGATCGCAGCCTGGCTCGGCTGGACCCTCGATGCGTTCGACTTCACCATCTTCCTCCTGATCATGGTGCCGATCGCGAGAATTGTTCCATGTGCCGCTGATCGAGGTGACCGCCGTCTTTACCATCACGCTGTGGCTGCGACTGGTGGGCGCCGTCGGCTCCGGCTGGCTCGCCGATCGCATCGGCCGCAAGACGCCGCTGATGATCTCGATCCTGTGGTACTCGGTCTGCAATCTTCTCGCCGGCATCGCGCCGAATTTTGCGCTGCTCTTCCTGTTCCGCGCGCTGCTCGGCATCGGCATGGGGGCGGAGTGGCCCGCCGGTGCGGCGTTCGCCATGGAATCCTGGCCGACCCGCTCGCGCGGCCTCATGAGCGGCATGCTGCAGGGCTCCTGGAGCATCGGCTTCCTGTTGTCGAGTCTCGCTTACGGGCTGCTCTACGACAGCATCGGCTGGCGCGGCCTGTTGATCCTCGGCGTTCTGCCGGCTCTGGCGGTCGTGTGGATCCGCGTCTACGTCAAGGAACCGAAGGTGTGGGTGGAGAACCGCCGCATTCAGCGCGAGCAGAAGCAGGAATTCCGCACGCCGCTGCTCGACATCTTCCGCCGGCGCATGATCGTCAACACGATCATGGCGTGCCTGTGGATGGCAAGCGGCTTCGTGATCTACTATTCGGTCTACGGAATGTTCGCCACCCACCTGCAGAAGGACCTGCATCTAAGCGCAGCGCTGGTGGCCATGCCGATCGCACTCGCCAATCTGGTGGCCTTCCTCGCGAGCGGATTCTGGGGCTTCGTCGCCGACATCTTCGGCCGCAGATGGGCGATGATCATCCCGCGGCGATCGGCGCGCTGGTCACGCCGTTCTACCTGTTCTCCGAATCCTATGCGCTGGTGGCCGGCGCCTTCATCCTGCAGGGCGCCTTCCTCGGCGCGATCTATGGACAAAATCGGCCTACCTGAGCGAGCGCTTCCCGACCGAGGTGCGGGCGACCGCGTCGGGCTTC